>NZ_JAHLQN010000001.1:1262522-1893784 GCF_018919205.1 Dysosmobacter acutus
GTGCATCATGTATTTGGGTATGATTTGCGAAAGCGGACCCACGGAGGAGATATTTGCGCATCCGCGGCATCCGTACACCAGCTTCCTGCTCAGTGCGGTACCTGTCACGGACCCCAGCGACAGACAGGGGAAACAGCTGATTTCCGGCGAGCTGCCCAGCCCTATGGCTCCGCCGCCGGGCTGCAGATTCCATACGCGCTGCCCTTACGCGACGGAGGAATGCCGGCAGAATGTCCCGGCGGCGGTGGAGGGGAACGGACGCCTTGTGGCATGCCACCATCCCCGTTAAAAAACAAAATACAAACGGTTCATTAAGAGCCCTGCAGACGGTTTGCGGGGCTCTTAATTGACTGATACGGAGGAGGCGACGGAAATGAAGCCGCATGACAGCGTGGACTTTACGCAGGGGAACATCACACCGGAACTGATCTGGTTCGCAATCCCGATTATGCTGAGCGAGCTTTTTCAAAATTTGTACAACAGCGTGGATTCCCTGGTGGTTGGAAATTTCGTGGGACAGGTTGCGATAGGGGCCGTCAGCGTGTGCGGAACGCTCTCTTACCTCCTGATTGGATTTTTCACTGGGGTGTCGGTGGGCACATCGGTGATCATCTCCCGCGCCTTTGGAAAGCAGGACAAAGCGGGACTGAATGAGTGTGTGCAGGTCGCGTTTTCCTTTTCGGTGGTATTGGGTGTGATTTTATCCTGTATCGGCATAGTGTTTACGCCAGCGCTTCTACGCCTGGCCGCGGTTCCGGAAGAGGCATGGAGCATGGCGGCTGTGTATTTGCGGATCTATCTTGCCGGGATCATGTTTACGATCATCTACAACGTGGGTGCGGGAATCCTTCGGGCGATAGGGGACTCCAGGTCCCCGTTCTATATCCTTCTGATTGCGTGTACGCTGAATATAGGGCTGGATCTGCTTTTTACGGCGCTGCTGATGTGGGGCGTGGCAGGCGTCGCCCTTGCAACGGTATGTGCGCAGGCGGTATCGGTTGTGCTGGTATACCGGAAAATTGGAAGTGTGTCCGAAAATTTTTCCCTGTCGTTCCGCAAACTGAGAGGGGCAAAGGGGATTATAGCGGAGATCATGGGCGTGAGTTTTCCGGCGGGCCTTCAGAACTCGCTGATTTCCCTGTCCAATCTTTTCGTATGGCGCTATGTGAACAAACTGAATACGGCGGCCATGGCCGGCGTTGGGATTGCGCAGCGGCTGGACCGATTTATTGCGATTCCCAGCCGGGCCATCGCTCTTGCATTGACCACGCTTGTCAGTCAAAATGACGGCGCGGCACAGTTTGAGCGAATCAATGAGGGACTTAAAAAAAGCGTGGCGCTTGCAATGTCCGTCACATTGGTGTTCGGCGCGGCGCTCTACATGTTTTCTGATAGGATAGCCGGATGGTTCAATAGTGAACCGGGCGTAACCGCAGTCGCGACAGCAATGATGCGCACAATCATCCCCTTTTACTGCCTCATGGCAATCCGGGAGGTGGGGCTGGGAATGATGCGGGGATATGGGGATACAAAGGTCCCAATGGTACTGTCCCTGATTGGAATGGTCGTGGTCAGACAGGTGTATTTGGCCATTTCCATGGAGATTGATTACAACATCGCCCATATTTATTATTGCTACCCGATTACATGGGGCGTTACCGTGCTTATGATGGGTATCCACTTTATCAGAAATTATAAAAACGGAAGGCCGGGGCGTCCGGTCTGAATCCAGGTAATCTCCGCTTCACCCGGCGGCCTGCGAAGAGGTACGTCGGGCCATCCCGGGCCGTCCTCTGCGGCAAAAGATGGAATCGCATCCGGTGTTTTTTTGAAAAAGAAGGCGAAAAATGGTGGTAAAAAAAGGGAACAGCTTTATGTAAAGAATATTGTCATAGTGCATAAATTGATAAATTGAATTTTTCTGTTTTCTATAAAAAACAAAGATATGATAGACAATATATATAAAAATTCTGAAGAGAATCTGAGAGAATTGTATGAAAAGACAACTGCTCTCTTGACAGGCATTGTTTCGATGATATAATAAAACCGTAAAGCAAAGGCAAACCCAATTGGCGACAGCGAGGAAAAGAGTATGGAGCATCGTGAGACGGTGTATGTGACAGGGGAGTCCAGAACCAATATCGACAATGCAATTACCAAGGTCTACGGTGCCTTTTTTGTCGCATTGGAAGTGGATCTTAGCAGCGGGGAAATCCTGAATATGGATTGCACCCATACGCTGGATCTCACGGAGACGTTTCTCAGGAGGATATGCGTGGGCCGTTCCCTGGACCGGGAGTATGAACAGCTTGAAGCGGAGATTACCCGCCGGTATTACGGCTCCTCCACCCGCGCGGTGATTGCGGCACTGAAAGATGCCAACAAGCGGTATATCATGGCAAAGGAAAAACTGAATTGAATCAATTGCTGCTTCATTTTGTGTGATATATTTCCCAATATATCAATGAACTTGATGAAACCCAGCAAAGGCCGGGACCCTAACTGCCTGGCCTTTTGCCTGGCCTTTGCTGGGTATTTTGTTTTTTTGGAAGAAAATAGGAGGGTCAAGAATGGAACTGCGGGATGCGGTGGCCGCGCAGCAGGAAGAATTGCTCAAAAGCCTACAGGAAAGTGTCCGGATTCGCAGCGTGGAGGAGGCGGACGACAGCGGCTTCCCCTATGGAGAAGGCGTACAGCGCAGCCTGGAGCACGCCCTGGCTACGGCGCGGCGGTGCGGATTTGAAACAAGCGATATGGACCACCAGGTGGGCTGGTGTGAATACGGAAGCGGCGAGGAGATGATCGCTGTTCTGGGACACCTGGATGTGGTCCCCGAGGGGGACGGCTGGACGGTGGACCCCTTTGGCGGCGAAATCCGGGACGGCAAGGTCTTGGGACGGGGAACGATGGACGACAAGGGCCCGGTGTTTGCGGCCCTCTATGCCATGAAGGCCCTGAAGGAGTCCGGCCTGCCCCTGCGGCGGAGGATCCGTCTGATGTTCGGCACCAACGAGGAGACGGGCAGCGCCGATATGAAGTACTACATAAGCCACGGCGGCGAGCTGCCGCTGATGGGGTTCACCCCGGATGGAGAATACCCGGTGATCAACGGGGAAAAGGGCATTGTCAATGTGGCCTTCCGCAGACAGTACAGCCAGAGCGGACCGGTGCGGCTGGTGCGGCTCAGCGGAGGCTCGGCGCCCAACGTGGTGCCTGCGGCGGCTTCGGCGGAGCTGCGCTGCTCCAGGGAGATTGCGCAAGAGCTGCGGCGCACCGCACCGGAGAAGGTTGTCTGCACCCTCACGGAGGAAGGCGTCCGGATCGAGGCGTCGGGCGTGGGTGCCCACGGCAGCACGCCGGAGCAGGGGGAAAACGCCATCGGCCGGTTGATGCAGACGCTCAGAAAGCTGCCGCTGGAGGGCGACCTGAAGGAGGCGGTGGAGTTTCTGGCCGGTAAAGTGGGCATGGAAACCGACGGAGCCTCTTTGGGAATTGCCCTCTACGATGAGGTCTCCGGCGGGCTGACCCTGAACCTGGGCACCATCGAGGGCGGAGAAGAGGAGATGAATCTCCGGATCAATTACCGCTACCCTGTGACAAAACAGATAGAGGACTGCGATCCGGTGCTGCGAAGGGCCTTTGAGGAGGCCGGCTTCCAGCTCACGGGCCAGAGCCACAAAAAGAGCCTCTATGTGCCCGAGGACAGTGAGCTCATCCAGACGCTGATGAAGGTCTACACCGAGGAGACAGGCCTGGAAGCCAGACCCAAGAGCATCGGCGGCGGGACATACGCCAAGGCCATCCCCAACATCGTGGCCTTTGGCCCCATCTTCCCCGGTGACGAGGTGCGCGAGCACAAGCCCGATGAGTTCATCGAGGTGGAGAAGCTGATGAAAAACGCGCAAATCATCGCACAGGCACTGTACGATTTGGCAAAATAAAGGAAAAGAGGAGGAACGTAATGAAAATTACAGAAATTCGTTTGGGCATGATCTCCGTACCCCTGCGGGTGCCGTTTAAGACAGCGCTGCGCTCCGTCTCCAGCGTGGAGGACGTGATTGTGGAGATCCACACCGATACCGGCGCTGTGGGCTATGGCGAGGCGCCCCCCACGGGAGCAATTACCGGCGATACCACCGGCGCGATCATCGGCGCCCTTCAGGACCACATCATCAAGACCCTGGTGGGCCGGGATGTGGACGATTTTGAGGACGTGATGAAGGCGCTCAACGGCTGCATCGTGAAGAACACCAGCGCCAAGGCGGCGGCGGACATGGCCCTGTGGGACCTGTACGGCCAGCTGTACAACCTGCCGGTCTACAAGCTTTTGGGCGGCAGCCGCAGCAAGATCGTCACCGATATCACCATCAGCGTCAACGACCCTGAGGAAATGGCAACAGACGCCATCAACGCCATTGAGCGGGGCTATGACTGCCTGAAGGTAAAGGTGGGCAGCAATCCTGATTTGGATGTGGCCCGGCTGATGGCGGTTCGTAAAGCCATCGGAGACAAAGCCTGCATCCGCATCGATGCCAACCAGGCGTGGTCGCCCAAGCAGGCGGTCAAACTCCTCAACCAGATGCAGGACAAGGGCCTGGACATCGAGTTCGTGGAGCAGCCTGTCAAGGCCCACGATTTTGAGGGCCTGAAGTATGTGACGGAGCGCTCCTATGTGCCGGTTCTGGCCGATGAGAGCGTATTCTCCCCGGAGGATGCGGTGAAGATCATGCAGATGGGCGCTGCGGATCTGGTGAATATCAAGCTGATGAAGTGCGGCGGACTTTACAACGCGCTAAAGATCGCTTCCGCCGCCGAGGTCTACGGCGTGGAGTGCATGATCGGATGCATGCTTGAGGCAAAGGTCAGCGTCAACGCTGCCGTGCATCTGGCCTGCGCTAAGCAGATCATCACCAAGATCGACCTGGATGGTCCGGTGCTGTGCAGTGAGGACCCGGTTCTGGGCGGCGCGGTGTTCAACGAGAAGGAGATCACCGTATCCAACGGACCCGGCCTGGGCATTCAGGGCATTGAGGGAATTCGGTATCTGGACTGATTTTGTGAACCTGGGCAAGTGCCCATCAAATAACTGAACTTACAAAAAGGAGGGTGAGGCCAATGGGTTGAGAACGTCATCCCAAGGGATGGCGTTGGCAGGAGGCGTTTTATAGAGAGACCGCAAAGCGGCAAAACGGACGCCTGATACAAAAAATACGTGAAAGGGAGAGAAATTTATGGTTATCACCAATGGATTTACTTACATCGCATTTCTGATGTTCATTGCCGGCGGCCTGTTGTTCCTGGAGAAAAAGACAAAATGGAAGGTATTTAACGTTGTTCCTCCCCTTGTGTGGATCTATGTGCTGAACATGATCTTCTGCACCATGGGACTCTACAGTTCCGACGGCGTTTCCGCCGCTTACGGATCCCTGAAAAACAATATTCTTTACGCCATGATCTTCGTCATGCTGCTGCGCTGCGATTTCCGTAAGTTAGGCAAGCTGGGCCCCCGCATGATCGCCATCTTCCTGGGCTGTGCCGCCACCCTGGCCGTGGGCTTCATCGTGCTGTATCCCGCGTTCATGGGCCTTCTGGGCGGAGGAGAGAAGAGCTGGGCCGCCGTGGCCGCGCTCTACGCTTCCTGGGTAGGCGGCAGCGCCAATATGGCCGCCATGCAGGATGCCCTGCCTGTGGATGCCGGCGCATACAGCTGTGCGCTGGCCCTCGATACGGTGTGCTACTCGCTGTGGATCGCCCTGCTGCTGGCCGTCCGCTATGCAAATAAGTGGAACAATGCCGTGAAGGCCAACACCACCGGCCTGGACGCCATTGCCGAGGCTGCCAACGCTGAGGTGGCCAAGGAGAAGAAGCAGGCCACCGCTACCGACTGGATATTCCTGATCGGTCTGTCCCTCCTCGTTTCCGCCATTTTCCAGTGGCTGGGCGGCGCCGCCAATGGAGGCCTGAAGGCCATCGGCCTGGGTATGTTCGACAAGGGCACCTGCGTGACCGTCCTGATCACCGTGTTCGGCCTGATCTGCGCCATGACTCCCTTGGGCAAGCTTCCCGCCGTGGAGGAACTCTCCAGCGTCTACCTGTATGCGGTTGTTTCCCTGCTGGCTTCCACCGCTTCCGTTACCGATCTGCTGACCGCGCCCATGTGGGTTGTTTACGGCCTGCTGATCCTGGTGATCCACGTGGTGCTGATGTTCCTGCTGTGCAAGCTGTTCCACTGGGATCTGTGCATGTGCTCCACAGCATCGGTGGCCTGTATCGGAGGATCCGCGTCCGCGCCCATTATCGCAACTGCCTACGATGCTTCCTTTGCCGGTATCGGCGTGCTGATGGGTGTGTTAGGCGCGGCCATAGGAAACTTCTGCGGCCTTGGCATGGGTGCCCTCCTGCAGATGTTTGTATGACCGCAGCGGCAATTTCCGAAGTTATGTGATCCGGTATCCCTCACCTGCCCCAGACGGGTGGGGGATACTTCTACCCAAATTCGACAGGTAAGGAGCAATTATGAGCATAAATGACAATTTTCGATACCTGCATATCGGCCTTCCGGACGATGTGCTCCGCCGCAAGCTCCACGGCGATTTTGAGGGCGCGATCAGCGCAATCGACCGTCATTTAAAGGCGGAAAATACTCCTGAGGCGCTGAAAAAATGTCTGACGGTGCAGCGGGAGATGATCCGCCGCCTGCCCAGTGACTACCCCTATACCAAGGCGGAGGCACTGGCGCTGGTGAGAGGGCATATTCCGGAATTCACCGAGGCGGAGTTTGACGCCCTTGAGGACGCCTGGAAGATCGACTGGATCTACGACCACGGCGTACCCCACTATTTCAACCGCTTCTTTGAGACGCTGTGCAAGACGGATGCCGCCTTTGCCAAGCGTGCCAACGTGGTGGTGGCCGGCGCCGACGGACAGGACAGCGGCGAGGGCCGGCTGGACCGGGCCGCCCGGCTGATGCGGGAAAAGGGACGGATGTCGGCCCGTATCCGCTGTCGGGCCAGCGTGCGGATGAAGGACGAGTGCTTTCAAAAGGGAGAGCGGGTCCGGGCCTATTTGCCGCTGCCCTGCGCATGTGATTCCCAGAGCGAAATCCGGATTGAACAGGTCTTTCCCCAGCCCACCCACATCTCACCGGAGACAGCCCCTCAGCGGGTGGTCTTCTGGGAGGAGGTCATGGAGGAAAATCACGAATTCGCCGTGGAGTTCTCCTATATGCAGACGGCTCGGTATGTGGACATCTCCCAGCCGGTCAGCGCGCTGGAACGACCCACGTTTGACACGGAGGAGATTCCGCCTCACGTTATGTTCACCCCTTATATCAAGGAACTGGTGCGCACGCTGACCGACGGGGTGGAGGAGCCGCTGGAAAAGGCCAGACGCTTCTATGATTTCATCACGCTGAACGTGGAGTACTCCTTTATGCGGGCCTATTTTGGGCTGGAGAACATTCCGGAGATGTGTGCCCGCAACCGCATCGGCGACTGCGGCGTGCAGGCGCTGCTGTTCATCACGCTGTGCCGCTGCGCGGGTATTCCCGCCCGTTGGCAGAGTGGATGGAAGGCGGAACCGGGCTTCTGCGGCGCCCACGACTGGACCCAGTTCTACGTGGAGCCCTATGGATGGCTGTATGCCGATCCCTCCTTTGGGGGCGGCGCTGTCCGGGATGGCAATGAGGAACGGCGCAAGTACTATTTCGGCAATCTGGACCCCTACCGTATGGTGGCCAACACCCAGTTTGAGGGAGACTTTGATGCGCCGAAGGACCATTGGCGCGCCGATCCCTACGACAACCAGCTGGGCGAAATGGAAACCAGAGACCGGGGGCTGCGCTACGACGAGTTCGAGCGAACCAAAGAGGTCCTGGAGTACGTGGAGCTCTAAAACGCCTCGGCTCGGCAGCCCATGCCGGACACGGGAAAAAAATTCAAATCAGGGGCCCCTGATTTGTGCTCTATTTACAATAGAGCACAAAGACCTCTGCATACATGGGTTTGAAAACGTGTATGACTGCAATTTTGAGGAGCTCTGTAGCAGTATTTATCTTGCAAATGGACTTGTAAACGGAATAATTATAAAGAAAGGGACGTAAATATGAAAAAAAGGACCTGCGCATTATTTCTTGCACTGTGCCTTCTGTGTTCCTTCATTGTTCCCGCATCCGCTGAAGAAAACGGGCCGGTGACAGAGGAAGCCGTGTACATTGGAGTAGAGGGATACGGCACTGTTAAAAGCGCGAATATCTTTTGTGGTTATTACAGCACCGTTGAACAATTCCAGCCCAAATACGGTATAAACGGCTTCCGGTTAGTCCGTGCTTAATCCCGCACTCTCTGGCTATATCCCGCGATAAACAGCCGCAACTTTTGCTATTCCCAGAGGTAAGAGAGCTTCGCCGCAGGATACGCTCTGCCCCGCAATCACAACGGCATTTATAATTAATTTCTCCATGTGAACCTCTTCCCGCAAATTCCACAACTGTCCATCTGCCGAACTTCTCTCCGGTTAAATCTTTTGCGTTCTTACTCATCACCCCTCGCCCCCTTCCGGCGGGCGGCGATCAAAAAAGTCCAGCCAAATCCTATTGTTTTCTTTGTCATATCGTTCTACTGGGAACATAAGGGCTTGTCCGCACTTATGGCAATACGCCTCGCCTTTTCTTACTGCTTTCTTGCAGCCAGGACAATAAAAGCGGGTATCTCTTATCCCTTGCCATCCCTTTGGACAGGTCACCATTTTGGGCGTTAGTCTGCTATCCAGCGTCAGCGCCTCGTTGGCCTCGGTCGCGGCGCGGCTCATGCCGCCAATGGCCATACTTAGGGCGATCGCAAAACCGGGGTCTGGAAATTTGGCGTTTGCGTAGTCTTTGAGTGCTCCCAAGTATTCCAGTGCCTTATCTGTTGGCATAGTGACATGATGCGTCATTCTTCGCCCTCCCCGGCCCCCTGCGGGCCGCGCCGTGTATTATGCAGATGCCGGTAGTCCCTGATTTTGTCTTTGGTATCCATCAGATTGCCTCCTCCTCACATTTGCCTGCCCACTGCTCTGCCATGGCACGGGCAATCCCCTGGTAGGTCTTACTCCGCAGTTTCGCCCGGTCAGGGCCGGGCGGCATACGCCATACGCGGGCAGTTCTACCATCCACAATATTTGTCGGCTGCAACAGCGGCAATCCCTTCAGCCACAGGCAGGTTGCCTTTGTTTCTCCGTGCCCGAATTGCCATGGCTGGACGATCTGGTCCGGTTTTCTCCAGTATGTAGACATAATTCCCACAGGGTTCTCAATGGCGATCCTGTCGCAATCTGCGCCTGCAAATGCCATGAAAAACTCAATTCCCTGCTGTTGCCGTCCATCTTTTCGCTTTTCCTCAAAGTATCTGGCCCCGGACACTGCAAGGTGTGTGCACGGTGGAAATGCCAGAATCATATCCCACCGCATTTTCAGCAGTTCCAACGCATCCACCTGCAAATGCCATTCCGGATGTCCGCCGGAGCACGGTTCAATATCGCAGCTGTATGCCTCGTGCCTCAGCCTTCTCAGTTCAATCGTTACCGCCTGCGACTCTTCGCAGGCAACTAAAATTTTCACAGGTTCCTCCCACGTCTGGGAGGCGGCGCGCCTTTATCCATGGGCCTCCTGTGTTATTTTCCTTCAACGGTTCTATACGCTCGGGATGGTGTCATCCCCTCTCAAACATCGGGCAATGCAAAATCTGCACCGCCTCTTTCCCCTCTCTCCGGCAGCGGCGCACCGTCCAGCCGGGCACGTCCCGGAACATCGCCCCGATCGTCCACGGGCAGCCGTGGCCCTGCATATCCGGCACCGCGTGGATGCAGTCCCAGCAGGGGCTTTCGCCGGGCGGGTGGTAGGCGTCGTTGCAGCGCGTCTCCAGCTTGCCCTGAGCGCGCAGATCCTTACGGATTGCGCTGATGTCCAGGCCCAGCCGCTTGCGCCAGTTCCGGACGGTGGCGATGGAGACATGCACCTCGTCCGCCACCTCCCGGGCCATCTTCCCCTGCAGCGTCAGCTCCCGGATACGATCCACCTCATGGCGCTCAAGTGCTTTCATGGCTTGTCTCCCACGGGTCATTCCCATCCGGCGGAAGCTCCACGATCTGCTGGACACACTCCCCGTTCTCCCAGCCGTAGTGTTTTTGCCCCAAGACGCCGTCCAGGCCGGAAAACCGGCGGCAGTCTTCCAAAAAGGTGAGCCCCACCGTTTTCCTGGCTCCAAACTGCCGGTTCTTCAAAATGCTCAGCCGGGCGGTATACCCGGACTGCTCCGCCGCCGCCTCCGGCAGCCGCTCGATGGCAAAGGCGTTATCCGCCCGGTTCACGATATCTCCGCTTCCGCCCACATCGTCGGCAGCCAATGCTTTCCCCTCGCTTTTCCTGGGATGGGCCACCAGATGCACATGGCAGCTGTGGCGCTTGGCAAACTCGCTCAGCCGCCCCACAAAGGCGGACTGGGCCCGGTAATAGTCGCTGTCACTGCCCTGTCGAAAGCGCATGGTCATGGCATTGTCCACCAAAAACACCTTGCAGCCATAGCGCAGATTGGCATAGTCCATCATGCTCAGGACGCTCCCCTCGTCGTGGGCGCTGGCAATCTCCAGGTCATACAAAAAGTACCGGCCCCGCCACCACTCGTCGATGCGGCGGCGCTTCATGGCGTCCACCGCATAATCCGTCCTGCCTGTCACGGGGTCGGTGAGCGCGGTCAGGTTGGCGCTCCCCGCCGCCTGGACCAGCGTCCAGCGCTTGAAGAGCTTCTTGGGCAGCTCCCCGGAGTAGGCGAACACCCGCTCTCCCTGGTCGATGGCCTCCAGCAGGAGCTGACTCAAAAGGGTGGACTTCCCCTCCCCCCGGCGGCCGGTCCACACCGAGAGCTCCCCCTCCCCAAAGCCGCCGATGGCCCCGTCCAGGGTGGATATCCCGGAGACGGCCACCGCCCGGCGGCCCCCCTCCTCCACATCCACGTCCGAGAGGTCGATGAGCCCATAGGCCGGCAGCTCCACCGCGTCCATCGGAAGCGACTCCAGCGCCTCCGTACCGTGCCGGGACTTGAGTTCCGCCAGGGAGGCGCAGCCGCGGAAGGACTGCCCCGGCGGCACCCACACCGGCTTTCCCAACGCGGCCGAGCGCAGCTCCCCGGCAAGGGCCTTCCGCGCCTTCTCCTCCGCCACCGCCACAAAGAGACAGTCGAATTGGTTCAAAAAGGGCCGGCAGCGCTTCAGGTCCTCCGGCCCCCTGCCCGGCAGGAAGCACACGGCGTTGATCCCCTGGGCGTACACATCCTCCGGCGACGCGCAGACCCACAGCGTCCCATCGTACCGTGGGTTCAGGAACGCCGGGTCAAAGAGGAGAACCTCCCCAGCCGCAGCCAGCTCTCTATCCGTCAACGCTCCAGTCCTCCTTCCCCTCCGCCCCGGCCCTCCTGTGGGCCCAGTTGCGCACCGCCGCCCGCCAATCCTTCATGGGGTTCCCGTTGGAGAGCTTCCAGCCCTGGGCGGCGTAATAGTCCACAAAACGCTCCGCCTCTATGCCGTACTGGGCGCAATAGGCTTTGGCCTCCTCCGCAGTGGGCGGGGAAAACAGGGGTTTCTTTTTACCCCCTTTAGGGGGTTTTTCTTTGGGGGTTAGAGAGATAGGTACAGGGGGTGTGGGGGGAGAGGAAAGAGGGAAAGGGGTGTCCCAACTTGTCCCAAGTTGTCCCGGCTTGTCCCAACTTGTCCCGACTTGTCCCCACCTTTGTTCCCGTTTTCTTTCCCGCTCCCGCTCCCTGCTTTTCGCATCCTTGTCCATCTGTGCCTTCAGAACCAAAAATACTGTCTTCTCGTTCCCACCGCCCTCCGCCGCGCCTCCGCCGCTGCCGTAAACCAGCAGCGACCTCAGCAACCGGCCTCGTTCGGCCTCTCCAAGAGCCAGGATGGCCTCCACACAGATTATGGGAATCTTGATGTACTCCATGGACACACCTCAAAAGGGCAGCTCGGATTCGTCCCCATCCAGCACCACAAAGCCCTCCCCAGCGGACTCCATCCGCTCTGTCAGGGCGGCGGCGGGAGACGGCGCGGCGGGGCCTGTCCACACGAAATCCGCGGCAAGGTCCGTATAGGATTTTCCGTTATACTCCCGCCGGTCGATCCGGCCGGCGACAAGGAACGCATCCCCCTTACGCAGTGAGGCAACGGCAGAGGCGCCCGGGCCGTCCCACGCCTTGACCGTCAAAAATGCCGCCGTCCCATCCTTGCGGCCAAACGCCTTGACGGAAACCGTGCCATAGGCCTTGCCGGACTTCGTCGTCCGCCGTTCCCCGTCTGAAACGGCTTTCCCCGCCACCAGGGCGGTCTCCACGGGGGAGCCGTCCTTTGCGTACTCCGTGATCCCTTTGATATACATCTCAATCCGCCCTCCCCTGGTCCATTTCCCGGAGCAGGGCGTCAAACTCCCCGGTTTTGATCGTGCTGGCGCTTGTGTAGCCGTGGGCGCCCAGCAGCGCTTTGGCCTCCTGCTTGGTGAGGCCATGGCGGCCGGCGGCGGCATAGAAGAATTTCACCTGCTGGGGCGTGATGGGGGCCTCCGGGTCCTTCTGGTTGAAGTAGGCCCCCGCCTCTTCCCCATCGCTTTCAATGTCCTGCGTAAAGCAGTCGGACATGCACCCAAGGGACAGCGCCGCAGACACCAGGGCCCGCTTCTGGGCCATTTTCAGGGCGGAGTTGGCCCCGTCATAGGGCGACTGGTTCCCTGTGCGCCCCTCCCGGGTATTGCCGCTGCCGTAGGAGCTGGTGATGATATACTCCGTGCCATCCACGATCTTCACCAGGTCGCAGCGGACCAGGAAATAGAAAAACCCGTTCTCCAAATCCTCGATCCTGGATTCCAGCCGGTAGCGCTGGCACAGGCCGTAGCTGACGGCCACTTTCTCAGCGCCGGATTTGAACAAAGTCGGGTACTTGGTCATGGCCTCCCCGTTTTTCTTCCGGATCATGCCAAAATCCACGCCCCGGCGCAGCGTGGCCGGGGCACAGCCGTAGACGGAGATCAGATAATCCCCGGTGCGGGGCTTCTTTTCCACCGACATGGGGGCGGCGTCATAGTGGTACAATGTCAGTTCATTGCTCATTTTTTCTTCTTCCTTTCTGTGGCGGCGTGGAGGAACAAGCAGGCGTCCAGCAGCTGCTCGTCCGGCGCCGCCTCCCGCAGCTCATAGGTCCCATCGGCGCAGAGCCTGAGCCCATAGAGCACCTCCGGCGCAAGCTCCGGCCTCCACCGGCGCAGCAGCCGGGCATAGCCCGTCAGCTGGGCCCGGAGGGCGGCGCTGTGCAGCTGCCCGGTCTTGATATCCAGGATGCACCGCCGCCCGTCATAGAGCGTCCCGCAGCGGTCCGGCGTACCGGCAAGGCCAAGGGCCGCATCCCCAATGGGGGATTCGATCAGGTCCCAGTCCGGGCGGTAATCCTTCAAAAAGAGCCGGTAGGCGGCAAGGTACCCGGCAAGCTCCGGCCGCTCCTCCGCCTCCTCGCCGTAGTCGATCAGGGCGCAGGCCCCATGGATGGCCGTCCCCCGCTCGGCGGCAAGCCGGGCCAGCCAGGGCCTGTTTGATTGGTAGTCGCAGCTCAAAAAGCGGCAGACCTCCGTGACGGAGGGGAGGCGCTTCCCGTCCAGGGTGTAGGTATGGGCGGCTTCGTCAAAGGCCAGCATGGCGCATCCTCCCCTCTGCAATGTCTGTGAGGGAATTCCCCTCGATCACGCTGTCTATGTACTGAAGCTCCTCCTCCCGGAAGGGCGCAAGGGCCTCCCGGAACCGGGTAAGGGCCTTTCCCGCGCAAGCCGGGCACAGCTCGCCGGGCAGTATCTCACTGTCCGGCATCGCCGAGGCGCAGAGCACGCAGCGGCACTCCGGCTCGTAACCGCCTCCGCCGCAGTAGGGGCATGTCCCCTCGTAGCACTCCTCTTGTTCAAAAGTGGCTCCGCAATCGCAGATGTAACGCATGGCCTTTCCTCCTCTCTTGCGGCTGCGCTTGCGCGCTCCGCCGCGTTTTCCCGTGGCCGGCCCTCTCCCCTACTCCCAGTCGTGGGTCTCGCATAGGGCCGTATACAGCTGCTCAGAAGCGCTCAGGCCGGTGAGGCCGGCGTTTGCGTGGATGGTCAGGGCAAGGGAGGCTAAGATGGCAAAGATCACAAACGCGATCAGCTGTGTCTCCCGGCGGCGCTGCCGCCGCTGCTCCCGGGTAAAACAGTTTCTTTCAAATTTCATCGCTCTCTCCATTATTCAGGGTTCTTCTGTTTGAAGTGTTCGCATGTATCGTAGTCTTTCCTCAACTTCAACCTTGGGAAGCAGCAGTGCCCAGAGGCAAATGGCTTCCCGTCTTGCCGATAGTGCTGATAGTAGTGCTTGCAGTTGACGCACAACGGAAGTTCCGGTGTAAGGGACCAGTAGCAGAGTTCTCTACGCTTGCTGACATTCATTGCATTGCCTCCAAATCCATGATATAGTGGAACTAACTGTTCCTGACAGCATATGTATGGGAACAATTCGTTCCTATGCTCTCAGTATATAGGAACAATTCGTTCCTGTCAAGATATCTTGGAGGGTTTTATGGAATTTGCAAAAAGGCTAAAACAATATCGCAATGAAATGGGTTATACGCAGGAAGAAATGGCAATGGTTCTTGGCATAACAACAAGGGGATATCGAAATTACGAGCTTGGAACCCGGGAGCCAAATCTTTCATTCTTAGTATCACTCGCTGATAAACTAAATGTGTCTATGGACAATTTAATCGGTCGCGAATTCCCAAAAGAGGCAAACCAATGAGCGGCCAGCGGGAATTGGAAGAAGGCATTGAACGCATCCGGATTGAGGCTTCAGAACAGGAAAGACAGAAGCAGATTGACCGCAAATGCGCTGAAAGCGCTGCAAACAAGAGAGAGCAATATAAGCTCGCCATATTTTCTTCGCTTTTTGCGGGACTGTTCGGCGGTTTGTTTGGTGCGCTCTTTGCATGGCTTTTCTCGTCTCTTCATTGACGCCCCGTATCCTCTCTCAATGTTCGTTGATGGACTCCAAACAGATCCTCCAGTGTATCCCAGAGTTCAAAGTCTCCATTTCTTTCCCCTGATTCGATAAATCTGTAGTAGCGCTCTGTAACCCCTAACTTGGTTGCCGCCTGGGCTTGTGTCATACCCTTGGCCTTCCGGGCGGCTTTCAGGTTTTCCCGCATCCGCTCACCTCCCCCTTGGAAAGGCAGCGGGCCAGGGTTGCCACGCTGATGTAGCCGGCGGAATTAAAGGGGACAAACCTGGAAACCGTGCGGTAATTCCGTCCCAGGAACTCGCACACGTCCTTCTTGTTCAGCACCTCTTTGCCGGGAAACCGGGCGATGATGCGCTCTAAGTTGTCCCGGTAAAATTCCGATTCTCTTGGCATGGGATCACTCCTTCTCTATGAAATTGGCCGTTCTGCTTGGTTGCGGATTGGCGATCAATGTGATAAAATGGCGGCGAAAGGGAGGTGCTGCTTCATGATTACGGAAACGGTTTTGATTTCTGCCATCACAGCCTGCGCAGGGCTTGGAGGTGCCGCGATAGGCGCGTATGCATCCATCAGAATTGCAAGGGAGCAGAGCAGGGCTCAGCTTAGCCGGTGCGTTTTGGAGGGTACATACAACGCCCGCCGCGCATCTTACCAAAAGGTGTTTGACGCAGAAACGGCTTTCACCGCCAGCAGGACGGCGGAAACCGCAACGTCACTTTTGCGGGCTGTCAAGGAGGCCTGCGTGGTGGCCTCTCCAAACGCTGCGGCCAGAATGATGCTTCTGACAGAAGCCGCCACCTCGGGAAGCTACTTGGACTTCGACGCCGTGCGGGCCGACATGCTGATTGTGATGCAGCGTGATCTTGCCACATTCACAGCGCCTAAAATCGAACAATATGGCTGGTCAGATTCCACTTCCAAGCCCGATGGCAAGGACAAAGGGGAAAATGCAGGCCAGCCAGAATAACAGCGTCCATTTGACGGCCCACCGGAGAGCGGCTTTAAACAGCTGCTCTTCTTTTTTGTCTCTGAACATACGTACCTCCTTTCACGCGCTGGTGAGGGTTAGCTGGCAAACTCGTCGCCGTCCGCGGCGAATAAGTACTCAAACTTTTTCCCGAAATACTGGCAGTAGGCACGGCACTCCTGCGGCGTAAACCTGCCAGACCGGGCTTTGCTTTGGTACGCCGTCCGGCTGACGCCGATGATTTTTGCCATGTCTTCCTCTGTCAGCTTGTGGATCGCTTTCTGCCCGAGCAAATTAGGGTACATTGTTTTTTCTCCTTTCTTGCGAAAAACTTTGCATTGCGATAAGATAGAAGAGCCCAAAGCGGCAGGAAATGAGAGCAAGATGCCGGAGTGCCCGGTCCGCCCTTCTTGAAGAGATTGGGAGAGCCTGAAGGAAAGGAGGACAGCAGATGAAGGTATTGTTTACAATCGCCGTAGATGGACATACCGTCTACGTGATGGACGATGGTTCTCTGGTCTGTGCAAGCCCCGATGTGCTGGAACTCTTCCAGTAGCAAAGGGAAGGGCGCTCCCGCGTCTTGCTCTCATTTCCTGCTGCTTTGATGATCGCGAAACGCAAACCCATGAGCAAATAATAGTCTCATTTTGCGAACTTGTCAAGATGGTTTTTCTAAAAAGTTTTCAAAGTGCAAACTTTGCATTGACATTTGCAATTTGCAAACTTATAATATAAGCAAGGAGGCGATTTGATGTCATTCGGAGAACGGCTGAAAGAATATCGGGAAGCGCGCGGATATACGCAGGAGCAGCTTGCGGAAATCATCGGCGTTGCTAAAACGACAATAACCGGGTATGAGCGCGGAAATCGTGCGCCGGATGTGAAGAAAATCAAGCGGCTGGCGAAAGCGCTTGGAATTACGGGTGATGAACTGTTAGACACAGGGCTTGGACAAAACGAAACCCCGCTCTATTCGAGCGGGGCAATGAAGATTGCAAAGGACTATGACGCTTTGGACGTTTGGGGAAAACAGGCCCTGCGGGAGCTGGCGGATACCGAACGCCAACGTATGGAGGCGGAAGCCAGGTTCCTGGACGATACGGAGGAGCCGGTTGCCAAGGCCCCCAAGGTCATCCCCCTGTACCTCTTTCCTGCCGCTGCGGGCTATGCCGCTCCGGCGTTTGGGACGGACTTTATCCCGTTGGCCCTTGAAAAAAACGACCCGCAGGGGGCCGATTTCGCCGTCAGGATACAGGGCGACTCTATGGAGCCGGTTATCACAGACGGTTCCAAGGTCTTCTGCAATCACGACCCCCTCAGTGATGGGGACATCGGCATTTTCTCCGTGGACGGCGGCGAGATCGTCTGCAAGCAGTACCACTATGATTCGGCGTTGGGAATGACCTATTTGTTCTCTATCAACCGGGATCGCTCTGACGCCGATGTGGTGATTACCTCCTCCGGCGGACAAAATCTTGTCTGCCTTGGCCGGGTCATCGTGAAAGGCCGCTATCCTCTGCCCGGCGAGTGGTAAGGCGCAAGGCGTTGGAGAGCGGCGACGAAATAACCCTAATTTTAAAGGGGTCGAATTCGACCAGTTTAAAAGTCACGCTGGAGCAGTGGGGCCCGGTGCTGGGCTGGTGGCCGAAATGAGCACAAATGACCGACACATACCTTGACAAGACCTTGAAAACTGCATATAATGAGGGTGCAAGGGAAACCTTGATGATGTGGCCGCAGAGCACGGCCACCGCGGGAAAAAGAAAGCTCAATTGATGATTTGCTCGTAGAGCGCGAGCAGCATAATCAAAAGAAAGCTCAATCGATGTGAAGCCCTCTGTAGAAATACAGAGGGCTTTTTTTAAGGAGAAGCTATGCGCCTGATTATTCTGTCAGAAAAATTCTATGATGAATATGGGCAGTGTCCTGAGATTTTGCAGAAAAAGACGCGGCCCTATGTGTGCCTGGAGGTAAAGATTCGTTCCAGCACCTTTGCTATCCCATTCCGGCATCATATTCGACATAAGCACGCATTTTTCACTTGTGGAGAGTGTGGACTGGACTATACGAAAGCTGTCGTTATCCGGGACAAAAGCTACATATCGGCGGAGTGCCCAAGAGTTGAGCAGGCGGAGTTCAATGCGCTGAAAGGCATGGATAGCCGGGTCAGAAAGGGTCTGGCCGATTATATAGCGCTGTACAAAAAGGCGTCACGGTACAAAGAGAATCGGCACTATGCGAACATTTTGCAATGCAGTGCGCTGCAGTATTTTGAAGAGTACATCTGACGACCAACAAAGGAGCGCAACATGAAACTGTCCAAAGCTAAAAAACCGCTGTCTGCCAACTGGAACATCATGTGATAGTGAAAAGTTGTAAATAAGTGCCGCGACCCGCCTTGCATCTCAAACCAATAAATCGAGATGCAAGGAGAGAACATCCATGGAAGAAGAACAACTGTTTGCATTTATGCAGGCAACGGAGCAAGCCGCTTCCCGGGGTTGCTGCCAGGATGGTAAGAAGCATCCCTTCCGCTGTCCACTGTGCGGCGGGATTGCAACCGTATGTGCAGGGCGCGGGCGCTCAGGAAGCATGTGCAGGCACTGTAAAATTATGGCGTTGAAATAAGCGGAAAAAATAAAAACCGCCCCGGTGCTGGAACACCGGAGCGGCATACCACACCCCGCAGAACGACCAAGAACCACAAGGGGGCAGTCTCATTATACCTGCCTCCTTCACAAAACGCAAGGAGGTTTATTTTATGGCAAATGCAAAAAAAGCAAAGTACTATCAGAGGCCGGACGGGCTGTTCGAGAGCATCCGCACCATTGGCGGCAAGCGGGTGGCCTTCCGGGCCAAGACATGCAGGGAGGTGGACCGCAAAATTCTGGAATACCGGGAGGAACAGGCCGTAGGCCGAACCTACGCCCAAGTCCTGGAGGACTGGTGGCGCCAGAAAGAACCGGAGTGGGCACCCTCCAGCGCCAGCGCCTACCTCAGGGCCTTCCGCCGGGTGAAGGAGGCCCTTGGGCCGCTCCGCATTCGGGAAATGCGGCCATTGGATGCTGTGCGCTACTTGAGCGCAATGAAGGACCATGGATACCGTTCCGGTACCGTGGGGTTGGATCTATCCGTCCTGAAGATGTCCTGCAGCTGGGCCGTGATCCACGGAGACGTAGATATTAATCCTTGCGCGGAGGTAAGGCAGCCCAAGGGGCTCTATGCAAAAAAGCGGATGCCATTGACGGACGAACAAATCGCCGCCGTGACCAGCTGCCGCACCGGCGAATGGTGGCTTCTTGGACTAATGCTGCTCTACACCGGCTGCCGCCGCGGCGAGCTGCTGGCCCTGCGCTACGAGGACATCGACCGCAAGGCCAAGCGTATCCACATCCGCAAGAAGCTCTCTTACGTCAACGGCAACATTCCCGTCGTGGAGGATCACACCAAGTCGGAGGCCGGGATGCGGGACATCCTGCTGCTGCCGATCCTGGACGACGCGATTCCCCGGGACAGGATCGGCCTCATCTTCCACGAGCCGGACGGTTCGCCTCTGAAGATGGCCACCATGGCCCGAATCTGGAAACAATACTGCCGTCAACTTGGATTCGTGGAATATGAAGAGCTGCCTTGCAGGGACGGAACGCTCCGCAGGAAGGAAACTTTCCCGGTCACGCCACACTGCTTCCGCCACACCTTCGCCACCATCTGCTTCGAGGCCGGCATCGACCCAAAAAGCACGGCGGCCATGCTGGGACACGCCGACGAGGGGTTGACGCTCCAGCTCTACACTCACCTGAGCGCCCAGCACAAGGCCTCTGAGTCCGAAAAGCTTGCCGCCTATGTGGAGCGGGTTGAGGCCGGCTCGTAACTGTGTATTTTCTGTGTAGATTGTTGATGCAAAGCTTTGCGGGAATTTACACGAATCCGTTTCGGGCAAATCGCCTGCGCCCATTGGTATCGCTGCATTTCCGTGCAGAGCGTTGCAAGAGTGTGCAGATTGCGGCGGAGAGGGTTTAATATGTCCAATACTGCTCATCAGCGTGAGGTAAAGGATTTACAAGCTGCCGGTTTGAATCCTGTCTTGTCAGCTATGGGAGGTAACGGCGCCGCCGTTACCTCCGGAGCTACAGCTTCTGGTGTTACTTCTTCCGGTGATAAAGGTCAGGTCGATACATCTGCCAATTCAGCTATTGTTTCTCTGCTCGCTTCAATGCTGAATGCGCAGAATCAGTTGGAGATCAGCCGTAATAACGCCCAGGCTAATCTTGCTGTAGCCGACAAGTATAATGCTATGTCAGAGATCGTTGCTGGTATTAACGCCAATGCTACCCTCGGAGCTGCTGGCATTCATGCTGGTGCCACTCGCGATGCAGCTGCCATGTCCTCAGCTGCGACCAGGTATGCGTCGGATAATGCCCGTGCTGCCTCTCAGTATTCATCTGATACTCAGAAGTATCTTACTGAAAAGTATCCTTCTTCTAAGTATCAGTTTGGCTCTAAAGTTCTGAATGATATTTTAGGTGAAAATGCTCTTTCTGATATTGGTCAATCTGCTAAGAGCTTGTGGAATCGCATTACTGGTAATACCCGTATGGATACGAGTTCAGCTGGAAGAAGGTGATTTCTTGGATGTTCTTTTAGGTTTGCTCATTGTCTTCTTGGTTCTTTGTCCCGGTGTTTTTCTTTGGATTTTTGGGATTCGTTTGTTGTTGTTGGCTTCAAAGGCTTTGAAGATTTATATTAGAGAGCATACTTATTATGATGATGAACAGCAGGGACAGGAATAGCTCTGCTATTACTGTCTTTGCTGTTGCAGCCAAGCGTGAGCGCGGCCAGCGATGACGAGAAAGTTGATCCGCACAGTTACCCTCTTGATGTAACTGTGCGGAGTGACACCTAACAACATGCTTTTGCAAGTTTTGGTGGAGCTATTACTGTTTGTACTTTGTAAAGCGTGGGTATGAGTGGAATAAGTATGGCGGAAGAGGAATCACGATGTGCGATGAGTGGCGGAATAGTTTTGAAACATTCCAAACATGGGCGCTTGCGAACGGCTATCAAGACCATCTCTCCATAGACAGAATTGATGTAAATGGAAACTATTGCCCTGAAAATTGTAGATGGGCAACGGTTTATGAGCAAAACAACAATAAGCGCACAAGTAGATACCTTTCTTACAATGGCGAAACCAAGACCATCAGGGAATTTGCGGATAAATATGGGCTGGCTTATTCTTGCCTTTACGAACGGTTAAGGCTTGGATGGAACGTGGAGGATGCCCTACTTACACCGCCAAAGAGGAGGGATTTGGCATGACAAATGCCCAGAAAATCCGGTCCATAAGCGACGAGGAGATGGCTTCATTCCTCCTGTTTTTCGTGCCGACTATATTTGACAAGGCAATGTATACAGGTGTTTCGGGAAAGTACGACGTATCCGCAGAAGATGCGATCAGAAAAAATTTGGCCTGGCTCACCCAGCCCGCGCAGGAGGAATAGACGATGAACGTCAACAAAACAAGACTATATGTCGTTTGGAAAAATATGAAAGCACGTTGTTACAATCGCAATAGGCCTGATTATAAATATTATGGGGCAAAAGGCATTACTGTCTGCGATGAATGGCAGACATATGGAAACTTTGAGATATGGGCTAAGCAAAACGGATATGACGATAATTTGACTATTGATAGAATTGATGTTCTGCGGGGATATGAGCCGAGTAATTGCCGTTGGATTCCATTTTCAGAGCAACGAGAAAACACAACACAGGCAAGAAGAGTTACCATCAACGGAAAAACACAGACCCTAAAAGCGTGGTGTATTGAGTACGGGATTAGCTACAACATGGTTATCATGCGCGTGCATAGAGGGGTTGATATTGTTTCTGCCTTATTGATGCCAAGCAGGAAAGGGTCGAAATGAATAGATTGACCATGTGGCACGATGGATGCCATGCAATTTGCACTGATGACGACTGTTCGTCTGAACGATGCCCATTCGCTGATGCTCCGTGTGAGCGTGTGCAAGATGTGATTGACCGCCTCGCCGCCTACGAGGACGCCATCCCGTTTGCCGATCTTCCCCGCGCCGCAGAGCTGGTCAAGGCGGAGAAGGAGGGACGGTGCAAAATTCCTTCATGTGGTGAGACGGTATTTGTTCTAACCGATTCCTGCTGGTGGACAGCAAATCTCAAAGTGGAAGAAATTATTGAGTGTCGGGTAAAAACGCACAGGTTGACCAAAAAGGGAGAAGTCAAATTCTCTGTAGATGGAATCTGGAAAAGCGGACATCCCTACAAGGCCTCTTTTGGGGCAACATCAATTGGCAAAACCGTTTTTCTTACCCGCGCCGAGGCAGAGGCGGCTTTGGGAGGTGGAGAGAATGGATAAGGACTACACCGATATGACATTGTCCGAACGCCTGCGCTGGTGGGCGGAAAATTGTGACAGATGCAATTATGGCTGTCAAGTAAAATCGCTGTTGTTAATGGCATCCGATAAGCTGGCATCCCAGGAAGGAGCGGAGCATGACGGAGATTGAGAAAGCGGTCATAGCCTTTGAGCGCATGGCAGGCAGCGGAATTTGCACGGAATCCGACAAGGTTGCCCTTGCCGCCCTCCGTGAGAAGCAGGAGCGGGAGAAGGGGTGCGATTTCTGCCGAAAAGAATTGGATGATTACCCGTACATTAATGCCTGCGGAGATTGCGATTCCAGCGGTACGGTCTACACGCCAGCGTTTTGCCCAATCTGTGGCCGCCCGCTGAGCGAAACATAACGTCCGGCCTGAGCCGGGGGAGGGGAAAATAATGAGCCTTACAATTATGGAAGTTTTGTATAACGCACAGTATAACCTTTGCAACGCCGCAATTCCAATTCAAATCGAAATTGGGAAAGAGCAGCTAAATAACGCAATTTTGGCTCTCGAAAGCGGAAAGAGCCTCAATGATATTTTTGAAGAAGCTGACGTGCTCCGGAAGGATTCCCAACATGGATGACCTGATCAGCCGGGAGGCGCTTTTAGCACATTTGTTCAGCAAGCAGGACGAGCCGTTAGACATTATGAAGGAAATAGCGAAGTTTCCCGCCGTGGACGCAGTGCCGGTGGTACACGGGCGGTGGATTGCCTTCAGAGGCGGGGTTGATAAGCAATGCTCTGAATGTAACTGGGGAACAGACTATAATATTCCGAGAAACTATTGTCCCAACTGCGGCACTCGTATGGACCTGCCGGAGGGAGAGGAGGAGCGCCACGATAAGTAAGTGGATCAGCGTCAAGGAAAGACTGCCGGGATGCGGAGAGCGTGTACTTGCCACAGACGGCACATTTGTTGGTGAGGCATATCGGACAAGCGCAAAAAGCTGGTATCGGATGAGTGGCTTTGCGTGGCGGGATGCGTTAGGGACTATCGTCACCCACTGGATGCCCCTGCCGGAGCCGCCGAAGGAGGACGACCATGGATAAGCAGTACAAGCCCAGCGGTTCCATTGGGTGCATGAAATACCTTTGGGACAATCCCATAACAGGGCGGACGTGGTGCCAGTGCGGTCATTGTGGGAATAAGGTTTCCAGAAAAGCTGATACTTGCCGGCACTGTGGCGCACATTTTCAAAATATGAAGGATGGGAAGCTGGTGCTGAAATGAAATTCCGAGACCCCAAGATGGGGGAAGGGTTTGCTGGCGCATGAAAAAGAAGGTTAACCCCCGCCGTCGGCCCGCAAGCCGCGCGGACGTGGAGCGGGCCAAGCGGGAGGCCCAGGAGGTGGCGATAAAGTCAGCCTGGTCTATTTTCTTCACGGTGCTGCGGGATAAGGAGGGGTATGAGCTTGATGATCTGCGCCGGGTCTGGAACGAGGTGGAGGACCTTTCCGACAGCATCGCGGGAGGCTACTGCACGGTGGCCGATCTGCGGGATGTACTCAAACAGGAGATTGGAGTGACACTCAGGTGAACAGAGGAGACCGCATCATAAAGCCCATAGAGTGGATGGCAGAGAAAACAGGCTTGGGCAACCAGAGAAAAGAGAAGCGTTTGGTCGGGACGGTGGTTTACATACACCCAAAGGGGCGGTTTTACACATTGGAGTTCAATCTGCCCCACGGCAGCTTCCGCGAAAGCTTTCCGATGGAGTTAGGAGGGGCCTCGTGAGCGGCCGCGTGATCCGCTTCACCATCCCCTATCCGGCCACATCTGGCGGCAGGAAGGATTGGTGCAAGCGCTATGGCATGAACGCCCTGTACGCGGGGCTCCATTGGGCGGTTCGGAAAAAGAATGCGGATTACTGGCATGAGCTGACCCGCCTTTCCATGCAAAGGGCCGCCCTGCGCAAGGCCCCGGCGCCGTATCCGGTGAAGATCGTGTTCTATTATGATGACCGCCTGGACTGCGACAACCATGCCTACATCTCCAAGATGGTGGTGGATGGGATGAAGGGCTGGCTCATTGAGGACGACTCCCGGCGGTATGTCCGCGCGGTGGAGAACCGGTTCTGGGACGAGCCCTCCGGCGTCATTGGCGTGGAGCTGAGGGAGGTGAAGCTGTGAACGAGTGGACGCGCATCCCCGCCCCCATGGAGCGGGAGGAGGATAGAAGGGAGCTCGCCGCTATCCTTGCCGCCGCGGGCCTTGAGGTCCGTGTGGTCCGCGAGGCAGTCAGGCCCAGGGCCTATAAGCGGTTCGTGGAGTACCGGGAGCAGGAATAGGAAAGGCGGGGCCAAAAGCCCCGCCGGAGGATCAGCCCTTGCGCGTCAGCCGCTCCGCCACATAGTAGGCAAGGGAGCTAAACATCACGATTCCCAAAATAATGGAGGATAAGCCGCCTTTTTGAGCAAAAAGCTGAACCACTGCCATCACCACTGCGGCAATGATGCCGGGCACACTCCACCCCCGGTCCCGCTCCGCACGAATCACCAGGACCAGAGGAATGCAGGAAATCCCCAAGGCAACAAGCGCTGCGCCGATTTCTTCAAGATACATCAAACCGCCTCCTTTTCGTCAGCATACAGCATGTTCCATATCTTTGCAAGATTTTACGCCAAAATTATTTTATTCCCTACAGCCCCAACGCTTTGCCGTTCCACTGTGAATTTTCTTCTTGACTCGCTACAAAAATTGTAGTATTTTGGTAGCGAGGAGGTGTAGCAATTGAATGATCGCGCATTAAATATCAAGATGCCGTCTGAACTTTACGAAAGGCTCAAAAAAGAAGCCGAGCGAAAAAACATCTCTCTGGCCGCCTTGGTCAGGATGATCTGTTCGGAGTATTTTGATAAATAATGCAGGACACCCGCTCCCCCTACCACAGAGTTGCGAGTGTCCCAACGCCCCGGCAGGTCTCCCTGACGGTAAATTTATGATACCACCATCGAGACCTCCAATCAAGAAGAATTTATGGAGGAACGGAATATGAGCAAATCCTTACTGCTGAAAACACAGCTCGACCATGCAATCGCCATCCTGGAAAACATCATTTCTGCCGGAACCGAGTGCGGCGTCGGGGATACGACTTGGGAGGCACTGTATGGTGTCCAAGAGTTCCTGGCCCGTATCAGCGATGAGGTCGAGACATTGAATTGATGGAGGTATTTATGAAAAACGAAATGATGCTATTTAACAACCCTGAATTTGGAACGGTACGGACGCTGACGGAAGATAACGGGAAGATCCTTTTCTGTGGCTCCGATGTGGCAACAGCTCTCGGATATGCGGTTCCCCGCAAGGCGCTGTTCGACCATTGCAAGGGGGTTCTAAAACGGAACACCCCTACCGCCGGAGGACCACAGGAGCTTTCCTTCATCCCCGAATCCGACGTTTACCGTTTGGTGTTCAGCTCCAAGCTGCCCAATGCTGAGCGGTTCACCGACTGGGTGACGGAGGAAGTCCTGCCCTCCATCCGCAAAAACGGCGGCTACATTGCCGGGCAGTCCGAATTGACCCCAGAGGAACTGATGGCAAAGGCGGTGCTGGTGGCCCAGCGGACGATTGCAGAAAAAGAGGCCCGCATTTCCGCGCTGACCGTCCACAACGCCATCATGGCCCCCAAGGCGGATTACTTTGACGAGCTGGTGGAGCGGAATACCCTCACCAACTTCCGGGAAACCGCTAAAGAGTTGGGCATCCCGCCCAAAAAGTTTGTTTCGTTCCTGCTGGAAAAGAAGTACATCTACCGGGACAAAAAGGGCAAGCTGCTGCCCAAAGAGGACAAGAACAGCGGCCTGTTCGAGGTCAAGGAGTGCTTCAACGAAAAGACCCAGTGGAGCGGCACACAGGCCCTTGTGACGCCGAAAGGCCGTGAAACCTTCCGCCTGCTGTACCCCACCGTATAAAGCAAAAAGGCCCCCTCCGTCCTGGAGGGGGCTCTTCCTATGCATACGGGTTCTTCTTCCAGCCCTTGTTGATGATGCTCCAAAGGTCCGCCTTCTGTTCGCGGGAAAACTCCTGAGCGTCCAGGTAGGCCTGGGCCTCCGCCTGGGAGACGCCGCCGTTGCCGTCGGCGTCTAACCCATCCTGCATGGCCGCATATTCCTCCACGCTCAGCCCGGCGGCCGCCGCCTGCTTTACTTTCTCATAGCTCTTGCCGGATAGCATTTCTCCGTACCTCTGCCGCAGAGCGATGAAGTCCGCCGTGGAAATCCCTAAGTCCCGCTGGGCGTTTTGGGCGTTGAGGACCCACTCATCCACACTGTCCCTGCCCATCGCCTCCGCCTTTGCCGCCTGGTAGGCGTAGGCGCTGCAATCGCTCAGCAGCTTGGACTTTTGCTCGTCACTGGACTGCTTGTAAGCGTCGGCGCCCATCATCTGGCCCATCACCAGCAGGGCGGCGGAGCCACGGGTCCGCTGGAACTCCTGCCGCTGCTCATAGGTGAGGGGGAGCTCTTTCCCATCTGCTTTGAGTTTGGAGGGCGCGGATTTGTCCGGGTAGAAGGATGTGTCGCCGGTCGCTTTCCGGACGGCTTCCAGTTCCTTGCTGACCTCTCCCTGCGTGTAGGTGTTGACCCCCACGGGGTTCAGCATGGCCTGGAACAGGTTGAAGCTCCGGCTGCCCTGATAGGTGCGGTCCCGTCCAAAGCCGTCCACGGAACCGGGCAGAGTCTCCCGCAGTCCGGGGACGCCGCTTTTTACGTTGTCGCGCAGGCGCTCCGCCAAGGTGTCTCCGGAATAGGTGCTGCGGGGCCGGTCGTCCAGGCCCCGGGCGGCGGAGCGCATCAGGTTCGGCAGCGTGGAGGAAACCAGGGTGTTCATTGCCTCCTTGGCAAATACCTCCTTGGGGTCCTGGTTGTAGCGCACGATATCCACTGCGGCGTTTCCGATGGACTGCATCACCGGCAGCTCCGCCGTCACATCCATAAAGGAATCTGAGGTTGCGTTCCAGGCGGTGACGATGGGGCTTGCCTCCGACTTGGCCATCTCCGTGCCCAGATTCATGAGCAGGTTCAGCGGTTCGATGGAGCTGAGGTCGATCAGGGTGTCGCCGCTGCGCCACGCCGCGCCTTCTCCGGAGAGTGCCCTTTGGGCGGCGCTCAGGTTGAGCTGCGTCCCCGTAATCCCTTCCGCCTGGTTTAGTGCCCGCACGTCGGCGTCGTCCTCGTCGTCCGCCTGCCGCAAAAGCCCGGCCTGGGCAAGGAGCATAAACCCGTAGGCAATGGCGGTCCCGGTCATGCCCCGGGCCAGGTTGGAGACTGCTTTGGCCTGCCTGGCGGCGTCCACATTGCCCCGGGCCGCCTGAGCCACCACACCCGCCAGCTCCAGCGTGCCGCGCACGGCGTTCACGGGGCTGTACTCCAGGCCCCGGGACGCCAGATTGCCCGCCACCCTGGTAAAGGGGGCGATTACGTCTCCTGCACCGAAACTGTGAACGGTATGGCCGCCCACGGTTCTGCCGCTGTCTCCCACACCGATCATATTCAGCACGTCGCGGATGGTCTGGATACCTACAGACAGCTTGCTGTTGTCCTGGAATGTGCGGTATTTTGCCAGCTCCTCCGCCTGCTTGGCGGCGTAGTCCTGATCTTCCGTCTTGATCCTGCCCTGGTCCACAAGGGCCTGGGTCCGCTCCGCAGTGGAGCGGGCGGCGCCCTTATAGAGCTCGTCGGTGGCGTTCAGCAGGTAAGCCTGGTTCCGTTCCAGGGCGGACAGCACCCGGTCCGCAAGGCTGCCGCCGGCCTTGAAGGTCCGGCTGCTGGCGGTGCCATAGCGGCTCTGCGCCCCATCCATATTGACGTCAAGAGTAATTTCCGCCGCTGCCATCTGCATGGCCTTGACCGCCGCCTCGCGGGATGCCCTGGAGAGGGTGCCCTGCTCAAATGCCACGCTGCGGGTCCCTGTGAGCTTGGAGAGCGCCATGTCCAATATGGCGGCGCCCCGCATGGCCGCCGCGTCGATGCCGTAGAAGGTGGTGTTGCCGGCGATGTTCTTTGCCGCCGTTTTGGGCGAGGAGAGCATGTTCAAAATCTGGATGGTCTTGAGCTTCTGCCCGGCATTGGCGGGTATGGCGTCCGTGGAGAGGGCGGAGGTGGAGGCATAGGCAAGGCTTTTGAGCTGGTCAAAGCTCATGCTGTCCAGGCTCGTGCCCGCGATCTTCCGGAGCAGTGTGCTCTGCTTCCCGGTCAGCCCATCCAATACGCCCCGCTGCCGGGCAACATCCAGGATCACATCCTTCAATGCGGCCGTGTCGCCGTTTTCCGTGGACTCGATCTGGTTGTTCCATTGGAGGATTTTCCGGAATACCTCCGTCTTCTTGTTCTGGGACAGCTTGCTTTTCTGAAGGTTGTCCCACGCCTCCGCCTCGCCCTCTATGCGGCCCTCCGTTCCTGACCGGCTCCACTTGCTCCAGGCCTGGGTCCCCTGGCCGCCGGCTGTGGCGTGTTCGCGCATGGTGGATATCCAGTCCGCATACTCCCCGGAGTCAATCTCCAAATTGACTGCCCGGCCCTCCAGCTCCCGGCGGATCAGCTCCGCCGCGTCGGTCTGGGGGGCGTTCCATGCGGTGGCGTCCTTCAGGCTCTCCACCAGCTCATGATAGGAGTTCTCATCCACGTCCCTGATAAAGCGCCGCTCCCCGTCCTGATACAGGTAAAGGGTGTCGTCCGCAAGGCTCATGGAGCGCCCCTCGGTCTGGCTTTCATAGCGGAAGAGCTTGGCGTAGTCCTCCCGGCTCATGCCGGTGGCCTCGCCCTGATAGCGGTCATAGGGGAGGGAGTCCTGGAGGCGGCTGACCCGTTCCGTGCCCGCCATGCCCGGCGTGGTGAATCCGGCCCTTGCGCTGCCTAAGGAGTCGTCACGCCTTACTGCTCCTTCATCACCCTGCCCGTCCACGCCGGCAGAGGGATTGACAGAATCCGCCTCCTGTGCTATGGTAGGATCAATAAGAGAGGAAGTATATGCATTACTGTCAATGTTGGCGCTCTGTGCGCCCGCAACAGGGCTGTTACTTCCTCTTTTGTTTTGCAGATTGTGCGTATAATAATGGGTCTCCTGCGTGTTGGCACCTGTATTAACGTCTCGCACCTGAATCTTTACCGGCACTTCCACTCCGTCCACGATGGCCCTTGCGGTAAAGTAGTGGAATCGCGGAATGGATGTTGCCTCGTTGGCGTTGCGGTTTACCTCTGAATAGGCGTATTCCGAGTTCTTGACCAAATCCAAAAGGCGCTCAAAGCTTGCGGCCTTCTCCGGCTTCATCCGCCATCCGGTCGCCTTCTTCTTTCCATCATTCTCGAACATGATCTCCACGACGCCGTTATTAAGCCTGACGCCGACCTGCTGGCCCTTCAGATGCTTTTCATAGAATTGCTTTACAACATTGATTAACTTCTGTGCCGGGTCATTATTGATATTGCTGTACTTTTGGACGAGTGCATCTGGAATTTCAATGGCTTTTCCAGCCGTTTGCTGATAGGCAGATGCAAGGGCTGCATTTTTCCCGTCTGTGTTGCTCCCATCAATGAATGTATATTGTATTGGGCCCGCCGCCTCCCCGGAGGCGTTTTTTTGCTGCCCAAAGAGCTGCTGCTCCAGGAAGTCCCGCGACCCCTCCACGGCGGCGTTTTCGCCCCGCTGAGCGGCGTTTTTCTGCCCGGCAGAATTTCTCACCTCCCGCAGCAAAACATTGTCTTGGGCCTGCGCTGGCGCGCTGGGCCGCGCTGCCGCATCGATCGCCTTGGATGCAAGCATCTGCCCGCCGCCAAGGACTCCGCCCACGACTGCGCCGCCTGCAAATTCCCGGGCGGCGGTGGCGGGGTTGAATACGGCGTTGGGGTCGGAGACGGAGGCCAGGGGACTGCCCTTGCCGTACACACCGTTTTGGAGTGCACGTTCAATCACACCCTGTACCACTTCCTCTTTGCCCTCGTCCACCATGGAGTCAATCCATGTGCGCAGGGCTTTGCCGCCCTGCCGGAGCTCTGCGGGCAGCGTCTGGATGCCGCCGCCCACTTCTACCGCCGCATTGAAAAGGCCGTTGCCGACGGCATAAAGGGCTGCCTTTGGCCGGCTTGTCCCGTCTGCAAGGGCGTCTTCATAGCTGCTGCCCACCACTTGGGAGAACGCTGTCCAGTATTGGGGATCCTTTGCCATGGAGCTGACGGCCCGGGTCACAGTGGCCAGGGTGCCAGGGGTCAGCTCCCGCGCCGCCGTTTGGGCCACGCCTTGCGCCGTCTGGGCTGCTGCGCTGGTTCCGCCGGTCAGCATGGCCAACACTGCCTGGGGGACGGCGGCAATGGTGGCCGATCCCAATTCCTCCAGGAGCCTTGCGCCCGTGCCGCCCTTGTCCATATTCTCCTGGTAGTATTGGGCCACATTTTCATTTTCCCGGCGGATGTTTTTTGCCCAGGCGTTGAGGGGCGCATGGTCGGAGAGGGCGCCAAGCTCCTGCCCGGAGAACAGCTCGAATGGGGCCAGCACTACGTCTTCCCCCAGGGCCAGTGCGTCGCCAAAGTGTTGGGCAAGGCCTCCGATGCCCTTCTGGGCGAGGCCTCCGATGGACTTCATCAGGGAATAGGGCGTTGTATCCGGGGCCTCTACCCGGCGCAGCGTGCCGGCGGGGGAAATGTTGGCCTGCGGTGCGGCCGCCATCTGCGCCCGGGCAAGGCTCTCCGCTGTCCTGGCCTGCCGCTCCTTCTCCTTGTTTTGCTTCTTGATCGCCGTCTGGGCGCGGCTGGTGCTTTCCGCGCTTCTGGCGGAGCGCTCCAAATCTGTCAGCTGCCGCTCCCGGTTGGAGGTGGTTGGGGTGGGTTTTACACTGCTCCCCACCCGCGCTCTGACCCCTGATGCGGAAGTGCCTGTGCCATATTTCTTTTTCCACTGATCCAACGTCATGGCCGAATCCCCCTACCCGCGGTATTGATTGTAAAGGCTGCTGTAATCTCCAGTATTGATAAGGCCGTTTTGATAGGCGTCCCGGATTGCTTCCAGCAGCTCTGAGGTGGAACGGCCCGAGCGCTTCATCCCGGCCAACTGCTGTGCGACCACTTGATAATTCGACCCCGATTTTTCTTTCCGGTACTGCTCCCAGGCCTCACCGGCGCTGAGCCCGCCGGCCTTTTCGCGGGAAGCGGCGCCCCAGAGCCCGTCGGCGGCTGCGCCGTAATAGCTCTGCATCTCCCTGACCTGGGCGCTGGTGAGGCCCTGGTTGTCATAGCCTCCTCCGCCTCCACCGGAGCGGGCGGAAGAGGGAGATGCGGAGTCAGTGGCGGGCGTCATCTGGGCCTGGGCCAGGGCCACCATGGCCTGGGCGTCGCTCTGAAGGATGCCCGCCTGGTTCAGCGTAGCGCTGTCCGGCAGGATACCGGACTCAATCATAGCCATGGCAAGCTTGTATGCGTACTGCTTGGCCTCGCTTTGGGCCGCAGCTTGGGCGCTCTGCTGGTACTGGGCGTTCTGGTCCCTCTGGTTCATCTGCCGGACGAACTCCTGGTAGAGTGCCTGGGCCCGGGCCATGTCGCCTGCCGCCTTGGCCTCGTTGATGGCGTTGTTGTATTCGATGGTCAGCTGGCGGATGGCGAGGTCGTTGTCGCTCAGGGCCTCCGCCTCACTGACGCCGATGTTGGTGAGGCCGCTTTGCAGCGCCGCGTTCTGGGCGATCTGGGCCTGGCCGGAGGTGCCGGTGTTCAGCCCCCGGGCCGCTGCGAATTCGTTGAAGGACTGCTGGGCCAGGTCGTTTTGGGCCGCCGTCTGATTCCTGGTGTCCTGGAAGTTCTGGGCGATCTTCTTCTGGTTCGCCTCCAGCTCCGCCGCATTTTGCAAGTAGGCGGACTGGAGCCGTGCTTCGTTTTCCCTGGCCTGCGCCTCGTAAATCTGGTTGATGTAGTTGGAGAGGTCCGAGGAAGGAAGGGAGGAGGTGACGTTGCCCCGCTTGTCCACACTGTAGGCGCCGGAAGCGGTTCGGATTTCATTGGCGTATTTGTTGGCGTCATCCCAGGAGATGTTGCCTGCTTTGGCCTGATCCCGGTAGGACTGGATGACCGCCCGCTGGGAATCGCTCAGCCCCTGGTCCGCCGCAATGTGTTCCGTGTAGGGCGTGTTGACCTTCCCGGTGGAGGCCGTGCCTCCGCTGTAGGAGGAGCCGGACGGGGAAGGGGCGGAGGAAGCGGACGTTGCCCCGCTGGTTGTCTTCTTTGCCGCGGCCGCGGCTGCCTTGATTAGAGTGCCAAGCGCCCCGGCTGTTCCCAAAATACTCATGTTTAGCCTCCTCTTATTCCGTCCAGTCCGACCTGGTTTCCCTTACGTCCACATGGGTGAAGCCCTGCCTGGCGTAGACGCCCACGCCGCCCCAGTCCGGCATGATGGATCGGGCATAAGCGGCCACCTGGGCTGCGCTGACTCCGCTGACCGTGATGTCCGCCGCCGTGCCGTAGCAGTGCTGGCTCTGGGCAGCGCCGCCCACCTTGGCGTTGTAGGCCGGTGTCCGGTATGCGCTGTTGATCGTTACCGCCTTTCCGAAATGGCTGCGGATGCTCTGCAAGACCATCACCAGCCGAGGCGCCACCAGCACCGCGTCGGAGCCGTCCTTACAGGCGAACTCGCTGACCTTGAAGTTGGTGGACAGTTTCTTTGTCCCATCCGCCTTCTTGCTGTATGCATTGATCTCTACCATGGGCTTTTCTCCTTCCGGCTCTGTATGGCTCTCCCCTTTGTGGAGATAGACCAGGATCAGGTGCTGGACCTTCCGGGTGCTCGTGATCTTCTTCCCCACAAAATCGCATTGAGAGCTGCCGCCTCCGTCCAGCATCACGGCGCTGTCCCATCCTGCGGAATAGAGGTCATCCCGCAGCTTTTCCGGCGTCCGGGCCATGCTCCCGCCGTCCCGGGTGCAGTACAACGCAAGCCGCCCGTCCTTGATCCCAATGGCGCTGCGGCCCCGCCTGCCCCCCTGGCCGGGGTCGTAGGTGGGCTTTACGGATTTCTGCCCGTCAATAATCAGCGGCGTGCAGGCGATGTAGTTGGCCGCGTCCCCAGGCAGCACCCGCATGGAGATGTCCCCGCCCCGATCCCAGGCGTAGCCGAACACGGAGTAGCCCGGCTTGGCAATGACTCTGCCGTCTGCCTTAAGATGGCAGTTGACGGCACCGGTGCGCATGTTGTAGAGGGTGCCGTTGAGCAGGTAGTCCGCGCCGGTTGCCTTTTTAATGGCAGACAGGGTTTTGCGGGGACTGTTGAGGTAGATTTGGATACGTGCGATGTCTTTCAAGGGGATGGTGACGGCCTGAAGGTCACTCACCGCCTCCACCTCCCAGCTGTTTCACCGCCTGATTGACGCCGGTGGCGGCGAGGCCGGAGACGATGCCCACGGCCACCGCCGTCATGTAGTCCGCCGCCGGAAAGTCGGGCATGAGGAACATGCCCGTCACGCCCAAAATGCCGCCCATCGTGCCCACGATGACGGGGATATACTTGTTGTCCAGGCCAGTCACCTTGACCGCCTGGCCGATCAGGTAGCAGATCACCGTAATGACCGCTACGCCGGTAATGCCCAAAGATGTAATGTCCATATGGATTTCCTTTCCGGGCAGCAAAACAGCCGCCCTGTCGTACTTGACAAAGCGGCGCAAATTGCTATAATGGAACCAGTAAGGGCGGCTCACTTTGGTCGGTGCAGGTCGCTCCCCATTAGTCAAGTTTAGAGCTTGAAAGGAAAGCCGCTGCCGATTAGGTGGCGGTTATTTCTTTATGTACCCGAGGATACCAAAGATAACCGTTGCAAGGAGCAACAAAAGTGTCAACACTTCCATTGTCGTCATGCGCGGTCACCTCCTTGAGGAGGAACAACCTCGCCGTCCTTACTGGTGGTTCAAATATACAGCATGCGCCGCTTTGTGTCAATTCCTGCCGCCCTTCTGGGCGGCTTCTACTACTTTGCCAGTACCTTGTCAAAGGCCTCCCGGTCGCCCCGCTCAAACGCCTCACAGAGGCTGTGGTAGGGCGCATTGGCGGAAAAGTCGGTGATGTACTTGTTCAGCTCCTCCAGTGCAGCCTCCTGGGCCTTGCCGTCCATGGCATCCCAGCGCCTGCGCAGCGCAGGATAGTCCAGCTCGGCGCCGCCGTTGATGGCCATACCCTGCTGAATGTTGTTGACCAGCATCCTCCTGGCTACGCCCAAATCCTCGTTGTTGGCTTTGGCAATTTCAAAGATGTTCCATGCGTACTGTTTCAGGTTCATAAAGGATCTCCTTTCTATTTCCTGCTCTCCAAATCATCGATCCGATGATTCGCCACTTTGAGTTTTTCCTCCTCCACTGTTACGCGCTCTTCCAGTGCGTAAGTGCGCTCGATTAGGTTATTGTGCTTATGCACTTTCTGCTCAAGCTGTTCCATCCGATAGGCAATAAGTGCAGTGCTCTTCTTGTTGGCTAAATAAGCACCTGACATAGTGCCAATCATTGCGAGGACTGCGACAATGATGTTCTCCGTCACGCCCGCACCTCCATAAAATATAAAAATTTAATAGCTAAATGAATTGGATGTGATAGCAGCGGTTGTGTAATTAACCGTATACCTATTTAACCCAGAAGTTCCGCTATAGGATTTAACGCCACTAAACGCAATTGTATAATTCTGTCCCGCTTGGACAGTAAATGTGTAACTTGCCTTGGTGTCGCGTTTAGATACCACTGTGCTACCATTGTACGAAATAGTGATGGTTGCATAACCATACCATACGCCAGTGTTAATAGCAGAGTCGCAGATGACCGTGATGGTAGTTCCCGGAGCAACATAAAAACCAGTTGACGAGCTGCTTACATTGTTCACTTTCCAACTACTGTAAGCAGAAGTACCTGTAACAGTGATATAAGAGCTCGGAATAATTTTTGGCCAGAATTTTTCCGCTACGCCATCTACTCCGACATAGGCAGCCTTAACTTTGTGAGCCACTCCATCCACGCCAATATAAATATTCGTTGCTTTCCTTGCTGTCCCATCAATTCCGATATATGCTTTTCTCGCCATATCAGATCACCTCACTCATAGACAAAGTACAGCTTGCCAGTTTCCAGCGGAGAGGTTCCTGCGGTCAGGTCGGTGGGGCCGTAGGTGTAGGCTGGTGCCGCCCCCACCTGTTCCGCAGTGATATTACTCATATTTGCGGTTACAGTCGTGTTTTCTGCAATGGTCGTAATGAGAATATTTACACTCCCTAATCCGCTTGGGTTATCTCCTATAGAAGAAAACGCGACCTCATACTTCTGGTTAGCACTGTCAAAACCACTTCCAAAAGCCGGAATAACATATCCAAAAGCCATTGCAAATACAGACACCCCATTATTCATTGCTTCATAGATTTCTTTTGCTGAATGACTGGAGGTATATCCTGAATCATTCTCGCCAATTATTACAGTTAAAGGTGTGTTTTCATCCACATAGGCCTTTGTCGCGGCGTGCAGGCCGCTTGTTGGTGCCCCTGAAAGCGTCAGAGCCCCCGACAGGGTCCCGCCGGATGTGGGAAGCGCCCCGATGTCCGCCGGTGCTATTGCGTCGCTGCCGTCGGTCTTGTGGCTGGCCTTGTGGGCCGCGGGCGTCATGGAAGCAGGAAAATCCGTGATCTGCGACTTGGTGTGGCTGTGCTCCCTGGCGGCCGCCCCGATCTGCTCCGCCGTCACGCCGTGGGGGTTGCTCTTGCTGGCGATATGCCCCGGCACCTCGGCCAGGGATTCATTGAACGCCGTCTCCGTCCCGGAGTAGCCTCCCTCCACGGCGGTGGTGTAGGCGCTCTTGCCGTTCTGGCCGGACACGCCCGCCGGGCCCTGCTCTCCCTGGGGGCCGCGCGGCCCCTGTTCGCCCTGGATGCCCTGTATACCCTGGGGGCCTTGGACGCCCTGGGCGCCCTGTTCCCCCTTGGGCCCCTGCTCTCCCTGTGGGCCTGCGGGGCCTTGGGGGCCGACGGGGCCTTGCAGCGCCCCGACGCTGACCCAGCCGGCAGCGTCCACGTCCCAGATGTAGATGACGTTGTTCTCTGTGGTGCCCACGGCGTAGGCGTCCCCCTCCCCGCCGGTGGGGTGGGCGGTCTGTAAAGCCAGCAGCGTAGCGTACAGCGCCAGCACCGTGAAGCTTTTGCCGTCCGCTCCGTCGTCGCCCCGGAGGCCCTGGGGGCCCATCGGCCCCTGGGGACCGGCCTCGCCCTGGGTGCCCTGGGGACCCGCTACGCCCTGCTCCCCCTGGTCGCCTTTGGGACCCTGTACGCCTTGGACGCCCTGGATGCCCTGTGGCCCTGCCGCGCCTTGTGCGCCCTGCGCGCCCTGCACACCCTGGGGACCCTGAGGGCCCCGGACAGAAACGCTTTGAGGGGCTGTTGCGGTATCCTGGATTGAGAAGGACATGACGCCATTGGTATCTACGCTGGGGACAATACAAGGGCCGGTCATCCCTTGAATCCCCTGGCTTCCGGTGTCACCCTTGTCTCCTTTGTCGCCCTTTTCGCCATGGTCGCCCTTGACGCCGGTCACTACGGTGACGCCGTTTTCGTCTGTCACCACGCCATTGGTAAACTGCATCCGGCTCCGCTGGGGCAGGGCGTTCCCCGCCGCGTCCAGGATCACGTGCCCGGAGGAGCCGGTGGCCTCCCATACGGTGCCATCTGCGCTGACCTCCAGCACCCTGTCTGCGTTCAGCCGGAGGTATGCCACCGCGTCGCCTGACCGCTGTACGATTTTCATGACGCCAAGCCGCTCCAGCTCCGGCAGCAGCGTATCATTGAGATACCCTTGAATGGAATTCCCTGCTTTGTCAAACGCGGCTTTCAGTTCCTGGGCGGACATGCCGCCCACATCATTGGGCTCGTCGTCTAATTTCTGGATGATGTTGAGATCATCGTTCAGGGTCTGAAGCTTTTGGAGTTCTTCTGCCATGGTTGCACCTCACTTCACAGTCCCGGCACTTCGCCGGTGCGGTTGATTTCGTGCTGCAATGCGCCGTTCCCCTGGCCGACAGGGATGTCCGCCGGTATAGTTGGCGCGGCTACGCCCTGGGGTGTTCCGGCTGCCGGCATTGCCGCGCCAAGGGCAGACTGCTGGCGACGCAGGGCGTCGATGAGCCGCTCCTTGTCGGTAATCATCCCCGCCGGCACACGCTCCAGGTACTCGATGATGCCGATCTTGTTCTGCATCAGCAGATTGTCCATAGTCTGCATGGTGGCGATCTCGCTCCAATAGGAGGAGGCCCCCACGTCCAGGTTGATGGAGACCGGAATGCCGGCAAGCTGGGAGAAGTCAAAGGTGACCAGGTCGGTTTCCTCTGTCGCAGGGTGTTTCACCTCCACCCACCGCCGGCCGTAGTGGGTCTTCATGAAGGAGAGGTAGATGCGGCCCAAGTCTTCGATGGACTGCAAAAGGTCCTGCTTGGTAAGCTCCATGGGCACGGCGCTGGCCCGCTGGAGGGCGATGATGGCAGAGGTGTTATCCGGCCTGGTGTCGCCCAAAGCCACATCAGAGGCGCCCAAGAACTTCTGGGTGTATTGGATGGCCAGCTCAATGAACTGGCTGATTTGGGGAGAGATGGTGGCCGGGTCCATGATCTTGGCCGCTGAGGCCACATCGCCGCCGGCCATGCCGATGGCGGCGCCCACGCGGCTGTCCCACTTTTTGATCCGGGTGGAGTCGTAGATCACTTTTGGATAGGCGGTGGTCATCAGGGAGATCATAGACATGGCAAAGAGCTTGTTCACAAAAATCTGATTTGGGATCAGCCCTGTAATCATGGCCTGGCCGTGGTAGCAATCCTTCACATAGTCCCAGCTCATCCAGGTCACGGGGTAAAGGTCGACGCCAAGGTCCCACTCCTTTCGTATGAGGGCAGTCTGCGTGCACTCATAGGCGTGGATCGTCCCACTCTCCAAATCCCGCCACAGCCGCAGCAGCACCGTCACCTTGCTGCCGCCCAACTCGTCCAAATTCCCGCTTTCACCCGTCTCCTTGCAGTCCGGACGGATTTTGTCGCTTTCGCCGCCGTAGGTTTTGGCCCGGCGCTTTGCCTCACCAAGAAGCATCCGGCGGGAGAGGAGGATCCATGGCTGGCTCTGGAGATCGCGGCTGTTGGGATTTCCAAAATGGACCTGGGTGTTGTCCAGCACCTCGGTGCGGATGCCGCCCTTGGCGTCCTGCCCTGTCTGGATGGACTCGTCCCAGTAGGTGTAAGTGCATCCGTCCCCGTCCACGGCGGCGTTGCGGCTGAACTCCCGGATCAGGGAGGGCATTTTGTTCATCTCAAAGATGCTTTGGAACTGGTTGTTCAAAACGCCGCAGATCAGGTCCAGCTCCAGCTTGGTCCGGACGCCGGAGGAGGGGATGGGGGAGGCGTGGAGCTTTAAGTTGTCCGTGGATACGCTGGCCACGGAGAAGAGAACCACCCGCTTCAAAAAATTGAAAACCGGTGTGGGCAGGCCGTTGGACTGGACGCCCTCCCACTGCTTGCCGATGAAAAAGTTTTCGTTGTTGCGTACGCAGTCGTAGAGATGGATGCCCTCGTTGAACTCCACCGCGCCGCTGAATTCCCGGTACACCGTCTCCGGCGTCAGTTTTTCTTTCATATGCGCTCCTTTATCTCACGTTGTCTGTGTAGCGCACCTTGGCCGCTAAGGACAATATGGTGGCCGCAGCACTGGCGGAGGTGCTTTTGAAGATGATCTTCAAAAAGGCCGCCCGTTTCAGCTTGAGTTTGATCCGCCGGATCTGGGGCTTGCGGTTGGTGCCAAAGCTCCAGTGGGCAAAGTTGACGCGGCTGAAGGTGCTCAATGAGGAGGCCACCACCTTCTCCTCGTAGTCGGAGCGGCGGTTGGTCTGGGCGGTCATGGTCACCAGGGCCCCGCTCTCCGGCTTCAGGCTCACATAGAAGTAGGCCACGAATTTTTCCATCCACTCCTTTTGAAAGGACATGGACCCGGTCTCGGCATAGGCGTCGATCTCCGCGCCGTCGTCGTTGCGGTATTCCGGAGCAAGGGACCGCAGCGCTCCCGCGGGAGTCAGGAAGAAGGCAGAGCCCTCCACGTTCACCATCCGCTCGGCGGGGAAATTGGTGTACTGATACCAGGTGTTGTTGGCGTAGTTGTAAAGGAGGGCCTCGCTTCCATAGGTGAAATAGAGTTCCTGTTGCTCCTTGTGGTTGAAGATATGTACGCCGGACAGGCGATAGGTCCGCAGCGTGGAGCGGACCCGGTCACTCATGCGCACGGCGTTGCGGTCGCTGTCGGTGATGTTGCCGCTGGTGGAGGTGGCCTTCCACTCATAGGCGGTATCGCCGTCCAGCGTCACGGGATTGTTCTCCACGAGGCACGCCTGCCCCGGCGCGATGTTGCCGATCTGCCGGTTTACCGTGGTCACATAGAAGGCCGGCGTGGTCTGTCCGGAGGCAAGCTCCAGCGTGCTGTAGGAGACGGACCAGGTGGAGTCCTCTTTAAAAATGAGCAGGCGGCTGTAGTGCCGGACGCAGGAGGTGATGGATGTGTTCTCCGATCCGGCCCGCAGCTCATAGAGGTCCGGGAAGTACTCCGCCGAGGGCGCCCCATCGGCGGTGAGGCCGCTGTAGATGGTGCGGTTGGAGCCGTCCCCGTAGAGGAAGACCCGGGCGTCGGTGTTGCCGTTGTAGAGCTCGGAAAAGCGCATGGACGTGACCTCGCCTCTGGCGCCGTCGCCCTTTTGATAAGTGATCTCCACTGTGTTGATGCCCTTTTCCGGGGCGGAGGCAAAGCTCACCTGGCCCTTTTCCTGGTTTACGGTATAGGTGATGTCGGTGCCGGAGACAGAGAGCACGCTGTCAATCCCCATCTCGTTGAGCTGGAAAAGCTTGGCTATGCCGTCTGGCGAGAACTTCTGCTTGCGCAGCCCGTTGAGCCGGTTGATGGGCTCCAGCAGCGTGCCGCCGCCGGAGGGAGGGGTGGCGGTGGTGATGACCGGGATGTAGCCTGTCACCGGGGCAAACCTGCTTTCAGCTCCGCCGTCCCAGACCATATATTCGTGGCCGTTGAGCAGATACACCTTGTCGGAAAATCCAAAGAAGTGGGTGTCATCCTGAGTGCACTGCCCGACCTCTTTTGCCGCGGCGCCGTCCACATCAAAGATCAGCCCGCCGTAGGAAGCCAGCAGATGGTGGCTCTGCCCCACCTTCCCATACCAGAGTCCGCACACTTCCGGCTGTTCCGCCTTCCCCTCGGTGGTGCTCTGCTGCCAGGGTGTGTGGAGGTCACAGATGGTTTTGGTCCCGCTGCGGATTTGCAGATGGCCCTCCCGGGTGATCTTGAAATTCCGGCATACCGAAAGCTCTCCGTCCTTCAGTGTGGTGTCGCCGTCCGGGCTTTCGTTGAGCCCCAGCCACTTGTCCGCGTGGAAAATGGCCTGCTCACGTGTATTTGTAATTTGTGACAATTGTGAACCTCCTTACAAAACCATCCATTAAGCGCCATAGCTCATATAGGAGGCGCTGGCCTCGCCGCCGGTCATTGCCTTGTCATAGGGTTCCAGGGCGTCTTCTTCCTCAAAGGAAGGGGAGGGCCGCTCCGGCGTTATGGATCGGGTGATGCACAAATACCGGCAGGCGTCGACAATGTGGGTGATGTCGTGGGGCTCTGCAGCGCAGTCCGACACGTTTTTGTCGTCATGCTGGATGGCCTGTATGTTGCGGATAAGCCCACGGCACTCCCGGCTGACCAGCAGTCCGGGTTTTTCGTCGTCGCAACCTCCATATCGTTCGCTTCCGCCCTTGGGCGAAAGCTCACTCCTTCCGGTGCTCCTCCTCTCCCCACCGGACCCGCTGCGCTGGGCTCCGGCGGAGGGCCCCATGGGCTTAAGGGCTTCCTTCACTGCCATCCAGCCCTGGATGCGGTTGTTGCTGGCCTTTACCAGCCCCACACCGTGCTGCATGAACAGCTCCGCCATGGATCGCCCGGTGTCCTTCTGTCTGGCCCACATGTCAGGCGGGGCGATGGTGTAGGCGATGCGCTCCCGCTCCGGGGTGAGAGAGTGCATCAGCTCCGCCGCAGCGGAGACGATCAGTCCGGACTGCTGTACCTCCCGGTAGATGTGGATTCTTCCCTCAAAGTCAATGGCCGCCCAGAGGCAGGCGAACATGTCCAGGCCATAGTCAAAGGAGCGGATTTTTGTCCACTCCTCCGGCACGTGGATAAATGGCTCCTCCACATGGGTTTCCTCCCGGAACTCGGGGAAAAACAGCCCGCCCAAGGCGTCCCAGTCCCCGTAGCGGTGTGCCCGGCGGATATCCTCCGGCAGCAGGTCCAGCATGTTGATGTAGTCCGGGGAAGACTCCAGCAGCTTGGGGTTGTCGTCCACCGTGGCGGGGATGAAGTAATAGTCCTCCGGATTTTCTCCCTTTTCCAGGTAGTAGTGCCGCTCGATGAAAAGCCGTTTGAACCAGAGGTGGCCCACGCCGCCGGGGTTGGCGGTCAGGTACATCCTGCGGGGAATCCGGGTGACGCCGCGCAGGCACGCGCCCAGGGTGCGGAACTGCTGCTCCGTGAGCTGGGTGGCTTCGTCTATGAAAATCCAGTCGTATTCCTGGCCCTGGTATTCCAGGGCGTCCTCGGCGCTGGAGTAGTGGCCGAATTTGATGGTGGAGCCGTTGAAGAAGGTGATGAGGTGCATGGTGGCGTTGTAGCCTGCCACCTCCGGCTGGAGGGAGCCCACCAGCGGCATGATGATGCTGTTTTCCAGGTCTGGATAGGTCTTTCTCACGATCAGGATGCGGATGCCCGGATATTGGAGGCATCCGGCCTTGGCTTTCCAGCGGACCGTGTAGGATTTCCCTCCGCCCCGGGCGCCGCCGTAGCCGATGTAGCGCTGCCGGGCGGTGCAGAAGAGGCGCTGCTTGGGGTACAGGTCCCCAAGCTCAAAGGGGACGCCTTCAATATTCCGTTTGGTCGGTGAGATTTTTTTCATAAGCTTCTCCTGTAAGAGGCCGCGGGCGCTTTGCTGCCTGTGCCGGACCGGCAGATAGGGGAAAGGAGCGGAGTACACTTAAGTCTGTGCGCTCCGCTCCTTTGTTGAGAGCTTAGGCTGTGGCGGTGGTGACGCCGCGCAGGATGCCCTTGGCTTTGGTATCCAGCACAAAGCAGTCGTGGTACATGCGGAACTCCACCAGGTTTCCGCTGACGCCGGGCGGGTCGGTGTGGATTTTGTAGTCCTTGATCTTCACCGGGGCCAGGGCCGCGCCCTTCCAGACAATCAGGAAATTGGTGCCCGTGGGCATGTAGCTGTCGGGAACCACCCGGACCTCCATGGAGTCCAGATTGCCCATGGTGCCGTTGGTGATGACGGTCTTGCCCAAAACATCATTGCCCATGATCTGGTCGGAAAGCTTGCACTTGATGTACTCGCTCTGCTTGATGAGCAATACGCGCCCGCTGAGGGGGACCAGCTCGTCGCTCATCTCACCGGCGGCGGTCATGATGGTTTCGACGATGTTGGCCTTGGTCATGGTGCCGGTGACATGCTCCAATCCGGCCTTGGCCTTCAGTACGCTCAGGCGGTACTTGTCCACCGCGGGGATCACCACGCAGTCGATATTCTCCTTCAGCGTGGCGTTGGCCTGCTTGATGTTGAGCTGGTCGGAGGAATTGCCTTTGTCGATGGTGTAGACAAAGGACTTGTCCTGGCTCATGGCCATCTCCTGGTAGGTATCGCCCAACTCCGCCGGGGTGCCGTAGCGGTTGGCAGATGCGGTGCGGCTGTAGTCGTTGAGCGTGACCAGGTCGTTGGTGTAGAGGCGCAGCGTGCGGACGCCCACAAAGTCATATTTGTTGCTGAACAGGCCCTCCGTGCGGCTGCTCAGCTTGAAGCGATCCACCACCTTGGGGGAGGCTTTGCTTGCATAATTTACAGTACTTGCCATATTCATTTCTCCTTTTCCATGTCTCCCGACGTTGAAAAAAAGTTGCCCAGGGATTTAGTCAATCCTCCCATCCCTCGTCAAAGGGGTCGCGGTTTGTGTTGTCTGAGCCGGCGCTTTTCAGTGAGCCGGTGGATCGGACCGCGTTTTCCCGCGCCTTGCTGGCGGCGGCAAGGGCAACCTTCAGAGTCTCGTTTTCATAGCGCGTATAGGCGCCCAAAAGACTCTCCCCGGATCGCACTTTGTCCCACACTTCCCGTGGGATTTCGGTGGGGTTTACGTCGGGGTATTCTCTTGCAAAAGCTTCAATGTCGGCCCTTTGTTTTTCAGCAGCGGCGATGCTTGCGGCTGTTTGTTCAGCTGCCTTGGCCGAGGATGCTTCCTCCTGGCGGAGGCGCTCTTCCCGGTTGTCTAACTCCACTGCCCGCCTTGCATCTTCTTCCGGCATCCCGGCGGCCTTTTTCTCCTCGATGCGCAGATGGTCTACATACTCGCTCAGGCTCACTCCGGCCTCACGGGCATAGCGGGACATGAACTCGATGACAGGTTTTGCCTCGTCGTATTTCACACGGATGCGGTCATAGTCCATACCCTTTTGGATCAGGGCAGGGGCCTCTTCCGCGCTGACGGTCTTCTCCTCGTCCATGTACTTCACTTTGAACGCAATGTCCTGCGCCGCTTTTTCCTCTGTCTGCTTTGCTTCGGACTGTTCGGATTCGCCGTGGCCGGCCTTTTGCTGTGCGCCGCCGGCATCCTCCGGGGCGTCACCGTTCTCCGGCGCAATCTCAGCCGCTTCCCCAGTGGTCTCCGGGGCGTCAGGCCCATACGCTGCCGGGCTCTCCTCCTCCCCCCATCCTGCGGAAAACTCTGCATCGTTGGTCTCGATGCCGGCCTCCTCCTCAGCGGTGGTGTTCAGGATTTCTTCCATAAGCTGCTCCTTCCCGGCCCTGGTTTGGGCCAGAGTATTCAGTTCCAACTGGTCGGTTGGATTGATTCAACTGGATGTTCCCCAGTGGCTGAAGCGGGCCGCCCTACCAGCGGCTGAACTCCCCAAGCTCAAGGCCGCCATAGGGGCGCTCAATCTCTTGAAAAGACCTGGCCGGCATCAGCCTGCGCGCCTCCGCCTTCAGCTCCTGATAACGCTGCAGGCAGGTGTTGGCAAGGCCGGGATCGCTGTCCTCACCCTGAACCAGCAGGTAGGCCAGGCCATAGGGGAGAATGACTCCGGCCACGTAGTCGTCCAGCCCTGCCGTGTCCTGGAGATCGCGGAGCTTGGGGAAAACCGGACGGGCGCCGTCCTCCGCCTGGCAGGTATCGCTTAGGGTATAGCACTCCTGCCCAAGGGAGTTGATGAGGTCTACCGCTCGAAAGCGATAGTCCTTGGTGTCCGCTGTAATGGTCGCGCCGGTGGTCTCGTGCTGCTCGTCCATGATGTGGATGGCAATGTCAAAAATTTCCTGACCCGTCATGGCAGCTTTACCTCCGGTACCTTTGGCTCATAACTCATGAGGTTGGTTACGCCTTCATCCATCCGGCGCCTGAGCCGGTCGGCTTCCTCCTCGTCATCCGGTTCTGCCAGGGCTGCCGTGCGGGCGGGGGAAGCGGAAAGGCGCTTACATTCTGCCAGCAGGGCGCACAGGAGGATGATCTGGATGAGGGACAAACACACAAAGATCATTTCATACACTCCTCGTCAGCCCCCTCCCCAAACTTTACCTGGATGGTGGTGTCCTGCTTCACGCTGGATTTGGTGTTGTACCCGCCAAAGCGCTCCTGCTCAATCAGCTTCATGGACTTCTGGGTGGTGAACTTGTCGTTCCACGGGTCGCCGGAGATCAGCTGGTGGGCGATCCGGTCATAGGCCCGGTTCACCAGGAAACGGCGCTGAGGGTCGTCCTCGTCGCCAGCCCAGTTCGCCAGGGTCCGGCGGTTGACGCCAAGGCTCAATGCCAGGCCGAACTCGTCGTACCGGCCGCTGCCCCCGGCCTGATGCTCTGCGTCCACTTGGGAAAAGTAAGCTTCAATGGCCGTGTCCAACTCGCCGTTGCCTTGAAACACACGCTCCTGAGTCCTGGAGCCCTTTTTCTGCTCAGCCAGTTTGCTCACCCCTTTTTCACACGTTCCCAGCCTAAGGGTTTTAGGCCGGACGATTCTTTCCTACTTCTGCCTTATATACCGAGATGCCGAAAAAGTCCACAAAAAAAGAAAATCTAATAAATGATAGCTGTATATGTTTGTAATAAGTTGTAATATTGCGCAAATGCCTGATTTCCATTTTTGCGGCCTTCAGCGCAGAGAGCGCCGTCTGTTTTTCTCCTGCCCCCACCCGCGAATCAGCCGCTGCACCCAGTGGGGCCAATGGCTGTAGCCGCCCTTCCTTTTCAGCAGTGCTTGAAGCCGCGCCAAAAGAGAATGAGGATAATACCCTATACCTTCCATTTGGGACGCCCCCGTTTTTCCGCTACCCCTACCGATGGGGGGGAGGGGGGTGCGGGCCTTTGAACCTGGCCCGACGCAGCGCGCCCGCAGCCCCTGGCAGGGCATACCGATACAGCGCCCCACAGCGTCCGCCGGCTGTCTTGCTACATGGTAAGCCACAACAGCCCCGCTCCACCGCCCGTGTCCCCGCATGTCCCCGGTTGTCCCCTCGTTGCTTCCGCTTCTTCATCCGCCCCCGCCGACCGGCCCGGAAGCAGTCCCACCCCTGCCGCGCCTCCTGCCGCCGCCCTAAAAACACAGCGCCGACACAGCAACCCGCCAATCCCTTGCGCCGTAAGCCTCTATCTGCAACTGCAAGTTAAAAATACAAGGGAAACGCGCCCTCCCACGCTCCGCCACTCCCCCGCCGCTTTCCCCGCTTCCCGCAACTCCCGCCAAATCGCCGCGCTTTCGCGCGCGTGCCCTCCAATCCCTCTCTTTCCCCCCATTTAGCCCCACATTGGGAACAGGGTAAAGCAAAAACAGGATATGACACACGGGGAATCGCGTCAGGTTGAGAAAAGGCCCCCTAAAACCCCCAAAAGAGCAAGTAACCCGCTTTCTTTCTTTTTTGGGGGATTATAGGGGGAGAATGAGAGGGAGAGTATGAGAGGGAGAGAAAGAGGGGGCAAAAGGGGGGATTTTTCTTTCTTTCGACTCAAGATAAAACGGAAAGGGGGCCAGAGCCAAAGCCCCGGTCCCCTCTGTTCACAGTTTCTCCCTGATCGCGTCAATAATCCATGCGTTGACGCTCTGGCCGGCCGCCTGGGCGGTGATCTTTTGCTCTTTCGCAACCACGGCAGTTTTCTGCATATCTTCATCGTCTAAACAATAAAAGGGGGCTAAATGGCCCCCTTTCTCATATACCTGCCCCGTTCACAGTGCGAACACAGCAACACAATAATAATGCGGCATTGCTTGCAATCTTTACAAATTGGACATGTATTCCTGCCAGGAACGGTTTTTCGCGGCTTCACGGGCATTAAACTCCATGGCAAGCTGATTCTGGGCCTGTTGCCAATTGCGATTCTCAGCGGCCATTTCCGCGCTCTTAGCAGTGTTTTCGGCAGAGATGCCACGAATACTATTGATCTGAGACATAGCCTGACCGGCAACAGAGTTAATTGCAGGAGTCTGGAATCTGGAAACATCATATCCTGTAGTAGCCATAAAGTCAACTCCTTAATGGTGGTCGATCAGACCAGGGATAGAGTACATGGGCATAGGCCGGGTCGTCCGATTCTTCACGTAAATATCGCAGAAAAGCTGATTAGAAACAGAAGACTGAACAGCAAGAACACGATCAACGTTTGTTTTATCTTCTCTGATCCAATCGGCAGACAAAAAAGGCAAAGCTGAATAATCATCAGCAAGATGCCATACATCCAAACTTTGCGCATAGCTTGATCTCATTTCACCTGTAACTCGGTTCGGCTTATACCGATAATCTGCCCAGGCTTCCTGGTAGCCGAACACTTCATCATCCTGGGCGTTGCCCTGGGCATAAATTTCCTTATTCTTCACGGCCTGCTCACCGATATTTGCAAACACGGGCCAATAGTAATCAAAGCGATCCTTCCGGGACCACATGCGTTCGATTCCCTGCTGATAGGTATGATCATACCTGGCAACCATAACGCCGATCACAAAACCATGCTCAGTAAAGGACTTGGTAAAATCATTGTTACTATCCGTGGTGAGGGAGAGGCCGACAGGCGTTCCCTGGGGAGTAGAGCCGTCCTGAGTGGCGGACTGCTGCACGATCTGATTCACATTAATAGGCACACGGTTTCCGCCAAGATATTCAGGACGCTGGAGACGGGCATCCGGAGAGGTAACACCAAAATGAGATTTCAGGATCTCAATGTACCTGGAGCCACCGCGGGCATCACGTTCATAAAGCTTTTGAATCTGGAAGGCCATGCGCAACTGATTAATGGTAGCAGCCATGGGATTGGTCTCAATTGCCCAAAGGTTAGCGGGAGCAAGATTAGACCATTTGTCAGAAACATCGCCCATACGATATTTTTGATCAGGAGAAGTAACAGAACCACCTTCATTGGAAAAATAACCCTTATTAAGAGTAGGATTACTACTTAATGCACTATAACCAGCAAGCGGAACAGGATATGTGCCCATCTTAGGCAGCTCACCAGGATCATGATAATCACTGGTAGCATAAACGGGAGTCTTACCACCTTGAGCAACGGGAATCAAAACATCAGGGCCTTTCTGCGGAGCAGGGAGGCAGCTTGTGAAATAATCGTGATACTTGGCAGCAACGTAGGGAAGACCACCTTTGGCAACATCGGTAACAAAAGTACCGGTATTCACACCTGTGACGGTGGCATCGTCGACTGGCACAACAAGCGGATCCTGTAGATTCTCGTCTCTGAACCATTCATTCATCACCAGGGCATAAGCACGGAAGGGAAGGGCATTCACTGAAATATTAGGCACACCAGTAGGAATGCCGAAATAATCAGCAATAGTGCCAACGTTCCAACCGCCTTCAGGAGCCATAATCTGAGGAACTTCATACTCTGTCTGGGGTATCCAGGCCGATTCCGTATTTTCACCGTTAAACTCCTTCCAATGATTCCATACAATCCGATTCGGAACAAAAAAGAAGTAAGTATCAAGGTAAATGTTATCCATCATGGGAGTCAACATGGTCTGAAGCCGAACGACCTTGGAGGTCTTGACGTTAAAGGTATCGCCCGGCAGCACTTCATCCACATAGAAGGGGACAATATCACCAGTATTGAAAGAGGTCTTCAGACTGGAACTGCGATCAAAGGTAGACCGGGAAATATCTACACGGGTCGGATTCAACGCGAAATGGGATTCTACATTACGATTCATTCTTTTACAACCTCCTTCTCAACGGCGGGGGACTCAACCGGAACCTGCTCCGGCGCGGCGCCGATCCTGCTCAAAAAGTCAGGGCTATCCATAGCAGCAATAAACTGGCTAAAATCATGACCAAACTTTGCACGGGTCTCCACGGGCAGCTCATTGAAGAAATCTTCTCCTCTCTGGACAACATTCAGCATCTCTGCATAGGTAGTAGGGAACTGGGTAAAGTCGCCATAGGCACCCTGGACTCTGGAAAGCACATCCGTCTCACCATTGGCAAAACGCTTCAACAGCACATGGATATCTACCGACTCAGCAAAAGATTGGATATAGTCATAGAGGTTCTCACGGCCTTTCTCCTCAAGATTCATACGGCCAACGTCATCATAAACAGCGCCATACAAAATCTTCACCGGGACACCTTCATTGCAATGAACACGGTCATGGGGATCAAACTGCGTTTTAAATTTCATCGTCACCACTCCTTTACTCCTGGGGAACCTGGCTACCTTCCATAACCAGCTCCGGAATCATATTCTCCAAATCACCAGTCTCATTATCGAAAACACCGATCTTCCAAAGGGAGTAGTCCTGGGGGTAAGAATACAGCACGGAGCCTTCCTGCTTTAGCGCATGGCTGAAATTACGCATGGCAGCTGCATCATTAAAGTCAATGGTCGGGGTTAGATAAGTAGTCTTAATGTCACGAATCACATAAATAGGATATTTCATTTAACATACCTCCAAAAAATATCTGATGCACGAGTGATACACTTCATCTCCTCCAAGGTATAAGGGCGACAAAACACAACGTTACGGTCCATGGGGTCCATCCCGGAAACAAGATAGACATTACCGTCAAAAGAAGATTTCTTGACATTCACACCAAGATACCCTAAACGCTTCATCATATCACGCATACTTATAACTTCCACAGGCTGGCCGCGTAGTATTTTCTCCTCACTCATAGCCTAATACCTCCACGGAAAATAGTCGGGTTGATATTGATCTTCTTAGACTTGGCGGCAGTTCTCCGGAAAACCCGATTATCCTTGCCTCTGCGCATCTTCTTTCTCATACTAAATTCCTCCTTAATGACTTGATTTGGGACTGTTTCACACGCTCCTGGACGCTGAGCAGATCATCCACATCCAGGTCTGACCGCTGGAGCTTGGCCTTCTGGGCCTCACGGGCGAACTTCTGGCGCAACTCCTTGATCTCGGCCAGCTTCTCCGGGTGCTCCAGATCATAAAGCTGGTCGTAATAGCGGGGGGGACGGAACTTACGGCCTCCTTTCTCTGTAGAGATGTTGATGTAATCGTAATCGTAAATCTCCGGGTGCTCATCGTAATACTGACGGGCAATACCAGGCTTCCGGGACATAAGGGTAAACTCAGGCTGGATATTGAAATCTGTATAGAAGTGAGCCTCAGCGCCTTTGGCTTTCTTCATCACATACCGGGCAGTATAGGCGCAGGTCTCCCAAGTTACCTCGGCGACGACAGCAAAACCAATAGGGTTTCCGTCCTGATCTGACCAGCAGGCCTGTAGGGAAGGAGAATTATAATAGGCAAACCCCTGGGGCGATTGCCTATACATCTGAAGGTCATCAAGATGGAGTCCAAATATAATCGCGTGGTAATGGGGGCGGAAAGTTTCACCGCCATACTCACCAGCCATAAAGAACCGAATATGGTCGTTGCTGAACCGCTTACGCAGCCGTTTCATGAACAACTGGAAATCACGCTTCACCAGGGTTAAGGATTCCATAGCCTCACCAGTAGCCGGATCAGGGTAATAGCTCTTGGGGACGTGGTAATCATCATAGGTCAGAGTCACAAAATAAGACGAATCATGATATTGTAGCTCTAACATGCATCGATTCGCCCACTGTCTGGAATACTCCAAACGGCAGCCGACACACTGGCCGCAGGGGATATACTGAATCCTATCCTCTGGGTATGGATGACCGTGAGAGAACTTGTACTCCATAAGATACTCCTCGCTTAAGAACTGATAAACAGGTTTACCATTCACAGTTTTAGAAGATGTCTTAATCGCCTTCAAAGGATGATAACATGCCACTATATCACCTACTTAAATGCGTGTACCTTGTCTTATGTAGGTAAGGCCACCTTTGATCACAACTTCAGTGTAAATGGTGAAACCAAGACCTATAAAGTGGCCAACGACGGCAGCACCTATGTTATCGAGAATACCCTCCAGGAGGGCTACATCTACGACATCACCGTGGAAGACGGCACGGTCACTGCCGCCGAGATGCTTGACCGCGGCAATGATTCCGTGGTGATGGGTGAGGTAAGCGCTGTGGATGAAAGCTCCATCACGGTGAGTGAAACCACCCTGACCATTGACGGCGCCGCTAAAACCTGGAAGATCACCTCTGCCGCCGGCGGTTCCACGGTTGAATCCGCCGCAGTGCAGGTGGGCGACTCCGTAAAGGTCGTCAAGGACGGTGACGCGGCCAAGAGCATCTACATCACCTTTGTGGCGGAGGAATATACTGCTCCCGTGAGCGGAACTCCCGGTGAAAAGACGCTGAAGAACTTCCTGGCCACGGCCATGGAGCCTGTGGGCACCGCTTTGTATATCTACGGCGGCACCTGGGATTGGCAGGATGTGAATTCCTCCAATCAGGCCATGACCATCGGCCTGTCCCAGTCCTGGGTGGACTTCTTCCAGTCCCAAGATGCGAACTACAGCTACAGGACCAATTCCGATCATGCCCACAGCTACTATCCCCACGAAGCCTGGAACCAGTACTACTATGCCGGTATTGACTGCTCCGGCTATGTGGGCTGGGCGATATACAACGTGATGCATACAGCGGATGCCACTGTGTCCGACAACGTCGGCTATGTCCGGAGTGCAACCGGCATGGCCGGGGCCTTTAAAGATAAGGGCTGGGGCACTGTGGATATGGGTAAAGTGCTGCTGAACCCCGATGGAAGTGAGTGGAAAGATGAAGACGGAGACGGCCGGCGCATCTTTGATGACAGCGAGTTCAAGGTGGGTGATATCTTCTCCATGAATGGTCACGTGTGGATCTGCCTGGGCACCTGTGAAGACGGTTCCATCGTGTTCATGCACTCCACTCCCTCCGACAGCAAGGCCGGTGAGAGCGGAGGCGGCGTACAGATCAGCGCCATCGGCCCGGATCAGGATTGTGAGGCCTACCAGCTGGCCAGCTTCTACATGAAGGCATTCTATCCTGAGTGGAGCGAGCGCTATGACGCGGTGCTCAAGAGCTTTGATGGGTACACCAGAGTGTATGGCAGCACCGCCGGCAAGTTCAGCTGGGACCTGACCGGTGCGGGGCTTACCGATCCCGATGGGTATGCTGACATGACTCCCGCTGAGATTCTGAAAGACCTCTTCGGTCAGGGCATGCCGGTGACAGAGGAAGCCGTATACCTTGGAGTACATGACTTTGCAAATTCCCACGGCGATAATAAAGATACGTTCCAGTATGATTTCAGCGTAAATGGAGAAAGCAAGACCTACGGCATTACCAATGATGGGCACTATTCCATTCAGAATACCCTCCAGGAGGGCTACATCTACGACATCACCGTGGAAGACGGCACGGTCACTGCCGCCGAGATGCTTGACCGCGGCAATGGTTCCGTGGTAATGGGTGAGGTGAGCGCCGTGGATGGAAGTTCCATCACGGTGGGCGAAACCACCCTGAGCATTGACGGAGCCACTAAAACTTGGAAAATCACCTCCCAGGCCGGTGGTTCCACGGTTGAACCCGCCGCAGTACAGGTGGGCGACTCCGTGAAGGTTGTCAAAGGCGGCAACACAGCCAAGAACATATATATTACCTTTGTGGCGGAGGAATATACCGCTCCCGTGAGCGGAACTCCCGGCCAAAAGACGCTGAAGAACTTCCTGGCCACGGCCATGGAGCCTGTGGGCACCTCTTTGTATATCTACGGCGGCACCTGGGATTGGCAGGATGATAAATCCTCCAACCAGGCCATGACCATCGGCCTGCCCCAGTCCTGGATTGACTTCTTCCAGTCTCAGGATGAAAACTATACCTATCGTGATGACAGTGACCCGGCACATTCCTACTACTGGCGGCACTATAATGAATATTACTATGCCGGACCCGACTGCTCTGGCTATGCAGGCTGGGTGGTATACAACCTGATGCATACCAAGAGCGCTACCGTATCTGAAAGCGACGGGTATGTGGCCTCCGCCACCACCCAGGCCAAGAACTTTGCGAATGAGGGCTGGGGTACATTCAAGGCTGGTAAAGATGGCGTTGCACCCTCTGACTTCAAGGTGGGCGATATCTACTCCATGAACGGCCATGTGTGGATCTGCCTTGGCGTCTGCGATGACGGTTCCATCGTGTTCATGCACTCCACTCCCAACACGACGAATGGAGCGGGCGCGCAGATCAGTGCGCTGGGCCCCGATAAGGAGTGCGAGGCATACCAGCTGGCAAATTACTACATGAACACCTATTTCCCCATGTGGGCTGAGCGCTATGGCGATCAGGTACTGTGTCTGAGCTTTGCCAGCTACACCAACGTAACTGGCAGTACTGCCGGCAAGTTCAGCTGGGATCTGGAGAATGTACTCACTGATCCCGATGGGTATGCCGATATGACTCCCGCTGAGATTCTGAAAGACCTCTTTGATCCTGCTGTGCCGGTGACAGAGGAAGCCGTGTACCTTGGAGTAGAGGGATACGGCACTGTTGGAAGCGCTGATAAGGCCACCTTTGACCACAACTTCAGTGTAAACGGCGAAACCAAGACCTATAAAGTGGCCAACGACGCCAGCACCTATGTTATCGAGAATACCCTCCAGGAGGGCTACATCTACGACATCACCGTGGAAGACGGCAAAGTCACTGCCGCCGAGATGCTTGACCGCGGTAATGATTCCGTGGTCATGGGCAAGGTGAGCGCCGTGAATGGAAACTCCATCACGGTGGGTGAAACCACCCTGAGCATTGACGGCGCCACCAAAACCTGGAAGATCACCTCCCAGGCCGGTGGTTCCACGGTGGCGTCCGCCAAAGTCAAGGTGGGCGACTCCGTAAAGGTCGTCAAGGAAGGTGACGCGGCCAAGAGCATCTATATCACCTTTGTTGCGGAGGAGTATACCGCTCCCGTGAGCGGAACTCCCGGCCAAAAGACGCTGAAGAACTTCCTGGCCACGGCCATGGAGCCTGTGGGCACCTCTTTGTATGTCTACGGCGGCACCTGGGATTGGCAGGACGACAAGTCCTCCAACCAGGCCATGACCATCGGTCTGCCTCAGTCCTGGATGGACTTCTTCCAGTCTCAGGATGCGGACTACAGCTACAAGAACAGTGATGATTATGCCCACAGCTACTATCCCCACAAATCCTGGAACCAGTACTACTTTGCCGGTCCCGACTGCTCCGGCTATGTGGGCTGGGCAGCATACAACCTGATGCATACCGAAAACAGTACCAAGGGCGAGAGCGACGGGTATGTAATGAGTTCCACCAAGATGGCCAGAACCTTTGCCGAAACCTATCACTGGGGTACTTGGGAAAGAAGCACGGCCGGTGGGTTCAAGGTGGGTGATATCTTCTCCATGAGCGGCCATGTGTGGATCTGCCTGGGCGTGTGCGACGACGGGTCCATCGTGTTCATGCACTCCACCCCCTCCACCAGCAAGAACGGCCAGGATGGCGGCGGCGTACAGATCAGCGCCCTGAACCCCAACGACACAGGGACGGATTGCGAGGCCTATGAACTGGCCAGCTTCTACATGAAGGCATACTATCCTGAGTGGAGTGAGCGCTATGACGCGATTTTGCGTGATTACAGCGGCTACACGGCCATTGCGTCGAACGCCAATGCCGGTAAGTTCAGCTGGGATCTGGAGAATGTGCTTACCGATCCCGATGGGTATGCTGACATGACTCCCGCTGAGATTCTGAAAGACCTCTTCGGCGGCTACGCGGTCCAGTTCGAGAGCAACGGCGGCAGTGTGGTGAAGACCCAGAGCGTCGCCGACGGCGGCGCTGCCGCCAAGCCCGCCAATCCCACCCGCTCCAGCTACCGCTTTGAGGGCTGGTATACGGATTCCACGCTGAAGACTCCCTATGACTTCTCCAAGCCCGTGACCGGGAATATCACGCTTTATGCCAAGTGGACTTACATTTCCTCCGGAGGCGGTGGCGGTGGATCTACTGCTGCCACCACATACACCGTCACCGCTTCCGCTGGTAATGGAGGCACCATCAGCCCCAGCGGCAAGGTCAGCGTAACAAAGGGCAATGCCAAGACCTTCACCATTACCGCCAGCGAGGGCTACCGCATTGCAGATGTGCTGGTGAACGGCAAGAGTGTGGGTGCTGTGAGCTCCTACACCATCAAGGATATTACCTCCAACCAGACCATTTCCGCCTCCTTTGCCAGACAGGACGGCTCCGTGCCCTTCACCGATGTGCCGGAGAACGCCTGGTATCTGGACGGTGTGGAGTATGCCTATGAAAACGGCCTGCTCAAGGGCACCACAGACACAACCTTCAGCCCCAATGCCACGCTGACCCGCGGCATGCTGGTGACCATACTCTACCGCATGGCGGGCTCCCCCGCTGTGACGGGCCAGTGCCCCTTTGCCGATGTGGCCAAGGGCAGCTACTGTGAGGATGCCGTGACCTGGGCGGTTGCAAACGGTGTGGTCAATGGCTTTACTGCCACCACCTTTGCCCCCAATCAGAACGTGACCCGCGAGCAGATGGCGGCCATTTTGTACCGCTATGCTGAGCTGAAGGGCTATGACGTCAGCACTGCGGCAGACCTGTCCGCCTTTACCGATGCCGGTTCCATTGCCGCCTACGCGGTGCCGGCGGTGAAGTGGGCCAACGCCGCCGGATTGGTGCAGGGCACCACCGCGACCACCATCAATCCCAAGGGCAACGCCACCCGCGCGCAGGTCTCCATGATCCTGATGCGCTTTGCGGAAAACGTGGCAAAGTAATTGTCCATCCTTTCTCTTTAAATAGGCAGAGGGCCGCAGGAAACTCCTGCGGCCCTCTGCCGTAAGCGGTTATTTGAAAGCACTCAGCGCCCTAACTCCACAAAGGTGCGGATGGGGGCCTCCCCGTGCAGCGCCTCGTCGCATTCCCGGATCAGACGCTGGCGGTCCTGGTTCAGCGTTCCGGCCAGCACCAGGTAGTTGCTTGCGTGGTTGGAGCGGAAGACGGAGCCGGGGCAGTCCAGGTGTTCCAACAGCAGCCTGGACTCCCGGATCAGTTCCATGGGGGAGGGGATGCTCAGGCTGCCCTCCTCCACCCACTGGGCCATGGGGGTTCCCGTGTAGATGCGCAGGGTCAGCAGGGCAATATAGTCCGGGCACATGGCGTTGAGCGCCTTTGCCGTATCCACCGCATGGTCCTCCCAGCCCACTGTGCCGGAGAGTCCGTTGATGGCGGTCACGGACAGTGTGATGCCGGCGTCCTTCAGCTTCCGCCCGGCCTCCACCTGCTGCGCCACGGTGACTCCTTTGTTGATTTTTTTCAAAAGGGCTTCGTTGCCGGTTTCCAGTCCCAGATAGGCGATGCCCAGGCCCGCCTCGCACAGGGCGCGCAGCTCCTCCGGCGTCTTTTTCAAAACACTCTTTGGACTGGCATATACCGCCACCCGCTGGCACTCCGGGTAGTGTTCCCGAATATAGTGAAGGATGCGAAGCAGATGCTCCGTGGGCAGGATCAGGGCGTCGCCGTCGGCCAGAAAGACGCGCTCAATGCGGGGATAGGCTTTCCTGGCCCAGGAAAGATCCTCCATCACCTGGTCAATGGGGCAGACGCGGAAGGGCTTGTCTTTATACATGTTGCAAAACGCGCATTTGTTGTGGCTGCAGCCCAGGGTCACCTGGACGATCAGGCTGTAGGCCTCGCTGGGAGGGCGGTAAACACTGCCGGAATAATGCATGGCGCAACTCCTTTGAATATAATTTATTACACGGAAGGTATTGTATCACATTTCCTTATAAAGACACAAGAAAAAAGAAAGTTTGAGTCGATTTTGTTAAATCTTTCGAAAAAGGCTGTACTTTTCAAAACCGGTGTAGTATACTGACCCCGAACTGGCCGGGGAGGCCAAATTTCAGCAAAGCGAGGAAAGATATGAAGCGTGAAAGCCATCGTATCCTGGGCAACTACCTGATGGAGCAGCTGCAGGGACTGCCTGCCTACCGCTATCAAAAGGCTTTTTTGTTCGGCTGCACCCAGCCGGACAGCAATCCGTTTACATACCTGAAGGGCTCCCGGAGGGCTCAAAGGCTTCGGGGACACAATTACCGGAACGCTGAGCACTGCATGAGCCGCATGGCGCGGCTGCTGGAGGCGCGGGAGAAGTGGAGAATGCTGGACTACTACCGTCTGGGGAAGCTGATTCACTACACCTCCGACGCCTTTACCTATGCACACAATGAGACCTTTGACAAGAATATCCATGAGCACCGGCTCTATGAGATGCAGCTCCAGCGCATCTTCAAGATTACCTTGGCACTCTCCCGCCAAGCGGAGAGCAGGGGGACGGAGCAGGAGGAAGAGAGCGCCATGGAGGCCATTCGCGCGGCCCATGAACGCTACATGGAGGGAATGCGCAGCCTTCACACGGATGTGCACTACATTCTGGGGATGACCCATCAGGTGTTCTCCACATTGATCCCTGAGGCGGCATGAGAAAAGAGAAGACGCGGTATGCTGATGCATACCGCGTCTTTTTTATTAAAGGAATGTCCGAAATTGTAATTGACAGGTCGGCTGAAAAGGACAGGGCGGTCCTGCGGAGACACATGCCGCAAAAGAGGCGGTTCACGCCTGATATTGATTTTCCGCGTCCATCAGGGAAAGGAGCAGCTCCTTTTGGGCATGGGTCAGCTGTTTGACGGCGGCCTCCCGCCGCAGGGCGGAGGAGCGGTCCGCGCAGCGCTCCCGGTAGACCACGGTTACCGGGCGGCGGCTTCTGGTGTATTTGGCGCCCCGGCCGCTGTTGTGTACAGCGGCGCGCCGGTCCACGTCGTTGGTATAGCCGGTGTAGAGCGAGCCGTCGGCACAGCGGAGCATGTAAACCCAGTAGTTCATGGCGCTACATGTGGAACCGGCGCCGGGCCTCCTCCCGCAAAGAGGGGACACGCCGGACAATGCGCAGCGGCACGATCAGCGCGATACAGGCCACCGCCACCACCAGCGACCAGGTGGGATGCCACAGATTGTGGAGATAGCGGTCGATGCAGAATTCCAGGCCTAACACAAAAAGGCCAATGGCGGCAATGGTGAGCGCCATGCTGGAGAGCATGGAGCGGCGGTGGCCCCGGAGCAGGAAGCTGAGCAGGAACACGTCGGCGCAGAGAATCCCAAGGATGGGCAGCGCCAGGTGGAAAAACCACTCCTGCCCGTCGGTGCCAAGGGAGATGAGATAGACATAGACCCCAACCGCCGCCACATCGGCGCTGAGGCGGAAGAAGGTGGGCAGGCGCCGGGATAAAAGCGGCAGGACGAACCAGACCCACAGCATGAGCGCGGCGCCGATGACGTACAGCGACCAGGGGCGCTCCGGCTTCAGGATGAGGTTCAAAAGGCCGCAGCACAGGCTGACGGAGCCCAGCATGGAGCTGAGCAGCACCGACAGGGCACGTTTGGAGGCGGGAGTGACCTGGGCGGGGGTTGTGGGGAAGTAGGACGGTTCATTCTGCTCCGGGTGCCAGGCCGGGGTCTGACAAAGGGGGCAGGCCTGGGCGCCGGGATTCAGCTCCACACCGCAGTTGACACAATAGGGCATAGATGAACTCCTTTCAGCGGTTGCTCTCCACCCGCACATGCAGCCCCTCGCGGACCAGGAAGCGGAAGAAGTCCCGTTCCGTGTCCGACTCCGCCTGGGTGCCGGCGAAGGTGATCTCCATGGTGTTGCCATAGCTGATGGAGGCACAGTGGCAGCGGGGGACGGTGGCCTGACCCAGGATGACCTCCATACAGCGAATGTGAGGGGCCATGGAGTCAGGCACCCGGAACGCCCCGGGATTGGTGAAGGTGGCGGAATAGGGCCGAACGCCGATCAGCCGGTAGTTCAGAGCCATGATGGGATTTTTCAAAAAAACAGGAATGATCTGGAGCAGCGGAGTCTGGGTAAAGCGCACATTGGCCGTGAAGGCGGAGCGCAGTTCCTGGCGGTTGATGTGCAGCTTCATATAGTGGCGGACCTGGGAGACGATCTCGGGGAATGTGTACTCCCCATATCCGGGATCGATGAAGGGGCGGATGGTGGTGATGAAATTCCGCAGCGTCCGGGTGGGGAAGTAGGAGCGCAGGTCGATGGGGATGGCCAGAGCCACCGGCTTTTCCCGATAGGGGCGCTCCCGGCGCTGCTTTTCCAGCAGCACGGAGATGAGCACCGCGGCCAGATACTCCGTCACCGAGGCCCCGTACTGCCTGGCCTTTTCCTTCAGCGCATCCAGGGGGAGAAAACCCATGGTGACGTGGAAGGTGTAAAAAGGCTCCGCGGTGCCGGTAGCGCCATAGGCCTTGGGAAGCAGGCGCAGCCCGTTGGCCCGGGGCCCGGCGTAGCGGGCGTAGGCATCCTCCAACTCCCCGGCGTCCGGCGGCGCATTCAGATCCAGTACGCCGTCCCCGCAGGGAACCTCGTATCCTGACTGCCGCAGGTATTCGGCCAGGATCGTGCGGAAGAACACCATGGCGCCGGACCCGTCGGACAGGGCGTGGAACACCTCGATGGAGATGCGGCTGCGGTAATAGTAGAAACGCACCAGCCAGCCATTGTCCTCCCGGAAGCGGACGGGTTGGCAGGGATCGGACACATCCTCTTTCAAAAAGGGCCCCGGAGCGCTGTTGGGCTCCAGGTAATACCAGAACAGCCCCCGGCGGATGCGCACGGCAAAGGTGGGAAAGCGGGGCATCACGGCGTCGATGGCCCGCTGGAGCGCGGCCGGGTCCACCGGCGCGGACATCACGGCGGAAAAGCGGTAGATGGCGGAGTATTCCTCCCGCTGCAAAGCGGAGTAGAGAATGCCGGCGCTGTCCAGCCGATACCATTTTTTAGCCTGTCCCGCCATGGCACACCCCCAATTCTCATGTCCGCCGCCCGCTTTCGGCGCATACTCACTGTTTGGTTATTTTAGCACAACGCACCGGGGCCTGCAAGAAAAAGCCGCTTCCTTTTTTCGCCCATCCATGCTATCATACCTTAAATAGACAAAAGAAGGTCTATGTCTGCCTGAAAAGCAGGATCTGTCCACGGAGTCACACCAACAAACCAACGACAACAAAAGGAGGCCCCATGGAGAAAAAGAAATCCTCCCAAGCGGATCGAAAGCGGCTGGACCCGCTGATGCTGGCCCTCAAGGCACTGCACAGCGCCGGAGCGCCGGAGACCATGGACCCGGAGGAACTGGAGCGCCAACGGCGCAATCAGGAAATTTTGGGCCGGCTGGCCGCGCCCATGGTGGGAATGGACTGGGAGGAGTTTTCCCTGGATGGGATGAACGCCGCCTGGACCCGGCTCAAGTGCCCCCACGGCGACCGGCATGTGATCCTCTACTGCCACGGCGGAGGCTATACCAGCGGAAACCTGGGCTATTCACGGGTGCTGTCGTCCAAGCTGGCCAACGCCACGGGCTACGATGTGCTGAGCTTTGAATACCGTCTGGCTCCGGAGCACCCCTATCCGGCGGCGGTGGAGGACGCCCTGCGGGCGTGGGACCACCTGATGCTCATGGGCTATGGGGCCAGAGACGTGGTGGTGGCCGGAGACTCTGCCGGCGGGAATCTGGGATTGGTGCTGTGCCACTGGCTGCGGTCCGTGGGGCGGCGGACGCCCGGCGCCCTGGTGCTGATGTCGCCCTGGACGGATATGACCATGGGCGGGGACTCCTACCGGGAGCGGGCGGAAATCGATCCGATGCTGAGCGTGGAGTACATCGAGGCGGTCCGCACCGCTTACGCCCGGGGAAAGGACCTGCACTCGCCCTATCTCTCTCCGCTGTTCGGCCGGTTTGAGGGATTTCCGCCCACGCTGATCCAGGTGGGCGGCCACGAAATTCTGTACTCCGACTCTCTGCGGCTGCGGGACGCCATGGAACAGGCCAGCGTGAGGTGCCGGCTGGAGGTCTACGAGGATATGTGGCATGTGTTCCAGATGTTCCCCATGAAGCGGGCCGGGGCGGCCATGGAGAGCGTGAGCCGCTTCCTGCTGGAGCGCTGAGCAAGCCGTTGCCATGAAAAAAAGCGGAACCGTATGGTTCCGCTTTTTGCTATTCTGAAAGCGCTTCCCCAGTCCCGATCGCTTTGGCCACGCGGCGCATGGTGAGCTTCATAAAGTGGGAGCTGAGGGTCAGGGAGACCAGCTCGGCGATGAGGAAGGAGAACCAAACCAGCTCCAGCCGTCCCGTCTGGGCCAGCAGATAGGCAACAGGCAGCAGCACGAGGAGCTGGCGGCATACGGAGTTGATAAGGCTGTGGAAGGGGTTGCCAATGGCCTGGAACACGGAGCCGGCGATGATGCAGAAGCCGGCCACGGGGAAGTGGATGCTGATGATCCGCAAAGCCACCGTGCCGATGGCGTACATCTCGTCGGAGGCGCTGAAAAAGGAGAGAAGCGTCCGGGGCATCAGCTGGAAGATGGCCAGGCCGGTGGTCATCACGCAGATGGCGGTGATGACAGTGAGCTTGATGGTCTTTTTCACCCGGTCCAGCCGGGCGGCGCCATAGTTGTAGGAGATGATGGGCACCATGCCGTTGTTCAGACCAAAGACCGGCATGAAGATGAAGCTCTGAAGCTTGAAGTAGGCGCCGAACACGGCGGTGGCGGCCTCCGTAAAGGAGACCAGGATTTTGTTCAGGCCAAAGGTCATGATGGAGCCAATGGACTGCATGACGATGGAGGGCAGGCCCACCCTGTAGATTTCTCCCGCGATGCGGCGGTCCCACCGGATTTCCCGGAGGCGGATGTGGATGTCGGGGTTGCACCTGAGATTCAAAACGATGGCCGCGATGGCCGCCACGATTTGGCCCGACACTGTGGCCACTGCCGCGCCGGCCACCTCCATACGGGGCACGCCGAAAAGGCCGAAGATCAAAATGGGGTCCAGGACAATGTTGATCAGGGCGCCGATCAGCTGGGTGGTCATGGCCAGGGTGGTTCGGCCGGTGGACTGAAGCAGCCGCTCAAAGCAGAACTGGCTGAACAGGCCTATGGACAGCCCCAGGCAGATGGTGGCATAGCTGGTGCCATACTCCACAACCACCGGATTTTTGATCTGAGCCAGGAAGAATGGCCGGGAGAGGGTCAGACCGATAAGGGCGAACACCGCAAAGCTGCAAAACGAGAGGAAGATGCCGGTGTTGGCGGCCTTGTCCGCCATATCCTGCCGCTTTTCCCCCAAAGAGCGGGACAGCAGGGCGTTGATGCCCACGGCGGTGCCGCCGCCCACGGCGATCATCAGGTTTTGCAGGGGAAAGGCCAGGGATACGGCGTTCAGGGCATCCTGGCTGATCTTGGCCACGAATATGCTGTCCACCACATTGTAGAGGGCTTGTACCAGCATGGAAATCATCATGGGCACAGCCATGGAAAAGAGCAGTTTGCCCACCGGCAGAACGCCCATTTTGTTTTCGGAGTTTTGCTGCATGAATTCGCCTCGCATTTCTTTCTTGTTCCGATTTGCCGCCGGCGGACAGGCCGCCCGGTCCGGCATGGTTGAAAAACATCGGAGCCGCCGATCCTCTCCGGTTCGGCGAACTCCAATAATTTTTTATTATATAGAATATGTATTTTAATGTCAATCCCTGTATTTTTCAGACCCTTTTGGATTTTTACCGCCGGGAGGCGATCTATCAAATTGTCCGCAACAAGGGTCACGGGCGAAATCGACGGAAAAGGGGCGTTTTCAGGCCGGATTACTCCATTCGTACGCAGGGGAGAACAAGGAGATTTGGCCGCAGCTTGCAATCGATGGGGTGTGATGATACAATTTTGGCAGAGAATCAATTGAGAGCAGGGGAGATGTCTGCAATGAATTGTCCAAAATGCGGAAATAGTATGCAGCCTGGATTTTTACAGGCGGGGAATGTAATAGCGTTTAACAAAACAAGACACAGGGTGTCGCTGAACCCAAAACATGAAGAAGACGTTATGATAGCAAGAAAGGCCTTCACCAGCACAGATTTTTATGGCTCTGTTTGTAAAGAGTGTGGTCTTATTGTATTTGATTATAAAAATCCGATCTCCCGGTTATAGCTTCCGGCGCTAAGAGCAGCCCTGAAAAGGGGCTGCTCTTTTTGTGTCAACCAGGCAGCACGAATAGGGGAAAAGGGATGGCTGTATCCGGATTGAGCCATGGCGTCCCGCGCCCAGATCGATGGCCCATTTGTATACTTTTATAGGAAATGCAGAATGCGGATGCTTATTTTCGTAAGATGCCGCAATTGCATTTGAACGGAAAAACTTATATGATTTAATGTGTTAGTGCGATAGCGGAGAAAAGAAGATGTCGCAAAGAGGAAGAGGAGGAATTTTGATGAAGTCGAAAAGGACCTGCCGGTGGATCTACATCCTGATTTGGATCCTGACCTTTGCCATGGTGAATTACCCGATAGGGGCGTGGGCCTCCAACAAGCTGACCCCGTTTATCCTGGGGTTCCCCTTCAGTGTGTTCTACTTTTGGGCGGCGTATTCCCTGCTGATTCTGGCGGGCGTGCTGCTGGCCTGGAAAGTGATGCGGGACTGAGGAGGGCTTACTATGGAAAATTGGCAGATTATTTTGCTCATTGTGGCGCTGTACTGCGCCCTGGTCATCTGCGTGGGCGTGTTTACCCGGGCAAAGGGTCAGAATACGCTTCAGGACTATTTTGTCGGAAACCGCTCCTTAGGCGCCTTTGTGGCCTTTTTCACCTATGTGGCCACCTTCCACAGCAGCTTTGCTTTCATCGGAGCTGCCGGGCAGATGTACTCCGGCGGCATCAGGTTCTTTGCCACCTTCACCTCCTGCGTGGTCAGTCCGCTGATGATTTACATCATTGGCCGGCCCACCTGGTACCTGGGGCAGAAGTACAACTATATGACCCAGGGTGAGCTGGTTGGAGACTACTATGAGAGCAAGGCCCTGCGCTATCTGGTGGCGGTTGTGAGTCTGATCTTCCTGATTCCCTATCTCCAGTCCCAGATCGCGGCGGGCGGCATCATTTTTGAAACCATCACAGAGGGCCGCATGTCCTATCTGGTGGGCTGTGTAATCCTGTACGCGGTGATCATCAGCTACATCCTGCTGGGCGGATTCAAGGCGGTTGCCTGGACGGACACGATCCAGGGCGTTTTGATGATCGTCATGGTCTGGATTGCGGGCGGCGTCATTTTGATCCGGACCAGCGGTGCCCTCAGCTGGGGAGGACTGATGCAGACCATGGCAGCCCGGTTTCCGGAGAAGGTCATGGTACCCATGGAATACTGGCCCACCTATATGACCTCATTCATCTCCCTGTTTGGCATCTCCATTTATCCGCCTTCTTTCCAGCGGTTTTTTGCGGTCAAGAATCCGAAGACGCTGAAGTGGCTCTCCGTCACCACGCCGATCTACCTTATCTTCTTCTATGTCCCCATTATGATGATCGCATTTTCCGGCGTGGTCTACATGCCCAACCTGGAGCGGGCGGATCAGGTGGTCCCCATGATGCTCACCCAGTACGCGTCCCCTGTCCTGGTGGGTCTGGTGATGGCCGGCGCGCTGGCCGCCACCATGTCCTCCACCGACTCCCAGCTCCACTCGGCCTCCTCCATCTTCACCATCGACCTCTACAAGGGGATGAAGCCCGAGGTCAGCGATAAGCAGGCGCTGTTTGCCGGCAAAGCCTTTATCGTGGTCATCAGCGCGGCGGCGCTGTTGCTCAGCCAGTACACAAGCGCTCTGATTACCACGATCGTGACCATCGCCCTGGGCGGATGCCTTCAGGTTCTGCCCTCCCTCATCGGCGCGCTGTACTGGAAGGGCGCCTCGCGGCAGGGCGCTCTCAGCGGATTGGTCGTGGGCGTAATTGTGGTGGCGCTCACCCAATATGTCCCCGCCATCCAGACGCCCTTGGGACTCTCCAGCGGCTTTTGGGGGCTGGCGTGCAACCTGATCGTGTTCTTTGCGGTGAGCAGATGCACGCAAAAACCCTCGGACGCTTCAATCCGGAAATTCCACGGCTATCTGGAGGAAGTCAACCGGAAATGTGATGAAAGGGAACCTGCCTGATGAACGGATGCATTGACCTGCACTTCCATATAGGCCCGGAGGTTATTCCAAGAAAATTTGACGCCATCGGCGCCGGAGAAGACCTCAAAGCAAGCGGCATGGCCGGCGCGGTGCTGAAGAGCCATTATTTTTCCACCGTGCCCTTTGTCCGGATGGCGCGGAGCCGGGGCCTTGAGACGGTGTGGGGCTCGGTGGTGCTGAACCACTATGTGGGCGGACTGAACCCCTTTGCGCTGCGGGGCTCGCTGGGGATGCGGGCCAATGGGCAGGAGCTGTTGAAAGTTGTGTGGATGCCCACTGTCCATGCGGCCGCGCACCTGGCGATCCGGCGCTCCGACGGCGAGGCCTATGATGTGCCGCCGGAGTGGACGGGAGGGATCGTGTCCGGAACGCCGGTGGAAAAAGTCCCGCCGATCTCCGTGACGGAGCGTGCGGTGCAGGAGGCGCTGAAAGAGATTTTGCGGATCATCGCGGACAACGACCTCATCCTGGCCACCGGACATCTCTCAAAGGAGGAGGTGTTCCATCTAATTCCCCTTGCAAAGAGCCTGGGCGTCCGGAAGATCATCCTGACCCATCCGGCCTATGAAACCACCCGGCTTTCTGTGGAGGAGATAAGGCAGCTGGTGGACTCAGGCGGCGTCTGGGCGGAGCAGAGCTATGCCCTGATGCCCATCGACCACCTGACGCCGGCGGACGTGGCCAGCTATATCCGGGGCGTCGGCGCGGAGCATACGGTGATGTCCTCCGATCTTGGCCAGCTGAGCCGCATGTCCTCCGGGGAGGGGATGAATCTGTTCTGTGAGCTGATGAGCAAAGAGGGCATCGGGGAGGATGCGCTGCACACCATGGCGGCGGAGAATCCGGCCCGGCTGCTTGGACTGCGCTGAAAAGGATCAGGGGCGCCGCGGCCATTGGCCGCGGCGCTCTTTGCGCCCGGCGAAAAAAAGCGGGCCGCCTCCCAACGCGAATCTCAAATACCACTGGAATTCGCGGAGCGGGCATGGTATACTGAATTCTACATGAAAAAGTAGGAGTTGAGTGCATTGTCGCTGTTTTCATCGTTATTGCTGGGGCTCATACAGGGAATCGCAGAGTTCCTTCCCGTCTCCAGTTCAGGACATCTCTCCATTGCCCAGAATCTGCTTGGTATCCAGGCGGTGGGCGAGGAGCATGTGTTTTTTGACGTGCTGCTGCATCTGGGAACCCTGGCGGCGGTGTTTGTGGCGTACTGGAGCGATATTGTGGACATGGTGCGGGAGTTTTTCTCCGCCATCGGAGACCTGATCCATCACCGTACCACGCCCCACACGCCGCCGGCCCGGCGGATGATCCTGCTGATCGTTGTGGGCACGCTGCCGCTGTTTGTCATTCTGCCCATCAAGAAAGCGGTGGAGGGCCTTTACTACAATACGGCGTTCATCGGCTGCGCCCTTCTGGTCACCGGCGTGCTGCTCTTTTTGAGCGACCGGGTGAAAAGGGGGCGCAAGACGGAGAAGACCGCCACCATGGCAGATGCCGTCCTGGTGGGCGTTGGTCAGGCCATTGCCACCTGCCCCGGAATCTCCCGCTCCGGAATGACCATCTGCGCCGGTACATTTTTGGGCTTTGACCGGCGGTTTGCCGTTCGCTTTTCCTTCCTGCTCTCCATTCCCGCTGTGCTGGGCGCCAATATCCTGGATATGGCGGACGCGGTCCAGGCGGGAATCGACTGGAGCCAGGTTCCGGTTTATCTGGTGGGTATTGCGGCCGCCGCGGTCTCAGGGTATCTCTGCATCCGGCTGATCCGCATGATCGCGGACAAGGGCCGGTTCGGATTTTTTGCCTATTACTGCTGGGCGGCGGGTGCGATTACCCTGCTGCTGACCATTCTGCACTGATACATAGGCGCATACCGCCGCTTCAACTTTTCACAGGGGGGACGATCCATTGGCAACGCCCACAAGGAAAACAAAATCCAATACATCCAAAAAGAAAAAGCAGCCGGAGCGGCGCCCCGTCCGCCGGGAGGTGGGGGGAGGCGTCTGCCTGCTGCTGTGCCTGTGCGTGCTGGTCAGCTACTTCAATGTGCAGGCCATTGTGCTTGACTGGATGGCAAAGCTGATCCGGGGCCTCTTTGGATACGGCTACTACCTGGCCGCGCCCGCGCTGGGGCTGGCAGGAGTGGTGCTGCTGACCCACCGGGGCCGTCCGGTGCGGCTTCGCACCGTCTGCACGCTGCTGGTGCCGCTGGTGACGGGAGCGCTGGGCCACATGTTCTTTTGCCGCACCGCCTATCAGCTCTCCGCCTCCGGACTTTTGAAGGGACTGTGGAGCTCTGGCACCGCGCTCAAAAGCGGCGGAGCCGTCTCGGGTATGATGGCAGTGCTCTCCATCACCGCTTTCAGTAAAATCGTCTCCATTGTCTTGCTTTTGGTGGTGCTTGTGCTGCTACTTCTGGCTGCGTTCCATCTGAGCGTTGGGGCGGTCATTGAAAAGGCCCGCAGCCGTCAGCGCCTGGAATATGAGATGGAGGAGGAGCCGCCGGCCCGGCCGGCAGACAGGGAACGGCCCAAGCGGTTGGGACGGCCCAGCATCGACATTCCCCTGGATGAAGAGCAGGAGAAGAAGCCCCCGTCCTTCTCCGAATTTTTCCGCCATAAGTCCGATCAGATCAAGACCCCGGATCAGGTGCTGCAAAAGGACGAGGAGCTGCCTCCGGAGCCCCTGAAAAAGCAGAGCGTCCCACCGCCGCCGGAACCGGCTGAATTGGGACTGACAGAGGCGCCTGCTCCGGAGGCCGCAGCGCCGCCGCCCAAGGCGGAGAGCAAGAAGCTGACCTCGGAGGAGGTGGCCGCCGCCACCCAAGAGGTCTCCCAGGAGATTGCCAGCCAGATGGCGGAGGAGAAGAGCGACTACCAATACCCGCCCATCACGCTGCTGCGTCAGAATCACGAGGAGAATTTCACGGAAGTGGGCGCTGAGCTGCGCAACAATTCCCGCCGCCTGGCGGAGACGCTCAGCAGCTTCGGCGTGGTGGCCAAGGCCGGGGATGTGGTCCACGGCCCGTCGGTAACCCGGTATGAGTTCGTTTTGGATCAGGGCGTCAAGCTCTCCAAGCTCACCGGACTGGCTGACGACATTGCCCTGGCCCTGGGCGCCAGCGGCGTCCGCATCGCCCCCATCCCCGACAAAATCTCCGTGGTGGGCATCGAGGTGCCCAACAAGCAGGTGTCCAGCGTGCTGATCCGGGATGTGATCGAGTCGTCGGAATTTGTGGTTCACAAGTCCAACGTGGCCTTTGCCGTGGGCAAGGACATCGGCGGCAACAACATCGTGGGCAACATCGCCAAGCTGCCCCACGTCCTGATCGCCGGCACCACGGGCTCCGGCAAGTCCGTGTGCACCAACTCCCTGATCGTGAGCCTGCTCTACAAGTCAACGCCCGACGAGGTCCGCTTTATCATGGTGGACCCCAAGATGGTGGAGCTGGCGCCCTACAACGGCATTCCCCACCTGCTGATCCCGGTGGTGACGGACCCGAAGAAGGCCGCCGGTGCGCTGCAGTGGGCGGTGTTCGAGATGATGAAGCGCTATAAGCTCTTCTCAGAGCACGGCATCAAGGACCTGGCGGGCTACAATGCCCTGGCAAGAAAAAGTGAGGACCTGAAAACCCTGCCCACGGTGGTGGTGGTGATCGACGAGTTGGCCGATTTGATGCTGGTGGCGGCCAAGGAGGTGGAGGAATCCATCTGCCGGGTGGCCCAGATGGGCCGTGCCGCCGGAATGCACCTGGTCATCGCCACCCAGCGGCCCTCCGCCGATGTGATCACCGGCTTGATGAAGGCCAACATCCCCTCCCGGATCGCCTTTGCCGTGGCGTCCTCTCTGGAGTCCCGGATCATCCTGGACACCCAGGGCGCGGAGAAGCTGGTTGGCCGGGGCGACATGCTCTACGCGCCCTTGGGCGCCGGAAAGCCCCAGCGCATCCAGGGCTGCTTTATCTCCCCGGAGGAGATCGAGCAGGTGGTGGAGTTTGTCAAGCAGAGCGGCGACGCCGACTATGACCAGGATGTGATTCGCAAGATCGAGGAATCCATGCAGGAGCGGGAAAAGGGCGGCAAGGGGTCCGCCTCCGCCCCGGGGTCCGCCGCCGGAGGCGAGGAAGAGGGCGACGAGCTTCTGCCGGCCGCCGTGGACGTGGTTCTGGAGACGGGACAGGCCTCGGTTTCCATGCTCCAGCGCCGGCTGAAGTTAGGCTATTCCCGGGCCGCCCGTCTGGTGGACCAGATGGAGGAGCGGGGGATTGTGGGGCCGTTCGAGGGCTCCAAGCCCCGCCAGCTGCTGGTCACTAAGGACCAGTGGCAGGAGATGCAGATGCGCTCCAGCGGTGAATTGCCGGAGCGGCCGGAAGCCGGGGAGGAAGAGTGATAAAAGGGGAGCGCCTTGGGAAAAGGCGCTCCCCTTTTGCATGCGCTCAGCCCTTCCCGCCAGGGGAGCGGAAGCGGCGAAATTCAGCCCGCACAAGGCCAAATGAGTTGACAAGGGGAAAGAGTGTGTTACAATAAAAAAGGTGGCAAGCAGAATCGATTAGGAGGTTTTTCCATGAAATTTTCAAGTAAAATCCTAAAATGCGGACTCTCCCCAATGCGTAAGTTCCATCCCTATGCGGTAGCGGCGGAGAAGAAGGGCCGCAATATCTATCACCTGAACATCGGCCAGCCTGATATTGAGACGCCCAAGGCGTTTTTTGACGCTGTGAAAAATTTTGAACAGCCTGTTCTGGCCTATGCCGCCTCCCCCGGCGTGCCCGCGTATATCGACGCAGTGCGGGAGTACTATGGAAAGCTGAATATTCCCCTGGAAAATGGTGATATTTTGGCGACCACCGGCGGCAGTGAGGCGCTGGAGATGGTGCTGGCCTGCATTTTGGACGACGGAGACGAGATTCTGATTCCCGAGCCCTTCTATCCCAATTACAACACCTTTGTCAAGGTGACCGGGGCCTCCATCCGTCCCATCCCCACCACTGCGGAAGAGGGATACCACTACGCCGACCGGGAGAAGATCGAGTCCCTCATCAATGAGCACACCCGCGCCATCATGGTGACAAACCCCGGCAACCCCACCGGCGTGGTGCTCAGCCGCGACGAGATGCGCATGATCGTGGATGTGGCCAAGGCCCACGACCTCTTTGTCATCGGCGACGAGGTGTACCGTGAGTTCGTCTACGCCGGTCAGAGCCTGGCAAGCCTTGCGGAATTCGACGACGCGGCGGAAAATGTTGTGGTGGTGGACTCTGTGTCCAAGCGGTTCTCCGCCTGCGGCGCCCGAATCGGCGTGCTGGTGTCCCGCAACAAGGATTTGATGGCGCAGGCCATGAAGTGGTGCCAGGGGCGCCTTTGCTCCGCCACGCTGGATCAGGTGGGCGCCGCCGCGCTCTATTCTGTGGGACCGGACTACTTCGCCAAGGTCCGTGAGGAGTACAAGCTGCGCCGGGATACGGTGATGCGTAAACTGGCGGATATCCCCGGCGTGGTGTGCAAATGCCCGGAGGGCGCCTTCTACATCATGGCCAAGCTGCCGGTGGATGACGCGGATGCCTTCCAGACCTGGCTGCTGGAGGAGTTTGAGGACCATGGCGACACGGTGATGTTCGCCCCCGGCGAAGGGTTCTACGGCACACCGGGCAAGGGCAAGGACGAGATCCGCATTGCCTATGTGCTCAAGCAGGCCGACCTGGAGCGGGCCATGGACCTGCTGGCTCTGGGCATTCAGGCATATAACGCCCGCAAGTAATCAAAACAGGACGCCGCGGGACATTCCCGCGGCGCCTTTTTTCATAAGGAGGATGAAAGATGATTCGGCATATTGTAATGTGGAAATTCCGACCCGGAACAGCGGCGGAGCAGTCTCAATTTTTGGAGGGGCTGAGAAGCTTACAGGGCGTGATCCCGCAGCTCAAAAAGAGCGAGGTGGCCGTCAACGTGGGAGAGGGCAACTACGACGCCGTGCTGGTGTCGGAGTTTGAGAGCCTGGAGGACCTGGCGATGTATAAGAAGGACCCCCGCCACGTGGCGGTTTCCAGCCTCTGCAAGTCCATCCGGGAGGACCGGGTGGCAGTGGACTACGAACTATAACTGCGAAACGGCGTCACCGGTAGTATCCGGTGACGCCGCTCTTTTTTCCCAAAGGCCGCATCTACCGGCCCGGGGGCTGCCAGAGGTGTCGGGAGAGGTCCACACAACCCTCCGGCGTAAAGGCCACTCCTTCCGCCTCCAACAGGGCACGCTGGGTGCCGGGGGCAAGCGTATCAAAGGCAGTGGTGGTGCCGCCAAAGCGGTTCACCACCCGGTGGCAGGGCACACTGGAGCCGGAGGGACAGGCGCTCATGGCGTAGCCCACCAGCCGGGCACCCCGGGGCCGGCCGATAAGTTGAGCCAGCTGGCCGTAGGTGGTGACCCTGCCAGGCGGTATCTGCCGCACAAGGGCCCAGACCTGTTCAAATACGCCGCTCATACCTCTTTGATCTCGTAGAGGTCCGTTCGGCGGGCAGAGAGAATGGGCAGCTGGCGGCGGATGAAATCCGCGCGGGACAAATCCAGGTCCGCGTACTGGATGCAGGGCTCACCTCCGCAGCGGGTGAGGACCGTGCCCCAGGGGTCCACGGCCATGGAATTGCCGTAGGCCACATAGGAGGCGGATTCGTTCCGGGCAGGGGAGACGCCCACGGTAAAGCACTGGTTGTCCACGGAGCGCTGGCGGAACATCAGCTCCCAGTGGGCTGGGCCGGTGGTCATGTTGAAGGCCGCGGGGACAAACAGCACCTTTGCGCCCCGCAGGGCCATCAGCCGGGCCTGCTCCTCGAACCGGAAATCAAAGCAGATGCAAAGCCCCATGGTGCCAAACTCGGTCTCGAAGGTGGTAATTTGGTCTCCGGGGCTCAGGGTGTCTGACTCCATAAACCGCTGGCCGCCCTCCACGTCGATGTCGAAGAGGTGGACCTTCCGGTGCTTGGCCAGCCGGACTCCATCCCGGCCGTAGACATAGGAGGTGTTGTAAACCCGATCTCCCTCCAACTCAGGCACAGAGCCGCCCACAATATAGAGCCCCAGCTCCTTTGAGAGGGCGGACAGGGCAGCCTGAGCCTCGCCGCCCTCCGCCTCGCCATAGGATCGGAAGGCGGAAGTTTCATAGGGGCAGCAGAACATCTCCGGCAGTACGGCAATGTCCGCTCCCTGAGCGGCGGCCTCCCGGATTTTTTCACGGGCCAGGGCAATGTCGGCTTTTTTATCGCCGCTGCCTCCGGCCAACTGAATCAAAGCAACGCGCATGCAATCAACTCCTTTTCCCCATTGTAAAGCAGGCGCGGAAAAGATGCAACGAAAAGATAAGGGCTTGACAAAGGAGGTCTATTGTTATAGACTCAATATAGGTCGATGGTTATAGACCAAGGAGGTGCCTATGGAGAAGCTATGTGACAGCGAATACCGGTTTATGCAGGTGGTGTGGGACAGCGCCCCGGTTGGCTCGGGCCGCCTGGTGGAGCTTTGCCGTGAGGAGTTGGGGTGGAAGAAGTCCACCACCTACACCACGCTGAAAAAGCTCTGTGAAAAAGGGCTGGTGCGCAATGAGGCCGCCACCGTCACCGTGCTGGTTCCAAGGGAGCAGGTGCAGGCTGTGGAGTCCGACGCCTTTGTGGAGCGGGCCTTCGGCGGCTCCCTGCCCTCCTTTTTCAGCGCCTTTATGAGCGGGAAGACACTCAGCGCTCAGGAGGCGGAGGAGCTCAAGCGCCTTATTGACGCCCATAAGGAGGGAGAGCGGTGAGCGTTTTAACTGCCCTGTTCGGCGAGCTCATTCAGATGAGCCTGACGGCGGTGCCGGTGATCCTGATCGTGGCAGCGCTGCGGCTGGGGCTTTGCCGCGCGCCGAAAAAGTACAGCTATGCGCTGTGGCTGGCGGTGGGATTCCGGCTGGTGTGTCCCGTGGCGCTCACCGGCGTGTTGGGACAGGAGGCCGGCGTGACGGCTCTGCTGCCCCAGGCTCTTCCGGCGACTACGGAGCGGGTGGCCGCCGGTGTGTCCCGGGTGGACTACGGCCTGGTCCCGGTGATGACCGGAGGGGCCCAGACCCTGAAGGAGGCGGCGGTTTCCACCGCCGCTGTTCCGGACTGGAGCGCGTGGCTGGCATTGGCATGGGCCGCTGGCGTCTGCGCACTGGCAGTGCGCGGCCTGATCGTCTATGCAGGGCTCAGGCGGCGCATGGCCACGGCGGTGCGCCTGGAGGGCAATGTGTATGAGAGCGACGTTTTGACCACGCCTTTTGTCATGGGTCTGATCCGGCCCAGAATCTACATTCCCTTCCGCCTGACCGGGGAGGAGCGGAGCTATGTGCTCAGCCACGAGCGCTGCCACATCCGGCGCGCCGACCATCTGGTGCGGATGATCGCCTACCTGGTGGCATCTGTGTATTGGATGAACCCCCTGGTATGGGTGTGCTACTATCTGATGAACCGGGACATGGAGATGAGCTGCGACGAAGCGGTGCTGGGGAGGATGGGCGACGAAATCAAAAAGGGGTACAGCATGTCTCTGGTCTCCTTTGCCACGACCCGGCGCATCCCGGCCGCGGGCCTGCTGACCTTTGGGGAGGGAGACGCCAAAAAGCGGATCAAAAATGTGCTCCGATGGAAGAAAGAGACGCCAAGAGTGGCATTTTTGGCTATTATAATATGTGTTTTTGCCATCATAGTGTGCCTTGGCAATGGGAACGCAGGAGCGGGATGGATCCGGGGTGGAGAAACAGAGACCACCGATGGTTCCGGCATGACCAAATTCTCCTATTCCGTAAACCGGGATGTGTGGTCCATGTTCCTCTATGAGGAGGTCTATGATGACGGAGAGTTGATCTCCGGGCAAATTCTCTCAACAACAGACTTCACCATCGGACAAAGACCCGATCAAGGAACATTGGAGATCGGATACGAGATGGAGAACTGGCCGCAGCTGAACTGGCTGCAAAAGGACGGCTCTGTGGTGGCCTGCCTGCCTTCCCACATTCCTGAGCGGGACTATCACGCCATGATCGCCAAGACGCTGAGCAGCAGTTCCGGGAAGGTGGATTTGCCATCGGACGGCAGCTGTACGATCTACCTGATCAGTCTGGCGGAGGACGCCGCAAAGGGGCTGCGGCCCATCGGACCGGGGGACCTGGACGCGGGCGGGCCGGAGGAGCTTAAGGACAACGGTGTTGTGGCGGCGCTGCGGCTCATTACCTCCACCAAGCCGATAGACGATGCCCTGGAGCAGCTTGGCGCGTCCGCCTGGGCCTATCGGCTGTTCGACGCCGCCACCCCCTATGTGGGGGATGCGCCGGGCTGTGTGGATGTGCTGTTTGCCCTGAGGCTTGGAGATGAATTGGGGGACTTTTCCATTGAGCTGGAAACTTCCAAACAGCCTTACGGGATGCAGATAAACTTCCGTCAATCGCCGCAGGACCCGGAGACGATGGACGGGGCGATGGGCCGCTATGCTCCGGTGCTGATCGCGCTGATCGGAAACTTGGACCAGGTGCGCTGGACCTATCCGGCGGAGAACGGTGCTCTCCGCCAAGCAGAGTACACCTATGACGAGGGGGTGCTTGACCAGGTGCGGGAGGCCACCGGAAGAGCCTACGGTTCCCTCAAGGAGATGGGCGATTCCCCACAGGGGGTGCAGGACCTTTTGCAGGGCCTGGGCCTGGAATAGAGAAAAAAGACGGCGGATGAATCCGCCGTCTTTTCTTGCTTGGGTATAAATGCCAGGTGGAAAAAAGCGATAGAGAACAATCTTGTGCAGAAAATAGAACAGTGGTATACTATCATAGCTTTTGCCGCAGACAGAGAATCGAAAAAGGGAGAAAAGAGATATGGAGTTACAAAAGCGATACGGGCTGCCAACGGCAATCTGTATGGTGGTGGGAATTGTCATTGGCTCCGGCGTATTCTTCAAGGCCGAGGCGGTGCTCAACGCCACGGGAGGGAACATGCCGCTGGGCATTGCCGCGTGGCTGATCGTCGGCGCTATTATGATGATCTGTTCCTATGTGTTTGCCACGCTGGCCACCCGCTATGAGCGGGTCAGCGGTCTGGTGGATTATGCGGAGGTCACCATGGGACAGAACTATGCCTACGCCATGGGCTGGTTCGCGGCCTCCGTGTACGTGCCGGGACTGGTGTCTGTTCTGGCCTGGGTCTCCGCCCGGTATCTGTGCGTGCTGTTAGGATGGGATATCACGGGCGGCTCCTGCATGGTCATCGCCTGTTTTTTCCTCTGCGCCGATTATGCGATCAACGCCCTGTCGCCCCGGCTGGCGGGGAAGTTCCAGGTGTCCGCCACCGTGGCCAAGATGGTGCCTCTGGTGCTGATGGCGGTGGTGGGTACGGTGATGGGACTTGCCAACGGACGGCTGCGTGAGAATTTTACCGCCGCTGCATCCGCCACCGTGGATACGGGCGCCGGACTGATGGCCTCTGTGGTGGCGGTGGCCTTTGCCTATGAGGGCTGGATATTGGCCACCTCCATCAATGCCGAGCTGAAGGATGCCAGACGCAATCTTCCACGGGCGCTGGTGATCGGCGCCTGCATCGTGGTGGCCACCTATCTCTTTTACTATATCGGCCTGGGCGGGGCCGTCACCACGGAGGAGCTGATGGCCAGCGGAGAGACCGCCGCCAAGATGGCCTTCCAGCGCACCTTTGGTCCTGTGGCGGGAACGCTGGTCTTTGTGCTGATCGTCATCTCCTGCCTTGGCACGCTGAACGGTCTGATGCTGGCCTGCTGCCGGGCAAGCTATGCCCTGGGCGCACGGAACTGGGGTCCCAGGCCCGATGTATTTGAAAAAGTGGACCAGGCCACCAACATGCCCTCCAACTCCGCCACCATGGCGCTGCTCTACTCCGCCTTCTGGCTGATGTTTTTCTACGGCGCCAATCTGGCGGAGCCAAGGTGGTTCGGAGCCTTTGGCTTTGACTCCGCGGAGCTGCCCATTGTCACGCTCTACGCCATGTATATTCCTATTTTTATCCAGATGATGCGGAAGGAAACGGAGCTCAATGCCTTCAAGCGCTTCCTCATGCCGGCGCTGGGAGTGCTCAGCTGCCTGTTCATGGTGTACGCGGCCTTTGCCGCCCACGGGGTGAGAGTGCTTTACTATTTGATGATGTTCACCGCCTTTATGCTTGTGGGCTTGCTGCTGCGCGGGCGGAGACAGTGAGAGAATTGAACAGGCGGGGCGGCGGACTGGAAAGACGCCGCCCTTTTTATCTGCCTTGACTTTCCCCGGCGGGGGCCTTAAAATAAGTTGTCACAAAAGGAGGTGGAGAGATGTCAAGTGAGCGCAGAATGCTGCTTCAGGGGAGTATTCTGGCCTTTGCGGGAATCCTGACCAAGCTCATCGGTTTTGCCTACCGGATCCCCATGGCAAACCTGTTGGGCAATGTGGGAAACGGCATCTACTCCGTGGCCTTTGGCATCTACAACATCGCCCTGACCCTCTCCTCGCTGAGCATGCCTCTGGCGGTCTCCAAGCTGGTCTCCTCCCGCCTTGCCAAAAATGAGGCGAAAAACGCCCGCAGGGCCTTCTGGGACACACTGCTCTTTGCCGCCGCTGTGGGCGGTGTGGCGGCGCTGGTGCTGTGGTTCGGCGCGGACGCCCTGGAGGGCATCTACAAGGAACCGGGACTGGCCAGGCCGCTGCGGGTTCTTTCGCCCACCACCTTTGTGGTGGCCTTCTTAGGCACCTTCCGGGGCTGGTTCCAGGGCCACGGCAACATGGTGCCCACCGCCGTTTCCCAGGTGATGGAGCAGATCGTCAACGCCGTGGTCAGTGTGCTGGCGGCGTGGCAGCTGACACGGATTTTCGCTGACGACAGCGCGGTGGACGCCTACGGCGCCGCCGGCGGCACCATCGGCACTTTGGCCGGAGCCGCGGTGGGCCTGGCCTTTGTGGTGACGCTGTTTTTCCGAAGCCGGGAGCCGGAGGGACTGGAGGGCGCCCCGACGGAGGACCACGCCCTTATCTACCGTGCACTGATTCTGACGGTGATCCCCGTGGTCTTGAGTCAGACCATCTATCAGATCGGGTATACTTTGGACGACCTCATCTTTGCCAACGTGATGGCGTCGAAAGGGTTTTTGAAGGAGGAGTACCAGGCGCTGCAGGGGGTATTCAACACCCAGTACAACCAGATGGTGAACCTGCCGGTGTCCATTGCCAGCGCCATGGCGGCCTCCACCGTGCCCGGCATTGTCAGCGCCTCGGTGCGACGGGACAGGAGGGAGTCCCACCGCAAGATCACGGCGGTGCTGAAGCTGAACATGGCCATTGCCATCCCATCCGCGGTAGGGCTGGCAGTGCTGGCCAGACCTATTATGGAATTGCTGTTCACCAGTTTGGGGGAGAAGGAGGCCTTGGCGGCCCACCTGCTTCAGGCCGGCTCCTTGGCGGCGGTGTTTTATGCCCTCTCCACCATCACCACGGCCATTCTCCAGGCCAGCGACTACATGGGACTGCCGGTGCGTCACTGCGCGGTCTCCCTTGTGATCCACGCGGCGCTGGTCTATCTGCTGCTGCGCTTTACCAATTGGGGCGTATACGCGCTGATCGTGGGCAACGTCACCTTCCCGCTGCTGGTGTCGGTCCTCAACTGCCGGGCGCTGAGCCGGGCGCTGCGCTACCGCTTCAAGCCCGGCCGCACCTTTGCCGTGCCCTTTGTTTCGGCGCTGGCCATGGGTGTGGTCACCTGGGGCAGCAGCACGCTGCTGCGCCTGATCGGGTGCCCGCGGGTCCTGACGCTGATAGCGGCGATTGCATTGTCCGTGGCCGCATACGGCTTTCTCCTGCTGCGGCTGCACTGCTTTGCGGACCGGCAGCTGCTGGAGCTGCCCATGGGCGGGAAGCTGCTGAAGCTCTCCAGGCGGCTGGAGCGGTAAGAGATCATGACGTGGATGGCGTACAGTTTTATGGGTGCGGCTGCTTGGCCCGAGATTCGCGGTCGACTGTTCCAGAAAAAAGCTCCGTGTTCTTTTGAACACGGAGCTTTTTGATTATTCCCGCACAGGGACGAACGTGCCGCCGTTGTGGGCGCTCTGCGCGATACAGCTGCAGATCAGGGTGTTGACGGCGCCGTCCCGGAAGGTGGCCAGCCTGGGGTCCCGCAGGCCGGTTTCCACCGCGCAATAGAAGGCGCGGAAGCAGTCGGTGAATGTGTCGGTAAAGCCGCCGCCAAAGGCGCTGGTCCGGCAGGTGAGCCCCTTTGCCTTCTCGCCGGTGACCACCTGATAAGGTGATTCGCTGCACCAGGAGACGGACCGGGAGGCGGAGAGAATTTCCAGGGACAGATCGTTGCTGCGGCCCGGGGAGATTTCGGAGAACACCGCGCTGGCCACGGCCCCACCGCTCAGGCGGAAGGTGACCACGGCCGTGTCCTCGTTGGAGACGGTGACCGCCTCTCCCTCCCCGTCGGGGTAGAAGAGGCCGTCCCGGACCCGGCCCTCAGGCTGGAGGGTCTGGAACACGGCGCTGACAGCCTCCACCTCCAGGCCGGTGAGATAGCGCATCAGGTCGATGAAATGGGAGCCGATTTCCGAGGTGGCCCGGGTGGCCTCCCGGTAGCGCCAGGAGTAGGGGCAGGGGAGGATGTTGAACTCCTGCTGGTAGTGGCCGTGGATCAGGACCGGATCGCCCATCTCCGCCACCAGGCCGCGGACCTGGGTACAGGTGGGATAAAACCGGTTGTTGAAGTCCACCGCGGCCACCACGCCCTTGGCCTCAGCCAGGGCTGAGAGCTCTTTGGCGTCCTCATAGCGCAGGGACAGGGGCTTTTCGCACAGCACGTGCTTGCCCGATTCAAGGCACAGCTTCACCAGTTCGTAGTGACGCTCCGGCGGGGCGCAGACGTGGACGCAGTCCACCTTTTTGAGCTGCTCCTCCGTCAGCGTGTCGGTAAAGCATTCGCAGCCGTATTCACCGGCAAACCGCTGGGCGGAGGGAAGGGTGTGGCCCACCACCAGGGAGACTGAATGGCCCAGGGAACGGATGGACTGCGCGTGGGTGTGGGCGATGCCGCCGGTGCCGATGATGGCTGCTCGCATAAATGCCTCCTTACCGCTTGCCCTTGTCGTAGACCTCGCCTGCTGCCTTGGGCGGGTGGTTCTTCTTGGAGAAGAAGGTCAGCAGGATCAGTGTCAGGATGTATGGCAGCATCATGAACAGGTCGGAATAGTTGCTGGAGAGGCCCATGCTCAGGCACAGCTGGTATCCGCCGGACTTGGCCAGGCCGAAGAACAGACAGACTGCGGCTGTGGGCAGGATGTTCCAGTTGCCGAAGATCATGGCCGCGATGGCAAGGTAGCCGTAGCCCATATAGATGTTGGGGGAGAAGTTGGCGGAAATGGAGTAGGCGTAGCAGATGCCGCCCACGCCGGAGAGGGCGCCGGAGATCATCACCGCGAGAAAGCGGGTGCGGCCCACGTTGCCGCCTGCGGCGTCAACGGCCTGAGGGTTCTCACCGCAGGCCCTGAGATGCATGCCGAAGCGGGTCTTGTACATCAGGTACCAGGCCAGGATGGCCAGGCCCAGGATAACAAACTCAAAGGGATACATGTTCTGGAACAGGGCGCCAAGGACGGGGATGTCGCTGAGCACGGGGATGGTGAAGCGGTCGGACACGCCAAGGATGAACTTGTTGGAGGACTGTCCGCCGGTGAGGGCCTTGTTCACTGTGCTGGTGAGGAAGGTGGTCAGGGCCACGGCCAGGATGTTGACCACCACGCCGCTGATGACCTGATTGGCCCGGAACTTGATGCACAGCAATGCGTGGATGCAGGCATAGAGCCCGCCGCCAATGAAGGCGGCCAGCATGGCGATGTAGATCACACCCTGGGAGCCGTCGCCGAGGATGGGCATGAGGAGAACGGCGATCAGCGCGCCCACAAAGGCGCCGAAGCCCTGGAAGCCCTCAACGGCCAGGTTGGTGATGCCGCTTTTTTCCGAGTAGATGCCGCCCATGGCCATGACGAACAGGGGAGCGGCAAAGGAGAGGCCGTCAATAAATACTTTATCCATTCCTGCTTGCCTCCTTTCCGGGATCCTCCGAATCCCCGCCCGGCGGATTCTCCCCGGGCGCTGCGGATCCGTCGGAAGCGGGGGCCTGCTCCTCCTGAAGCTGGGCGGCCTTGGCGGCAATGGCGGCCTCGTCCACTGCCCGCTCCAGGCGGCGATGGGCCATAAAGCGGAAGTACCCGCCGCAGGCGGAGAAGAGCAGCAAAATTCCGGTGATCATGGAGGCGACTTCCTTGGCCACGCCTAAGGTGGAGCTCATGTAGTTGCTTCCGTTTTGGAAAATGGTGATCAGGATGGCCGCGAAGATGGAGCCGATGGGGCTGGAGTTGCCCAACAACGCCACGGCGATGGCATCGTAACCCATGCTGGCCAGGGTTTTGGGCACGATGGTGTTGTAATAGCCGCAGTAGTAGGTCACGCCAGCAAGGCCCGCCAGCATGCCGGAGAGCATCAGGGAGATGACGATGCGCCGTCCCACCTTGATACCGGCGTACCGGGCGCATCTGGCGTTGATGCCTACGGCCTTCAGCTCAAAGCCGAACACGGTCTTGTCAAAAATAAACTTGACCAGAAAGGCCGCGGCGATGGCCAGCACGATGCCCAGGGGCACGTTGCACTTGACGCCGCCGATCTGGACGTTCATCCAGGTGAGACGGGAGGCATCGGAGCAGATCCGCATGGAACGGGTCAGCATATCCGCATAGTACCCGTTGATAAAAAAGCCGGTGAGATAGCTGATGATATAGTTCAGCATCACGGTGGAGACCACCTCGTGGATGTTGAACTTGTACTTCAAAAAGCCCACGAACGCGCCCAGCGCGCCGCCGGCCACAATGCCCACCAGGATCACCAGGGGCTTGGCCAGGTAGGCGTCCAGGCCGCTGTAGCCGATGAGAGCGGTGGCCAGGAAGCCAGAGGCCAGCATCTGTCCGGCGATTCCGATGTTGAACAGCCCCGCCTTGAAGCCCACGATGAAGCCCAGGGAGGCCAGCAACATGGGAGCCAGGATGTTCAGGAAGGTGAAGAGGTCGGTCAGCATGCCGCTGCCGCCGCCGTAGCTTAACTTGGGCAGGAAGCCGGAGCCCTGGAGAAAGCTGAGAAAGGCCACCAGGGGATTTTTGCCCATCACCAGAAGGATGACGCTGGCGCAGATCAGGCTCAGGAGAATGCTGAGGATGGGGACGCTGATGGAGGACCATTTTTCGCTGTCCAGGATGGACGCGAGCCGGTTTTTCTTTTTCATGCTTCCTTCACCCCCATCATGTATTTGCCCACATCGTGAGAGGTCAATGTAGAGGCGTCGGCAATTTTCAGAAGCTGGCCGTTGTAGATGACGCCGATGGTGTCGGCAAGCTCCATGATCTCGTCCAACTCCAGGGAGATGAGCAAAATGGCGGTGCCCTTGTCCCGCTCTTCTAAAATCTGACGGTGGATGTTTTCAATGGCGCCGATGTCCAGTCCGCGGGTGGGCTGGACAAAGATGATGAGCTTGGCGTGCTCCTCAATCTCACGGGCGATAATCGCCTTTTGCTGATTGCCGCCGCTCATGGAGCGCAGGGAGGTCTTGCGTCCCTGGCCGCAACGGATGTCGTAGCGGTCGATCAGTTCGTTGGCGTTCTTCTCAAATTCATTGAACTGTAAAATGCCGTTTTTGGAAAAGGGTGCTTTGTAGTACTTCCGAAGGGCCAGGTTGTCCCCCAGGTTGAAGTCCAGGAACACGCCCACGCCCTGCCGGTCCTCAGGGATGTAGGAGATGCCGGCCTCCGTCCGCTGGCGGATGGAGAGTGCGGTGATGTCCTTGCCTCCAAGGGTGATGGAGCCGCTGTGGGCCTTTGTCAGCCCGGCGATGGCGTCGGCCACCTCCACCTGCCCGTTGCCGGAGACGCCTGCAATGGCAAAGACCTCGCCGGCGCGGATCTGGAAGGAGACATCCTTCACCACGTCAAACTTGTTGGCGTTGCGGACGGTGAGGTTTTTGACCTCCAGCACGGTGCCCCGGTAGTCGGCAGGCTTCTTGGCAGGGTTGAAGTCCACCTGGCGGCCCACCATCATGTTGGCCATATCCTGGGAAGAGGTGTTCTTCACGTCCAGCACGTTCACCAATTTGCCGCGGTACAAGATGGCGCAGCGGTCCGCAATCTTTTTGATCTCCTCGATCTTATGGGTGATGAGGATGATGGTTTTGCCGCCCTTGCGCAGTTCGTCGATGATTTTCAGAAGAAATTCGATCTCCTGAGGGGTCAGGACGGCGGTGGGCTCGTCGAAAATCAGGATTTCCGCCTTGCGGTAGAGCATCTTCAGGATTTCCACACGCTGGCGGACGGAGACGGGGATGTCCTCGATCTTGTCGGTGGGGTTGACCTCCAGGCCGAACTTTTTGGACAGTTCCGCAATCTCACGGTTGGCGGTCTTGATGTCCACGCAGGGGAGGACGCCAAACAGCTTTTTCATGGGTTCCACACCCAGGACGATGTTCTCGGCCACGGTATAATTATCCACCAGTTTGAAGTGCTGATGCACCATGCCGATGTTGTGGGCGGTGGCGTCGTTGGAGGAGCGGAATTTGACCTTCTCCCCCTGAATGTAAATCTCCCCGATGTCCGGCTCATACATGCCGAACAGCATGCTCATCAGCGTGGATTTGCCGGCGCCGTTTTCTCCCAAGAGCGCGTAGACCTCGCCGCGCTTGACCTGGATCGTTACGTCGTCGTTGGCGACAATGCCCGGAAAGCGCTTTGTGATGTGGCGCATTTCCACAATGTAATCTTCCATGTTACCTCCCCTTGCTTCTCATATGGGATTTGACGCTGCCCCTTCCGTCAGGTTCGGCGGGAGGGGCAGCATAAGAGGTTTATTCGACGCTCTGCCAGGCCGTCTCCAGAGCAACCTCCATCATCTCGTGGAAGGACTCCTGCCGGTCCTCTGCAGACAGGGCTTCCCCGGTGAAGAGGTGGTCGGAAATGGTCAGAATGCTCAGCGCCTTCTTGTGGCAGCCCACTGCGGTCCAGTAGAGGCCGGCGGTCTCCATCTCCACTGCCAGATGGCCCAGGTCCCGCAGCTGCTGGTTGATCTCCGGGCGGGGATAGTAGAAATGGTCGGAGGTGTAGACCGTGCCCACCACGGCGTTGACGTTCAGCTTCCGGGCCGCTTCCACGCTGTGGGCCAGCATGTCATAGCTTGCGGCGGGAGCCAGGTAGCCGGGCATATTGTAAGCCGCGCCATAGTTGGAGTTGGTGGAAGCCGCCATGGCCACGACCACGTCCCGCAGCTTGACCTGGTCGGACAGGCCGCCGGCGGAGCCGATGCGGATGATGGCGTCCACGTCAAACTGGTTATAGAGCTCGGTGGCATAGAGGCCCATGGAGGGAATGCCCATGCCGCTGCCCATGACGGAGATCTTCTTGCCGCGATAGGTGCCGGTATAGCCCAGCATATTGCGGACGGTATTGAAGCAAACGGGATTGTCCAGATAGTGCTCCGCCACGTGCTTGGCGCGCAGCGGATCGCCGGGCATCAGAACGACCTTGGCAATCTCCGCATCCGTAACGGAGATGCTGGCGGAAATGGAGGATTTTGTCATAGTCTTTCCTTTCTTACTTCAGGCCGGGGAAGTCGGTGGGAGTGTAGCCGTTGAAATTGGAGGCGGGCACGATGGTGCCGTTCTTGACCAGCTCATAGCACTCCGCCATCTTGGCAAGAGCATCGTCGCTCAGCTGCTGGCGGCCCTCTTCGGAGACGTAGCTGGAGGAGTCGGAGTCAGCGCCCAGGAAGGCGTCTTCGGCGGAGAAGGTACCGTTGTAGATGGCCTCTAACTGCTTCTGGACGTTGACGTCCATGACCTTCAGGGTAGAGGTCAGGATGATGTTGCGGTCGCCGGCGACGCCGTCGTCAAACTGGTCCACGTCGCAGCCGATGACATACACGTCGGAGGCTTCCTTGATGGCGGTGAAGGTGCCGTTGCCCGCAGCGCCGGCAGCCACGAACAGAACGTCGCAGCCTTCGTTGATCAGGGCCTCGCCAACCACCTTGCCGGTGGCCTCGTCGGCAAAGTCGCCGATGTAGTTGCCGCCAACGTTGGCGCCGGTGACATCCACGCCGGCGTAGGAGGGCAGCTCCACATATTCAGCGGTGGTGCCAAAGTGGGCATTGGCGTAATTCACGCCGGACATGAAGCCAAACTGGTAGTTGACGTTGGAGGGGTATGCCATGGCGTTGACCACGGCCACCTTGTTGCTCTCGGTGGTCAGGGCGGCGGCCAGACCGGCAAAGAAGCCGCCCTCCTGCTCGGAGAAGGTCATGGTGTACACATTGCCCAGGTCAGCGGCGTTCAGGGCATTGCCCTGGCTGTCGGTGATGGTGGAGTCCACCACGATGAAGTACTTGTCGGGGTTGGCGGCCGCAATGTCGCCGATGGCGGTGAAGTTAAAGCCGGGCAGGACAAAGACGTCATAGTCGCCGGCCACGCGGTCCACGGTGGGAACCAGCTCGTTGTAGTCTCCCTCCTTGATGTCGGTGACTGTGCAGTCGGAGTGCTCGGCGACAAAGGCCTGGATGCCCTCGTAGCAGTTCTGGTTGAAGGAACCGTCGTCGATGCCGGAGGAGGTGATGATGCAGACCTTCAGGCCCGTGGCCCCGGCGCTGCCGCTGCCGCTTGCGGAACCGGAGCCGGATGCGCTGCCGCCGTTGCCGCCGCAGGCGCTCAGAGACGCGACGATGGCCACCAGAGACAAGATTGCCAGAAATACCTTTAACTTCTTTTTCATTGGGATACTCCTTTCATAGTCCAATGCTTCTTTATTTTTACAGTCTTCCGACTATAAAACCGGGGGAAATCACTCAAAGAGCTTCTTCAGGCTCTCAGTGAAGGGGGGATAGCAGATGCCCTTTTCCGTGACGATGCCGGTGAGCAGAGTGTGGTCGGTGACGTCAAAGGCGGGGTTGTAGCACTTGACCTCCTTGAGGGCCATGGGCTCGGCGTAGAACTTCTCCTTGATCTCCTCGGGGTCCCGCAGCTCGATCTTGATGTCGTCGCCGGTGGGGCAGTTCATGTCGATGGTGGAGGTGGGCCCCAGGGTGTAGAAGGGGATGCCGTAGTGCTTGGCCAGAATGGCCACGCCGGAGGTGCCGATCTTATTGGCGAAGTCGCCGTTGGCGGCAATGCGGTCGCAGCCCACAAAGCAGGCGTTGACCCAGCCGTTTTTCATGACAATGCTGGCCATGTTGTCGCAGATGAGCGTCACGTCCACGCCGGCCTTCTGGAGCTCAAAGGAGGTGAGCCGGGCGCCCTGGAGCAGAGGCCGGGTCTCGTCGGAGAAGACGCGGAAGTTCATGCCCTGCTCCTTGCCCAAGAGCATGGGGCCGATGGCGGTGCCGTAGCGGGAGGTGGCCAGAGGGCCGGCGTTGCAGTGGGTCAGGACGCCGTCGCCCTCATGGAGCAGGGAAAGGCCGTATTCGGAGATTTTGCGGCACATGGCAATGTCTTCTTCGTGGATATTGACGCACTCGCGTCCTAACAGCTCCACGATCTCCCCCACGCCGGAGGAGGCGTTGCCGGTCACGACCTTCTCCATCCGGTTCAGCGCCCAGCTCAGGTTCACGGCCGTGGGCCGGGAGGAGTTGAGATACTCCTTCTGCCGGTGGAACTCCGCGGCAAAAGCGTCGTAGGGCTTGTCCGCATACTGCTGGCTCAGCACATACATGGCGTAGCCGGCAAAAATGCCGATGGCCGGAGCGCCCCGGACCCTCAGCTTCAAAATGGCCTCATAGCAGTCCTCCAACTTGTCCAGGGTCAGATAGACCATGCGGTTGGGCAGCTGGGTCTGGTCGATGATGATGACGCTCTTGCTGTCCTCAGACAGCTTTACATTGTCGATATGGGTGACCTTCTTGATCTCTTCCATGGTATTCCTCCTATTATTCTTGGGTGCCGTAGATAACCCGGACGCCGTTTTGCTCAAAGTTCCGCAGGCAGTCCGTCTGCCGCTGGGCGGCGTTTGGCCAGCGGTCCGTGACCAGGGCGTATATCCGCTCATAGGTGCAGTCCACATAGGGGGCGGAAGCGCCCAACTTGGTGTGGTCCGCCAGCACAAAAAGCTTGTCCGTGCGCTTTAAAAGCTCCCGCTTGGATTCGGACTCCTCATAGCTCAGCTCCATCATGCCCTTTTCAAAGGAGAGGGCGGTGGCGGAGAAAAAGCATTTGCTGATGTTGATGTGCTGCAACAGCTCCTGATCCCGCAGGCCGCTCAGAGACAGAGAGGACTTGCGCAGCAGCCCTCCCACCACCATGACGCTGACCGTCTCTGAATCGGAAAACTGGAGCGCAACGTTCAGACCGTTTGTGACCACGGTGATTCGTTTTTCATGGAGCAGGGGGCACATCTGCAAAGCGGAGGTGCTGGCGTCCAGGCCGATGATCTCCCCGTCCTCCACATAGGCCGCGGCCGCCCTGGCAATGGCCTTTTTCTCCTCCTGGCAGACGCGGAACCGCTCCTCCAGAGTCAGATCGGCGGAGGGGACGGGGACATCCGCTGCGGTCCGGACGGAATCGCTGACCACAGCGCCGCCGTATATCCGGGACACCATCCCCTCGTCCTCCAGCTCCTTTAGATCCCGGTGAATGGTCATATAGGAGACGTTGAATTTTTGGGACAGCTGGTTGATGTCCAGAAAATCGTTGCGCTTGAGCATCTCCAATATTTCTTTTTTCCTGGTGTAAGGCAGAGGCTTCATGACGTTTGCTCCGATCACGCTTTGTCCTGTCCGTAGTGGTGCTCCACAAAGTCCTTCATGTACGCGACCTGCTCATCGGAGATGATGTGGGGGGTGCCCACTGCCAGGGACATCTGATAGATCTGGGCGGTCATCTCCAGCACCGTGCAGACCTTGAACGCCTGGTTCATATCCTTTCCGACGCAAACGGCGCCGTGGTTGGCAATCAGACAGGCAGTCCCCGTTTCCCCCAGGGCGGCAACCACGTTCCGGGCCAGCTCCTCGCTGCCAGGCAGGGCGTATTCCGTGGGATAGACCGTGCCGCCCAAAGCCTGGGCCGCCTCGTCGATGATAGGCGGAATGGGCTGGTGCAGGCAGGCGAAGACCTGGGAGTACAGGGGGTGGGTGTGGATGACGGCGTTGATCTCCGGCCGGGCATTGAGAATCCCAAGGTGCATTCCCACTTCAATAGTGGGCTTTCTCCGGCCCTCCGCCACGGTGCCGTCCGGCCGCATGACCACAATATCCTCCTCCGTCAGGGTGTCATAGGGCATGGCCGAAGGCGTTAAGTACACAAGACCCGTCTCAGGGTCACGGACGCTGATGTTGCCCCACGTCTCCACCGTAAGGCCCTTGTGGAGCATCCGCTTGCCGGACTCCACCAAATGTGCTTTGTAGTTCATTTCAATCCTCCAGACAACAAAAAAGCCCGCCGCCAAGCGTCCATTTATAGCAATTCTTCTCTACAAACTTCAAACCTGTCCGGCAAGCGCGCTATTGATCTTTTAACACCTGCATTTTACCACGGCTTCTCCATACTGTCAACATTTCTTATCACATTTTAACAAATACCTGAGATAAGCGACTGTAATATCCGAATGGATTCAACAAAAGTTAACAAAAGAAGGGGTGGAATTTTGCATGATTTGACAGTGAAATTTGGGAAAAGCGGTTGCCAAAGGCCGGGAACTGGGCTATGATAGAAAAACTGAACGAATGGGGAGCGGGTGAAGGAATGCAGGAAAATCGCGGCGTGAAAAAAATCATCGAAAAAGTGGAAGGAAAACCGCTTTTGGAGGGACTGGGACAGCTGTCACAATCTGAGTGGAGCAGCCTGCAGCTGGCGATAGACCGCCTCCGCGCGGGACGGCTCACGGCACCGGATGTGCTCAGACGCTATGAGCAGAGCCGGTTTGCCGGGCCCAGCCCCCTCAGCGCCCTGGACTTTCATCGCCTGGAGACGGCGCTTTTGTCCCTGGCGGAGAAGCAGGGGTTTGAAAGCGTCCTGCTTTCGCCGGTGTCGCCCTTTGGAAGCTGTTCCGTATTCGGGTGTGTGGATCAGAACAATGTGGTGGGCGCGGGAAGGGGCCTGGAGGTGCTGGCAGACCCCACCAATGCCCTGGCCCTGGAGCTTGGAACAAGGATCAGGGGCGGCGCCGGTTCCGGCGAGCTGCACCTCTGCACCACCGCCAGAGTGGTGAGAGGGCAGAAGTTTTCCGGCAAGGGGATGCTGCCCCATTTTGGAATTTTCTGCATGGTCTCGCGGGGCAGGGATTCCGCTGGCGGATACAGCTGTGAAAAGGCGCTGCTGCGCCGCCAGATCCGGTACTGTCAGGCGCTGTACGGCCCGCAGATGTCGCTGACGCTGCGCCGCCGGGCGGGCTATACTGATCCGGACGGTTTTTTGGAGGCTATGGAAACCTTCCTCCGGAATGAGATGCCGGAAGTGCCCCTGCGGATAGAGAAGCAGGAGGAGAACGCCTACTACAAGGGACTGAACTTCAAGATTTACTGGACTGCCCACGGCGAGACCTTCGAGGTGGGAGACGGGGGATTTGTGGACTGGATGGAGCAGCTTGTGGGAAACCGGAAGGAACGCTGCCTCATCAGCGGTATCGGCATGGACCGAATGCTTCTTTTTGATGAAATGGATACCTTATTATAATATATGGAAAGCGGCGGCCGGATGGCCCGGCGGGAGGGATGCCAATGTTGAATACCACACTGGGATATATTGAGCGGGATTTTGAAGGGCGCAGGCAGTATCTGATGCTGCACCGTGTCAAAAAGAAAAACGATCTCAACCACGACAAGTGGATTGGAATCGGCGGAAAATTCGAAGACAAGGAGAGCCCGGAGGAGTGCATGCTCCGGGAGGCCAGGGAGGAGACGGGCCTGACGCTCAGGCGCATGAGATACCGGGGACTGGTCACCTTTGTCTCCGATCTCTATGAGACGGAGTACATGCACCTGTTCACTGCCGACAACTTTACCGGGGAGCTGATCGAGTGCGACGAGGGAAACCTGGAGTGGATTGACCGGGATCAACTGATGGCCCTGCCCCAGTGGGAGGGAGACCGGATTTTTCACTCCCTTTTGGAGCAGGAAGCGCCTTTTTTCTCCTTAAAACTCCAGTATGAGGGGGATTCATTGGTGCTGGCGGTGCTCAACGGGGAGCGGATTCGATGAAGGGTCCCATTCTGGTCAGCGCCTGCCTCATAGGCAGGTGCTGCCGGTATGACGGGACCGGCAAAGAGCTGCCGGAGCTTCTCCGCCTGGGGGAGCGCTGCCGGCTGGTGCCGGTCTGTCCGGAGTGTTTGGGCGGCCTGCCCACGCCCCGGCCGCCTGCGGAGCGTCAGGGGAACCGGGTGGTGAACCGGGAGGGAGAGGATGTGACGGAGGCCTATCGCCGGGGAGCGGAACAGGCGCTGCGCATTGCCCTTGAGCACCGCTGCACGGCAGCGGTGCTCAAGGAGCGCAGCCCATCCTGCGGCGCCGGCCGGATCTACGACGGAACCTTCCGGCACATTCTGACGGCAGGAGACGGCGTGACGGCGGAGCTGCTGCGCAAAAACGGCATCACGGTGGTGGGGGAATCCCAGATTCACACGCTGCTGTGATCAAAGAGGGAGAGAGGACGATGAAGAAAAGAGATCAGTTTACGGGGAAGTGGGGCTTTATTGTGGCCTGTATCGGCTCCGCGGTGGGAATGGGCAATATCTGGCTGTTTCCCGCCCGGGTGTCCCAATACGGCGGCGCAGCCTTCCTGATCCCCTATTTTATCTGCGTGGTGGTCATCGGTTACACCGGGGTCATCGGGGAGATGGCCTTTGGTCGGGCCATGGAGGCGGGCCCCCTTGTGGCCTTTGGAAAGGTCACGGAGCGCTCAGGCAGGGGAAGGCGCCTTGGGGAGATGCTGGCGCTGATCCCTGTGCTTGGCAGCCTGGCCCTTGCCATCGGCTACTCCGTTGTGGTGGGGTGGATTTTGAAGTACGCGGCCGGATCCATCACCGGCTCTGCCCTGACGCCCGTGTCCGTGGGGGAGTTTGAAGCCGCTTTCGGCGCGACGGCCTCCTCCTTTGGCAGCGTGGGATGGCAGCTGGCGGGCCTGGCGGTGGTGTTTGCCATCATGGTGTTCGGCGTCTCCTCCGGGATCGAGCGGGCCAACCGGGTCATGATGCCCCTCTTTTTCCTCATGTTCATCGCTGTGGCGGTCTACGTGTCCACCTTGGATGGCGCCGGCGCCGGATACCGCTATTTGTTTTTGCCGGAGTCCTGGAGCGCCCTGCTCAACCCCAAGACCTGGCTCTATGCGCTGGGGCAGGCGTTCTTCTCTCTGTCGCTGGCCGGCTCCGGCACACTGGTCTACGGCTCCTACTTGAAAAAGGACGCGGACATTCCCTTCTGTGCCAGGAATGTGGCGCTGTTCGACACACTGGCCGCGCTGATCGCCGCGCTGGCCATCATTCCGGCCATGGCAGTCGCCGGCGTGGATACCACCCAAAGTGGACCGGGACTGATGTTCATCTACCTGCCGGGCGTTTTTAAACAGATGCCCGGCGGCAGGATCGTGATGATCGTCTTCTTTGTGGCCGTGCTGTTTGCAGGGCTGAGCTCGCTCATCAACCTCTTTGAGTCCCCTATCGAAGCGCTGCAAACCCGGTTTGGCTTCTCCAGGCGCAGGGCGGTGGGCACGGTGGGCGCGGTGGGCGCCGTGGTGGGCGTGTGCATCGAGGGGATTGTATCCGGCTGGATGGACGTGTGTTCCATCTACCTCTGCCCCGTTGGAGCGCTGCTTGCGGGCATCCTGTTTTTCTGGGTGTGCGGAAAGGACTTTGTCCGCGCACAGATCGACCAGGGAGCGGCCCGGCCTTTGGGAAAAGCGTTTGAACCCATGAGCAAGTACGGTTTTTGCGGCCTGACGCTTTTGGTTCTGGTGTTGGGCAGCGTCTTTGGCGGAATTGGATGAGAAGAAAGAGCGGCGCATACTGCGCCGCTCTTTGCGTTCTCCACGTTTTGGCGGGCCACAGGCAGGCGGAAAAGGCCCCAAGATTTTGGCGGCCAGTTGAATCCATGGGCCGCATGGAGGGGAAATGCTGTTTTGCATAAGCCGCGGATCAAAAAAAGCCTGTGCTTTCAAAGCACAGGCTTTTCCTGAATGGTCAGTTGTTGGCGGCCGCAGGTTCGGAAGCCTTTTTGGCGGATCCTCTCCCGTGAGCAGAGCGGATGACCATCAGCGTCAGAACCATCAGCACCACGGAGATGGGCAGCACCACAAGTGCGTTGGGGATAAAGCCGGCGATGAGGTAGCTGACAAAGCTGACCGCCGCCACGGTGACGGCATAGGGCAGCTGAGTGGACACGTGGCTCACGTGGTCGCACTGGGCGCCGGCGGAGGCCATGATGGTGGTGTCGGAGATGGGGGAGCAGTGGTCGCCGCAGACGGCGCCGGCCATGCAGGCGGATACGCACACAATGGACAGGGGATTGCCGCCGTCCAAGGGGAACACGAAGAGCACGATGGGGATCAGGATGCCGAAGGTACCCCAGGAGGTGCCGGTGGCAAAGGCCAGCAGGCAGCCGATGACGAACACGATGGCGGGCAGGAACATCATGAAGTTCTCCGCAGAGGCCTTGACCACAGCGGCCACGAATTCACGGGCGCCCAAGGAATCGGTCATGGCCTTCAGGCTCCAGGCGAAGGTCAGGATCATGATGGCGGGCACCATGGCCTTGAATCCCTCGGGAATGCTTGCCATGATTTCCTTGAAGCTCATGGAGCGGCGGATCAGGTAGAACACCATGGTGAAGACCAGACCAAAGAAGGAGCCAAGCATGAGGCCCACCGACGCATCGGAGCCGGAGAAGGCGTCCACAAAGCTTGCGCCGGAGAAAAAGCCGCCGGAGTAGATCATGCCCACGATGCAGCAGACCACCAGCACCAGAATGGGCAGCACCAGGTCGATGACCCGGCCCTTGCTTGCAGGCGCATCGTCGTCCATGCCGGCATAGGGGTTGGCGCCGGAGAAGAGGTCGCCCTCCAGCGCGTTGGACTCATTGGCGGCCATGGGGCCGTAATCCATCTTGAAGCCCACCAGGCAGACCATGGTCACGATGGTCAAAATGGCATAGAAGTTAAAGGGAATGGCCCGGATAAAGAGGGCTAGGCCGGAGCCGTCGTCCACAAAGCCGGAAACGGCGGCGGCCCAGGAGGAAATGGGCGCGATGATGCAGATGGGCGCGGCAGTGGAGTCGATGAGATAGGCCAGCTTTGCCCGGGAGACGTTGTGCTTGTCGGTGACCGGGCGCATCACGGAGCCCACGGTCAGACAGTTAAAATAGTCATCGATGAAAATGAGGCAGCCCAGAACGACGGTGGCCAGCTGGGCGCCCACGCGGCTTTTGATGTTCTTGGCCGCCCAGCGCCCGAAGGCGGCGCTGCCTCCGGCCTTGTTCATCAGGCAGACCATGGCGCCCAGAACCACAAGGAAGATCAGGATGCCCACGTTGTAGCCGTCGGAGAGCACGGAGACGATGCCGTCCTCAAACACATGAAGCACGGTGCCCTCAAAGTTGAAGTTGGAGTAGAGCATGCCGCCCACAAGGATGCCGATGAACAATGAGGAGTAGACCTCCTTGGTGATCAGCGCCAGTCCGATTGCGATGACCGGGGGAACCAGGGCCCAGGCGGACTCATAGTAGCGGCTGGACGCGGCCACCTCGCCCGCGCCGCCGCAGGTGGCGCAGACGTTGGCCCCGCCGCAGCTTTCGCAGGCGGAATCGGTGCCGTAACAGCTCATGCAGATGCCGTAGCCCTGGCAGTCGGGGCAGTCCACCATCTTTTGAGAGGCGTCCGCCGCCATGGCGGAGACAGTGACCAGCAGCACCAGGGCTGCGGCCAGAATGATGCGGGATACGATTCTTCTTCGGTTTGTGCTGTGCATGAAAAAACCCTCCTGTAAAAAATTTGAAGCCATGATTTCTATCATGACTTCATACAGGTGGGCGCAATGGTGCCTATAGTCGTATGTGATCATGATAGCACTCCACCGCCCGTTGCCGGTACGATGACAGTCCGCAGAATATTCTCCCACGGCCCGGAATCCCCCCGCCAGGCAGCTTTGGGGGAAACCTCGGCGGCAGCCCCTTTCCGTTCCCGATGCCTGTCGTTTGCATGGAACGTACTCATGGATGCCGCGCCTCTATCAAAGGTCTTCAATTGTGTCTTATTATACGGGAAGAAAAGGGCTTGTCAACCGCCTTGCAGGGGGAAATGCGGTTTTTCTTGCACAGGCGACAAAGGAGCGCCAAATTTTGGCGCTCCTTTGTGTGATATTCACAAGGAATCAATACCTGCCCAGGTCAGCGGAGGCGTCGGAGTTGGCGGTTTTACCGAACTGATAGTCGTTGCCGGGCAGCGCCGCGTTGAGCACAATCCCCACCAGGGCGGCGGTGGCGATGCCAGAGAGCTTGATGGTGACGGAGCCCAGGGCGAATACGATGGCCTCGTCGCCGCCGGTGCCGTATTTGATGCCCACGGCCAGCACCAGGATCAAAGCGGCGATAATGACGTTGCGGCTCTTGGTGAAGTCCACCTGGTTTTCCACCACGTTCCGCACGCCCACGGCGGAGATCATACCGTAGAGGATCAGGGATACGCCGCCTAAGGTGGCCTGAGGCATCACCTCGATGACGGCGGCGAACTTGGGACTGAAGGAGAGGATGATGGCAAACACGGCGGCCAGGCGGATGACACGGGGATCGTAGACCCGGGTCAGATTCAAAACGCCGGTGTTCTCCCCGTAGGTGGTGTTGGCCGGGGCACCGAACAGCGACGCGGCGATGGTGGCCAGGCCGTCGCCCAACAGGGAGCGGTGCAGGCCGGGGTCCTCAATAAAGTTGTCGCCCACGGTGGAGGAGATGGCGGACATGTCGCCGATATGCTCCATGATGGTGGCGATGGAGATGGGGACAATGGTGATGGCGGCGGTAATCAGCAGCGAGACGTCAGGGCTTTGGAAAATGGCGAACACCGTGTTGCTCCACTGGAAGGGCAGGCCGAACCAGGCGGCCTCCCGGACTGCGGTGAAGTCCACATTGTTGGTGACGGCCGCCACCCCATAGGAGGCGATGATGCCCAGCAGGATGGGGATGATCTTCACCATGCCCTTGCCCCAGATGTTGCAGACGATGACCACCACAATGGCCACCAGCGCGATGCCCCAGTTCTGGGCGCAGCAGGAGAGGGCCCAGCCGGACAGACACAGCCCGATGGCGATGATGATGGGACCGGTGACGATGGGCGGGAAAAAGCGCATGACCTTGTTGGCGCCGAAGGCCTTGAACAGGGCGGAGATCACCAGATACAAAAGGCCCGCACAGGCCACGCCGAAACAGGCGTAGGGTAAAAGCTCCGCCTCGCCGCCCGGGGCGATAGTGGTGTAGGCCGCCAGGAATGCAAAGGAGGAGCCTAAGAAGGCGGGCACCTTACGCTTGGTCAGAAGGTGGAACAGCAGTGTGCCCAGTCCCGCGAACAGCAGCGTGGCGGAGACGCTGAGGCCGGTGATGGCCGGCACCAGCACGGTGGCGCCGAACATGGCGAACATGTGCTGGAGGCCTAACACCAGCATTTTGGGAGTGCCCAGGGTACGGGCGTCAAGGACGGGTTTCATCTCGGTTTCTTTCATGACGTTTCTCCTCTCACAATTTGGAGCCCGGGTAAATTTTCCCACATCCGGGCAAAAAAAATACCGGCAAATAGCCGGTCAAAAAGGGAACAAGAAAGAAGGAACAGGCTGTTTCACACACTTCAACATCTCAGTTCCTCCCTTCATTTGATTGAAAATCATTATACGAAAGGGACGGGAAAAATGCAAGCACTTTCTTCGATAAGATGTGACGGAAATTTATCAAAAAGCTTGTCGAATCTGACAAAATAAAAGAGAAGGCAAACGCCTTCTCTCTTTGTTCAGCATGTGGGGTCCAGAGGCTGTACGCTGTAGCGCAGCAGGGCCGGGGAGTGTGGATACTGGCGCCCGAACTGCCTGACGATGCGATCCATGACCATGCAGCTGTTTTCATAATTGGCCCGGGGCAGCAGGATGATAAACTGGGAGACGCTGCACCGGGACGCGATGTCGCCCCGCCGCAGGCTCAGCCGGACCAATTCACTCAAATTTTCCATGCAGCGGTCCAGACTCCGCTTTGCAAGCTTTGCGCCCTTCATATTTGTGACGCTCAAAAGGGCGATGTGGGCGGCGTCACCGCTGCGGGCTACGCTGCGGGCCTCCGCCCGGTAGATGGCCTTGAAAAAGTCATAGTCGCACACCAGGGCGCCGGGGGCGGACGAGGGCTCCTTCAACTGATCCCGCACGGCGCTGATGTCCACCTCGTGCTCGTTGGTGGAGCGGATGGCCTCACGGTACAGCGCTTTGATCTCGTCGGAGGGCATGACGCCGAACCGGTCGAAGAGCATGTCGCTCATGGTTTCAAATACGGTGGCCGCCGCCTGCTGATTGCCCATGTCCAGCAGCTGGCGCATAAGATGGTAATAGAGAAACTCGTCGCAGTTCTCGATCTCAATGGCCTTGCGGCAGACTGCGGCGGCTTCGTCCAACCGGCCCTGCTCCTCCAGCAGGGGGATCACCTCGTGTACGGTCTGGGTATACAGGTTATGGAAGTATGTATTGACCGGCACCACCCATGGTTCGGTGGCGAGCTTGGGAAGGAAATCACCGCCGTAGAGCTCCAGCGCCTGCAAATAGGAGGCAAGACGCTGCTCCGGGTCCTCCTGGGTCCTGCCCGCCTTGCAGAGGGACTCAAACCGGTCCACATCATAGGCAAATGTCAGGTCGGGGTTCCATGCATAGTCGCCCTGACGGCGGACGATCAGCTCGTGTCCGACGCTGCCGCCCAACTGGTTGAGCATGGTACGCACCCGATGGAACATGGTCTTCAGGGCGTTGGCCGGATTGGAGCTGCTCTCCTCCTCACCCCAGAGAAGGTCAATCAGTTCATCCTGAGAAATGCTGCGATTTCGGAAATAGATCATATAGGCCAGCAGCAGCCACACCTTCCGGGAGCGGTTGTCGCTGTCATTGATCGCATCTGCACCATTGCTGATGGAAAACTCCCCAAGCATGCAAACGCGCAAATCCTCCATTTAAAACACACCTGCCTTTCAAGTCGGGGCAGACAGCCCCAGCTTTTCAAGTATCCACACTATATCATAAAAAGTTCAGCCATGCAATCAAAACTCGATTAAGGTTACAGGTAAATGAGCAAGATGAAAAAAATTTTAAAAATATACTTCCATTTTCAAAATGATATGCTATACTGTTCCTTAGAATATGGATTGCTATGGAAAGGAAGCAGGCAGAATGAACAAAAAGCACTTGGCCGCTCTGTTGGCGGCGGTGATGTTATTTTGTACCGGCTGCGCAGGCAGCAAGGTTCCCGACGGCAGCGACGTACCCATGGGTGCGGCCGACGCGAAGGTGTTTTCACAGTCGGTGGAGGTAAAAGACGCCGATCCCACCACGGAACTGGCCGTGCTGGCTACAGAGCCTGCCGTGATCAACGGCCTGATGCCTGTTGCCTCCGGCACGCTGGTCAAGCAGAACGCCAGCGCGGTGATCGACTATTCCAACACCGCCGACGGCTATGTGATGGTGAAGTACACCGCCTCCACCTCCAAGAAGCTGAAGGCCCAGGTCAAGGGCCCCAGCGGGGTCACATACACCTACAACCTGACCGCCGGGGCGGACTACGCCACCTTCCCGCTTTCCGACGGCAATGGAAGCTATAAGGTCAGCGTCTTTGAAAACATCTCCGGCACATCTTACTCCACCGTGATTTCCGCCTCCTTTACCGCATCGCTGAAGGATGAATTCGCGCCGTTCCTGCTGCCCAACCAGTATGTGGATTACAAACCCGAGAGCAAGACCGTTGCAAAGGCGGCGGAGCTGACCTCCGGTGTGACGGATGCGCTGAAAAAGGTGCAGAAGGTCTACGAGTTTGTGGTGAAAAACATCTCCTATGACTATGATAAAGCTGCGTCCGTGAAGAGCGGATACCTGCCGGTGCTTGATACGGTGCTGGCGCAGAAAAAGGGAATCTGCTTTGACTATGCGGCGCTGATGGCGGCCATGCTCCGCAGCCAGGACGTCCCCACCAAGCTGGTGGTGGGCTACAGCGGGGATATCTACCATGCATGGATCAACGTCTACTCTCCGGAGTCCGGCTGGGTGGAGAATGTGGTCTATTTTGACGGAACCACCTGGAAGCTGATGGACCCCACCTTTGCCTCCACCGGAAACCAGAGCAAGGAAATCATGAAGTACATTGGCGACGGCAAGAACTACAGCGCCAAATATATTTACTGAGGACTGAACAGAAGGTCTTTACTTGCAAGTGAATATTTTGTAAAATGGACTTGCGCAAGCAAGTCCATTTTTTGTTGAATCGTGGAGAGGAATATGAAAAAGAGATATTTGTCATCAGGATATCTGTCCGCTTTTTGTCTGGAGCTCTCCGTCATGCTCCACGCCGGCATTGGTGTGGGAGACGGCCTGCACCTGCTGGCGGAGGACGGGGATCAGGAGTCGGAGCTGCTGAAGGAGCTGGCCGGAGCGGTGGACGGCGGGGAACCCCTGTCCGAAGCCATGGCCGCCACGGGAGCATTTCCCGATTATGCGGTGTATCTGGCCGGCGCCGGGGAGAGAACCGGTCGTCAGGAGGAGTCCTTCCGGGCTCTCGCCGCCTATTACGACACCATGGAGCGGATGGGAAACCGCATCCGCGGCGCCCTGACCTATCCTGTGATTTTGCTGCTGCTGATGCTGGCGGTGATCGTGGTACTGCTGGCAAAGGTGCTGCCGGTCTTTGAGTCGGTATTTGCCCGGCTGGGCGGCCAGATGACCGGCTTTGCCGGCGGACTGCTGGCTCTGGGCGGCGTGCTGGACCGTATGCTGCCGGTGCTTTGTGTGCTGCTGGCCCTGGTGCTGGCTCTGGTCGCGGCGTTTTCTGTGAGCCTGCCCTTCCGGAACTGGGCGGGGCGGTTTTGGCAGCGCCGCCGGGGAGACCGGGGCATTGCCGCCAAAGTGGGAGCGGCCCAGTTTGCCGCGGCTCTGTCCATGGGAATGGCCAGCGGCCTGCCGGTGGAGGAGGCTCTGTCCATGGCCACCTCGCTCCACAGTGAGAACGCCGCTGTGGAGCGGCGCTACAGCGACTGCCGCTCCCGGCTGGATGAGGGGGCGGGGCTTGCGGAGGCGCTGCGCCAAAGCGCCCTGCTGCCGCCTGCCTTTTGCCGGATGCTGGCCCTTGGCATCCGCAGCGGCAGCGGCGACACGGTGATGGCGGAGATTTCGAGGCGGCTCCAGACGGAGGCGGAGCGCAGCGTGGAGGAGACGGTGAGCCGGGTGGAGCCGGGCATTGTGATCGTCTCTTCCCTTCTGGTAGGCGGCATTTTGCTGTCCGTGATGCTGCCGCTGGTGCGGATCATGTCTGCCATCGGGTGAGCGTATGAAAAAGAGGAAAACGCGATTGACCGCCTGGCTTTTTCTGCCGGTGATCGCCGCCGCGGCTCTGGCCCTTTTGATGGGGGCCCTGGCTCATGTGGATGCGTCCCAGGGCGAGGAGGGGCGCAGACAGCTGGAGGAGAGTATACGCCGGGCAGCCGTCAGCTGCTACGCGTCGGAGGGGGTTTATCCCGCCACGATAGAGGAGCTGGAGCAGGACTACGGCATCCAGGTGGACGAGGCCCGCTACGTGGTGTTTTATGAGATTTTTGCCGACAACATCATGCCGGAGATCACAGTTCTTGCGCGCTGAGGAGGGGGAAGATGAAGCGACATTCCATTGGAACCATATTCGTCCTGCTGACCTTCGGCGTGTTGGCTTCCGCGATTCTGCTGGTGCTCCTGCTTGGTGCGGACAGCTACCGCCAGCTGAGCGAGCGGGGCGCTAAGAGCTATGAAAAACGGATATGTGTGCAATATATTGCGTCAAAGGTGCGGCATAATGACGTTTCGGGCGGCGTTTTTGTGGACGGCTTCTCTTTGGATGAGGAGGATATCCCCACGCTGTACCTTGTCCGGGAAGTGGAGGGGGAGCCCTATTATACCCGGATTTACTACTATGATGGATCGGTGCGGGAGCTGTTTGCCTCGGCGCTGGAGGAGTTTGAGCCGGAGGACGGCAATGAGGTCATGGAAGCGGGCGGTCTTGACTTTTGGGAGAGGGACGGGGAGCTGACGGTGGAAGCCACGGACACGAATGGGCAGGTCACCGCCTTGACGCTGGCCCTCAGAAGCGGGGAGGCGGAGGCATGAACCAGAACCGTTCGACCCTTGTGCTGATGGAGCAGGTGGTGATGATCCTTGTGTTCGCCATCGCCGCCGCCCTGTGCGTGCAGGCATTCGCGCTCTCCAATCAGAAGTCCCGGGAGAGCGCGGCCCTGGACCGGGCGGTCCTCCAGGCCCAGAGCGCCGCGGAGCTGATGAAGCGGGCCGGAGAGGACCCGGCCCACGCCATGGAGGCGGCTCGGGAGGCCATGGGAGGCCAGATTTCCCAGGGAATGTGGTATGTGCTCTATGATTATGACTGGAACGCGGTCTCGGAGGGGGCCTCCTACCGGTTGGAGGTGTTTCCCGAGGCGCTTGGCGGCCTGAGTCCGCAGCAGGGGCTGGCACAGGCCGTGGTCCGGGTATCTTATGAGAATGGTGGGGAGATTTTCTCACTGCCCATCGCCTGGCAGGAGGTGAGCGGCCGTGGATGAGAACCGTTCCAGTCCGCCCACTGTGGGCGGAAGCTCGCTGCTGGTGATGTTCGCGGTGCTCTGTCTGGTGATTTTCGCACTGCTGAGCCTCTCCACCATGACGGCGGACGTGTCATTGTCGGAGCGCAGCGCCCAGGCGGTGACGGAGTACTATGCGGCGGACCGGGAGGCAGAGCGCGTTCTGGCGCTGCTGCGCCAGGGACAGACGGTGGAGTCGGTGGAGGAAACCCCGGCGGAGGACGGCGCCGTCTCCTGCCGCTATGCGGTGGCGATATCCGATACGGAGGAGCTGCGGGTCCAGGTGGACTTTGACAAAGACCGGATACATTATAATATAGTACAGTGGCAGGCGGTCTCCACCGGCGATTGGCGGTCGGAGGAGGAGCTTCCGGTTTATACAGGCTGAAAAGAGGAGCGGAGAAATGGCTGATTTGATCGAATATCTGCGCCGGGCGGTGGAGGACGGAGCGTCCGATATCTTCATTGTGGCCGGCGGCATGGTGAGCTATAAGCGGGACGGGCGGATTCTGCCTGTCAGCGACACAAAAGTGTTTCCGCCGGAGACGGAGCGGCTGATCGGGGAGATCTACCGCATGGCGGGGCGGGAGCAGGACCGCTACCTGAAGACAGGGGACGACGACTTTTCCTTTGCCCAGCCCGGTCTGGCCCGCTTCCGGGTCAACACCTACCGCCAGCGCGGCTCCATGGCGGCGGTGATCCGCGTGGTGTCCTTTGAGATTCCGGACCACAAGGTCCTGGGCATCCCCGACTCTGTGATGGAGGTGGCGGATGTGAGCCACGGCATGGTGGTGATCTCCGGCACGGCGGGCAGCGGAAAATCCACCACGCAGGCCTGCCTTATCGACCGGATCAACCGGACCCGCAGCGCCCATGTCATCACCCTTGAGGACCCCATCGAGTTCCTGTATCGGGATGAAAAGAGCATCATCAGCCAGAGGGAGATCGCCATTGACACGGAGGACTATCTCTCCGCGCTGCGCTCCTGTCTGCGCCAGGCGCCGGATGTAATTCTGTTAGGCGAGATGCGGGATTATGAGACCATCCGCACGGCCATGACCGCCGCGGAGACCGGCCATCTGGTCATCACCACGCTGCACACCCAGGGGGCGGTGAGCACCATCGACCGGATCATCGATATCTTCCCCCCGGCCCAGCAGGCCCAGGTCCGGACGCAGCTTTCCATGGTGCTGCACTCGGTGATCTCCCAGCAGCTTCTGCCGGGGAAAGAGGGCGGCCGGGTACCGGCGGTGGAGGTCATGCGGGTCAACGGCGCCATCCGCAATATGATCCGGGACAGCAAGAACTATCAGATCGACAACGTGATACAGACCTCCTCCGCGGAGGGGATGATTTCCATGGACCAGGCGATCTGGAAGCTGTATCAGGAGGGTGCCATCGGCGAGGAAACCGCGGCGGACTACGCCGCGAACCCGGAGCAGATGCGCCGCCGGCTGTCACAGGGAAAATAATCCGTCAACAAAAAGCAGAAAGCCTGGCTTTCTGCTTTTTGTTGCGTTTTGCGGGGAAAAGCGGAAAATGTATCCACTCCTGTAACGGCGGGAGAATAAAATGAACCGTGAAAACCGGCAAGTGGGGCAAAAGGACATGCGTCCCGGCCCGGTGACGGGAAAACTTGCTTCTGGAAAGAAAAAATGTAAAAAGAATTTCAAAATGTATCCGGATACGTAACCGGTGTCGTGTAAACTGAGTTCACAAGAGCAGAAAGGAGGCGGCATATGCACAGGGTACTGGGAAACGAATACCATACCACTGTCGTATGCATCGACTCTTATCAGGACAGGGTCCTGCGGGGAAGGCTGTACAACCTGATGCTGAATGGAGCGGTTCCCTTCACCGGGTTCATCGAATTCCTGCTGGCCATGGAGACGATCCTGGACCAGATGAACTTCCCGCAGCCATTTACCGCAGAGCGCTCCTTCCGCCCGGTGGACAAAACGCTTCCCCCGGTACGGACGGAAAACATGGAGCAGCAGGGCCAGGCGGCCACGTTCTCCATCAAAGTGATTTTCCGTCAGAACGCCAGCTGGCAGGGGACCGTTGCCTGGCTGGAGGAAGGGCGGGAAGAGAGCTTCCGCAGCGTACTGGAGCTTGGAATGCTGTTCAACAGCGCCCTGACTGATACGGGACAAAGCGATGAATACGAATTGAGAAAGACATCCCCGCCTATTTGACCCCGCACAGAGCACGAACAGACCACAAACATCAAACGAGTCAGCAAACAGAAATATCTGAAACGGCAAACCGCCTGAAAGGACGGGACGCAAAGTTCGGAGGCTAAAGCCCGCCAACCGGGGGCCATGCCTGTCCGGCCGCCACATATTTCGATCTCAAGAAGAAACGAAGGGAGAACGAAATTATGGCAACAACAAAGAAGAGGCTTTTGTCGCTGGTTATGGCAGTGGTTATGGCGTTCAGCCTGCTGCCCATCAGTGTGCTGGCCGCAAATGAGAGCGATGTCAAAAAACAGACTACGGAGCAGATCGTCAACAAGGGAGGAACCTCCTATTACATGGCGAACGGCTCCGACGGCAGCGCATCCAACTACGATGTGTCCGTCACCAAGGAATTGACGGCCACCGGAGTGGAAAATGAGTTCAACGTGAAGGTGAACGTCACCTATAAGAACGCAACCACCACCACCCAGAGCGCCGACGCAGCGACCACGCTGATCATCGATACCTCCGGCTCGATGGACTACTGCGCCGAGTGCGGAAACGACAGCATGGAAGAGAGCTATAAGTGGCACCAATACTGCCCCGACGGCAGCGGTAAGGAGTATGTCCGGGGAGAGTGGGTTTCTACCAGCAAATACAATGGTTATTATGCCTGTGCCAACTGCGGCAAAAGAGAACGCAATCACAATTCGGAGTTAGTTACCACCTATGAATGCAGCGACTGCGGCAGCACCCAGTCCCGGATCATGGCGGCCCAGGCGGCGGCCTGCGCCTTCCTGGACAGCTATGCCTCCGGCGCACAGGCGGGCACCCACCGCTATGTGTCTCTGGTGACCTTTGCACAGAGTGCAAATTCCCGGGATCTGGACACGCAGACCAGCGGCAAACAGTATTGGGTGGACGTTACCGACGCCACCGCACTGCAGCGGGCCAAGGACGTGATCAACGGCCTGAGCGCCAGTGGCGGCACCAACACCAGCGGCGGCGTGATGCTGGCCAACAACCTGTTCACCCAGAAAAGCGTGAACAGCCAGGTCGCGGGCATTGACAACAAGTTTGCCGTGCTGCTGACCGACGGCCAGCCTACTTACCGCAGAGACGCCAGCAGCAATGATGTGGGTTCAATTTCTAAAGACGGCGGAAATGGCTCTGAAACAAGCAGCTCCAACAGCCGAGCGGTAGAGAATACCTGCAAAACTCTGGTGAACTCCACCGGCGTGGACCTGTTCGCCATCTCTTATGGTTTGAGCGGCAACATTGTCAATGGCAGCGGCACGACCAAGACCATCACCAGCTGGCTGCAGGACGACTGTTATGTGGGGAAGCGTCCGGCCGACGATCCCACAAACCCCAATCGGAGCGACGTGTTCCTGGCCGGCAATTCGGCGGCTCTGAACAGCGCCTTTTCCTCCATTCTCAACAGTATCGAGCAAAGCGGTTCCACCGGTGAGGCGGCGGGCGATATCGTCTCCGGCGGAGCCGTGGAAACCAAGGATAAGTGCATCGGCTTTGTCCAGTTCACCAGCGCCAACGGCGCCACGCAGGCCGATGGTGAGATTGTCTGGAACCTGGCCGGAGCCGCCAAGGATACCACCGGCGTGCCCGAGGGCTACACCTCCTACACCATGACCTACAAGGTGCGCCTGGACAACACCCAGGATGGGTTTGTGGAAGGTCAGGCCTACTCCACCGGCGCGGCCTCCTTCACCTATCAGGACGCCAGTACCGGTAACGAGTACACCAAGACTTCCCCCGCCCCCATCGTGAAGGGCTATTTGGGCAGCCTGGTCTTCAACAAGGTCTCCCATCACACGGTGAACGGCGAACAGCAGAAGCTGCCCGGCGCGAAGTTCACCCTGACCAGCACCACCGCGGCCCCTTCCATCATCCGTGAGGCATCCTCCTCCGCGGAGGAGGGCCACAAGGGCGAGGTGCTGTTCGATGAGACCATCCCCTCCGGCTATACCTATACCATGAAAGAGTTCCCGGCTCCCGAGGGTTATGTGGCCAACGACAGTGAGTGGGCCGTGACCGTCAACTACGGCGAGGTCACCATCACCTCGGTGAAGGGCGACGACCTGAGCGAGGGCGGCAGCGTGGTCAACAAGCTGGCGCAGACCTACAAGGACCTCACCCTCACCAAGAGCTGGTATATGCCCGCCAATCCCCAGGGCGGCGAGTCTACCCAGCCCATCTACGTCAACGTGTATCAGGACGGCGGCAGCGAGGCGTTTGCCACGCTGTACCTGAACGGTTCCACGGCTACGGTAAATAACTGCGCCGACAGCAATGTCCGCGTCGCGGCCACCCAGAACACCACAACCAAATACTGGGAGTACACCCTCACCGTACCCGACAACAATCCGGAAAACGGCGGCAGCCATACCTACACCATCTCTGAGCCTACGCTGAACGGCTTTGATCAGAGCGGCAGCGGTTTGGCCCTGATCAACACCGCCACCGGCAAGACCTCGATCTATGTGGAGAAGGAGTGGATCCTGCCCGAGGGCGTGGAGCTCACCCTGCCCCGCACGGTCCAGGTGGAAGTGCTGCGCAACGGCGAGAGCTTCGGCGACGGCGGCCACACCTACCTGGATGTGGACAGCAGCAAGGCCACAGGCAACACGGCTGCCTCCCTTGAGCTGGATCTCTATGATAGCAACGGCGAATACTATACCTATACCGTCAGCGAGATCACCGCTTCCTCCTATCAGCTGGTGGGGATCACCGGCAGCGGCAGCGCGGCCGATCCTTTCGTGATCACCAACACCGTGGCCAATGAGACGGCGCCTGTGACGGTCAGCAAGACCTGGCAGGATGCGGGCGACGATTCCAAGCGGCCCGCGGCCATCAGCGTCCAGCTGCTCCGGGACGGCGCGGCCTACGGCAGCGCCGTGGAGCTGAAGGGCGAGAGCTGGAGCCACGAGTTCGGCAATCTGCCCAAGTACAGCTTCCTGGACAAGGACGGCAATGATACCACGGACCTGAGCAAGGTCGCCTCCGTGAAGGTCCACACCTACACGGTGCAGGAGTTGGGCGATTTTGACGGCTACACCTCCTCCGCCAACGGCCTCACCCTCACCAACACCCGTCAGGAAAACGGCGCCATCACCGTCACCAAGTACTGGGAAGACGGCATCACCGGCGGCCACACCGGCTCGGTTGTGGTGCGGCTGAACGACGGCGCAACTTATGAAGACAAGACCCTGAACGAAGGGAACGGCTGGACCGCCTCCTGGGAGGGTGTGCCGCAGTACGACGCCACGGGCAACAAGATTACCTACACGGTTTCCGAGGTCAGCGGCCCCGCCAACTACGTCCCCGTCATCTCCTATGGCGAGAACAATGAGTCCGCGGAGTTTGTGAATGGCGAGGCTTCCGTGACCATCACCAACACGCCCAACGGCAGCGAGGACACCACCTCCGTCACCGTGAACAAGACCTGGAACCACCCCGCGGGCTACACGGCCCCCGGCGCCACCTTCACCCTGTATCAGGCGAAGGAGGACGGCAGTGAAAAGGTCGCCTATGCGTATCCCGCGGACGCCGAGTGCACCAACCCCGCGGAGAACGTGACCGGCAGCTATACCTTCACCAATTTGCCCAAGTACTACTTTGAGCAGAATGCGGAGACCGGCGAGTCCGTTGCGGTTGCCTATGTCTACACCGTGGTGGAGTCTCCCGTCACCAACGCCAACGGCGACGCCTACACCAGCAGCCATGCGGTTGAGGACGGCCAGGATGGCAGCAGAACCTACAACTTTGTCAACACCATCACCGGCAGCGTCTCCGTCCAGGTCAGCAAGGAGTGGATCGACCTTCTGGCGGGCAGCGACAGCAGCCGCGCCGCCCAGGCCACCATCCAGCTGGAGCGCAGCACTGACAACGCCAACTGGGAGACTATGGCGGGCAAGACGGTGTCCACCAATGTGGATAAGACCTTCACCCCCTGGTCCGGCCTGGAGAAGTACGATGCAAACGGCCAGCTGTACATCTACAGAGTGACCGAGCAGACCGTCATGGGCTACGAAACACCCGTGATCTCCGACGATCTGGATAACTCCGCCAACTTTGCGTTCGAGGTAACCAACAAGCTGGCCCAGAGCACCACCGGCGCCTTCACCGTCACCAAGAACTGGGTGGACGGCAGCGCCGCCAACGCGGACCGGCCGGCCATCACCCTGACCCTGAAGCAGGGCGCCAGCGCGTATGGCACCGTCACCGTGGCGGGCGACGGCACGGTCGCTGTGGACGAGGGCGGCAAGCTGAGCGCCGACCAGGTGAGCGCCAACGTGAACACCACCAACAACAGCTGGACCGTCTACTTCAACGGTCTGGATCTCTACGACATCGGCGCTTCTTCCGTCACGGCCTATGTGTATTCCATCGAAGAGGCCAGTGTGGAGGGTTATCAGAGCACGACTGTCAACCACGAAAACAGCAACTCCGCCCTTATCACCAACACCCTGACCCAGGGCGTGAAGGACGCTACCGTCACCAAGATCTGGAGGGATCCCACCAACAATCATCCTGACGTGACCTTCACCCTGAGCGCCAAGACAGCAAGCGGCGCTTCCGTGACCACTGTCGGCGGAGCCGCCCTGCCCACCACCATTGTCCTGACCCAGGATGCGGCCAAGGCCAATGAGAGTGACAGCGACAACATCTACCTGGCCGAGGATGCTGACTCCAACAACTGGAGCTACACCGTTTCCGGCCTGCCCAAGTACAACGACAACCGCAGCGAAATTTTCTACACCTTTGACGAGCCCACCGCTCCCGCGGGATATACCAAGGAAGCCCTGATGAAGAACGGCGAGGTTGTGCCCAATGCTTTCGTCAACATCATTGAGCAGGAGATAATTCCTGTCGCCGGCACCAAGGCCTGGAACCGCACCGTCGAGGGCGACTACTATGTCCCCGGCGCCGTGGAGGGCATCTATGTGGCCCTGTACCGCGACGACAACCAGCTGGTTCCCGAGAGTGAGCTGGCCGAGGGCATCACCAATCCCCTGTATGTGACCAAGGGCGACGGCGACACCGACGCGCTGTGGAGCTTCTCCTTCGGCGATCTGGAGAAGTATGATGTGGACGGCGACGGCCATGAATACTCCTACAGCGTCAGTGAGGTGTATTACGAGACCGTTGAGGGCCAGCAGGTCCTGCGCAAGGTGGAGAACAACGGCTCCATCGTCTACGGAACCGACACCTACAAAGTCACCTACGGCGGGAACAACGCCATCAGCAACGCCTACGATCAGCCTCAGAAATACTGGTACCGCGTGGACACCAGCTATACCACCGTCCAGTCCGGCACCACCGTCTTCTCCTACAGTGCCGCCGGCACGGTGCAGGAGTTTGAGGGCCCCGGTACGCTGAGCGTCGACCCCGCGGACTATGCGGCGCTCAATGGCATTCCCTTTGAGTATGTCTCCGCCAACACCCGCGCCTTCATCGACGTGAAGGATGGGGAGGACACTCCGCTGGAGTTCACCGGGGATGTGTCCGTCACCGTGGATCAGATCAACCGGGTGTACGTGATCCATCTGGAGTACGTCCGCACCCTCTACAAGCTGACCACCAATTACTACTATGAGGGTACCACCAACGAGGTCCATCCCTCCACCACCGATCCCGGCCAGCTGACCGGGGTAGTCACGGACGTGAAGGACTATAAGGACCCCGGCAAGTACACCGCGACAGAGGCCTTTACCACCGAGCGCAAGCAGGCTCCCGCGGGTTATGAGATCGTCCGGGTCACCCTGCGCAACGGCACCGGCGAGGTCCAGACCGTGGAGGTGAAGGACGGCAGCGTCACCTTCCCCGACGGCGGAAACTTCAACAGCGCGGATGTGACCGTGACCTACTATTACGACAAGATCACCGCCGAGCATCAGACCGTCGGCGCGGAGGTCACCTTTACCAAGAAGGGCGACAGCGGCGAGACCGCCAGCAGCGGCAGCAACAGCCAGATCGCGGCCAACGCGGTGTTCGGGCTGTACAGCGACGCTGCATGCGAGACCCTCGTCAAGGAGATTTCCATCGGCGCGGACGGCAAGCTGACCATCACGGCCGGCAAGGGCCTGGCCACCGATCTGGCCGAGGGCAGCTACTACCTGAAGGAGACTGCGGCGCCCACCGGATACGTGATCGGCACGGAAACGGTCTATGCAATCGCCGTTGCTTCCAGTGACACCTCCTATTGGTCCAACAACGTCTGGTATCCCCAGACCACCTGGACCATCACCGTGGACGGCGGTACCGCCGGCAACATCGATGTGGTCAACAACATGCTGAAGGAAACCTACAGTGTGGAGTACTACTTTGAAACCGGCGTCAACAGCAATACCTATACCCAGAAGAGCGAATACCCCGATAAGACCGATTTGGTCATCACCTATTTCGACACCATTTTCTCCTCCGACTATGAGTTAGGCAAGGACGGCATGGGCCTGGTGCCCGATGGCTACAGCCTGAATGAGGCCAAGACCGGTCCCAAGACGCTGACCTATGCAATGGTCACCGGCGATCCGGCCCAGAAGGTCATCAAGCTGTACTACGATCTGGATATGACCCAGAGAGAGGACCTGTCCGTCACCAAGAGCTGGATCGGCGAGGAAAAGACCGCCACCGTGGGCCTTTATGAGACCGTGGACGGCGTGGAGACCCTTTCCGAGCGCACCGACGCGGTGAAGACCATCGTAAGCAACGCCACCTGGTCCGACCTGGATGAGTACACCGACGGCGGCAAGGCCATCACCTACGCGGTCTATGAGATCGTGGCCAACAGCGACGGCACCTACACCAAGGTAGCAAGCGGCGACACCGTCACCATCGACGGCGTCAAGTACCTGGTGAGCTACAAGGACAACAGCATCACCAACCGTGAGCTGCGGAGCGTTACCGTCACCAAGGCATGGAGCGACAGCACGCCTGACGCCGAGAAGGCCGAAGTCAGCTTGCAGCTCTATGCCGGCCAGACCCAGGTCAAGTCCAACGCGCTGAACATGGCCGTGGGCGACGCGGACGGCGTCATCACCCTGAACACCACTGCGGGCTACAGCGTGACTTACTCCGACCTGTACGCCACCGATGAGCAGGGCAACCGCCTGACCTATTCCGTCAAGGAACTGGATGCCTCCGGCAACCCGGTAGAGGCAGGCAAGCGCATCACGTTGGGCGGTGTGAATTTCATCGTCAGCTACAGTGGAACCACCGTAACCAACACCAAGGAGCTGGGCGCCATCATCGTCACCAAGTCTTTTGAGGGCGTCAGCGCACTGGGAGGCGACTTCCTGATCACGGTGAAAAACGGCACCGGCGCCAGCGCTGAGACTGTGGCCCTCCTGAGTGTGGACGGCAGAACCGTGAACGGCCAGCAGACCATGAAGCCCACCAGCGGCGACGGCAAGACCGCGCCTTACAGCTGGTATATCACAGGCCTGCCCACCGCCAACACCTACTATGCGGCGGAGTCCGGCGAAGAGATCGCCAACTACACCCTGCAGTCCGGCACGCTCAGAAGCGGCAGCACCACGGTAGATGCCAACAAGGCCATTGCCCTGAAGAACATCTATCTGCGCGATACCGTGACCATGACCATCACCAAGGACGTCACCGGTGATCTGAGTGAACAGGATTTCGCCAGGAACAGCTTCACCTTCAAGGTCTATGAGGGCGGCAGCCTGGTCAAGACCGTGTTCCTGCCCAAGGCGGACAACAGCACGAACAGCGCCGACTGGCAGGAGGAATTCCCCGTGAACACCAACACCACCTACACTGTGGTGGAAGAGGGCGGCAGCCGCGACGGCTTTGTCCTGAAGGTCAACGGCGGCGAGGACACCACCGCGCACAGAACCCTTACCAAGGATGTGGGCACCGCTTCCGTAACCGCAAGCTACACCAACGACTACGACCAGCGGTTTGTGGATCACAACCAGGGCTCCTTCCGGATTGAGAAGAAGGACGCCGGCAACAACAACGCGGCCATGGCCGGCGTGGAGTTCAACCTCTACACCGACGCGGACTGCAAGACCCTGGTCCAGATGGGCGCCGGCACCTCCAACAAGACCGACGACGAGGGCAAGCTGACCATCAACATCCCTGAGAGCTATCTCACCGGCACCGAGCAGACCTTCTACCTGAAGGAGACCGTGCCCGCAGGATATGTGGACAACGGAACCGTCTGGACGGTTAAGGCCACCAAGCCCGCCGACAACGCCGGCGAGCCCGCCGTAAAGATCACGCTCAATGACAACAAGACCTTCTTTGACCGCGTGTACACCTGGCTCATGGGCATTGAAGACAGCAACTGGGCCAACGGCGTCCTCACTGTCTACAACACCATGGAGGAGTACACCATCACCGTCAAGAAGGTGGACGGCACCGGCGCGGCCCTGAAGGGCGCTGCCTTTACCCTGGACACGGCGGCACTCACCGCGGATTCCACCGGCACCGTTTTCACCAGCGGCAAACTGAGCTACAGCACGGAGTCCATGACCATCGCAGAGAGCACGACTCCTGCCGGCTATGACGGCATCACCTCCGACATCCTGGTCGCCTACGACGTCCAGAACGGCAAGGTGGCCGGTCTGAAGGCAGCCGACGGAGCCACGCTCCCCACCGGCGTCACCATCGACGGCTTTACCGTCACCGTGAAGAACACCAAGCGCACCGTGGCCAACCTGCCGGTGCCCGCCTCCTTCTCCATCCACAAGGTGGACAGCGCGGACGCGACGGTGGCCAATGACCTGGAAGGCGTTGGATTCACCCTCTATCAGGCGGACGGCGAGACTGTCTACAAGGCTGAGGAGAAGACCGGGGCCACTGGCCTTGCTGCCTTCACCGGCCTGCAGACCGACGGCACCTACGTCCTGAAAGAGACCACCGCCCTGGAGGGCTACACCGCCAGCAGCAAGACCTGGACCGTGACCGTGAGCCATACCACCAGCGCGGAAGAGGTCAACGGCGACAACAACTGGCAGTCCAAGGACATCTACTCTGTTTCCGTGAAGCTGAATGACGCGGAGCAGCTGGACGCGCAGAAGCAGATGACCGTGGTCAATACCCGCGACACCGGCAAGATCACCGTGGGCAAGACCTCTAACTTTACCGGCACCTATAGCATCGGCGTGTACACCTATGACGCTGAGGCCGAAACCAAGTACACCCTGGTGGATACCGCCGCCAGCCTGACGATCAACTCTGAGGCCCAGAAGCCCACCGCGGACTTTGCAGGTCTGCCCACTGGGACCTATTATGTGAAGGAAGCCGACGCAGGTAAGCTGCATCACAGCCTGCAGACCACCTACACCGTAAACGGCGCGGCGGCTGCGGTCAACGCCGACGGCTATGTGGAAGTGAAGGTAGAGAAGGATGCCCAGATCGAAGTGATCTGCGACAACCAGTACACCTACGTTCCTAACTACACCACCATCTCCGTCGAGAAGGTATGGAGCGACGATGAAAACCGGGACGGCAACCGGCCCGACAGCGTCACCGTCAGCATCGCCGACAAGAACGGCTCCAATGTGGTGAAGGAACTGGTCATTACCAAGAACGCCGAGGGCAAGTACACCTCCGAACATCGATTCGACGCCAACGGCTACACCGCTCCCTACACCGTGACGGAGTTGGGCTACACCAGAGGCGAAACCTTCACCGCCGCCTCCGACGAGAGCTTTGAGTACACCATCTCCTATCTGAGCGGCGAGGGCGATGCGGCCAAGACCGACGGCACTGTGGTGGACGGCAAGATCACCATCACCAACAGCTATGAGCCCGAAACCCTGGTGATCCCTGTGGTCAAGAGCTGGAGCGGCGAGTATGCCGGCCAGAACATCAAGAGTGTCACTCTGGAGCTGTACGCCGATGGCGAGCCCACCGGAGTGGTGGTTGAGCTGACCGCCGACAACGCCGTGGAGGGCGTCAGAGGCAAGTGGTTCGGCCTCTTTGAGTCCAACTACAATGCTGAGACCGAGACCGGCTACACCATTTACCGCAACAGCGAAGGCAAGGCCATCACCTACAGCGTGAAGGAGATCAAGTTAGGTGACCACACCATGACCGGCAACAGCTGGGGCTACTGGTCGGTTACCACCGGTACCTCCACCGCCAATACGGCCCTGCCTGAGGGATGGAACACGGATCTGGCGGAGGACGCACTGGTCCTGACGGTGAACAACCGCTATCACGTGCCTTCCGATCCCTATGATCCTGAAGATCCCGAGGATCCCCCGGTTGAAATCCCCGACGATCCCACTCCCGGCGGCGACAAGCCTGTGATTGACGAAGAGCCCGGCGAAGAGCCCACTGAGATCGAGGATGAGCCCACTCCCACCGGCCCGGCGCCCAAGACCGGCGACGTCTCCGGCATCTGGGTGGCACTGGCCTCCGTCTCCGCCTGCGGCATCGCGGCGCTGAGCATCTTTGGCAAGCGCAAGAAGGAAGAGGATCAGTAAGCACTCACCTGTCCGAAGCAAACAAAAGCGAGAGGGGTCCGGACGTAAGTCCGGACCCCTTTTTCCAAAGGCGCGGGGAAACTGCGGCTTTACAAACCAACGGGGAGCATATAAAATAAACAAAACAGCCGCGCGAAAGCAAGGAAAAGCGCGGTGGATGAAAGAAACAGCGGACCTCCGCCGGAAAAGCGCGCGGCCGCATGGAAAGAGGGAAAGCATTTGAATCGAACGATACGGCTTGTGCTGATTGTCCTGCTCAGCCTCGTCTTTGTGGGCAGCGGAGCCATGATCCTCCGTCAGATGACCGCCTATCAGGAAGGGGAGGAGCTTTACAACGAGGCGGCGGAGTTGGTGGAGCTGCCGGACTTTTCCCTGCTGGAGCAGGAGGAGGTCCTGCCGGCCCAGTCCTCCGGCGCGGAAGGCCCGACTTCCGAGAAGCCCCAGATCGTCTATGTGGATCCCTATGCGGACCTTTTGAAAAATATGGATTTCTCCGCTTTGCGGGAGGTCAACAGCGATGTGCAGGGCTGGATCGTGATTCCCGGCACCGCCATCTCCTATCCGCTGCTCCAGGGGGCGGACAACGACTACTATCTAAACCACACCTATAAAAAGACGCTCAGCGTGGTGGGCGCTATTTTCCTGGACAGCCGCTGCGGCGCCGGCTTGACGGACTTCAACACCATCATTTACGGCCACAGGATGAACAACGGCTCCATGTTCGCGGGACTGAAGCACTACAAGAAGCAGAGCTATTGGCAAAACCACTCCAAGGTCTATGTGACCACGGATGAGGGGACCTTTACCTACCGAATTTTCTCCGCCTACGAAGGGAGCGCCAGCGGCGAGAGCTATCGCCTGTCCTTTTCCAGCGATGAGAAAAAGCAGGACTTTATAGATACGGTCTGCGCCTCCTCCGTCATTGAAACCGGCACCACGCCGACGGTCAATGACTATGTGCTGACACTCTCCACCTGCACGGGGAACGGTCATGCCAACCGCTGGATTGTCCATGCCATGCGGGAAGGACCTGAGGTGGAGGAGACACCTCAGGACCCTGTCGGCCAGCCCGACTCTGGAGGCGCTGCGGCACAGGGTCCTGATACAGGCAGTCCGGAAGTTGTTTCACCGCCCGATGCAAGCCGGCCGGAAACTGAGCCTGGCGAAAACCAGCCGGAGAATGTCCCGGCCTCCACAGACGAGCCCCTGCCGGAGGGGACTTCCTCTTCAATGGGCGATATGCCGGAACAGGAGAGCGGAGAAGGGGGAGAACAGGGCGGGACGCCTGCTCCCGGCGGCTCCGCCTCAGGTCCGGAGTCAGGCGGCGAGGCCGCGGAGTAAGAAACCGGAAGCCGTCTGAATGCATTCAGACGGCTTCCGGTTTTGGTTTTGGAAAGCGTTTACAAGCCGGGGGGAACGTGGTAGACTAAGGCGTGAACTGCAAGGAGGGCGGATTATGAGCAAACAACAGGTGCTGGCGCTATTGAAGGAGCATCGGGGAGACTATGTCTCCGGAGAGGGGATCAGCGGGCAGTTGGGCATCACCCGCACCGCCATTTGGAAGGCGGTGGACGCCCTGCGCAAAGACGGCTATACAGTGGAGGCCAAGACGGGCCTGGGCTATCGGCTGACTGAAACGCCGGATGCTTTAACGGAGGCGGAGATCAGAAGCTTCCTTGGCGCCACCCAGGTGGTTGGCCGTCATCTGATCTGTTTGCAGGAGGTGGACTCCACCAACACCTATGCAAAGCGCATCGCCATAGAGGGCGCGGCGGACGGCACCGTGGTGGTGTCGGACTGCCAGACCGGCGGCCGGGGCCGCATGGGGCGCAGCTTCCAGTCTCCGGCGGGAAAGGGCGTCTTTTTGAGCGTGCTGCTGCGGCCGGATATGGCTCCGGCCAGTTTGATCTCCGTAACGGCATTGACGGCCGTGGCCATGTGTGACGCGGTGGAAGATGCCTGCGGCATCCGGCCGCAGATCAAGTGGACCAACGATCTGGTGTTAGGCGGGAAAAAGCTCTGCGGCATCCTGACGGAGATGTCCCTTGAAGGGGAGAGCGGGCAGCTGCAGTACTTGGTCATCGGCGCGGGAGTGAACGTGGGCCAGGAGGCGGAGGACTTTGACAGCGGCGTAAGGGAGATCGCCACATCGCTGAAGATTGCCCTGGGCCGTGAAATCTCCCGGCCGCGTCTGGCCGCCTCCATGATCCAATCGTTGGACCGGCTCTATGACGCGCTGCGACGGGGCTGCCAGGAGGACTATCTGAAGACCTACCGGCGGGACTGCGTGACGCTGGGAAAGGCGGTGCAGCTGATCGACGCGGCCGGAAACCGGGAGCGGGTTGACGCGATGGATGTTGATGAGCAGTTCGGCCTTGTGGTCCGCTGCGGCGACGGATCGGTCCGGGTGGTGCGCTCCGGCGAGGTGTCGGTGCGCGGCATGTACGGCTATGTGGAATAATTGAGGTGAACCGGATTGAAGGAGCTTTGGGAACTGTTCTTCACCTTTGCAAAGGTGGGGGGAATGACATTTGGCGGCGGGGCGGCCATGCTGCCCATCCTCCAGCGGGAGATTGTGGATCACCGGCACTGGGCCACAGAGGAGGAACTGGTGGACTATTACGCCATCGGCCAGTGCACGCCGGGCATCATTGCGGTCAATACGGCCACGTTTGTGGGGCAAAAGCGCCGTGGTGTCTCCGGCGGCATTGCGGCCAGTTTGGGGATGGTGTTCCCCTCACTGGTCATTATCTCCGTCCTGGCGGGAGTGATCACCAACTTCTCCCACCTTCAGTGGGTGCAGAGCGCGTTTGCGGGCATCCGGGTCTGCGTGTGTGTGCTGATTTTTAACGCCACGGTCAAGCTGCTGAAAAAGTCGGTGGTGGACAAGCGGACCTTTGTGGTCTTTTTGCTGGTGTTGGCGGGCGGCGTATGTCTGGATGTGTCGCCGGCTCTCTTTGTGGTGCTGGCCGCTGCCGCCGGTATTGTCCTGAAGGGATTGGAGGCGCGGCAGGCATGACCTACCTTCAGCTCTTCTGGGAATTTTTCAAAACCGGGCTCTTTGCCGTGGGCGGCGGCATGGCCACGCTGCCCTTTCTCAGCGACATTGCAGAGTCCACCGGCTGGTATACCCAGGCCCAGCTGATGGACATGCTGGCAGTTTCCGAATCCACCCCGGGACCCATTGGAATCAACATGGCCACCTACGTGGGCTTTACGGTGGCCGGAATCCCCGGCGCGCTGACCGCCACGCTGGGCGAGATCACGCCCTGCGTGGGCGTCATCCTGATTGTGGCGATGCTGCTGAAGAACTTTCGGCACAACCGCTATGTGGAGTCGGCCTTTTACGGCCTGCGCCCGGCCTCCAGCGGCCTGATCGCCGCCGCCGGCGTCGGCGTGGTGACCGAGGTGCTGATCCACCCCGCGATGCTTGCAGCCGGCAATCCGGCCGCCGCCTTCGACTGGCCGGGAATCGCGCTGGCCGCGGTGCTTCTGGTGCTGACCAATTGGGTAAAGCCCACTCAAAAGCTGCACCCCATTGTGTTCATCGCCGCCTCCGCGGTGATCGGCGTGGCTCTGGGGTTTGGCGGATGAGGGACATCGTTATCCGGGAGATCAGGGAGGATAAGAAGAGATATCTTCCCCTCCTTTTGCTGGCCGATGAGCAGGAGGACATGATAGACCGGTATCTGGACCGGGGCCGCATGTATGTTCTGGAGGAGGACGGCACAAAAGCGGTCTGCGTGGTAACGGATGAAGGGGACGGAATACTGGAGATCAAGAATCTTGCCGTGGAGCCGCCGTACCAGGGCAGGGGATACGGCAGGCGGCTGATCGAGTTTGCGGCGCAGCAATATGGAGGGGCGTTTTCCACCCTTCAGGTGGGCACGGGGGACAGCCCGCTCACCATTCCCTTTTACGAGGCCTGCGGCTTTTCAAGATCCTATCTGGTCAGTAACTTTTTCACCGACCACTACGACCACCCGATCTTTGAGGGCGGAAAGCAGCTGATCGACATGGTGTACCTCAGACGTGAGCTGCATTCAGATGATGGGCCGGCGTGATAAAATGACTTTGTGGGAACTCCTTCCTTTGGATTACGTCTATTTTATGGTGGAACTCTCCTGAGAAAAGACGGGAAAAACCGGGGAATGCAGAAATTCCGGTTGACGTGCCATGGAAAAGCAGATATTATGTAAATGTGATGAACGCGGGAAAAAGAGGAGGAAATTCCCATGAGTATGCAGAAGTGCCCCAAATGCGGAGAGCTTTTTTCCGACACCTACCGGACCTGTCCCTTCTGTGAAGAGGAGGAGGCCATTGCCGAAGGGCGCCACATCAAGCGGCGCGGCGGAGGCCGCCGCATGGCGCAGAAGGACCCCAGCCCCGTGGGGCCGGTTCTGATTATCATTTTGATCTTAGTGGCCTGTGTACTGGTGTATTTCTTTTTTGGAGATTCCATCCGGGAGAAGATGGGCTTTGGAGCTGCTTCCACACCGGGCAGCTCACAGGTGGATGACGTGACGCCCCAGCCCCCGGATATCCCTGAGCCGGACGGCAGCGGGGCGGGCAGTTCCAGCAGTTCCGGCAGCTCCAGCGGAGCTGTGACGATGCCGGAAGGAGGCGGCTCCGGCAGCGCGGAGGGAGGCGAGGGCCAGACCCCCACGCCCTCCGGTACGGCAATCACCCTCTCATCGGAGGATTTCAGCTTCAACGCCGGGGAGTCGGTGAAGCTGACCGCCACAGGCGGCAGCGGCAAATATAGCTGGAGCAGTGACGACGACGGCATTGCCTCGGTCAATGCCAGCGGCATTGTCACCGCGATCTCCGCCGGGAACTGTACCATCACCGTCACCGACGGCACCTCCACCGCCACCTGCATTGCCCGTGTGCGCAAGACGCCCTCCTCCGATACCACCGTACCTGCCCAGTCCCTGTCCCTGAGCTCCACGGACTTTACCACCAGCGTGGGGGAGAAGGTTACGCTGAAGGTCAACGGCACCAGCGACGCCGTATCCTGGGCCAGCAAGAACTCCGGGATTGCCACGGTCTCCGGAGGAGTGGTGACGGCCGTTTCCACCGGAACCACCACGGTCACGGCCACTGTGGGCGGGCAGACCCTTGAGTGCATTGTCCGTGTCAAATAAGCACAATCAGAAAAAGAGCGGGACGCTGTTGCGTCCCGCTCTCTATTTTTGCAGCGCGGAGGAGTCGTCCGGGCAGGCGATATATTGACAAAACTCCCTCAAAAGCGGGTCTTTGTCCGACACCTGGCCGCTCTGCCCGTCCACCGACCACTCCGTGACAATGCCCCGGTTCATGGCCACGGCGGCCTGGAGGATGTGCTCATTGGACATGGCCGGGTTGATCTGATTCCGGGCCCGGGCCTGATCCAGCAGCGACTCCAGGATACGGAAATAGTTGCGGTTGTGAATGCCCAGGATGTCCATCTCCCGGATGGTATAGGCGTTGTAGGCCCGGAAAAAATCCTTTCCCGGCGCCGCCATGATCTGGTTTACATCCGCCAGGAAGCGGTAGATTTTTTCCATGGGGTCCAGCCGGCTGTATTCCGGGTCCTTCATCCGGGTCTCGTGGTACCTGAAGTAGTCGTCCTCCATGGTTTGGAGGTATTCGCCCAGCAGATTGTCCTTGTTTTTAAAATACGTATAAAAGCTGCCGTGGGCCACGCCGCTCTCCCGTACGATATCCTTTACGGACACGTTGGAGTAGCCGTGCAGGCGAAAAAGGGACATGGCGGCAGAGACAATCCGCTGCCGGGTGGCGGCGGATTTTTCATATGTTTTACCCATGGGATTCCTCCTCAGCGGGATCGCAAAAAGCGGATCATCTCATCGATGGAAGGGATGTAGTCATCCACACAGACATGGTCGGAGCTGGAACACCACTCAATGGTGACGGAGCGGAAGAGATAGACAATCAGATTGACCACAAACTCCTTGCTCAGGTCTTTGCGGATGGAGCCATCTGAAATCGCCTGGTCGATCAGCTTTGACAGCACGGTGAAAAAGTGACGGCTGCGGTCCGCCAGCTGGTCAGAGTTGCAGGACAAATAGGCATAGTACACCCGCAGCAGGTCCTTGTATCTGGAACGATTGGTCAGCAGCTGGAGAGAAAAGTGCATATACTGGCGGATTTTCTCCATGCTGTCGGGGAAGGGGGCGGTGCTGAGCACGTCCTGGTAGTACTGCTGATAGCGGCTGTCGATGGCGCTCAGATACTCCGCCAGCAGCGCCTCTTTGTTGTCAAAATACTCGTAGAAGCAGCCCACGGAAATCTCCGCTTTTTCCGCGATGTCCCCGATGGTGGTCTGATAAAACCCCCGCTCATTGATGAGCTCAATTGCAACGTCGAAAATCCGTTTCCGGGTTGCCAGAGCCTGTGTTTCTCGCCGTGTGATGGTGATTCACTCCTGTCGCCGCTCGCCTCTTTGACAGAAACCGCCCTGGTTGGAGGCGGAGCGGAAGTGGTTTCGCTCCTATCATAAAGCAAGGTCGGTGGTTTGTCCAGTTCATGGGTGGAAATTTATGACGCGGATAAGAAAAAGATCAGAAGTGTATTTTTCAAGTTTCGTCAAAGTATGGCAAGATTGACCAGATAATTTTGCAATTCATACGAAAAATAATGGGATTTTACAGTTGCTATTGACTAATTTAAGACGGGGTGGTAGTTTAATATTAAAAAATGACATAATTCAGTGAATTGAGTCATACGGGAGTGAGGGAATATGCTGGTATTCAAAAACGCGGTGGTCGTCAATGGAGATGGGAAAACGCTTCAGACGGGCGCCAACGTGGTGGTGGAGAATGAACGGATTGTGGATGTGACCCATTCCATGGAAGGGCTGAATGAGAGAAATGCCCGGATCGTGGACTGCACCGGCAAGGCGGTGCTGCCGGGGCTCATCAATCACCACACCCACAGTGTGGTCATGGGGCCGTTTCTCTCCAGCGGTGCGGCGGCGCGCACAAAAAAGCAGGTCCTCACCCAGCTGGACCGGGACCTTCTGAACGGCCACACCACGGTGATGGGAGTGGACGGATTTGTGACCATGGAGGAGGTGAAGGCCACCCAGGAGCTGCACCCGGTGCGGATCAAGACGGCCGCCGTGCAGCTGCCCAAGAGCTTTCTTGCCGCGGACTGTGCCGACGGCGCGGGGCTGGATGCGTCCCACCGCGCCATGACCCTTGAGAGGATGCTGGCCGACGGAGCCGTCGCCATCGGTGAGGTGGGCTCCGGGCAGACCACGGGGGGAGGGGATTATGTGTACATTCCCCGGATGGTGAAAGAGCGCAAGGGCGCCACCATTACCGCGGATCAGTCCTATGCCATGTTCCTTTCAGTGTTAGGCACCTGGGCGGACCGGGATTACTACCGGAGGGACCGGGTGCTGGAGGCGCTGAAGGAGTGCGGCCTGGAGCAGGTGCTGAGCCCGGAGGAATGCCGGGATATCGTATATGAGACCACCTTCCGGGTGTACGACAGGGCTTTGGACGCCTATGAGGAGGCGGTGGAGGCTGGAATTCGCTACGATGTGCCGGTGATTCTCCACCACACGCCCTCCACCACGCTGGAGGTGCAGCGGCTGGCCAGGCGCGGGCTGCGCCGCTTTATTCCATCCCATTCCAACTGCCTTTTTACAGTGGAGGAAGCCCTGGACGCCGGGCGGAAACTCCGGTCAGAATTCGGCGTGTGGATTGATGGAGCTGTGTTTGACTCCTTCTCCCGCCAGTTGGTGGGACCCCATCCCGATGTGCTGACCGCCATGTTCCGGGAGGGGCTGATCGATCTCCTCTCCACCGACTTCTCCGGCGGGCAGTCAGACTCCATGCTCAAGGGCATTGCGTACATCACAGCGCAGGGAGCGGCCACGCTGCCGGCGGCGGTAGCCGCCGCCACCTCCAATGTGGCTATGGCCATCCCCGGCATCGCCCCGGGGCTGGGGATGGTGAAGAAGGGCTATACGGCGGACCTGATAGTGGTGGACTACCCAGAGGTCTCCCGGCTGAGGCAGGTCTATATCGGCGGCAGACTGGTGGCGGAAGAGGGAAAAACGCGGTATGAGGGGTAGGACAATGGAAAGCAACGAGCTGCTGTACCTGTCTGAAGAGGATACCATTCAGGCGGGGCTCCTGGACATCCGGTTTTGCGTGGACAACGCCGAGGAGGTATTCCGAACTGTCTCCCGGGGGGACTATCTGATGGGCGGTCCCAGCGAAAATGAGCATGGGATCCGCATCTGCTTTCCAAAAGAAAAGCGGTTCCCCGGCATGCCGGCCGCCGCGCCGGGCTACAGCTTTATGGCGATGCCGGCCTATGTGGGCGGCCCGTTTGGGGCGGTGGGGGAGAAGTGGTACGGCGCGTCCCTTCAAAACCTGGACAAGAACCTGCCCAGAGCGTACCACATGGTGATGCTCAACGACCTGGAGACAGGACGGCCCCTGGCCCTCCTGACGGCCCCGCTGCTCAGCGCGGCCCGGAGCGGAGCAGCGCCGGGGGTGGCCATGCGCTACCTCTGCCATGATGGCTGTAAAAAGGCGGCGATAGTGGGCGCGGGGCTGATGAACCGGTTTGTGATCCTGGCCCTCTTCTCCGAGTGTCCCGGAATTGAGTCGGTTTGGGTCTATGACATCGACGCGGAAAAGTGCAGAGCCTACTGCCGGGAGATGTCCGAGTTCACCGGCCGGGAGGTGCGGGCGGCGGACTCCATGGAGGAAGCGCTGCGGGACGCGGACATTGTCCACACCGGCCAGTCCAACAGCTTTGTGCTGAAAAAGGCGTGTCTGAAGGAGGGAGCGGTGCTGCTGATTTCCTCCAATGTGGAGATTGAGCAGGACATCCTCTGCGGAGCGCAGCTTGTGTTTGATCACAAGGCGGCCCACGACATTTGGATTAAAACCGACCCCCAGATGGGTCTTCCCACCTTTGACGCGCTGCGGCTGATGGAAGATGGCAAAATCCCGGCGGACCGCGTCTGCGACCTGGGGGATGTGGTGGAAGGAAAGAGGATTCCGGATGACGGAAGGTATCGGATTTTCTATTGGATGGGAATGCCCGTATCCGACATTGCCCTGGCCGCGGCCCTCTATCGAAACGCGACAGACAAGCACATAGGGACCAGGCTGTCCCTTTGGGACAAGCCCCTGTGGAAATGACGTGCCTGACTTCCTGGCAAAGAAGCGGACATAAATTGAATTAGGAGGAGATCATAATGAAAAAGGTTTTATCACTTGTCATGGCATTGACCCTCATACTTGCCCTGTTGGCATCCTGCGGAACTTCCGGGGCCGGCGGCGCATCCGGCGGCGCCGCTTCTTCCCAAAGCAGCGGCGGCATCGCAAGCAAGGTGACGCTGAAGTTGGGCACCAAGATGTCAGAGGACTCCTTTGAGGGAAAGTGCTACCAGTACTTTGCCGATCTGGTCAACGAGCGGACCGGAGGGGAAGTGGAGGTCGTGGTGTATCCCTCCGAGCAGTTGGGTGACGCCCAGACCCAGGTCTCCAATCTGCAGTTGGGCACCCAGGAACTCTACGGTGAGGGCGGCAACTACTTCACCGGCTACAGCAATATGTTTGAAATCACCAATATCCCCTTCCTGTTCAGCAGCAACGAGCAGTTCATTGATTTGGTGCAGGGGGACTACGGCAAAGAACAGCAGGAGGTCATGGAGCAAAACGGCTTCCACATTGTCAACACCAACCGGGACTGGCTGCGGGGTCCCTACCGTGTGATCTGCTCCGTCAAGCCGCTCCAGACCCTGGAGGATTTCAAGGGCCTGCGCTTCCGTACCCATGAGAGCGACATGTATATGAAGTGCTGGAGCACCCTTGGCACCAATCCCATCGTCATCAACTGGGGAGAGACCTATCTGGCCATTCAGCAGGGCACGGCTGAGGCGGTGGCTTCCCCCGTGTCCCAGATCGAGGATATGGGCTTTTATGAAGTGGCGCCCTATATCACTGAAATCGACGAATATCCCCAGGAAATTCTGATCGTGGCCAACCTGGAGGTATGGAACAAGCTGAGCGAAGAGCAGCAGGGGATTCTCACCGACGCGGCAAATGAGACCGCCGCCTACTCCAACGGACTGCTTCAGGAGGAAGTGGACGCATCCATCGCCCGGATGGAAGAGGCGGGCGCCACCTTCTACAAGTTGGATACCAAGCCCTGCACCGAGGCGCTGATGGACGTGTACCGGGATATGGTCAGCGCCGGCACGCTGCCCGAGGGCATTTTGGAGCAGCTGGGCTACTAAGGCTGTACGGAGCGGCGCTTTGCCGCCGCTCCGCCTGCTCAACCACCGTAAACTTCGAAAATTTTATGCCGGGGAGGCGTATTCATGCTGAAAAAAGTGGACCGGATATGGTCGGGATTTCTAAAAACCCTCTGCCGCGCTGAATTGGGTGTTTCGCTGGTGTGCCTGATTGGAATCGTAGGGCTGAACAGCTTTGAAATTTTCAGAAGGCAGCTGTTCGGCATCTCCATCATATGGGTGCAGGAGGTCACGATCTTCCTGATGGTGTGGTTTACATTTATGGGATTTTGCTACGTCTCATACACGAAGAAGGACATCTACATCACATTCCTCCGGGAAAAGCTCCCCCTGACCGGTCAATTTGTGGTTCGGTTGATCGTCATTGCCGGCGTTCTGGTGTATCTGGTGCCTTTCACCGAATACACCTGGAAATTGATTTTCTCCCAGGTGGGGAGCTTCTCCTCCGTCGCCAGGTATCCCCTGTGGTGGAAAACGGCGGCGGCGCTGGTGGGCGGCGTGTCGCTGATCCTGGTCTTTGTGGATGAATTGAAGGATTTGTTCCTTGACGTGGCCGCGCGCCTGAGAAGAAAGGAGGAGGCGTAATGTCGGGCATTTGTTTATTTCTTGTCTTTATGGCCATGCTGATGCTTGGAGCGCCCATCTCCTTTTCACTTGGGCTGGGCACCATGGCGGCATGCACGGTGGGCGGCTATTCCCTCTCGTCCCTGCCCCTTTTAATCACCAACGGAGCCAGCAGCTACACACTGGTGGCCATCCCCTATTTCGTCCTCCTGGGCAACCTGATGAACACGGCGGGCATCACGGACCGTATTTTTGACTGGGCGGAGGCCGCGGTGGGGCATATCAAGGGCGGTTTGGCCCACGCCAATGTATTGGCCAGCGTGGTGTTTGCGGGTGTGTCCGGAACCTCCACCGCGGACGCGGCAGGGCTGGGTATGGTGGAGATCAACGCCATGACCAAAAAGGGATACCCCGTGGACTTCACCACAGCCGTCACCATGGCATCGGCGGTCCTGGGCCCCATCATCCCGCCCAGCGTGACGCTGCTGATTTACGCCACGCTCTCTTCCACTTCGGTTGCAAAGCTGTTTATGGCCGGAATGGTGCCCGGGATTTTGGTGGCGCTGATCCTCTGCGTCACAAGCTACGTCCTCTATATCACGGACAAGGTGAAGATGCCCGCTCCGGTCAGATTTTCGATGCAGCGGTTTGTCAAGGCCACCAAGCGGGGCGCCTTTGCCCTGCTGTGCCCCCTGATTCTGCTCTATTTTATGTCCAGCGGTATCGTCACCCCGACGGAGGCCGGAATCATCGGCGTGGTTTACTCACTGGCCATTGGGCTGTGCTATCGGAGCCTCAGCTGGAAGGTGCTTCTGGACGCGCTGAAGATGACGGTGGAAAGCTGCACGCTGATTATGTTCCTCATCGGCATGGGCTCCACCACCAGCTGGTTTTTGACCGCCGAGCGGATTCCCTCCCTGATTACGGACCTGGTCCTGGGGCTGACGGAAAACAAATACCTTATTTTGCTGCTGATCAATGTGATTTTGCTGGTTCTTGGCATGTTCATGGACGGCACCTCCATCCAGCTGATTATGGTGCCCATCCTGCTGCCCATCATCGATCTTCTGGGCGTCAGCCGGATTACCTTCGGCGTGATGGTGACCATCAACATCCTTATCGGAACCATCACTCCGCCCTTTGGAGTCAGCCTGTTCATCATGACCAATATTGCAAAAATTCCCTTTGAACGGGTGGTGAAGAGCTCCGTCCCGTTCTATATTCCGCTGGTTCTGGCGCTTCTGGCCATCACCTATATCCCCGCATTTACCCTGTGGCTGCCCAATCTGCTGTATTAGCGCGGCCGTAAGCGGGTATAAAGTGCACCGGGGGCCGGCGCGGCATTTGCCGCGCCGGCCCCTTTGGCCTGTCAGGAGAACCCGGATCAAAGCAGCGGAATTTCCCGGGGAAAATGAACCGGGATTGCCGATGCAGGGAATGCAATAATGCAACCGCCTTTTTCTTGCGCAATGAAAAGAAGGATGCTATACTAAAGCTGTATCACTATAATTGTCTTGCGCAAGGAGAGAGGAAATGACCACCCGGGATTTTCAGAAGAAGAGTACCTTTCAGATTTTTCTATCGTATTTTAAGCCCCACAGGAGGCTGTTTTTCCTGGATATGTTCTGCGCTCTGATGATCGCGCTGACCGACCTGGCCTTCCCCTATGTGTCCCGCATGGCCATGTACGATCTGCTGCCAGGCAAGGAGTACAAGACCTTTTTTGTGGTGATGGTCGTTGTATTCCTTGCGTTCACGCTGCGGGCGGTGTTCAGCTATGTTGTCTGCTACTGGGGCCATACCTTCGGCATCCTGGTGGAGGCGGATATCCGGGAGGATCTGTTCCGGCACATGCAGGAGCTCTCCTTCGGCTATTTTGACCGCAACCGGACGGGGCAGCTGATGAGCCGGCTCACAGGGGACCTATTTGAGATTACAGAGCTGGCGCACCACGGGCCGGAGGACCTGTTCATCTCCCTTGTCACCATCGTGGGCGCCCTGGTGGTCCTCTTTACCATCGAGTGGCGGCTGGCCCTGGTGGTGGCCATCCTGATCCCTATTTTCCTGGTGGTGGTCTGGCAGAGGCGGCGGGGCATGTCTTCCGCCTCCCGCGCGGTCAAGCAGAAGACCGCGGTCATCAACGCGGACATCGAGTCCGGCCTCTCCGGCATGCGGACCGCCAAGGCCTTTGCCAATGAGGACGCGGAGCTTGAGAAGTTTGAACGCTCCAACGAATCCTTCAAGTCCTCCAAAAAGCAGTTCCACAAGGAGATGGGCCTTTTCAACGCGGTGATGGAGTTCTTCCTCTGCATCCTTTCCGCCGCAGTGATCGCCGTGGGCGGCTGGCTCATTATGCAGGATCAGATGAATTACGTGGACCTCATCACCTTCAGCCTGTATATCACCACCTTCATCACGCCCATCCGCAAGCTCTCAAGCTTTGCGGAGATGTTTGCCAACGGCTTTGCCGGATTGCAGCGCTTTGCGGATCTGATGCGCACGGAGCCGGACCTTCGGGACGCGCCGGACGCAAGGGACCTGGGCCGGGTGGCGGGCCGGGTGGACGTAGAGCATGTGAGTTTTGCCTACCGGGAGGGAGTGGCGGTGCTCCACGATGTGGACCTCCATGTAAAAGCTGGGGAGACCATCGCCGTGGTGGGACCCTCCGGCGGGGGAAAGAGCACCCTTTGCCAGCTGATCCCCCGGTTTTACGACGTGACCTCCGGCGCCATCCGCATTGATGGACAGGACGTGCGGGAGGTAACCCAGGAGTCGCTGCACCGCAATGTGGGCGTGGTGCAGCAGGATGTATTCCTCTTTGCGGACAGCGTGTTTGAAAACATCCGCTACGGCCGTCCCGACGCCACGGAGGAAGAGGTGATCGCCGCGGCCAAGCAGGCGGAGATCTATGACGACATCATGGAGATGCCCGACGGCTTTGACAGCTATGTGGGAGAGCGGGGCACCATGCTCTCCGGCGGCCAGAAGCAGCGCATCTCCATCGCCCGCATCTTTTTGAAGAATCCGCCGGTGCTGATTTTGGATGAGGCCACCTCGGCCCTGGACAGCGTCACCGAGGCGAAGATTCAGGAGACCTTTGACCAGCTGGCCAAGGGCCGCACCACCTTTATCATCGCCCACCGCCTCTCCACGGTCCGGAACGCGGACCGCATCCTGGTGGTCCGGGACGGCGGGATCGAGGAGCAGGGGAGGCACGAGGAGCTGATGGGCAGGGACGGCGCCTATGCCGCGCTGTACCGCACGCAGAATTTGAGCAATGGATAAGAAGACAATTTTGGACCGGACGGCAAGAAGCGGCGAGGAGCGGCTCTTGCTGGCCCGGGTTTTGGACAAGATGGAACAGGCCGAGCGGAGAAACGTGCCGGCCCACACCGCCTTTTTGAGCCCCAAGGAGCAGTCCGCCGTGCGGGAGGTGCTGAGGCTTTCCGGAGGAAGAGGCGTGTTCTCCGGCGGCTACAAGGACGCGGAGCGGAAGGTGCTGGCCTGTCTCCCGGACTGGATGGAGGAGTACGGCGGCGAGGACCTGCGGTTTCTCCGCTGCCTGTTCCGCAAAGAGGACAAGCTGACCCACCGGGACTTTTTGGGAAGTCTCATGGGGATGGGTGTGGCACGGGAGACTGTGGGGGATATTCTGGTAGAGGAGAGCTCCTGTGATCTGGTGGTGCTGGACACGGTGGCGGACTTTTTGGTTCAGAGCTGGTCCAGCGCGGGCACCGCGGCCCTGCGGGTGCAGGAGATCACAGCCGGGGAGCTGATTGTGCCCGAGGCTAAGGTCCAGGAGATCCGGGACACGGTGATGACGCTGCGGCTGGACGCTGTGGCGGCCTCCGGGTTTTCCATGAGCCGCTCCAAGGCCGCGGAACTGATCGCCTCCGGGCGGGTGCAGCTGAACTGGCAGGAGTGCACCAAAGGCGACCGGGCGGTGAAGGCCGGAGATGTGATCACGGCCCGGGGATTTGGCAAATTTGAGATCGCGGAGGTGGGGGGCATGAGCCGCAAAGGGCGCACGGCCATCCTTCTGAAGCGATACGTGTGAGGGATTGGATGGAACAGAAGAAAATAGACCGCATCAACGAACTCAGCCGTAAGGCGCGGACGACGGAGGGGCTTACCACGGCTGAGATGGAGGAACGGCAGCTCCTGCGAGAGGAGTATGTCCGCGCCGTGGTGGGAAATTTGGATGCGCAGCTCTCCCACACGGTGATTGTGGATGAGAAAACCGGCGCTCGGCGGAAGCTGCGGAAGAAGGACAGAGAATGAGCGGAAATCAATACAACTATGGAAGCGGCGGAACCGGGAAAAAAGACAATGACTGGCTCTCCTGGGTGCTGATTGTTTTTTTGTTCGCAACGGGCATCTGGCCCATTGCGCTGATTGTGCTGTTTATGAAGCTGTCCGACGGCGATTCCGGCAAAAAGAAGAGGCAGCAGGCCCCTCCGCCCTTGGCCGCGGAGGCTCCATCGACCCGGCCCTCCGCGCCGACCTCGCCCCGGGCCCGTCAGGGGAGCGCGCGCGCCCCGCAGTCTGCGGCCCGGAAAGTGACCCGGACCCCGGCCATGAAGTCCTCCAACGCCCGGTGGATGAAGATCGTGGGCGTGATCGCGGCGGTTATCGGCATTCTTGCCACCGCCGATACGCTGGATACCATCTTCTGGCTGGGAGTGGACCGCTATGAGCTGTGGGAGCTGCTGCAGAATCTGGCGTGGCTTCTGGCCGGCGGCGGACTGTTCTTTGCCGGCCGGACCATGGACCGCCGGGCCGCCCGGTACCAGAAGTATTTGGCGGTGATCGGGGAATTTGAGGCCATGTCCATCGAGGACGTCTCCAAAAAGTTGGGCATCAGCCGGAAGACCGTGGAAAAGGACCTGGCCCGGATGATCGACAAGGGCGTCTTTGGTACCAGCGCCTACCTGGATGTTGCGCTGGGGTATTTCTTCCGCAGCGGCCAGGCGGACGCGGAGCTGCGCAGAAGCCAGCAGGCCGCGAAAGAGGAAAAAAATCCGCCTCCCAAGGAGGCGGAGGAGGGATATTCCGGTATTCTGCGCAACATCCGCCGGGCCAACGATAAAATCGCGGACCCGGTGTTGACGGCGAAGATCGACCATCTGGAGTCGGTCACAGCCCGGATTTTCCGGGCCGTGGAGGAGGACCCCAGAAAGAAAGACCGGATTTCCACCTTCCTCAACTACTACCTGCCCACCACCCAGAAGCTTCTGGACTCCTACGCGGAGTTTGAATCCGCGGGTATTGAGGGCGAGAACCTGCGCCAGGCGAAGCAGCGGATCGAGGACACCATGGACTCCATCATCAAGGGCTTTGAGCGCCAGTTAGATGAGCTGTACGCGGCGGACTACATGGACGTGGACAGCGATATCCGGGTGATGGAAACCATGCTGAACCGGGACAGCGCCAGCGTGGAACGGGACTTTGGACTGGGAAAGAAGAAGGATGTGGACTTAGGCGGTACCGCCGCCCAGACCAAGGAGTCCGATTGAACCGTGAGGCGGCAAAAAGGAAGCGGCGGATTCTATCCGCCGCCTCCTTTTACTATTTCTGGCTGGCTGCTTTTTTCAGCCAGTCCTTTCCGTCCGTAAACCGGGCCACAATGAAGGAAACCACGTAGTCCCCGGCGGAGTTGATCATAGTGGCGGGGGGGTCTACCAGGTTGCCGATGGTGATGGCGATGGGGTAGGCCAGCTCTAACTGATTGGGGAAGAAGATGGAGCACATGATAAACTCCCCGATGTACCCGCCTCCGGGGATGCCGGACATGCCCACCGAGGAGAGAACGGCCACCAGGATCACCTTCACAAAGGTGTCCACCCCGCCAAAGGGCAGGCCGAACACGCCGAACAAAAAGGCGATCTTCAGCACACAGGAGAAGCAGGAGCCGTCCATATGCATGGTGGCGCCAAGCGGGACCACAATCTCGGAGACATCCTTCGGAATGCCCGTGTCCTCCGCCACCTCCATATTGGTGGGAATGGTGGCCACGGAGGAGCAGGTCCCAAGGGAGGTGACTGCCGGGCGCAGAATATGGCGCAGCATAGTTTTGACCCCTTCCCGGCCGCCGCCGAACCAGGCAAACAGCGGGAACGCGGTGAAGATATAGAGGAAGCACAGAGGGTAGTACACGGCCAGGGCCCGGCCATAGTCCGCGGCAATGCTGGCGCCGTAGGTGGCAACCAGGTCCGCGAAAAAGCCAAAAAAGGCGATTGGGGCGTAGTAGGTCACCAGTTTGACCACCTTCATCATGCAGCCGCTCAGATCCTCCAGCCACTTGGCGATAAGGCTTTCGCTGCCGCCGTTGAGGTTGACGCCGAAGCCGAAGAGCATGGAGAACAGGATCAGAGGCAGCATGGCCTTGCGGCTGATGAGGGAGACGAAATCCTCAGCGGTAAAAAAGCTGACCACCAGTTCGGCCATGGTTTTCTGCTCATCCACCGTGCCCACGGGAATGTCCTGCCAGGGCACCAGGACCGGAGGGACAAGCTTCATCAGGACCATCATGATGGCGGCGGCCACGGCGCCGGTGATCACAAAGGTGGCGATGGTGGTTCCCATGATTTTTCCCGCCCGCTTGCGGCTTTTCATGTTGGCCACGGAGCTGGCGATGGAGGAGAACACCATGGGTACCACGATGCAGAACATCAGATTGATGAAAACGGACCCCAGGGGCTTGAGGACCGTGGCTCCGGCGCGGAGGACGGTCCCGCCGTCATCCTTGACGCAGGGCCAGATGGCGCCGGCGATGCAGCCGCCCACGATTCCGGCCAGCATACAGATCAGCAAAGCATAATTACGCGCGAAGGATTTGTTTTTCATGACTCGCTCTCCTCTCTTCATTCCACGCCCTTCAGGGACAGCTCTTCGTCGGTGACCTCGCCCTTGCACACGATATTGGTGGGGCCGGTCAGATACAGGTCAGCGATCCGGGAGTGGACGCGCTCCGCGTCGATGACCAGTTCTCCGCCGGCCATATGGACCTTGACCCCATGGCCGCTGACCTTTCCCTGTAGCGTCAGCACCGCCACCACAGAGCCGGTCCCGGTGCCGCAGGCATAGGTGAAATCCTCCACACCCCGTTCAAAGGTTCGCTCATAGAGGGTGTCCTCACCGGTGATCTCATAGAAGTTGACATTCGCGCCTTTGGGAAAGCCGTTGTGCCAGCGGATGGCGCGGCCCAACTCCCGAAGCTCATCCTGGTCCGCCTGGCGCAGATTGGCATAGGGAACCACCGCGTGGGGGATGCCGGGATTGCCCAGTTCCACATAGGCGCACTCGTAGCGCACGCCGTCCACCTCCACAGAGCAGTCCAGACGAACGGTGGTGGGGTCGTTGAGCCGGATGCGATAGAGCCGCGGGCTGACGCGCTTCCCGGTGACCATGCCGGCGGTGGTCTCGATCCGCTGTGACTCCCCGGCCAGTCCTGTCTCAAAGCCGTATCGGCAGATGCAGCGCGCACCGTTGCCGCACATCTCCCCCGCGCTGCCGTCGGAGTTGAAAAAGCGCATTTTATAGTCCCCGCCCTCTGTGGGGGCGTCCACCACCATCAACCCGTCGGCTCCGATGGACAGATGCCGCTCGCACAGCACTTTTGCAATCCGGGGCAGCTGTTCCAGCGGAAGGTGCTCCTCCAGGTTATTCAAAATCAGGAAGTCATTGCCTGCTCCGTTCATTTTCCAGAAGTTCATGTTAAGCCCTCCGATCCAGTACTGTGACTATTATACTAATTACAATTTGCAAATTACATTCTATATCGTGCGAATTATATTGCAAAAAGTGCGAATCGGGAAAGAGCAAACTTTGCATTGTAAACGGGATATGGTATTCTGTTGAAAAACAAGGAACGGGGGACTTAAGTGGCAAAGAAGAACGCACGGAACACAAAGGGGCGGATCATCTCCGCGGCCTGGAAGCTCTTTTACGAGCAGGGGTATGAGAACACCACCGTAGAGGACATTGTCTTCGACTCTCAGACCTCCAAGGGATCCTTTTACCACTATTTCAATGGCAAAGACGCCTTGCTTGGCACCCTGGCCAATGTGTTTGATGAAAAGTACGAGGAGCTGATGGAGACGCTGGATCCGGAGAGCGACGCGGTGGGGAAGCTGATCTACCTGAACCGGGAGCTGTTTGCCATGATCGAAAGCGGAGTGTCTCTGGAGCTGCTGACCCGGCTGCTGTCCACCCAGCTGCTGGCCAAAGGGGAAAAGCATCTCCTGGACCGCAGCCGGTTCTACTTCCGCCTTCTTAGAAAAATTACGTCCGAAGGACAGAAAAAGGGCGAACTGCGTACGGACCTTCCGGCGAATGAGATTGTCAAGATCTACGCCATGTGGGAGCGGGCGCTGCTGTATGACTGGTGCCTCAGCGAGGGGGAGTACTCCCTGACGGACTATTCCGGGCGTATGACACCCCGCTTTTTGGAGAGCCTCCGGCCATCGCATGGAACTCCCTGAGATTTTTACAGCACAGCGTATGGAATCCCGTTCAGTTAAAAAGAATTGAAATTCCTGAAAAAAGAGAAGATTTTGCAGAACACAGAATAGAATTCATTCTATACTGTGTTCTGTATTTCGTTTTGTGGAAATGTATGGTATGATACAAGGCATTGATAAGTGAAGGAGAGAGAGAACGTGTTGAATTCAGCGAATATCTGTATGATTGCCACCATTGTGGCCTATCTGGCGATTGTGGTGGCCATCGGCATATCCTGTTCCAAAAAGAACAAGACCACCGATGACTTTTACCTTGGCGGCCGCAAATTGGGCCCATTTGTCACGGCCATGAGTGCCGAGGCCTCCGATATGAGCAGCTATCTGCTAATGGGGCTGCCAGGGCTGGCCTATATCTCCGGCATCGCTGACGTGGGATGGACGGCCATCGGCCTTGCGGTGGGTACCTATGTGAACTGGTTAATTGTGGCCCGCCGCATCCGCCTCTATACCCACCATGTAAACGCCATTACCATTCCGGAGTTTTTCTCCAAGCGCTTTGGAGACAGTAAGCATGTGCTGACGGCCATCGCCGCGGTGGTGATCCTGATCTTTTTCGTGCCCTACACCGCCTCCGGCTTTGCCGCCTGCGGCAAGCTGTTCGGCAGCCTGTTCGGCATGAACTACACCGCCGCCATGGTGGTCAGCGCCATCATCATTGTGGCCTATACCACCCTGGGCGGCTTTCTGGCGGCCTCCACCACGGATTTCATTCAGAGCATCATCATGACCATCGCCCTGATTATTATGATCTTTTTCGGCATCTCCGTGGCCGGAGGCGTGGACGCGGTGATGGACAACGCCCGGGCGCTGCCTGGCTATCTGTCCATGACCATGACTCATGACATGGTATCGGGAACGGCCAACCCCTATGGACCCATTACCATCCTGTCCACCCTGGCGTGGGGCCTTGGCTATTTCGGCATGCCCCACATTCTGCTCCGCTTCATGGCCATTGAGGATGAGAACAAGCTGAAGCTCAGCCGCCGTGTGGCTTCTTTGTGGGTGGTCATCGCCATGGCGATTGCCGTGGCCATCGGCGTCATCGGATACGCCGCCTCTCAGGCCGGCGCCATTGAAGTGCTGGAGGGCTCCGCGTCGGAGACGGTGATTGTAAAGTTGGCGGGCCTCCTGTCCACCCATGGCGTCCTGGCAGCACTGACGGCCGGCCTGGTGATTGCCGGCATCCTGGCCTGTACCATGTCCACTTCCGATTCCCAGCTGTTAGCGGCGGCCTCCAGCGTTTCCCAGAACCTGATGGCTGAGTGTTTCCATATACATATGGATGAAAAGAAGAAAGTGGTGGCGGCCCGTCTCACCGTGGTCGTGATCGCCGTCATCGGCATTTTTCTGGCCAGGGATCCGGACAGTTCTGTCTTTGGCATCGTATCCTTTGCCTGGGCCGGGTTCGGCGCTGCCTTTGGCCCGGTGATGCTCTTTTCCCTGTTCTGGAAGCGTACCAATCGATGGGGCTCTCTGGCGGGCATGCTCTCCGGCGGCGTGATGATCTTCCTGTGGAAATATGCCGTGCGGCCCATGGGCGGCGTGTGGGATATTTATGAGCTGCTGCCCGCGTTTTTGGTGAGCTGCCTGTGCATCGTGATCTTCAGCCTTGTGACCAAGGCACCGGAGCGTGAGATTACGGACTGCTTTGACGAGGTGTCCGCGTTGGTGAAGCAGAAATGAGAAGGTACACTATATAATTAAGGAATGGGGCGGGAATCGCCCCATTCCTCTTATTTTCCGGCAAAGAGAAGGAAAGGTATAAGTAAGAGAGATGGCAGGGATAAAAAAATGAGAAAAAGGGGAGAAAGGGTATTGACAAGCGGGGAGAGATTTGGTATTCTAAGCAAGCTGTTTCCAAGCCCCCCGCGAAAACAGCCTCGAAAGAAATCTGAAAAAGATTGAAAAAAGAGGTTGACAAGAGCGAGGGAGATGGGGTATAATAACAATGTTCCGCCGGTGAGGCGTGCACCTTGTAAATTAAACAACGTAACGAAAAGAAAGCACCAGACGGTAAGCGCACTTGTGAGAAATCACGGTGCGCGCCGATAAAGGCTTTGCAAGTAGGGGTTTAGTCAATTACCCGAACGCGGAGCGAAAAACAAGAAGCTATGGAAATAGCTCTGTAAGTCAAGATTAGCTCAGGCCACGGCCTGTGTTGATACGAATTTATAGAGAGTTTGATCCTGGCTCAGGACGAACGCTGGCGGCGTGCTTAACACATGCAAGTCGAACGGAGCACCCCTGAAGGAGTTTTCGGACAACGGAAGGGAATGCTTAGTGGCGGACTGGTGAGTAACGCGTGAGGAACCTGCCTTTCAGAGGGGGACAACAGTTGGAAACGACTGCTAATACCGCATGATGCATATTGACCGCATGGTCGATATGTCAAAGATTTATCGCTGAAAGATGGCCTCGCGTCTGATTAGCTTGTTGGTGAGGTAACGGCCCACCAAGGCGACGATCAGTAGCCGGACTGAGAGGTTGACCGGCCACATTGGGACTGAGATACGGCCCAGACTCCTACGGGAGGCAGCAGTGGGGAATATTGGGCAATGGACGCAAGTCTGACCCAGCAACGCCGCGTGAAGGAAGAAGGCTTTCGGGTTGTAAACTTCTTTGACAGGGGAAGAGTAGAAGACGGTACCCTGAAAACAAGCCACGGCTAACTACGTGCCAGCAGCCGCGGTAATACGTAGGTGGCAAGCGTTGTCCGGATTTACTGGGTGTAAAGGGCGTGTAGCCGGGAAGGCAAGTCAGATGTGAAATCTGGAGGCTCAACCTCCAAACTGCATTTGAAACTGCTTTTCTTGAGTATCGGAGAGGTCATCGGAATTCCTTGTGTAGCGGTGAAATGCGTAGATATAAGGAGGAACACCAGTGGCGAAGGCGGATGACTGGACGACAACTGACGGTGAGGCGCGAAAGCGTGGGGAGCAAACAGGATTAGATACCCTGGTAGTCCACGCTGTAAACGATCAATACTAGGTGTGCGGGGACTGACCCCCTGCGTGCCGGAGTTAACACAATAAGTATTGCACCTGGGGAGTACGATCGCAAGGTTGAAACTCAAAGGAATTGACGGGGGCCCGCACAAGCGGTGGATTATGTGGTTTAATTCGAAGCAACGCGAAGAACCTTACCAGGGCTTGACATCCTACTAATGAAGCAGAGATGCATTAAGTGCCCTTCGGGGAAAGTAGAGACAGGTGGTGCATGGTTGTCGTCAGCTCGTGTCGTGAGATGTTGGGTTAAGTCCCGCAACGAGCGCAACCCCTATTGTTAGTTGCTACGCAAGAGCACTCTAGCGAGACTGCCGTTGACAAAACGGAGGAAGGTGGGGACGACGTCAAATCATCATGCCCCTTATGTCCTGGGCCACACACGTAATACAATGGCGGTAAACAGAGGGATGCAAAGCCGTGAGGTGGAGCGAACCCCTAAAAGCCGTCCCAGTTCGGATTGCAGGCTGCAACCCGCCTGCATGAAGTCGGAATCGCTAGTAATCGCGGATCAGCATGCCGCGGTGAATACGTTCCCGGGCCTTGTACACACCGCCCGTCACACCATGAGAGTCGGGAACACCCGAAGCCCGTAGCCTAACAGCAATGAGGGCGCGGTCGAAGGTGGGTTCGATAATTGGGGTGAAGTCGTAACAAGGTAGCCGTATCGGAAGGTGCGGCTGGATCACCTCCTTTCTAAGGAGACATTACCAGGGCCGAGGTTCTGGTATAACATCCTAAGGTCAGCCGGAAGGCGCGGGCTGAGTAGTTACGTTGTTTAATTTAGAGGGTGCAGCCCTCGGTGGTTATGGGCCCGTAGCTCAGCTGGCTAGAGCGTACGACTGATAATCGTAAGGTCGGTGGTTCGAGCCCACTCGGGCCCACCACAAAAAAGGAAGCCGTACCTGAAAGAGGGCGGAATGGAATAGAGCCGGGGATATAGCTCAGCTGGGAGAGCGCCTGCCTTGCAAGCAGGAGGTCGCCGGTTCGATCCCGACTATCTCCACCAATTGAGATCAGATTGAAGCATTTAAGGGATTAAATGTTTCAATCTGGCTTCAAAAGGAGCCGGAAAAAAGAATACGTCGTATCCAACTCCGACGCAACCCAGCGAAAGCGGTTGCGGAGGAAGAGGAGATGCAGCGAAATGAACGAGCTTTGCCACTTGTGGGAAAGCGAGTGATATGGAGCCTGCATGGACGCGTGCACCTTGAAAACTGAACAATGATATGATGAAAGACATGTAAGGCAACAGAAGAGGTCTTCTGGACAAAAGTTCGGAAGGTAATTTAATTGTGGAACAACATCTGAAAAGATGAGGGTAACAATTACAATTTCAAAAAAAAGAATTCTGAGGAAGCCTGCATAATTCAACTAAGAGAACCAATTGAAAGATTGTTCGAAATAGGTCAAGCTAAAAAGAGCGCAAGGGGAATGCCTTGGCATCAGGAGCCGACGAAGGACGTGACAAGCTGCGATAAGCTTCGGGGAGGAGCAAATATCCATTGATCCGGAGATTTCCGAATGGGGCAACCCGGCAGAGCAATACTCTGTCAGCGTGCGTTGAATAAAATAGGCGTACGCGGGGAACCGCCTGAACTGAAACATCTAAGTAGGGCGAGGAAAAGACATCAACAGAGATTCCGTAAGTAGTGGCGAGCGAACGCGGAAGAGGCCAAACCAGAGGATTTATTCTCTGGGGTTGAGGACTCACAAAACGGCGCAATAGTTTAGGAGAACGGCATGGGAAGGCCGGCCATAGCGGGTGAGAGCCCCGTATCCGAAAGATGAGTTGCGTCAGTGAGTATCCAGAGTACCGCCGGACACGTGAAACCCGGTGGGAAACAGGGGGGACCACCCTCCAAGCCTAAATACTACCTGATGACCGATAGAGGAGCAGTACCGTGAGGGAAAGGTGAAAAGGACCCCGGAAGGGGAGTGAAAGAGAACCTGAAACCTTGTGCTTACAAGCAGTCAAAGCACGTTAAAGTGTGATGACGTACTTTTTGTAGAACGGTCCGGCGAGTTATAGTAACGAGCAAGCTTAAGGCATTCAGTGCCGGAGGCGCAGCGAGAGCGAGTCTGAATAGGGCGTATGAAGTTCGTTGCCATAGACCCGAAACCGGGTGACCTATCCATGAGCAGGTTGAAGTGGGGGTAAAACCCCATGGAGGACCGAACCGACCCCCGTTGCAATGGTGGCGGATGACTTGTGGATAGCGGAGAAATTCCAATCGAACTCGGAGATAGCTGGTTCTCCCCGAAATAGCTTTAGGGTTAGCGTTATGTTAGATTACCGGAGGTAAAGCACTGAATGGTCGAGGGGTCGATAAGATTACCAACGCCTATCAAACTCTGAATGCCGGATAATTGATGCATAGCAGTCAGACAGTGTGAGATAAGTTTCATTGTCAAAAGGGAAACAGCCCAGACCCACAGCTAAGGTCCCTAATGTATGCTAAGTGGAAAACGATGTGGAGCTGCAAAAACAACCAGGATGTTGGCTTAGAAGCAGCCACTCATTAAAAGAGTGCGTAATAGCTCACTGGTCGAGTGGTTCTGCGCGGAAAATATAACGGGGCTAAGCATACAACCGAAGCTTGGGATGCGTGTGAAAACGCGCGTGGTAGGGGAGCGTTGTGTACGGGGTGAAGTCTGAGCGGAAGCACAGGTGGACTGTACACAAGTGAGAATGCCGGAATGAGTAGCGAGAATTATGTGGGAATCATAATGGCCGAAAATCTAAGGTTTCTTGGGGAAGGTTCGTCCGCCCAAGGTAAGCCGGGGGCTAAGGCGAGGCCGAAAGGCGTAGTCGATGCACATACGGTAGAAATTCCGTAGCCACCGAACCTTAAGCATGAGGGACACTTTGAGATAGCAGAACCCGGGCGTTGGTAGCCCCGGGCGAAAGGGACCGAAAATATAGTAGGGAAGTCTGCGATGCTTGAAGGCGAGAAAAGCTCATGTGTATGCTAAGGTGCCCGTACCGCAAACCGACACAGGTAGATGAGGAGAGAATCCTAAGGCCAACGGGAGAAGGGTTGTTAAGGAACTCGGCAAGTTGACCCCGTAACTTCGGAAGAAGGGGAGCCCCGAAAGGGGCCGCAGTGAATAGGCCCAAGCAACTGTTTACCAAAAACACAGGTCTATGCTAAATCGAAAGATGACGTATATGGGCTGACGCCTGCCCGGTGCCGGAAGGTTAAGAGGAGATGTCAGGCCGCAAGGCCGAAGCATTGAATTGAAGCCCCGGTAAACGGCGGCCGTAACTATAACGGTCCTAAGGTAGCGAAATTCCTTGTCAGGTAAGTTCTGACCCGCACGAAAGGCGTAATGATTTGGGCACTGTCTCAACAGCCCGCCCGGCGAAATTGTAGTACTGGTGAAGATGCCAGTTACCCGCAACTAGACGGAAAGACCCCATGGAGCTTTACTGCAGCTTAATACTGGAAATCGGTAATTCATGTACAGGATAGGTGGGAGACTTGGAAGCTGGGCCGTCAGGTTCAGTGGAGTCGCCGGTGGGATACCACTCTTGGATTGCTGGTTTTCTAACCTGCGGCCCTGAATCGGGTCGGGGGACACTGTTAGGCGGGCAGTTTGACTGGGGCGGTCGCCTCCAAAAGAGTAACGGAGGCGCTCAAAGGTTCGTTCAGCACGGACGGAAATCGTGCAGTGAGTGTAAACGCATAAACGAGCCTAACTGCGAGACCGACGGGTCGAGCAGTAACGAAAGTTGGAGTTAGTGATCCGGTGGTATGTGAGTGGAAATGCCATCGCTCAACGGATAAAAGCTACCCTGGGGATAACAGGCTGATCTCCCCCAAGCGTCCACAGCGACGGGGAGGTTTGGCACCTCGATGTCGGCTCGTCGCATCCTGGGGCTGAATTCGGTCCCAAGGGTTTGGCTGTTCGCCAATTAAAGCGGCACGCGAGCTGGGTTCAGAACGTCGTGAGACAGTTCGGTCCCTATCTGTTGCGGGCGTAAGAGATTTGAAGGGAGCTGTCCTTAGTACGAGAGGACCGGGATGGACGTACCTCTGGTGCACCAGTTGTCCTGCCAAGGGCATAGCTGGGTAGCTATGTACGGACGAGATAAACGCTGAAGGCATCTAAGCGTGAAACTCCCCCTAAGATGAGATCTCTCACTCTATATGAGGTAAGGGCCCAGGAAGACTACCTGGTTGATAGGCCGGAAGTGGAAGTGCGGCAACGTATGCAGCTGACCGGTACTAATCGCCCGAGGGCTTGACCTACAATGAAAATGCAGGCGGCCTGAAATAGAAGGACATCATATCGTTGTTCGGTTTTGAGGGTGCATGGAGCGGCCATGAACCCCGTAAAGAGCAATGTCCACGTAAATCGGCATGCAAAGCAGCGCAGCGTTTGTGTGTCGAAAAGGAAGGGCAACGGAGCAATACGGAGTTTCCGCCGGGGGCGGAAATGAAGCGAGCGCAGTTTGCCCCGATGACGACGCGGCCCGTTGGTCAAGTGGTTAAGACAGCGGCCTCTCACGCCGTTAACATCGGTTCGAATCCGGTACGGGTCACCAGATCAAAGCAAGTTGCGGGGAAACCCGTATTGACGAATATGCGCCTTTAGCTCAGTTGGTAGAGCAACTGACTCTTAATCAGTGGGTCCCGGGTTCGAGTCCCTGAAGGCGCACCAAAGTCAGCCGTTGAGGGTTGAGAATGGGAAGCGAGCGGGAGTTTGCTTCCGGTTCTAAGTCCTCAAAAAGGGCTTGACAAGAGTCTCAAAAAACCTTATAATTTGTTTGTTTTCCGGAGCTTCCGGATGACAGTTGGTGCTGATTAGAGCGAGGGTCCACCCGTTCCCATTCCGAACACGGCAGTTAAGCTCGCTTCTGCTCACAATACTTGGCTGGAGACGGCCCGGGAAGATAGGTAGCGCCAACACGATAAGGCCGGACAGGGAAACCTGTCCGGCCTGCTTTTTTTGCAAGCATGCGCGGCCTTCCGCCGTTGCTTATGGAAGAGCTGCTTCTCCGCTCTTCCTTCCCGCGTCTGACGGAATATCCCGCCCTGCCTCCTGCCCGCTCGCCCCCCTCTTGTGCTTTCTCTTTGGGCATGCTATAATAGACTTAGTTTGATGCACTCTGGATTCACAATTAGGAGGATTACAAGTATGTTGGATTCAAAAACCACTGGGATCGTGGCGTATTTAACTTGGATTGGTTTGCTTATAGCATTGGTAGCAGGAGACCGGGAGGGCGCCAAGTTTCACCTGAATCAGGCGCTGGTGATTTGGCTGTTCGGCCTGTTGTCCGCTATTCCCTGCCTGGGGTGGCTGTGGGGGATCTTTATTTTGCTCTGCGCCATTATGGGACTGATCTATGCCATCAACGACGAAGAGAAGGAAGTTCCTCTGTTGGGCAGCATCCGGCTGCTGAAGTAAGTTGAGAAAGAGGGCTATGCAAATTTGCATAGCCCTCTTTTTACAGAAGGCAAAGATATCAGGTGATGGATACCTTCCATAGATTCAATGGTATTCCTCTGGAAAGTATATGGTACTGCCAATGGAGGACCTATCCCAGCCGAATACCCAATATGAGAAGTATCCAACCGCACTCAAAACAGGCCTGGCTTTTGGCATCTCATCAAATGTGTCAGACAGGGCTGACAGGAGTGCGTATAATCAACCCTTCATCGAAAGAGAGGGAAAGCTGTGAAGACAAAGGATGATGTGGTCTATTGGACGTTCTGGTGTTCCCTTACGGTGTTGGGGAGCCTGTTTTTACTCTGGCTCTTCCCATTGGGCCGTCCTGCGGTGCCAGAGTGCTGGTTTTACCGGCTCTGGCATGTGTACTGCCCCGGCTGCGGCGGGACCCGGGCGGTGATCGCCCTGCTGCGGGGACAGCTGCTCCGGTCGCTGTATTATCATCCGGCGGTGCTCTTTACAGTGGGGTCGGTGGCTGCCTATCTGTGCAGTCAGACCGTTTGGCGCCTGCGGGGCAGGCGGGGCTGGGTGCTGCGCTACAGCGACCGGTGGCTGTTGGCGCTCCTGGTGCTGCTTGTGGTCAACTGTGCCGCGCGCAATGTGCTCTGGTTTGGCTTTCAAATCCCTCTGTAACTGGAAATGAAGTGAGAAAAGACTGCGGCATCTGCCGCAGTCTTTTTCTGCCCTTGTGGGAAATTCACAAAATCGGTTTTAAAATCTTGTTTTTGATTCTGACACTGAAGCAAGTATGTCCTCATATGGAGAACAATTTAATAAAAAATGTATTGCCAATCAGAGAAGTTCGTAGTAAACTGGGCGTAGAAAGCATAGGAGAGTACTGGAAGGGAGAAACACGCATATGCAAAATTGGATGGACGCCATTGTCAAGCCCGCCGCCGCCCCGGGATTGGAGCTGCGGAAAGTTCCGGTGCCGGAGCCGGGGCCGGGCGAGGTGCTGATCCGCGTACATAAGACAGCCATCTGCGGTACGGATGTGCATATCTACGATTGGAATGAGTGGTCTGCCCAGCATGTGAAGCCGCCCATGGTGATCGGCCATGAATACGTGGGAGAAATTGCGGAGTTGGGCGCCGGCGTCACGGGGCTGCGCCTGGGCCAGCGGGTCAGCGGAGAGGGCCACATCACCTGCGGGCACTGCCGCAACTGTCACAACGGCAACATTCAGTGGTGCAAGAACACCAGCAGCGTGGGCGTGGACCGGGACGGGGCCTTTGCGGAGTATGTCTGCATCCCCCAGTCCAACGTGATCCTCATTGATGAGAATCTGCCGGAGGACGTGGTGTCCTTTTTTGACGCCGTGGGCAACGCCACCCATACGGCGCTGATGTTCGACCTGGTGGGCGAGGATGTGCTCATCACCGGAGCCGGCCCTATCGGCGTCATTGCCGTGGGCATCTGCAAATACGCCGGCGCCCGGCGGGTGGTGATCACCGACGTCAATGAATACCGCCTGGACCTGGCCCGAAAGATGGGGGCGGACGCGGCGGTGAACATCGCTAAGGAGGATATCCACGAGGTGATGCACAAGCAGGGCCTGACCGAGGGCTTTGACGTGGGACTGGAGATGTCCGGAAACGGCGGCGCCTTTGCCCAGATGGTGGGCGTGATGCGCAACGGCGGGAAGATATCCCTCCTTGGACTGGGCAACGGGCCCATCACGGTGGACATGAACGACATCATCGGCAAGGGACTGACGCTCCAGGGCATCTACGGGCGGAAGATGGATAACTGGCACAAGATGTCCTACATGGTGCAGGGCGGATTGGACCTGACGCCGGTGATCACCCACCGCTTCCATTATACGGACTTTGAACAGGGCTTTGCGGCCATGCACAGCGGAAGGTCCGGCAAGGTTGTACTGAACTGGATGTGAGAAAAGGAGGAAGACTATGAAAACCGCATTGGAAGACTACCGCGCAGCGCTGGAGGAGATTCGGGCCTCCGGTACCTACAAGGATGAGCGGATCATCACCACGTCCCAGCGCTCCCGCATCGACACCACCGCCGCAAAGCGGGTGGTAAACATGTGCGCCAACAACTACCTGGGTCTCAGCGACCATCCGGAGCTGATTGCCGCGGCAAAGACAAGTTACGATCAGTGGGGGTTCGGCCTCTCCTCCGTCCGTTTCATCTGCGGCACCCAGCAGATTCACAAGGATCTGGAACGCGCCATCGCCGACTTTGCGGGGACAGAGGACGCCATTTTGTATTCCTCCTGCTTTGACGCCAACGGCGGCCTCTTTGAGACGCTGCTTGGGGAGAAGGACGCGGTGATCTCCGACGAGCTGAACCACGCCAGCATCATCGATGGCGTCCGGCTGTGCAAAGCCCACCGCTACCGCTATCGGAACAACGACATGCAGGACCTGCGCGCAAAGCTTGTGGAGGCCCGCTCCGCCGGCTGCGAAAAGATATTGATCGCCACCGACGGCGTATTCTCCATGGACGGCTACATCGCCAATCTGAAGGGCATCTGCGACCTGGCGGATGAGTTTGACGCCATGACCATGGTGGACGACAGCCATGCCGTGGGCTTTATGGGAGAGCATGGCCGGGGTACCTGCGAGTACTGCGGCGTTATGGGCCGGGTGGACATCATCACCGGCACCTTCGGCAAGGCCATGGGCGGCGCCTCCGGCGGCTATACCGCCTCCCACCGGGAGATTGTGGAACTGCTGCGTCAGCGCTCCCGGCCCTACCTCTTTTCCAACTCCTTGGCCCCGGCCATCTGCGCCGCCACGCTTCGCACCATTGAGCTGCTGCGCGAATCCACCGCGCTGCGGGATAAGGTCCATGAGAACGCCAACTATTTCCGCCATGAGATGGAGCGGTGCGGCTTTGACCTGCTGCCCGGGGAGCATCCCATTGTGCCGGTGATGCTCTACGACGCAAAGACCGCCCAGGAGTTTGCCGCCCTGATGCTAAATAAGGGCGTCTATGTGGTGGGATTTTGCTATCCGGTGGTGCCCAAGGGGCGGGACCGGATCCGCACTCAGATTTCCGCGGGCCACACCAGGGAGGACCTGGACTTTGCCGTTCAGTGCTTCCGGGAGGTCAAGGAGGAAATGGGCCTCTAAACGAAAAAAGGAGGAAGGCATGCCTTCCTCCTTTTCTATTCAGGCTTTTGGCCCTTTGGCCATGGCCTCCTTCACCATGCGGTGGTAGAGGGCGCAGTCGGAGCCGTAGCTTACATAGGTGTTGACGGAGCGGTCGTTTTCGTTTCGGTGTTCCACAATGAGCATACCGTCGGCAAAGCCGCCGCTGATGTCGATGTTGCACTGCTGGCGCCGCAGGTCCGTGATCACGGCCGGGTTCAGGAGATAGGCGATGGCCAGAGGGTCGTGCACCGGCTCCAGAGTGCCGTCGCTCCAGCCCAGATGCCGGCTGGCCTCGGCCCGGATGCGGATCAGGTCGGCGGCAAAGGCGCCGGAAGCGGTGCCCAGGGCCTCCAGCTCATCGGCCTCGGCAAGGGTGAATGGGGATGCCATGGTGGCGTTGAGGGTGATGCAGGTGACCTTTACGCCGGAGTCTAAGACGATTTTGGCAGCCTCCGGATCGTGGAAGAAGTTGGCCTCCGCCACCGGTGTCACGTTGCCCATGTCCACGGCGCCGCCCATGAACACCACCTCGGCCACATGGTCTCGGATGCGGGGCTCCATGCGAAAGGCCATGCCCAAATTGGTGGGCGGTCCCACGGCCACAAGCGTCACCGGCTCCTGAGCGGCCATCAGCGTCTCCACCAGGAAGGAGACGGCGTGCTTGCTCTGCACACGGCCCCTGGCGGGCGGCAGAGGCATGGCGGCGGGGTGGATGGTGTACTCCACGCCGTCCTTGATGATGCTCACATCGTTGGGGATGTGACGGGCGGGCAGCAGGTGGCGGACCATGGGTTCCGGGCAGCCCTGATAGACCGGCACATCGGAGCCCAGAAGCTCTGCCACCTGAAGGGTGTTTTGCGCGCAGGCCTCCACCGGACGGTTTCCCCAGCAGACGGTGATGCCCAAGAGGTCAAAGGCGCCGCTGAGCACTGCCAGCATGATGGCGATGGCGTCGTCGCTGCCGGTGTCCACATCCAAGATCAATTTTCTCATGGAAAAACGCTCCCTTTCTTTTGTTGCATCCAGTATACATGATTTCGCTCCGCCGGGAAAGGGAAAAGTCAGGCAAATTTCTTTGCCTGACTTTTTCATCATCCGGCCTGACTGCCGGTATAGAGCTGATAATAACGACCCTTCTGCTCCAGCAGTTCCTCATGGGTTCCCCGCTCGATGATGCGGCCCTGTTCCAGAACCATGATGCAGTCGGAGTTTTGGACGGTGGAGAGGCGGTGGGCGATGACAAAGGTGGTCCGTCCGTACATCAATCCGTCCATGCCCTCCTGTACCAGCTTCTCCGTGCGGGTGTCGATGGAGGAGGTGGCCTCATCCAAAATCAGCACCGGGGGATCGGCCACCGCCGCCCGGGCAATGGCGATCAGCTGGCGCTGGCCCTGGGAGAGGTTGGCGCCGTCGCCGGTGAGCATGGTGCTGTAGCCGTCGGGGAGGCGGGTGATGAAGCCATGGGCATTGGCCAGCTGGGCCGCGGCCACACACTCTTCATCGCTGGCGTCCAGACGCCCGTAGCGGATGTTCTCCATCACCGTGCCGGTGAAGAGGTGGGTGTCCTGAAGGACGATGCCTAAGGAGGCGCGCAGGTCCGCCTTTTTGATCTTGTTGATGTTGATGCCGTCGTAGCGGATCTTGCCGTCCTGGATGTCGTAAAACCGGTTGATGAGATTGGTGATGGTGGTCTTGCCAGCGCCGGTGGAGCCCACAAAGGCGATCTTCTGGCCCGGGTTGCCGTAGAGCTTGATGTCGTGGAGGACCATCTTGTTCTCATCGTAGCCGAAGTCCACGTTGTCGAAGACGATGCTGCCCTGCACCTCCGTGTAGGTGACGGTGCCGTCGGCGCGGTGGGGATGCTTCCAGGCCCAGATGCCGGTGCGTTCGTCGCTTTCCTCCAGGGAGCCGTCCGCGCTGCGCCTCACCCGGACCAGGGTGACATAGCCGCTGTCCTCCTCGCTCTTTTCATCCAACAGGGCGAATACGCGCTGGGCGCCCGCCAGGGCCATGACCACGCTGTTGGCCTGCTGGCTGATCTGGGCCACGGGCTGGGTAAAGCTCTTGTTCAGCGTCAGGAAGGAGACCAGCGTGCCCAGCGTGAGGCCGGTGTAGCCGTTGACCGCCAGCAGCGCGCCCAACACGGCGCACAGCGCATAGCTGCAGTTGCCAAGCTGCGCGGCGGCGGGCATCATGATGTTGGCGAACTTGTTGGCGCTGTCGGCGCTCTGGCGGAGGTTTTCATTCAGCTCCAAGAAGCGGTCCAGACTCTCCTGCTCATGGCAGAAGACCTTCACCACCTTCTGGCCCTCCATCATCTCCTCCACATAGCCGTTGACCGCGCCTAAGTTTCTCTGCTGCTCCACAAAGTATTTGGAGGACTTGGCGGCCAGCTTTTTGCTGACAAACAGAATCAGTGCGATCATCAGGCAGGTGAGCACGGTCAAGGGGATGTCCAGAAGCACCATGCTGATGAAGACGCTGACAATGGTCACTGTGCTGGACACCAGCTGGGGAAGGCTCTGGGAGATCACCTGGCGCAGCGTGTCGATGTCGTTTGTGTAAACGGACATGATATCGCCATGGGCGTTTCGGTCAAAGTAGGAGATGGGCAGGCTCTCCATGTGGGTAAAGACCTGGGTGCGCAGCGTCCGCATGGTGCCCTGGGACACATTGATCATGATGCGGTTATAGCTCCAGGAGCAGAGAATGCCGAGACCGTAGATCACGGCCAGACGGCTCAGGGCCGACAGGAGCCCGGAGAAGTCCCGGCTGCCGCTGGACACCATGGGCGTGATATAGTCGTCGATAAGGCTCTGGAGGAACAGCGCGCCCTGAACGGTGGCCAAAGTGCTGCCGATGATGCAGCACAGGACCACCAGGCAGTGCAGCCAGTAGTTTTTGAACACGATTCCGGCAAGGCGCTTCAGAATTTTTCCGGGATTGTCCACATGGGGACGGGGGCCGCGCATGCGCCCGCCGGGGCCGCGCATGGTTCTCTGCTGTGCCATCAGTCCTCACCTCCAAGCTTGTCAAAGTCGCCGCCCTGGGTCTGACTTTCGTAGACCTCGCGGTAGATGGAGTTGCTCTGAAGCAGCTCGGCGTGGGTGCCGAAGCCGCTGACATGCCCGTCGTCCAACACCAGGATGCGGTCGGCATCCTGGACGCTGGAGATGCGCTGGGCGATAATCAGCTTGGTGGTGCCGGGGATCTCCTCCCGGAAAGCCTGGCGGATTTTGGAGTCCGTGGCCGTGTCCACCGCGGAGGTGGAGTCGTCCAGGATCAGGACCTTGGGCTTTTTCAGCAGCGCCCGGGCAATGCACAGCCGCTGCTTCTGCCCGCCGGACACGTTGGTTCCGCCCTGCTCGAGGTGTGTCTCATACTTGTCGGGCATCTTCTGGATGAACTCGTCGGCGCAGGCCAGACGGCAGGCCCGTTCGCATTCTTCCACCGTGGCGTTCTTGTCGCCCCAGCGCAGGTTCTCCAAAATGGTGCCGGAGAACAGCACGTTTTTCTGCAGCACCACGGATACCTGATTGCGCAAAGCATCCAGGTCGTAGCTGCGCACGTCCCTGCCGCCCACCTTGACGCTGCCCCCGGTCACGTCGTAGAGCCGGGAGATCAGGTTCACCAGGCTGGACTTGGCGCTGCCGGTGCCGCCGATGATGCCGATGGTCTCTCCGGAGCGGATGTGGAGGTCGATGTCCTGGAGCACCGGGGCGCCGGTGCCCTTTTGGTAGGCAAAGGAGACGTGGTCAAAGTCCACGCTGCCGTCGGGAATCTCCGTTTCAGGGCTCGGGGGGTTGTGGAGGTCGCTGGATTCATTCAGCACTTCCGAGATTCGCTGGGCGCTGGCGGCGGACATGGTGATCATGACGAAGACCATGGAGAGCATCATCAGGCCCATCAGAATGTTCATCACATAGGAGAAGAGCTGGGTCAGCTGACCGGTGGTCAGGCTGCCGCCCACGATCATCTGCGCGCCCAGCCAGCTCAGGCCAAGGTTGCAGCCGTAGACGGCCAGCATCATGGACGGGAAGGTAAAGGAGATGCGGCTCTCCGTTTTGACAAAGAGGCGGTAGAGATTGTCGGCGGCGGTACGAAACTTCTCATTCTCGTAGGCCTCCCGGACGAAGCTCTTCACCACCCGGATGGCGGAGACGTTCTCCTGCACGCTGGCGTTCAGGTCGTCGTATTTGCGGAACACCTGACGGAACATCCTGCTGGCCGGAACCATGATGGTGAGCAGCACAATGACCAGAAACACCATGGCAATCAGGAATACGGAGCTCAGGCGGGGGCTGATGGAAACAGCCATCACCAGGGCGCAGAGCATGGTCACCGGAGCCCGCACGCACATGCGCAGGATCATCTGGAAGGCGTTTTGCAGATTGGTGACGTCGGTGGTCAGGCGGGTGATAAGCCCCGCGGTACTGTATTTATCGATGTTGGAAAAGCTGAAGGTCTGGATGTTACGGTACATGTCCGCGCGCAGGTTGCAGGCAAAGCCGGTGGATGCCCGGGCGGCAAAGCGGCCGGCCAGAACACCGAACAGCAGCGCCATGCCCGCTGTCAAAATCATATACAGGCCGAACTGGTACACGTGCCCCACGTCGCCGGCCTCGATGCCCTGGTCGATGATCGAGGCCATCAGCAGCGGGATCAGCGTCTCCATCACAGCCTCCAGCACAGTGAACAGCGGCGCAAGGATCGAGTCCTTTTTGTATTGCCCGACCCGTGCGCTTAAGGTTTTCAGCATGAAGAATCCTCCTATTTCGAGTTGCGTTTCAGTGGAGAGAAGCTCACTCCACGTTCTTTTGTACCTTTCGGAGCAGACGCAGCAGCTCCTGCACCTCCTCATCGGTGAGCCCGGCGCGCATCAGCTGCTCAAGCTGTTCCATCCCCTGGGAGATTTGGTGGAACAGGCGGACCGATTTCTCAGTGGGCACGATTTTTTTCAGCCGCGCGTCCCTGGCCACCCCGGTCCGGGTGATCAGCCCGTTGTCCTCCATCAGCGTAAGCATCTTGGATGCGGTGGAACGGCTGATGGAGAACACGGCCTCAATATTGTGCTGAAAGACATCAAGGTCCTTGTGCATGCACAGATATCCGATGACCTGTCCCTGCATCTGAGTGACCTCCCGCTTCAACGCCATGTGGATCATGGCCTCCGCCCTGCGGTTGGTCTTGTTGGTCAGCACACGCAGCTGGTGGGAAATGGACTCCTGACGGAACGAGGCGCCGGTGTCCGGGCAAAACATGCAATCCCTCCTTTTTTTCGATTGTTTGCTTGCAAATTGTTTGCTGACAAACATTATAGCGCGGGAAAAGGGAATGTCAAGGAGAGACCTGTGAACTTTTTGAAAATAAGAAATGGGAGATTTCAGCGAAAGGATTTCCCGGCTTTGATCGTATTACAGGTGAAAGCGACATGGCCATGGCGCTGGGGCGGCGGGAAGCCGCGTGAAAAGGAGTGAACCGCGATGGATCAAAACACCCGGGCGGAGTATTTGGTGAATGCGTATGCGGATACCATTCTCCGGCTGAGCTACAGCTATTTGAAAAACACAGAGGACGCAAAGGACGTGTGCCAGAACGTACTGGTGAAGCTCATGTCAGAGGAACGGGACTTTGCAAACAAAGAGCACGAGAAGGCATGGATTCTGCGCACGACGGCAAATGCATGCAAGGACGTGCTGAAGAGCCCCTGGCGCAGAAGGACCTGCGACCTGGAAGCCTGCGCGGAGGTGGCGGCTCCTGAGCAGCCGGACGGCGCCGTGCTTGCGGCGGTGAATGAGCTGCCGCCCCGCTACAGGGCCGTGATCTACCTGTATTATTATGAGGGGTACCAGGCCGGGGAGATCGGCGGGCTTCTGGGCATCCCCACCGCCACGGTCCACACCCGGCTGGCCCGGGGCAGGGCAAAATTGAGAGATGTATTTGGAGGAGCAGCATATGGAGAATCTGTTTGAATACCGCAGGGAGATGGACTCCCTCCGCTTCAGCGACGAGGAAAAGGCCCGGCTGATCGGCGAGCTTGCCGTATCCCGGCCCACGGCCCGCCGCCGTCCGGTGAAGCGCATGGTCCTGGTGGCCGCCGCCCTGACAGCCGTCCTGGTGGTGGGGGCCGGAGCCACAGGCGTGCTGAAAAACGCCGTGGAGGTTTTTTCCCCGCTGTTGGGCGGCTCCGTGGCCCAGACGGAGGTTATTGACAAAATCGGCCGCCCCATTGATGCCGGCGATACGGACAACGGCGTGACCATCAGCGCCGACGCCATCATCGGCGACCGGTATAACGCCTGCATCGTCTACACCATCCGCCGGGACGACGGCACGCCTCTGCTGCCGGAAGGCGTCACCGCGAACCAGCTTTTGATGGGAGGAACCGGAGGGGCGGACCTGAATGTTTTCTGCGGCACCCACGGCAGCTCCTGGTTTGTGGATGAAGACCCCGCCGACAACAAGATTCAGATGATCCAGACCATCAGCGCCGACCGCTCTTTGAACAACTGCACCGCCACAGCGGAATTTGACGGACTGCGTCGCTGGGACGATGAAGCCGGGCAGGCGGTCTCGCTGATCGACGGACACTGGAAGTTCCGCTTTGACGTGGACTTTGAGGACGCGTCAGTGTCCTTGGGCGGCGGAGAGACCTTTGAGCAGGGCGGTATGACCTTCACCATCACGGATGTCCTGGTCTCCCCGGTGGCGGTCCGTGTGGAATACGAGGTGGACAGCGCGGCGGCCTGGATCGACGCGCCCAGCGGACAAATCAGCGACGAGGATCGGCGCACCCAGGAGCGCTACTTTGAGCAGGTGGAGATTCTGCTGACCAAAGCCGACGGCACGGTGATGGACCTCTCCTCCTCCGGCGGCAGCATCCGGCCCAAGGTGGAGAAGACCCGCTGCATCAAGGGCGAGGTGCTGGATCAGGTGATCCCCCTTGAGGAAATGGAGAGTCTGAGCGTGGGCGGAATTGTATTTCCCATTCAGAACAACGGCTGATCAGTCAGATCCGGTTTTCAACAAAAAAAGAGGTGAAACCATGTGGTTCACCTCTTTTTTTGTTTGTTTACCTGATAAAAAGTTAGATTTCTATTATAAGTAAACTTGAATATAACTATCTTCCTATCCACCAACAGCGGACACTGGTGAACTTTGCCAGTTCCTACAAAAAGAAAAAAACCGACAAAAAATCAGTGTACAAACGAAAAAATACCCTCTATAATTTTACTTATACCAGGCAGTGCTTCCGGCGAAAATCCGGAGGGATTTGTCCGGCCAGGCCCTGCAGCAGCGGGGCCAAATCTCGGTTCCTTTCCGCTTTGCGGAATGAAATAAACGGAGTTTTCCCCGGGAGAACGGGGAACCCCAAGAGGAACAAAATTGAAGGAGGAAGATATCAATGAAAAAAGTAGTATCTCTGATCCTGACCCTGATGATGGTGCTCTCCCTTGCCGCTTGCGGCGGCAGCGGCAGCGGCGGCAGCGCCTCCGGCTCCGGAAGCTCCGGTTCCGCGGGCGCCGGAGAATACGATGCCAAGGTGGCGCTGTGCCTGGTGAGTCCCGCCAATGACGGCGCGTGGAGCAGCTATGCCTACAACGCGGTGATGGCTGCCAAGGAGCTCTACAACATTGATGTGAAATATACGGAAAACGTGAAGCCCACTGATATGGAGGCCGTCTTCACCGACTACGCCGCCCAGGGCTTTGACCTGATTATCGGCCACAGCTTCTCCTTCGGCGACGCGGCCCTGGCCGTGGCCGAGCGCTACCCCGACGTGTCCTTTGCCATCATCGACGGCACGGTGGAAGCGGACAACGTGGCCTCCTACAACCTGAAGACCCAGGAGTCCGGCTACATTCAGGGCGTGCTGGCCGCCGCCATGAGCAAGACCGGCAAGATCGGCGCCGTGGCCGGCGTTGAGGGTCCCGCCATCATCAAGGTCGCGGAAGCCTACAAGGTGGGCGCCAGAGCCCAGAACCCCGACATCGAGGTGATGACCGCCTACACCGGTTCCTTTGACGACGCCGCCAAGTCCAAGGAGGCTGCCCAGGCCATGATCGACAAGGGCGCCGACATCATCATGGGCGGCGCCAACCAGAGCAACGCCGGCATGATCAAGGCCTGCGAAGAGGCGGGTGTCTACTGCATGGGCGAGCTGGACCAGCAGAGCCTGGCTCCTCAGAACGTGCTGCTGTGCAACCTGTCCGACATTGAGAACCTGGTGGCCGTGGCCGTGAAGGAAGTGGTGGAAGGCACCTTCTCCGGCGGTATCCACGAGTACGGCTACGCCGACAACGTGCTGAGCCTCACCGATTACGGCGAGTTGGACGGTGAGGTCCCCCAGGAGGTCAAGGACTTGGTCACCGAAACCATGGAAAAGATCAAGAGCGGCGAGATTGAAGTGCCCCGCATTGAGCAGATTACCAACGACTGATTCCTGAATTAAAAAGGCAACATGCAGGCCTCTTTGCCACGCGCGGATCGCAGCGGAGAGGCCTGCATCTTGGCACGTCTGCGCCAAGCGGAGAAGAGGGGCTTTAAACGTATGGAATTGTTGAAAATGAAGGGCATCACCAAGGAGTTTCCCGGTGTGATAGCCAATGCGGATGTGGATTTGACCGTGGAAGAGGGGCAGATCCACGCTCTGTTGGGAGAAAACGGCGCGGGCAAGACCACGCTGATGAACATTCTCTTCGGGCTGTATCAGGCGGACCGGGGGGAGATTTTCTGGAAAGGGGAGCCGGTGCGGTTCCGCACGCCGGGGGAGGCCATTCTCCACGGCATCGGCATGGTGCACCAGCACTTCATGCTGGTGCGGAACATGACGGTGCTGCAAAACATCGTCTTAGGACTCAAACCGGAGGGATATCCCTTCCTTGATACGAAAAAAATCGCGGCGCAGCTCAGTGAGGTTTCCCAGCGCTATGGGCTGATCGTGGATGTGAACAAGAAGATCGAGCAGCTGTCCGTGGGCGAGCAGCAGCGGGTGGAAATTCTCAAGGCACTCTACCGGAACGCCAAGCTCCTGGTATTAGACGAGCCCACCGCCGTGCTGACGCCTCAGGAGACCCGGGAGCTGTTCGCCATTTTGCGCTCATTGAAGGCGGACGGCCACAGCATCATCCTGATCTCCCACCACTTGGCGGAGATCATGGAGGTCAGCGACCGGATCACGGTGCTGCGGGACGGGCGGAACGTGGCCACGGTGGAGACCGGCGCGTGCACCGAGTCCCAGCTCTCCCAGATGATGATCGGCCGCGAGCTGCACACGGACACAGTGGAGCGTACGGCCATGGAGCCGGGGGAGGCCACTTTGAGCATCCGGGGTCTGAGCCTTTCCGGCAGTCGGGGCACGCCCCTTTTGGACGGCATTGACCTGGAGGTGCGCCGGGGAGAGATCGTGGGCGTGGCCGGTGTGGACGGAAACGGTCAGGGCTATCTGGCGGAAACCATCTGCGGCATCCGCCGCCAGAGCGGCGGGTCCATCCTCTACCAGGGAAAAGACATCGCCAAATCCGGCATCCGGGAGCGCTTCCGCATGGGCATCTCCTACATTCCTGACGACCGCCACCGGGACGGCCTGGTGCTGGACGCCGACGTTAAGGATAATCTGCTGCTGCGCAGCTACTACGCGGCGCCAAACGCAAAGCACGGCATCTTCCAGCGCCGCCAGATCGAATCCTCCACCGCCGCCGCCATGGAAAAGTACGACGTTCGCGCCCCGGGCCTCTCCGCCCGGGTGGGTAACCTCTCCGGCGGCAACCAGCAGAAGATCATTCTGGCCCGGGAGATCGGCGTGGAGCCGCAGCTGCTCATCGCCATGCAGCCCACCCGCGGACTGGACATCGGCGCCTCGGAGTACGTCCATGAGCAGCTGATCGCCTGCCGCAACAGCGGCAAGAGCGTGCTGCTGATCTCCACGGACCTGGAGGAGATCATGAAGATGTCCGACCGCATCGCCGTGATTTTTTCCGGCAAAATCATGGGTGTCCTAAAAAACACGCCGGATCTGAGCGTGGAGACCATCGGCCTTTTGATGGGCGGACACAAGTTAGAGGAGGTGCGCGCGTGAAAAAGAACCTGCTGCGCCTGGGGCTTCAGACGGCGGCGGTGCTGGTGGTCGCAGTGCTGCTGATCCTTGTGGCCGGGGCAAATCCTGTGGAAGCGGGCTACTATTTTGTCTATGGCATCTTCGGAAACCTCAACGGCTTTGCGGAGATCATGGTCAAGGCCACGCCGCTGATCTTTGTGGGACTGGGTGTGTCCGTGGCCTTCAGCACCGGCTTTTTCAACATCGGCGGCGAGGGCCAGCTCTATATGGGCGCCCTGGTCTCCGCCATGATTGCCCTGTGGCTGCCCGCTCCCGGGTTTGTGCGGGTGATTTTGTCCGTTGCCGCCTCTTTTGTGGCCGGCGGCATCTGGGCGTTTATCCCCGCCTTTCTCAAAAACCGCATGGGCATCTCCGAGACGGTGAACACCATCATGTTCAACTACATCGCCACCATGATCCTGGGCATCGCCATTCGGGGCTTCCTCCAGGACCCTTCGGACAACCTGCCCCAGAGCGCCCGCATCGGTGTGGAGGCGTCCCTGCCCGCCCTGCTGCCGCCTACCCGGCTGCACCTTGGCTTTGTCATCGCCGTGGCCTGCGCGCTGCTGCTCTGGTTCATCATGCGGCGCACCACGCTGGGCTTTGAGCTGCGCATCAGCGGCAGCAACCGGCGCAGCGCCTTCTGCACCGGCATTCCCGTTCAGAGAAGCCTGCTGCTGGCCGCGGTCATCAGCGGCGGACTGGCCGGCATGGCCGGCATGAGCGAGCTTCTGGGCGTGCAGCGCCGCCTCCTTGAGAATCTCTCCGGAGGAAACGGATACACCGCCATCCTGGTGGCCCTGCTGGCCCGGAACCACCCGCTGGCCGTGGTGGCCGTATCCATCGGCTTTGCCGCGCTGCAGGTGGGCGCCAACACCATGCAGCGCCAGATGGGCATCCCGGCGTCCATCGTCTCCATCCTCACGGGCTTCATCGTGGTGATGATTCTCAGCAAGGAGTTTGTCAGGATCTACCGGGAGCATAAGCGGCAGAAAGTGAGTGTGGAACAGGTATGAGTGAATTTTTGACCATTGGCTTTCTGACCACCTTCCTCTCCGCCGCCGTCCGTACGGCCATGCCGCTGATGTGCGCGGCCATCGGCGAGGACGTGTCGGAGAAGGCGGGCATCATCAACGTGGGCATTGAGGCGGTCATGATCGGCGGCGCGTTTTTTGGCTTTGCCGGCGCCTATCTCACCGACAGCCTGCTGATCGGCTTCCTCTGCGGCATGTTGGGCGGGCTTTTGTTCAGCATGCTCCACGCATTCCTCTCCATCTACATGCGCCAGGACCAGAATGTGGCCGGTGTGGCGCTGAACCTGCTGGCCACCGGCATCACAAGCTATCTCTTCATGCTGCTGGTCAACGCCTACGGCATTCCCCAGATCCCCACGCTCTCCAGCATCCCCATTCCCGGACTGTGCAGGATACCGCTCATCGGCGAGGCATTGTTCAACAAGGACATCGTCACCTACATCGTGTTTCTTTTGATCGTCGCCATGATCTTTTTCTTCCGGCGCACTGTGTGGGGCATGTCCCTTTGCTCCATCGGTGAAAATCCCCGGGCGGCGGATACGGTGGGCCTTCCCGTCTACCGCATCCAGTACGCCGCCGCGGCCTTCAACGGCATCATGGGCGGTCTGGGCGGCGCCTATCTGCTGTTAGGCCAGCTTGGCGTGTTCTATGAAAACATCACCGCAGGGCGGGGCTACATTGCCCTGGCCGTGGTGGTGTTTGGAAAGCGCAACCCCCTGGGCATTTTCCTGGCCTCCCTCTTTTTCGGCGCGGCGGACGCGCTGCAGTTCCGCATGCAGGCCCTGGGCATCACGCTGCCCACCCAGCTCTTCACCGGCCTGCCCTATCTGCTGACCGCCCTCTCGCTGCTGATCGTGGCAAAGCGCAACTCCGACCCCGCGGCCCTTGGCAAGCCTTATATCCGTACCTCCCGATAACTGAGATGGAAAGGAAGTTTCAGATGAACGACAAGTTGTTTGCCCTCAAGGGCGCCATCATCCACACCCCCGATCCCAAGCGCTTTACCATCGTCGACGACGGTTACCTGGTCTGTCAGAACGGCCTGGTGCAGGGCGTCTACGAAAAGCTGCCCGGGGAGTTCAAGGACATCCCGGTGCGGGACTACACCGGCAAGCTGATTATTCCCGGCATGGCGGACATGCATATCCACGCGCCCCAGTACGGGTTCCGGGGACTGGGCATGGACTTGGACCTGGACAGCGTGTGGAACACCTGGTTTGAGACCTACTCCCTGCCGGAGGAGAGCCACTACGCCGATCTTGAGTACGCCGACATGGCCTATGACAAGTTCGTGGGCGACCTGCTGAAGACCACCACCACCCGGCTGTGCATTTTCGGCACCATCCACCGGCCCGCCACGGAGCTGCTGATGGACAAGCTTGCCGAGAAGGGCTTTGCCGCCTATGTGGGCAAGCTGAACATGGACCGCAACTCCATCGAGGGCCTCCAGGAGACCACGGAGGAGAGCCTGTCCGAGACCCGGAAATGGCTGGAGGAGACGGTGAACCGCCATCCCTATGTCAAGCCCATGGTCACGCCCCGCTATACGCCCTCCTGCACCGATACGTGCATGGAGGGGCTGCAAAAGCTGGTGGAGGAGTTCAACGTGCCCGTTCAGTCCCATCTGTCCGAAGGGCTGGATGAGATCGAGTGGGTGAAGGAGCTCAAGCCGGAGATCGAATTCTATGGTCAGGCCTACGATATGTACGGCATGCTGGGCGGCGGTGTGCCCACGGTGATGGCCCACTGCGTCTATCCCACGGACGCGGAGTTTGAGATGATGAGCCGGCGGAAAAACCTGTGGGTGGCCCACTGCCCCCAGTCCAACCTCCACTCCAGCGGCTCCGGCGCGCCCATTCGCCGCTATCTGGAGGCCGGTGTCCATGTGGGTCTTGGCTGCGACATGGCCGGCGCCAACACGCTGAACCTGTTCCGCGCCATCGCCGACGCCACCACCGCCTCCAAGGTCTACTGGGCAGCCAACGAACGCAAGGGAGACCCCTTTGCCAAGAAGACCTATCTCTCCTTGTCCGAGGCCTTCTACATCGCCACCAAGGGCGGCTCCTCCTTCTGGGGCAAGGCCGGCAGCTTTGAAGAGGGAAGCCTCTTCGACGCGGTGGTCATCGACGACTCCTCCCTGGCGGATTTCAACCAGCGCTCCGTCCGCCAGCGTCTGGAGCGGGTGGTCCAGCAGTCCGACGACCGCCATGTGGCCGCCAAGTTTATCAACGGCCGTCAGGTGCTGTAAGCGAAGCAATCCATCAAAAAGGCCCTGCCGGAGCAATGGCTCCGGCAGGGCCTTTTTTTATTGCTGCATCGCGGAAAGATCATAGGGCGTGGTCTGATAGACAAAATAGTTGAGCCAGTTGGAGTAGAGCAGGTTGGCGCAGGAGCGCCAGTTCACCACCGGCGTCCGGGCGGGATCGTCCTGGGGGAAGTAGTGCCGGGGAAGCTGGATGGGCACCCCGGCCGCCACGTCCCGCAGATACTCCCGATTCAGCGTGTCGCGGTCGTATTCCGAGTGGCCCATGACAAAAATCTGCCGGCCCTGGTCGGTCTTGAGGGCGTAAATCCCCGCCTCCGCCGAGGAGGCCAGGACCTTGAGCGCCGGGACCTGCTCCACATCCTCCCGGAGCACTGTGGTGTTGCGGGAGTGAGGGACCCAAAACTGGTCGTCAAACCCCCGGAAGAGGATGAAGTTGGGATCCTCCACCGTGTGAAGGAACACCCCAAACAGCTTTTGCGGCAGCGGAATCTTGGGTATGCCGTAGTGGTAGTAGAGCCCGGCCTGGGCTCCCCAGCAGATGTGGAGCGTGGAGTGGACGTGGGTCTTGCTCCACTCCATGATTTCGCACAGCTCCGGCCAGTAGTCCACCTCCTCAAAGGGCAGGTTTTCCACCGGCGCGCCGGTGATAATCAGGCCGTCGAAATTGCGGTGGCGCACCTCGTCAAAGGACTTGTAGAAGGCCAGCATGTGCTGCTCCGGGGTGTTTTTGGACACATGGCCGGAGGGGGCGATCAGCTCCAGCTGGATCTGGAGGGGCGTGTTGCCCAATACGCGGGCCAGCTGAGTTTCCGTGTCCACCTTGGTGGGCATCAGGTTCAAAAGCAGAATTTCCAGAGGACGGATGTCCTGGGTCATGGCCCGGGTCTCCGTCATGACAAAGATGTTTTCGTTGGTCAGCGTGGCCGTGGCGGGCAGCTGATTGGGAATCCGGATGGGCATACTCCTTCTCCTTTTACCGTACGGCGTCCAAGGCCTGGGCGATGTCGCCGATGAGGTCCGAGGCGCTTTCGAGGCCGCAGGACATGCGCACAAGGCCGGCGGGAATGCCCGCCTGGAGGAGCTGTTCGTCACTCATCTGGCGGTGGGTGGAGGAGGCGGGATTCAGGCAGCAGGTGCGGGCGTCGGCCACATGGGTTTCAATGGCCGCTAACTTCAGCTCCTTCATGAAGGCGGCCGCCGCCTCGCGGCCTCCCTTAAGCTCAAAGGACACCACGCCGCAGGAGCCGTTGGGAAGATACTTTTGGGCCGTCTGGTAGTACTTGTCACCGGGAAGGCCGCAGTAGCTGACAGAGGCCACCTTGGGGTGGCCGGCCAAAAACTCCGCCACCGCCTGGCCGTTTTCACAGTGACGGGCCATGCGCACGTGGAGGCTCTCCAGGCCCAGATTCAGATAGAACGCGTTCTGGGGAGACTGAATGGAACCGAAGTCCCGCATCAGCTGGGCGGTGCACTTGGTGATGAAGGCGCCCTCCTTGCCGAACTTCTCCGCATAGGTGATGCCGTGGTAGCTCTCGTCCGGCGTGCACAGCCCGGGGAACTTCTCCGCGTGGGCCATCCAGTCGAACCTGCCGCTGTCCACTATGGCGCCGCCAACCGCCGCGCCGTGGCCGTCCATGTATTTGGTGGTGGAGTGGGTGACAATGTCCGCGCCCCACTCAAAGGGCCGGCAGTTGACGGGGGTGGCAAAGGTGTTGTCCACGATCAGCGGCACGCCGTGGGCGTGGGCAGCGGCGGCAAACCGCTCAATGTCCAGCACCGTCAGGGCCGGATTGGCAATGGTCTCGCCGAACACGCACTTGGTGTTGGGCCGGAAGGCAGACTCCAGCTCCTCCTCCGAAGGGTCGGGGGAGACAAAGGTCACGTCGATGCCCATTTTCGCCATGGTGACGGAGATCAGGTTGAAGGTGCCGCCATAGATGCTGGAGGAGGAGACGATGTGGTCGCCGCAGGAGGCGATGTTGAAAAGGGCGAAGAAGTTGGCCGCCTGACCGGAGGAGGTCAGCATGGCCGCGGTTCCGCCCTCCAGCTCCGCGATCTTGGCCGCCACATAATCGTTGGTGGGATTTTGGAGCCGGGTGTAGAAATAGCCGCTGGCCTCCAGGTCAAAGAGCTTGCCCATGTCCTCGGAGGTGGCGTATTTGAAGGTGGTGCTCTGTACAATGGGGATCTGCCGGGGTTCGCCGTTTCCGGGGGTGTAGCCCCCCTGGACGCATTTGGTTTCGAGATGATAGCTCATATAATTTGCTCCTTTCGCTGATTGGGCCGGCTTGCGGCCAACTAAAAAGCTCCCGTCTCAAAGAAAACCTTTGAGACGGGAGCATTCTCTGCACCCGCGGTACCACTCAAATTGCGGCTCATTCGTCCGCCACCTTCAGGATCCAGCAATCCCTTTGCACTTACGTAGCATACACGGAGAGGCCCTAACCGCTTTCGCGCTCGAACCCTCGGCTCAGAAGTCATAGGACATTGGCATGCTCCCCGCCGGACTCGCACCACCCGCCGGCTCTCTGAAGGCTTGCAGACCGTCCCTCTTCCTCATTGCCTTTTTGAATTTGCTTCATTATACAAGGCGCTCTCCCGGAAGTCAAGGAGAAAATTTTGACGCAATCCACAGAAAACATACAGAAAACTATGAATGGTATACAAAAACTTTGAATACCGGCCGAAAAAACCGTGATCCGGAGTTTCGCTGCGGCCCGGGAGAGCTGAAAAAACAGGGAAAAGGTTGTGCAAATCGCCATAAATCATGGCAAGTTGGGCGCCAACTTTGAGGGGTACGAATAAAAATACGAGTATACACAGAAATTACCGTATTTTTATTGACTTTTTGCGAATAAGGAGTATGATTATTCATAAGAATTTGAATAGCACAGGAGCTTCCCGTGCTGTGGTCAAAGGGGCGATCAGGATGGCAAAGGTATTTATTGACGGCAGAGCCGGCACCACCGGCCTTCGGATTTATGAGCGGCTGGCGAGCCGTGGGGACATTGAGCTGCTGACATTGTCGGAGGAGGAGCGCAAGGACATCTCCTGCCGCGCCCGGATGCTCAACAGCTGCGACGTGGCCTTTTTGTGCCTGCCGGACGCGGCCTCCGTGGAGGCGGTGGGACTGATTGAAAACGAGGACGTGGTGGTGCTGGACACCTCCACCGCCCACCGCACATCGCCTGGCTGGGCCTATGGCTTCCCGGAGTTGGGCGGCTCCTTTGCCCGGGGTGTGGAGAAGGGGCGACGGATCGCGGTACCCGGCTGCCATGCCAGCGGCTTCATCGCCCTGGTGCAGCCTCTGGTGGAGGCGGGAGTGATCCCGGCCGATGCCCGTTTGAGCTGCCACTCCATCACCGGATACAGCGGAGGCGGCAAAAAGATGATCGCCCAGTATGAGGCAGACGGGCGGGATGCGCTGTTAGACGCGCCCCGCCAGTATGGACTGACGCAGCAGCACAAGCATCTGAAGGAGATGCAGGCGGTGGCCGGGCTGGACGCTGCCCCCATTTTCTGCCCCATTGTGTCGGATTTCTACAGCGGCATGGTGGTGACAGTGCCCCTTTTTGCCCGGGACCTGACGGCGGGGAAAACGGCGGCGGACGTGAGGGCCTGCTATCAGGCGAAATACGCGGGGCCGGTGGTGCGCTACTGCCCGGCGGCGGACGAGGAGGGATTCCTCTCCGCGGGGGGCCTGACGGGCAAGGACTCCATGCAGATCACCGTCTGCGGAAACGACGAGCGGATGACGCTCATTGCCCGGTACGACAATTTGGGAAAAGGCGCTTCCGGCGCCGCGGTGGAATGCCTCAACCTGGTGTTGGGGACGGATCCCACCTGCGGCCTGGAGCTTTGAGAAAGGAAGAGGACTATGGAACTCATCAGCGGAGGCATCTGCGCGGCCAAGGGCTTTACGGCCAACGGCGTACATTGCGGTATCCGGAAGAATCGGACCAAGCGGGACCTGACCATGATCTACAGCGAGGTGGCGGCCAGCGCGGCGGCGGTCTATACCACCAATCTGGTCAAGGGAGCGCCCCTCTATGTGACGAAAAAGCACATTGCCGACGGCAAGGCCCAGGCTCTGATCTGCAACAGCGGCAACGCCAACACCTGCAACGCCGACGGCATTGAAGTGGCGGAGCAGATGAGCGTGCTCACGGCCCAGGCGCTGCACATCAAGCCGGAGGACGTGATCGTGGCCTCCACCGGCGTCATTGGCCAGCCGCTGGACATTACGCCCATTGCCGGCGGCATTCCCGTCCTGGTGGAGGGGCTGGGAGACCACAGCGACCTGGCGGCGGAAGGCATTATGACCACCGACACCAAGCGCAAGGAGCTGGCGGTGAGCTTCGTCGCAGGGGGCAAGACCTGTAAGATCGGCGGCATCGCCAAGGGCTCCGGCATGATCCACCCCAATATGGCCACCATGCTGGTCTTCCTCACCACCGACTGCGCAATCAGTCCGGCCATGCTGCAAAAGGCGCTGTCCACCGATATCCAGAGCACCTTCAACATGGTCAGCGTGGACGGGGACACCTCCACCAACGACATGGTGACGGTAATGGCCAACGGCCTGGCCGGGAATCAGGAGATTACCGCCGAGGGAGCGGATTTTGACGCCTTCATGGAGGCGCTGAACACCCTGACCGTGTATTTGTGCCGCTGCATTGCCGCCGACGGCGAAGGGGCCACCAAGCTCTTAGAGTGCAAGGTCACCGGCGCCAGGAGTGAATCTGTCGCCAAGGTGGTGGCCAAAGGGGTGATCTGCTCCTCCCTGACCAAGGCCGCCATGTTCGGCGCCGACGCCAACTGGGGCCGTGTCCTCTGTGCCATCGGCTACAGCGGGGCAGATGTGGACGTTTCAAAGGTGGAGGTCAGCTTCTCCTCGCCCAAGGGCGAGCTCCTGGTGTGCAGAGATGGGGCCGGAGTGGAGTTCTCCGAGGAAACGGCCAAGGAGATTCTTCTTGAGAGCGAGATCGACATTCTCATCGACCTGCACGACGGAGAGTGTTCCGCCACGGCCTGGGGCTGCGACCTCACCTACGACTATGTGAAGATCAACGGCGATTACCGCACCTGATCCGGGAGGGGAACGACATGTCAGTGAATCTTACCAATTCCCAGCGGGCGGAGGTCCTGACCCAGGCCCTGCCCTATATTCAGAAGTACTATAACAAAGTGGTGGTCATCAAGTACGGCGGAAACGCCATGGTCAACGAAACCCTGAAGCAGCAGGTGATGGAGGACATTGTCCTGCTGTCCCTCATCGGCGTCAAGGTGGTGCTGGTCCACGGCGGCGGCCCGGAGATCACGGATATGCTCCGGCGCATGGGCAAGGAGAGCCGCTTTGTGGACGGCCTGCGGGTCACCGATAAGGAGACGGCGGAGATCGTCCAGATGGTGCTGGCGGGCAAGATCAACAAGAGCCTGGTCAATTATCTGGAGGCCAAGGGCGGCGTGGCCATCGGCCTCTCCGGCATCGACGGCCATCTGATCGAGGCACAAATGAAAGATGACCGCCTGGGCTATGTGGGGAAAATCACCGCTGTGAACATCAACCCCATCACAGACCTTCTGGAGAAGGGGTACATCCCCGTGGTGTCCACCGTGGGCTGCGATATGGAGGGCAACGTCTACAACATCAACGCGGACACCGCCGCAGCCTATATCGCCGGGGCCATGGGGGCGGAGCGGCTGATCACCATGACGGATATCGCAGGGATCCTGGCGGACAAGGACGACCCGGACTCCCTGATCCCTTGCATCGACATCAACGACGCGGTGGAGCTCTTCCGCAGCGGTGTGATCTCCGGAGGGATGATCCCCAAGGTGGAGTGCTGCATCGAAGCCATCAACCACGGTGTGAAAAAAGTGATTATCTTAGACGGGCGGGTGCCCCATGCGATCCTGATTGAAATGCTGACCGACGAAGGCGCCGGAACTATGGTTGTGGAGGACAAGAACAATGAACATCAAAGAGCTTGACCAGACCTACGTGGCAAATACCTATAACCGCTTCCCGCTTCAGATCGTCAAGGGCAAGGGCTCGGTAGTGGAGGATGAAAGCGGCAAGCAGTACATAGACCTGGGCACCGGCATCGGCGTCAACAATTTCGGCATCGGTGACGAGGCGTGGAAGCAGGCGGTCATCGACCAGATGGATAAATTCCAGCACACCTCCAACCTCTACTATACGGAGCCCTGCGCCACACTGGCCCAGATGCTCTGTGAGCGGACGGGGATGAAGAAGGTGTTCTTCTCCAACTCCGGCGCGGAGGCCAATGAGTGCGCCATCAAGGCCGCCCGGAAATACGCCGCCGACCACAAGGGGCCGGAGTATCAAACCATTATCACCCTGACCAGCAGCTTCCACGGCAGGACCATCACCACGCTGGCCGCCACCGGCCAGGATGAGCTCCACCAGTATTTCCAGCCCCTGACACCGGGCTTTGTCTATGCTAAAGCCAACGACTTAAAGGACCTGGAGGAGAAGGCAGCGGAAAACAAGGTTGCCGGCATCCTCTTTGAGTGCGTTCAGGGCGAGGGCGGCGTCAATGCGCTGGACGCGGAGTTTATTGCCGGCATCGCCGACCTCTGTGCCAAAGAGGATATCCTCATGATGGTGGATGAGGTGCAGCTGGGTAACGGCCGCAGCGGACAGCTCTACGGCTACATGAACTTCGGCCTGAAGCCGGACATTGTGTCCACGGCCAAGGGCCTCTGCGGCGGCCTGCCCCTGGGCGCCACGCTGCTGGGGGAGAAGCTTCAGGACACCCTCACCGCCGGCACCCACGGCTCCACCTTCGGCGGAAACCCCATCTGCTGCGCTGGCGCCATCTCCACCATCAGCCGCATTGACGAAAAGCTCCTGGCCGAGGTACGGGAGAAGTCCGCCTACATCAAAGAGTCGCTGACGGGGAAGAAAGGCATCCTGGGCGTCAGCGGCATGGGATTGATGGTAGGCGTGGCAACGGAGAAGAGCGCCGCCGAGGTGATCAGCGGCTGCCTAAAAAAGGGTGTGCTGGTGCTCAATGCCCACGGCAAGGTCCGGCTGCTGCCGGCGCTGAATATTCCCATGGAACAGCTGAAGCAGGCCATCGACATTTTGGTGGAGGTCTGCGGCGCGTAACGGAAAAATGGAAAAAGCCCCGCGGCTTAAAAAGCGGGGCTTTTTTCTGCTCTGGGGCGTCGGGCACTGCGGTCGGTCTTCATGGGACAAATGCTGACTTTAGCACTGAGAGCAGCGTCAAAACAATAAAAAGACATCAAAAAAGAGGACCGGTTCCACGGAACCGGTCCTCTTTTTTGATACTCAGAGCGTGCCGTCGTGCATGTCGTAAGACAGGAAGGAGTTGAACTCCTGAAAGGCGTCCTCCAGACGGTGGAGGTGCTGGGTGGTCTCCTCCTTGCGGCGCTTGGCGGAGGCGGTGATGATTGCGTCGATCAGCGCCGCGCAGGCCACATAGGAGCCCTGGTAACTGAAGGATTTGGTCTCGCAGATGAAGGAGATGTCGGCCAGACCATAGGCCGGGCTGGTGGTGGAATCGGTGATGGCGGCGCAGGGCACCTTCCGGGTGGAGAGGTACTGCAGGGCCTTGACGGTGTTGGTGGAGTAACGGGAGAAGGTGACGGCGATGAACAGGTCGTCCGGGGTGACCTGGCACAGCTGATCCACGAAGTGCCCGTTGTTGGGGAAGGTGAACACCTTGCGGTTTTGTACCCGCAGGCTGGAGGCCAGATATTCCGCCTGCATGGAGGCGGTCCGCAGGCCAAGGACATAGATATGATTCGCTTTGTCCAGGGCATCCAAAAAGCGGTCAAAATTCTCGTGGTTGATAGGGTTACTGAGCGTGGCCTCCAGATTGCCGATGTCGCAGGCCAGTACCTGCTCCAGCGTATTGTTGCCGGTCATGGTGTCCAACTGCTGCTCCAGCTTGTTGTACATGGTGACCTCCGACTGAACATGGTCGGCCAGCATCTTTTTAAAACTGGAATAACCGTCAAATCCCTGCTGAATGCAGAACTTGATGATGGTGGTGTCGCTAACCCCAATGGCCCGCGCCAAACTGGTGACGGACATAAAGGGGATGTCCATATAATGGGTCAGAACATATTCCGCCACAGCCCGCTGGGCCTGCGGAAGGTCCTGGCTGGACTGCTGGATCTGTTTCAATAGCTTTTGCACGGACATCCCTCCTGAAAGGGTAAGAGATACTCTTATAAACCCTTAAAAAAGTTTTATTTCTGTTGGTCATTTTAGACCTTTTTCAACGCAATGGCAAGAAAAAATAAAATAATCTTTGCGGTAGAATTGGAAAATAATAGATTAATTTGTCAATTGTGGAAGAAATTTTATATGTTTCTCTGTTTTCACCAAAGAAATACATGGAAAATCTACGGACAGAATAAAAATTTTATAGAAAATTGTATTGAAAAATATAATTATTTCTATATAATATAAATCACAATAATTTTCTTCCAAACAGAAGGGAAAAGAGTTGGAAATATTGCGGCGCGGTTGGCGCACCGATAAAACCGGGATAAATTCAGATTTTAAAATAGAAGGAGCGCGTAACATGAGTACATCAGTAGCAGTGATCGGAGCTGGAAACGGCGGCACCGCCATCGCGGCCCACATTGCCAGCCAGGGCGGCCAGGTGCGTCTGTGCGATCTGTTCCCTGAGTTTTTGGAGGGGATTCAGAAGAGCGGGAGCATTGAGCTCAATTGTGAGGGAAAGAAGCAGCAGGTGACGCCTGCGCTTGTGACCTCCGATGTAAAGGCGGCTGTCAGCGGCGCGAAGCTTGTGATGGTGGTCACCCCGGCATTCACCCATAAGATGATCGCCAAGGCCTGCGCCGACTCTCTTGAGGACGGCCAGATCGTGGTGCTCAACCCGGGCAGAACTGCGGGCGCGCTGGAGTTTTTGGAGACCATCCGCGCCTGCGGCTGCGAGAAGGATGTCATCGTCTCTGAGACCCAGACGCTGATCTACTCCTGCCGGAAGACCGGTCCGGCGTCGGTACATATTTACGGCGTAAAGACCTCGGTGGAAATCAGCGCCTTTCCGGGCAACCGCATCCAGGAGGTTCTGGATGTTCTGGGGCCCTTTTATCCCCAGTTTACTCCGGCCCAGAGCGTGTTGGGCACCAGCCTGGCCAACATCGGCAGCATGTTCCATCCCACACCCGTGCTGCTGAATATCGGACGGATCGAAAATGATCCCCGGGGCTACCGCTATTATTGGGACGGTATCACCCCTTCCGTGGCTGGCCTGATCGAACGCTTAGACGCCGAGCGCGTGGCAGTGGGCAAGGCCTACGGCATTGAACTTCTCTCCGCCATGGAGTGGCTGGTGCGCAGCTATGATACCCACGGTGACACGTTGTATGAGCGGATTCAGAACAACGACGCCTACGGCGACATCATGGCCCCCAAGACTATCCAGGCCCGCTACATGACGGAGGATGTGCCCAACGGACTGGTCCCCATCGCGGCGCTGGGCCGCGCGGCCGGGGTGGAGACCCCCAACATCGACGCGGTGATCACCCTTGCCTGCAGCATCTACGGAAAGGACTTCCGCACGGAGGGCCGCTCCCTGAAGAATCTGGGCCTGGAGGGGCTGAGCAGGGATGAGATCATCGAGTACTTCAAAACCGGCAATAAGTAAAGTAAAAATTTTTATATGAGGTGGTAAAAAATGAAACACGATATCCTGTTCATGAACGACGCGGTCGTCAACTCCCTGGTGGCCAACGATATGAGCCTTGTGATGGAGGATGTGGAAAAGTGCCTGTCCATCTTTGACAAGGGCGATGTGATCAATCCCAGCAAGTGCGTGATGCGCTGGGGCAATACGCCGGAGGATGAGAATGTCTACGGCCGCATCAACGCCATGCCCGGCTATGTGGGCGGCGACGTCAACATGGCCGGCATCAAGTGGATCGGCAGCGGTCCTCAGAACTATAAGAAGGGCCTGCCCCGCGCCAGCGTCACCGTCATCCTCAACGATCCGGATACCAAGCTGCCCCTGGCGGTTTCCGACGCCACCACCGTCAGCGCCAAGCGCACCGGCGCGGCCGGCGGCCTGGCTATCAAGTATCTGGCCCGCAAGGACGTGAAAACCGTCCTGATCTGCGGCGCCGGCGCCCAGGGCCGCACTCAGCTGGAGGCCGCTCTGCTGGTTCGCCCCGGCATTGAGCAGGTGTACATCTACGACCTGTTCCTGGATCGCGCCCAGGCCTTTGCCGACGAGATGTCCGCTAAGTTCGGCGTCAAGGTGACCGCTACTGAAACCGTGGAGCCCGCCGCCCGGGAAGCCGATGTCATCATCACCGTCACACTGGCCAACGAGCCCTTTGTGGAGGCCGAATGGCTGAAGAAGGGCTGCTTGATGGTCCAGATGGCCGACTACGAGGTGACCTATGACTGCGTTCGCAAGGCCAGTAAGATCGTCTGCGACACCTGGGACGGCATCAAGCACCGCATGATCAGCCCCATCGCCCTGATGTACAGCCAGGGCCTGCTGAAGGATGAGGACATCTATTCCGAGCTTGGCGGAATCATCAACGGTAAGAAGCCCGGTCGTGAGAACGACGATGAAATCATCTACTTCAACGCCGTCGGTATGGGCATCGAGGACCTGTGCGTGGTTGCCCACGCCTATAAGCTGGCCGTGGAGCAGAACAAGGGCGTCCAGGTCAACTACTGGGAGAAATAAGAGTACTCCATTCTTTCGCGTTCTACATAAAAAGGCATTCATAACGGCAGAGACCGGGGCAGCTGCGCCCCGGTTTTTGCTGTCTTTGAGCCGGCTGCGGAGGGCGGCCCGGCCGGAACCGCTGAAAGCACTAAAAATCCGGATTTCGGCCGGAGGAATTTCGGCTTCTATGATAGGAGACTGTCGTTGACTTTTACACTTTGATGTGCTAAAATACCTGCATTGTCAATTAGCGGAGTTTTCAAATCAGATGGGGGAATGGATATGAAAACAGTGGTCATTGCGGGGCTGGGCCTGATCGGCGGCTCCATGGCGAAGGCGTTTCGGGCCCACACCGACTGGCGGGTCCTGGGGTGGAACCGCACCCGGGCGGTGGCGGAGCAGGCGCTGGCGGAGGGGGCGATTGACGGCATTGCCGATGAGAGCGACATTGCGGCGTGCGACCTGCTGATCCCCGTGCTCTATCCCCGGAGCACCATTGCGTTTTTGCGCGCCAATATTCCCATGATGAAAAAAGGCGCTGTGATCGTGGATCTGGTGGGCGTCAAGACGGCTGTGATCGACGCGGTGGAGCCTCTGGCCGTAGCGCACGGCCTGCGTTACACAGGCGGCCACCCCATGGCTGGTTTGGCAAAGGGCGGCTTCCAGCGGTCCTTTGCCGATTTGTATAAAGGGGCCAACATGATTCTGGTCCCGACGGCGGCCACGGCGGAGGGCGACCTGGAGAACTTGGGTGCCCTGTTCCAAAGCCTTGGGTTTGGGCGGATCAAGGTCTGTGACAAAAAGACCCATGACCGGATGATCGCCCACACCTCCCAGCTGGCCCACGTGGTGTCCAACGCCTATGTGAAGAGTCCGGTGTCCGCCAACTACGTGGGGTATACCGGCGGCAGCTATAAGGACATGACCCGGATTGCCTGCCTCAATGAGATGATCTGGAAGGAGCTGTTCCTCTACAACCGGGAGGCGCTGCTTGCGGAGACCGACGCGCTGATCGCCCACATCGCCGAGGTGCGGGACGCCCTGCAGGACGGGGACGAGGTGAAACTGGAGGAGCTGCTGCGGCAGGGGCGCCTGTGTAAAGAGGAGATCGACCGGCTGAACAGTGAGGAACCTTCTGAGTAATTGCAAAAGGCCGGCCGCCCCATTGGGGCGGCCGGCCTTTTGCGGCAGGGAATAGTTGATTGCCATTGAAGACTGGGAAAAAGTGTGTTATAATAAATCAATTTTAATGCAAAAATCCAGACGGCTGGTTACTATGCCTCTGGCCCGTGGAGGGCAAAAGAGGCAAAAAGGAGAAGTTACATATGAGACGGTACGTGCGTATGGCTGTTGCTGCGCTGGCGGCATTGATGCTTGGAGGCTGCGGCAATGAGACGCAGCAGCTGCTGGACCCGGAGAATCCTGTCACGATCAGTGTGTGGACCTACTATAACGGCGACCAGCTGGCCTCGTTCAACGCGCTGGTGGATGAATTCAATGAGACCGAGGGCAAAGAGCAGGGCATCTATGTGGAGGGCTTCAGCCAGGGCAGCGTCAACGACCTGGAGGCCAACGTGATGGCCGCGGCCCAGGGTAAGGTGGGGGCCGGTGAGGTGCCCAATATTTTTGCCGCCTACGCCGATACGGCCTATGCGCTGGACCAGATGGGACAGGCGGCGGACCTGAGCGCCTACCTCAGCGAGGAGGAGCAGGCAAAGTACGTGGACAGCTACCTGGAGGAAGGCCGCTTTTCCAAGGACGGGGGATTGAAGATTTTTCCAACCGCCAAGTCCACGGAAATCTTTATGCTCAACGAGACGGACTGGGAGGAGTTTGCAGACGCCACCGGAGCCAGTTACAGCGATCTGGCCACGGTGGAGGGGCTGGTTGCCACGGCCCAGGCGTATTATGAGTGGACGGATGCACAGACGCCGGAAAAAAACGATGGAAAGGCATTTTTTGGAAGAGACGCCATGGCCAACTATTTCCTCATCGGGGCCATGCAGCTTGGCTGTGAGCTCTTTGCGGTGGAGGACGGCAGGATGACGCTGCACTTTGATGAGAATGTGGTGCGCAAGCTGTGGGACAACTTTTATGTGCCTTATGTGAAGGGATACTTTGCCTCCTCCGGCCGGTTCCGCAGCGACGACATCAAGACCGGAAACATCGTCTCCTTTGTGGGCTCCTGCTCCGGCGCCACCTTTTTCCCCAACCAGGTGATCATCAGCGACACTGAGAGCTATCCCATTGAGATGATGGTTCTGCCCTGCCCCTCTTTTGAAGGCGGAGAAGCTTACGCGGTTCAGCAGGGCGCCGGCATGGTGGTGACCACCGCCTCCGAGGCGGAAGTCTATGCTTCCGTGCAATTTCTCAAGTGGTTTACCAGCGACGAGCGGAACATCCAGTTCTCCGTCAATTCCGGGTATCTGCCGGTGACGAAAAGCGCCAACGACATGGAGGCCATTGTGAGCAGCGGCGCCCAGGTGGACGATGTGATGGAGCGAATCCTCACGGTGGCGGTGGATACGGTCAACAACAATATGCTCTATACGCCCCGGGCCTTTTCCAACGGGACAACGGCCCGCAGCATCCTTGAGTATTCCATGAGCGACCTGGCCGCGGCCGACCGGCAGACGGTGGAAGAGCGGCTGGAGGCGGGGCAGGACCTGGAGGAAGCCTGCGCAGAATTCATCTCTGAGGAGTATTTCCAGCATTGGTATACCCAGACCCTGACCCAGCTCAAGGCGTTGGAAGGGTAATTCCATCCGGCACCAATCCATCAGAAAGGGGGCGGGGCGTCCAATGAAGAAAAGCAGGTCGGTTTTTCGCACAATTTTGATTCCCCTGATTCTGATCCTGCTGTTGGAGGCCTGTCTGCTGTTAGGCGGTATCCGGGCCAGCGGGGTTGTGGATAAGCTGGATCAGAATGCCGGGGATATTCTGAGTAAGCAGGCGGAAAACAGGCGGGGATATTTGGAGGGGTCCATGGTGGGCACTTGGTCAGACCTCTCCCTGCTTGCCGCCGACATCAACGAGACCACCCGGCGGATGCTGAGCAGCGGGGAGGTGTCCCTTGAAACGCTGGACAGCAAATCGGAGGAGTGCGCCCAATTGGTGCTGAACATCAGCGACGAGCTGATCACTACGCTTTACAGCAAGAAGGTATCAGGCATCTTTGTGGTGTTTAACACCCGGGACCTGGACGGTAAGAGCAGATCTCCCCGCACCGGGTTTTATATCCGCGACCTGGACCCGGCATCCACACCTTCTTACCGCAATGCCGATCTTTTGCTGGAGCGTGCGCCCATTGCTGTGGTAAAGGGACTGAACATCTCCACGGACAACGCATGGCAGCCCCTGTTCAACTTTGAGGAGGAGTATCCCAGGTTCCTCTATGATCCGTTTCAGGCGGCCTTTCATGCGGAGGAAGTCTCCAATGCCCAGGACTATGGATACTGGAACCCGGAGCCCTACATCCTCCCAGGAGACGACCGGTGGGCGGTATCGTATTCCATCCCGCTGATTTTGGAGGATGGGACGATTTACGGCGTATTAGGGGTAGACCTGCTGACCGACTATCTCAAATCCCTGTTGCCTTCCGCCGAGCTCTTTGACGATAAGCAGGGCTCTTACCTGTTGGCTGTGGAAGAGGACGGCAGATATACCACGGTCTTAAGCACCGGGCCGATCCTTCCCCAGAACGGAATGGGAGAGACGTTTGCTCTGGAGCAAAAGGAGGATGGGCACCTCTATTTTGACATGGAGGGAGAGCGTTACTTTGCGGCTATGCAGCCGCTGAACCTCTATAATTCCAACACGCCCTTTGCGCACCAGCGCTGGGTGCTGATCGGCGCTGTCCGGGAGGACCAGCTCTACAGCTTCTCCAACCAGGTGCTGGAGGTTTTGACCACGGTGGTACTGATGTGTCTGGCGGCGGGGCTGCTTGGCAGCGTTTTGGTGAGCCGGAGGCTCTCCGCCCCCATCCGGGAGCTCTCTGAAGAGGTGGCTCTTGCCCAGCGGGACCGGGGAGGCCTGCCTCAGCTTTCACATACCGGTATCACGGAGATCGACCGGTTTTCCGGCGCCATCACAAACCTGAGCCGGGAGGTGTTGGACGCCTCCACCAAATTCCTGCGGATCATGGAGATGGCCAGCGTGGAGATGGGCGGCTTTGAGCTCCGTCAAAACGAGGACCTGGTCTATGTGACGGATAATTTCTTCCCGCTGATGGGCCTGGATGACATCCTGGTGCCGGAGCTGACCGTCCAGCGGTTCCGGGAGCTGATGGAGGAGAGAAATCAGACGCTGGAGCACCATCCGTCACCGGATGGAAGCGAGCTGTACCGCATCCCCGTGCCGCGGGGAGGAGTGCGCTATCTGCGCTATGAGACGACCCGGGAGGGGGAGCGGCACGTAGGGCTGGTGGAGGATGTCACGGCCAGCACATTGGAGCGGCTGCGCATCGAACACGAGCGGGACTACGACCTGCTGACCGGGCTCTATAACCGGCCGGCCTTCCAGCGCACGGCGGCGGAGCTGTTTGCCCATCCGGAGACGCTGAAACACGCGGCCATGATCATGCTGGACCTGGACAATCTGAAAACCACCAACGACCGGTTTGGGCACGACTGGGGAGATCAGTACATCCGCAGGGCAGGCCAGTGCTTTGCCGCCAACGCGCCGGCCGGCACGCTCTGCGCCAGAGTGTCCGGAGACGAGTTTTTCCTGCTGTACCACGGATATGAGAGCCGTGAGGAGATTCGAGAGGCGATCCGCAGCCTGCGAGAGGCGATCCGCGGCACTGCGCTGACGCTGCCCAGCGGCGAGGTGCTCCACATCAGCGCCTCCGGCGGCGTGGCATGGTATCCCGAGGACAGCACAAGCATGAATGAGCTGACCAAGTTTGCCGACTTTGCCATGTATCAGGTCAAGCAGTCCCGCAAGGGAGAGCTGGCGGATTTTGACCTGGGCGTGTACAGCAGGGAGGAGTTCCTGCTTCAGAACAAGCGGGAATTCCATCAGTTCATAGAGCAGGAGCTGGTCACGTATTTCTTTCAACCCATTGTCAGCGCCAAAACCGGCAGGGCGGTGGCCTACGAGGCGCTGATGCGGGTGGATCTGCCCACGCTGCGCTCCCCCGAGGCAGTGCTCCGGATTGCCCGGGAGGAGGGAAAGCTCTCTGAGATCGAGCGTATGACCTGGTACAAGGCCTCCGAGGCATTCTGCAAGCTGCAGGAGAACCAACTGGTGACCAATGACTCGCTGCTGTTTCTCAACTCCATTGCCAACCAGTGCATGAGCCAAGAGGACTGGGAGGCATATAAGAAGGAGTTCCTGCTGCTCCAGCCCCGGGTCGTGGTGGAGATCACCGAATCGGAGCATCTGGATCAGGAGTCCACCCGGGCAAAGCGGAGGATGTTAGGGGTGTCCGGCATGTTTGCTCTGGACGATTATGGAAGCGGATACAACAGCGAGAAGAATTTGCTGGAGCTGACGCCCCAGTTCATCAAAGTCGACATCTCCATCATCCGGGACATCGACACGGACCGGAACAAGCAGCAGATTGTGGCCAACATCGTGGCCTATGCCCATGAGCGGGAGATGTACATCATCGCGGAGGGGCTGGAGACCGCGGCAGAGGTGAAGAAGGTCCTGGATCTGGATGTGGATCTGCTCCAGGGCTATTACCTGGCCCGTCCGGCGGCGGTACCACCTCAGATCTCGCAGGCGGCGGTGGAGCTGCTGCGATCTCACAGCGGGAAGTAGAAAAAACGACAAGCGGAGGCGCAAACTGCGCCTCCGCTTTATTTTCGTTGCAGCAGCTATTTTAAGGCCTGCAGGAGGGCGATGCAGCCCTCCCGGATGTCTTCATAGGTGACGTCAAAGTCCCCGGTATACCAGGGGTCTGCAATGTCCCTTGGCCGCTTGGAAAAGTCCAGCAGCCGCCGAACCTTCTCTTTGGGGTCTCCGCCGGTGATGCGGAGGATGTTTCGGATGTTGGCGGAGTCCATGCCTAAGATCCAGTCATAGAGCCCATAGTCCCGGGGCGTGAGCTGAACGGCCCGGTGGCCGCAGAGCGGGACGCCCATCTCCTTCAATTTCCGCCGGGTGCCCGGGTGGATGGGATTGCCGATCTCCTCGGTGCTGGTGGCGGCGGAGGAGATGAGGAAGTCGCCGGACCGGTTGCGGACCATGTCCTTCAGCAGACATTCCGCCATGGGAGAGCGGCAGATATTGCCGTGGCAGACAAATAAAATACGGTGCAGTTGAATCAGTCCCTTCTGATGAATACGATATGGTGCCGCAAAGCGTGCCTTGTTAATCGGTCTGCTTGCGGCCGCTCTCCAGACTCTTCCGGTTTTCCTCCAGAAGCTGTTCAGACACATAGTCCAGCTGCTCCGTCTCCTGATAGTGGTCCAGAAGGGAGCTGGCCTCCGGCTTGGAGGGAGTCCGGAAGGCGATTTTCAGCAGCACCGGCGTCAAAATAGTGCCTCCGATCACGGTGATGATCACCGGCGTCATCATGGCGGAGCTGAGAACGCCCAGGGCAAGGCCGCGGTTTGCAACAATCAGGGCCACCTCGCCGCGGCAGACCATGCCCACGCCCACCTGCAGAGACTCCTTCTTGTCAAACCGGCAAAAACGGGCGCCGAGCCCGCAGCCCACCAGTTTGGAGAGGACCGACACGACCAACAGCAGCAGGGAAAACAAAATCATCGAACCGCTCATCTGCGGCAGCTGCACATTGATGCCGATGCCGGCGAAAAAGACGGGAGTGAGCAGCAGGTAAGAAAGCGGCTCAAATTTGGACTCGATGTATTTGGCCTTTGGCGTGCAGGAGATCATCAGCCCGGCGGCATAAGCGCCGGTGATATCCGCAACGCCGAAAAACTCCTCGGAACAGTAGGCCATCAAAAGGCACAGGACAAAGGCCAAAACCGGATAGCGGCGGAGATTTTTCCCTTTTCCGCAATACACCAGCCAGCGGAAGAACCACAGTACCACAAGACTGACCACCGCGACGAAAAGGAAGAACAGCAGTATTTTCACAAGGACCAAGGCAATGCTCTCCCCGCTGCCCGCCAGAGAGCTGACCAGAGTCAGGGCGATCAGTCCCAAAACGTCGTCGATCAGCGCTGCCGCAAGAATGGTGTTGCCCACCGTGGTCTCCAACTTTCCCAGTTCCCGGAGAGTCTCCACCGTAATGCTCACCGAGGTGGCGGTGAGGATGGTGCCCACAAACACAGCCTCAAGGAACCCGCCGTAAGCGATTACCCCGCTCCGCCCGGCCAGCCAAGCAAGGCATGTACCCATCGCCAGCGGGACCAGCACGCCAAGCAGGGCCACTAAGAAGCCCGCCTTTCCGCTGTGCTTAAGCTCCTGTACGTCCGTGCCCAGGCCGGCGGTGAACATCAGGACAATGACGCCCATTTCCGAAAGCTGCGTGAGAAACGCGGTCTCACCCAGGATGTTCAGGCAGGCGGGGCCTAAAATCAGGCCCGCCAGCAGCGCGCCCACCACCTGGGGCATCTGAATCCGCTGGGTTACCAACCCCAGAAGCTTTGTGCTGAGAATGATGAGAGCCAGATCCAACAAATAGTGATACGACATATCAAAACCCCTTTCCGAAGGGAGACGTGAAGCGCCTTCCAATCTACAAACCTCTCCTATCATAGTCATTTGACCATGGTTTGCAATGGTTAAATTGCATAAAAATAGAATTGAAAGGTTAGATAGTATTGCCAACAAATGATAGGAGCATTGGTGCCGTATGGATGCCGGCGCGACCTGCAAAAAAAGCCTGCGGGATTTTCCCGCAGGCTTTTTCCATCAATATTTTTCCATCTGCTGAATGTCCAGTACGAATACCGCGGCTCCGCCGACCTCCACATCCACCGGAATCAGGGGCATGGCGCTCAGCTCCCCAGTGTGGGGCACCGTGACCTCCCGGTAGATGGTCCGCTTCCGCCGGCCCGCGCATCGCTTGAGGATTGTCAGTGCTTCGTTCAGCTTTTCCCTTGGGACGCCGATCATCACAGTGGTGCTCTTTTTTTTCAGAAATCCGCCAGTAGAACTGAGCAGCGTTGCGGAAAACCCGTTCCGGTTCAGCTCCGACACGGTTTCGGCATAGTCGTCTCCCTGCAAGACCGCCAGGATCAGCTTGTCAGTTGCATGTTCATTCATCGCATGTCACCTCGCAAATAAGATGGGCCATTGGAAGTAGTCCGCTGCGCTGTAATAGTTTTATTTTAGAGGAATGCGATGGAATGTCAAGAAAATTTCCGCTTTTTTAACAAAAATTGGCGCGGCGGCGCGGCGTTCTACTGCTTTGCGGAGGAGCTTGCGGAAGAGGCGGAGCTCTCCGGAGCGGTTTCCGGCGCGGCCTGGACAGGTAGCTGCTTGCCGGTGTGGTCGATGGTATAGTCGGTACCGCATTGCCCCTTGATGATGAGCTGAGAGATGGGAAGGATGGTGTAGCCCTGGGAGATCAGGTTTTCCAAAATGGAGGGCAGGGCCTCCGGAGTGTGCTTGGCGGCATTGTGGAACAAAACGATGCTGCCGGGCTGGACCTTGGAGGTGACCCGCTGGGTGATCTCGGAGGCAGGAATTTCTTTCCAGTCCAGACTATCCCCACTGGAAACCCCTGCAAGTGACGGTGCGGCGGGCTGTTGAGATTTTACAAATATTTAGCGTGAGCACGGGGGAAAAGAAAACATTGCAGATGATAGAATCTGCCTGTAGGCAAATCGTGTGAAGCAGAAAATAACAGGAGGTTGAGTATGGTACCCAGTTACATGAAAAAGTGGCGGGACCGGTGGGGCAGGCGGCTAATGAGCGCCCTGCTGGCATTGACACTGTCCGTCGGCCTTTTGCCGGGCATAGCCCTGGCGGAAGAGGCGGAGGAACCGTTCCCTGCCGAAATAGAGCAAGAAACCACATACTACGGAAGCAATCTCTCCTTGCAGGAGCTCTTTGGAGGGCTTTCCTATGGGGAAGAGACCATTCAGACCACGGATGGGCAGGATGTAAACACCTTTGTGGTCACGGTGGACGGCAGCGACGATTCCCTGCAGGTCGTCACCGGCGTTCCCAACGATGAGATACCTCTGAAAGAGGGGCTGACACAGACCACCTCCGCTCAGGCGGCCGCCGCTCAGATGAACGGCAAGAATGTGCTGGCGGCAGTCAACGCGGATTTTTTCAACATCAACGACGCCACGATGATCCAGCCCGCGGGCGTGACCATCAAGGACGGAGAGCTGCTGACCCCGTACTATGAAGGGGACAATGTGAACCGCTCCTATTTCTTCGGCGTTTTGCAGGACGGCACTGCTGTAATCGGAGACAAGGAGACCTTCCTCTCCGTGGAAAGCGACCTGCAGCAGGCCGTGGGCGGCGGCCCGTGGCTGGTGAAAGAGGGCGAGGTCCAGGAGGTGGAGGACCAGCGCCATCCCCGCACCGCCGTGGGCATCAAAGAGGACGGGTCCATTTTGCTGGTGGTGGCTGATGGCCGCTCCAGCGTTTCCGCCGGACTGACCTTCGTGGAGCTTGCCCGGTATATGAAGGACCTGGGCGCCGTGGAGGCGCTGAACTTGGACGGCGGCGGCTCTTCCGCGGCTGTGGTGAAAAACCCCGACACCTATGCCCTGGAGGTGAAAAACGTTCCCTCCGACGGCACGGAGCGCCCGGTGGGCAACACCCTGCTGGTGATCGACGCCGACAGCACCTCCGCGGGCGTGGATCTGGAGCAGGACAGCGACGGATATTACCTGATTGAAGAGGCGGCCGACTTTATCCAGATCAACAAGCTGGCCAACGGCAGCTACCGCCTGAACAATGATATTGTCCTGGATGGGGAGAGCATTCCCTCCGTCTCCGTGTTCAGCGGTGAGTTTGACGGCGCTGACCACACCATTTCCGGACTGAGCGTGGACTCCGGCGGCAGCTACGCCCTCTTTACCACGCTCTCAGCTACCGGCAGCATCCATAACCTCTCTTTGGAGGATGTGGACATCACCGCCTCCGGCAGCGCCGCCGCCCTGGTGGGCAGCTGCGCGGGAAAAGTGGAGTATGTCGCCGTCACCGGCAGCATCGCGGGAAAGCAGAGAGTCGGCGGCATAGTCAGCTATCTGGACAACGGCGGCCAGCTGCTGCGCTCCTCCGCCGGAGTTAGCATCACCGGGACAGAGCGGATGGGCGGATTGGTCGGAGAATGCACCGACAATTCCCTGATTGACAGCTGCTATGTAAATGCCCGGGTTTTGGGCGGAAATATGGCGGCGGGCCTGGTGGGCCGGGCGGTCTCCGACAGCACCCATGACGCGAACATCAAAAACTGCATCGTCACCGGCTCCGTCCAGGGTGCCATCGAACCCGGCGGCATCGGCGGACTGCTGAAGATCGGCGTTGCCAACTGTATTGTCCGCGACATGAGCATCAACGCCACCAGCACCGCCGGAACCAGCAGCGGCAATGTGACCGGCCTTTTGGGCGCCTGGATCAACGGAAGCCAGCCCTATACCGGTAATGTGATCCAGTCCGGCTCCATCATTGCCACGGCTCAGTGCACGGCGCACCGGATCGGCTATCAGTCCAACAACAAATCCTATAACTACGTCAATCCCGCAGTGACCATCAACGGCCAGCCGGAGACCGGCGGCACTCACGACAACAACATCGGCGCCGACGCGACGGAAGAGCAATTGGCCTCCAGGGACTTCTATGCGGGCCTGGGCTTTGATTTTGACACCGTTTTTGACTGGGACGACACGGCCAAGACCCCGGTGCTCGTCGGCGTGGATCAGAGCGTGAAGGCGCCTTCTTCCGGAGAGGACTCCGAACTGGAACAGGACAGCGAGGGCTATTATCTGATTAAAACCACCGCTGATCTGAGCGAACTCAACAAAGCTCCCCTGGAAAGATACCGTCTGAGCGGCGACCTGGATTTTGAAGGGGAGAAGGCAGTCTCCATCACCACCTTCGGCGGTGAATTCGACGGCGCCGGATATACCCTGTCCAATCTGAGCGCCGCACCTGAGAGCGGAAGCTATGCCCTGTTCGGTACGCTGCTCTCCGGCGGTAGCATCCACGATCTGAAGCTGGCGGATGTGGATATCCGCGCATCCGCCGACTATACGGCGGCCCTGGTGGGCAGCTGCGCGGGTACAGTGGAAGATGTCACCGTCACCGGCAAAATCTATGGCGGCGGCAAGACCGGCGCCGTGGCGGGCAGCCTTTCAAACGGAGGCGTGATTCGCCGCTGCGCCGTGGGCGCGATGGTGGTGGGCACCGGCGCCCAGGTGGGCGGCGTCGCCGGGTTCAACGACGGAATCATCGAGGCCTGCTACGCCAATATAAACGTGCAGGGCGTCAACAATGTGGGCGGCATCGCCGGCTACTCCGATATCGACGACGCCACCCGGGCGGTGCGCAGCTGCATCGCCGAGGGAGCTGTGACGTCCACAGGCATTGAGGCCGGCGGCATCGGCGGATTGCTGAAAATGCGCACAACCAACAACCTTGTCAGGAACATGGCCGTGACCGCGACCAATGCCACCACCGCCGCCGGAAGCGGCAATGTGGCGGGCCTGCTGGGCGGCTGGATGAAGTATCAGCCGGGCGCAACCGGAAACGTCATCCTGTCCGGCACGGTACAGACCGCGGGTGTGGGCGAGGGCTACCGCCTGTGCTACAACGCGGGTCAGGGCACCCTGGCGGAGAACTACGTCAATCCCGCGGTTACAGTGAATGGAAAAACCGTCGCCGGCGGTACTGCCTCCGACGGACAGGGCGGAGATATGACAGCGGAGCAAATGGTTTCCAGAGACTTCTATGCGGGCCTGGGATTTGACTTTGACACCGTCTTTGACTGGGACGATGCAGCCAAGACTCCGGTTCTGAAACAGGTGGACCAGACGGTCACGGCGCCTGAGGCTGGCCCCGCTCCCGGAGATGCGGACGTTAAAAACATTGCGCTGACCGTCGGCACCGATGAGACGGAACGCCGCCTGAGCTGGTACACCGATTCCACAAATGCCGGCGAGGTGCAGCTTGCCCCTGCCTCCGCCATGACCGGCGGGGAATTCCCCGGCCAGTGCGAGTCCTTTGCCTCTGTCGGCAAGCCATCCAGCCTGGCGGGCTACTACTCCAACCAGGCCACGCTTACGGGCCTGGACGCCAATACGGAATATGTCTACCGGGTGGGCAACAGCGACGGCTGGTCTGATACCTATGCCTTTACCACCGGCAGCTTTGACGAGGGCGACGTCAGTTTCCTCTTTGCCGGAGACCCCCAGATTGGCTCCAGCGGCAATGTGGGCAGCGACGTCACCGGCTGGACCACCTCTTTGAACAAGGCCGCCAGCTGGTTTGACGATGTCAGCTTCCTGCTCAGCGCCGGAGACCAGGTGGAGACCTATAACAATGAGACCCAGTATGCCGGCTTCCTGCAGCCGGAGGCCCTGCGTTCCATGACTCTGGCCACCAATATCGGCAACCACGACAGCAAGGGCGTCAACTACCAGGAGCATTTCGATCTGCCCAACGAAGCCGTCTCTCAGGACGATACGGCGGCGGGCGGGGACTACTGGTACTCCTATAACGGCGTGCTGTTCCTCTCTCTGAACTCCAACAACGTAAGCACCGCCCAGCACAAGGCGTTTCTGAATTCCGCCATCCAGGCTTATCGGGACGCCAATGGCGGCGCGGACCCCCTGTGGAAAATCGTAACCTTCCACCATTCTGTGTACTCCACGGCTTCCCACACCAACGACGGCGACATCCTCCAACGCCGCGCAGAGCTGCCGCTGGTGTTCAGCGAATTGGGGATCGACGCGGTGCTGATGGGCCACGACCACGTATACACCCGCTCCCTGATGATGCAGGGGACCACGCCGGTCACCACCGGCTATACCGCCGCGGGCGGCAACGCCTACGCGTCCTATGAGGCTGCCGCAAACAGCGGGGAAGTGTTCTACCTCACTGCCAACTCTGCCTCCGGCAGCAAGTTCTACGCCATCAAGACCAATGTGGACTTCCCCTTCCTGGCGGCACAGAACCAGGAGAGCATACCCAACCTCACCAAGGTGGATGTCACTGCGGATGCGATCACCTTCACCACCTACCGCACGGGAGAAGACAGCGAAGTCACCGACGTGGTGGATACCTTTACCCTCATGCGCGGCGGCACACCGGCTGAAGAGCCGGTGGATCAGCTGACCACCGCCAACGCCGTGTGGAGCTATCTGGACGACAACACGGACCCCGGTACCCAGGAAGACGCCAAGGCGTGGACGAAAGCCGGCTATGACGACAGCGGCTGGTCCTCCGCCAAGGGTTCCTTCGGCGCCAAGAACGGTCAGATTGTGGAGGGCGCTCACAGCGGCCTGACGGCCAACACCCTGCTGCGCCAGTATCAAAACGGAACCGGCGAACCCAATACTCCGGCATTTTTCTTCCGCGCCGCATTCAGCCTGTCCGATCCGGAGAAGGTCTCCGCGCTGAGCGGCAGCCTGCGCTATGACGACGGTGTGATTGTCTACATCAACGGCGTCAGAGTGGCCGGCTTCAACGACGAAGCAATCACCGGAAATATGAGCTTTAACGGCGGCAAGAGTGCAAACGACGCGGCCCTGGGGACCTTTGCGGTTTCCGGTGACGCCCTGGACGCGCTGAATTTGAAGGCCACCGGCAACGTTTTGGCCGTGGAGCTGCACAACGACAGCGAAGATAGCTCCGACGTGTTCCTTGACTTTACGGAATTGAAGGCATCTTATCCCGGTAAAGCGGAGTTCAGCAATATCATTATGAATGTGGGCGCGGATGAAACCGAGCGGTATGTCACCTGGTACTCCGACTCCGTGAATGATGACAAGCTGCAGCTGGCCTTTGCCGCAGAGCCCGACACCTTCTACGACTATCCGGCCACCCGAGCCGTCAGCAAATACGTGGCCGGCTGCTGTTACTACCACTGCAAACTCACCGGTATTCCCTCAAACATGGACTTTGTCTACCGGGTGGGCAATGAGACCGACGGATGGTCCGATACCTACTCGTTCACCTCCGGCACAGCGGGGGACAAGCGCTTCAGCTTCCTGCTGGCCGGCGATCCCCAGATCGGCAGCGGCGGCACGCCGGCCGACACCGCCGGCTGGATTACCACCATGAACAAGGCGGAGGAGTGGTTCCCCGAGGCCGAATTCATCATCAGCGCCGGCGACCAGGTGGACAATAAGGCCGATGAGTCCCAGTTCTTGGGATTCACCGCGCCGGAGCAGCTCAAGTCATTGCCGATGGCGGTGAATGTGGGCAATCACGACAGCGGTCTGGACAGCTACAGCGAGCATTACATCGTGCCCAACGGCGACAGCGGCACCGTGACGCTCACCGGAGCCTACGGTGGCGACTACTGGTACAGCTATGACGGCGTGCTGTTCCTGTCCATCAACTCCAATGACACCTCCACTGCCAAGCACACGGCCTTCCTGAAGAGCGCCATCGCCGCCTACACCGCCCAGTACGGCGAGCCCGCCTGGAAGATCGTAACCTTCCATCACTCTGTGTACTCCACAGCCAGCCATGAAAGCGACCGGGATATCATCCAGCGCCGCAACGAGCTGCCGGTGGTGTTCAGCGAATTGGGGATCGACGCGGTGCTGATGGGCCACGACCATGTCTACACCCGGACCTTCCTGATGAGCGGCACTCAGCCCACCACCAACACAGTGACAGACAGCGTCACGGACCCCGGATACGGCCAGGTGCTCTATCTCACCGCCAACTCCGCTTCCGGCAGTAAGTTCTATGCCATCCACGACAAGCAGTTCCCCTACAGCGCGGTGACCAACCAGGAGAGCGTGCCCAACCTGACCAAGGTGGATGTGACGGAGGACTCCCTGACCTTTACCACATACCGCACCGGCGAGGAGAACACCATCGACGACGTGGTGGACACCTTTACCATCCGGCGCACCCAGGATAAGCCGGAAAACCCCATCACCAAGGAAACCCTGATCTCTACCGCGGATACCACATGGAAGTACCTTGATGACAACACTGACCCGGGCACGGCGGAGGAACCCAGGGCCTGGACCGCCGCCGACTATGCCGATTCGGTCTGGAAGACGGGAAAAGGGCCTTTTGGAGCCAAGGACGGTGAAATCAAGGAAGGCGCCCATGAGGGCCGTTTGCCCGCCACGCTGCTGCGTCAGTATCAGGACGGGATCGGCGAACCCAACACCCCGGCCTTCTTCTTCCGCACCACCTTTGACCTTGCAGATCCCGGCGCCGTCACCTCCCTGGAAGGACAGCTGTATTATGACGATGCCGCGGTGGTGTATATCAACGGAGTCAAGGTGGCGGGGTACAATGATCAAAACCTGGCGGGGAACATGAGCTTCAGCAATGCCCAAACCACCAGCAACGCAGATTCCGGCACCTTTACGGTGACGGGCGGCATGCTCCGGTCCCTGAACCTGAAGGAGAGCGGCAATATTTTGGCCGTAGAACTGCATAACACCGACGACCACAGCTCCGACATCTTCATAGAGTTTGCATCCCTGAGCGCCGTCGTTGACTCCAGCAAGGACACTTTGCCTCCGGTTCTGACGGTGCCTGGTGAGATCACACTGGCCAAAGGCGAGGACTTTGACTCCATGGAGGGTGTCAGCGCCAGCGACTTGAGAGACGGCGATGTGACGGCGAATATCAAGGTGACGGGCAAGGTCAATACCGCCAAGGCCGGAACCTATGTCCTGACCTACACCGTCGCGGACTCTGCCGGCAATGTGGCCACCGTCAGGCGCACCGTAACGGTCAGGGAGATACAGACTCTGATCACCACGGCCCAGACCCAGTGGAAGTACCGGGACGACAATGTGGACCCCGCCGCTGGCAGCAGCGACCGGACCAGCTGGACCCGGCCCGAGTATGATGATTCCGACGGTACCTGGAAGAGCGCCAAGGGTTCCTTCGGCGCCAAGAACGGCCAGATATCCGACCTGGGCGGCGGATGCGTGCCTGCCACGCTGCTGCGTCAGTATCAGGACGGAACCAGCAAACCCAACACCCCGGCCTTTTTCTTCCGCACCACCGTTACGCTGAGCGACGCCGGCAAGGTGGAGGCGCTGAAGGGAACCGTGTGCTATGACGACGGCGTGATCCTCTATGTCAACGGTGTGCGCGTTGCGGCCTTTGACGATCTGGCGTGCAATGAGGACGGCGACTCGCTGGGCCACGGATTTGACGCCAATTTGCAGTACGGCGGTTCCAACGCGAGTGATCCCAAGACGGCTTCCTTCTCCGTTGCCGGCGACGCGCTGAAGGCGCTGAATCTGAAATCCGGAGAGAACACGGTTGCCGTGGAACTGCACAACGGCCGCGCCACCAGCTCCGATGTATACTTTGACCTCCTGTCTCTGACGGCGGAGATGAAGATAAGCTCCTCTGAAGGCAGCGACTCGGGTGATTCGGGTAATTCCGGCGGTTCCGGTTCCTCCGGCGCACCTGTGCAGAAAGAACGCTTCACCGATGTGCCCGCCGGCTACTGGGCCCACGACGCCATTGAATTTGTGGCGGAGGAAGGCCTGTTCCAGGGCACCAGCGCCAGCCGCTTCTCCCCGGAGGCATCTATGACCCGGGCCATGGTGGCCGCGGTGCTCTACCGCATGGCGGGCGAGCCTGAGAGCGGCACGGCTGGGTTCCCCGATGTCCCTGCCGATGCTTGGTGCGCCGACGCTATCGCCTGGGCCAGTGAAAAGGGGATTGTCCTTGGGACAGACAGCGGCCTCTTCCTGCCGGATAACAGCGTCACCAGACAGGAACTGGCGGCCATGCTCTACCGTTACGCTGCGGCCATGGGTGAGGATGTCAGCAAAACCGGTGCGCTGAGCGTCTTTACGGATTCCGCCGCCATTCCCCAGTGGTCTTCCGGGGCCCTTTCCTGGGCTGTGGGCAGCGGGATTCTGAACGGCAAGTCCGACGGCAGCCTGGACCCCTGCGGCACGGCAACCCGCGCCCAAGTGGCAACCATGCTTCAGCGCTTTGCCAACTTCTGCAAATAAGAACCATTGTAAGCCGCCCCGCGGAATTGTCCCGCGGGGCGGCTCATTGGATTTAACAGGAATTTTACTCCGGCGGGAGGGAAGACAGACTTATGAAATGGTACAATACAGTCTGAAGTACTGATTGAAACGGAGTGTTCAGATTGCAGAAAAAGGCGGTAAAAATTGAAAGGCGGAACGCCGTTGTCACCGTCGCCGTCCTGGCGGTGCTGACGTCTTTGGTGGTGGGGATGCATCTTACGGCGCCTGAAAAGTACGTCATGTACAGCTCAGAAAGCATCACATACGAGCAGGGCAGGGTCACGGCGGTGCTGTCCGAACGGCTGGAGGAGGCGCCGGGTATGCCGGGCTGGAAACTGGGGGAGCAGGAAATCCGGGTGGAGTTCATGAGCGGCGCCTGGAAGGGCCAAGAAGTCCAGCTGACCAACAACCTCTCCACCACCCATAACATCCATGTCCGGGTGGGTCAGCGGGTGATCGTCAAGGCGGACTGCCCGGAACATGTGGAGCCCTACTATACGCTCTACAATTATGACCGGGCACCGGGACTGATGGCTGTGGGGCTGATTTTTGTGGCCATGATGGCCTTGGTGGGCCGCGGCAAAGGACTCAAAAGTGTTCTGGGCCTGGGGATTTCCCTGTTTTTCATCCTGGGTTTTTTGCTGCCGGCCATCTATCGGGGCTGGTCGCCGGTGATGACGGCGTCCCTGACAGTGGTGGTGATCGCCGCTTTCTCCCTGATCCTGCTCAACGGGTTCAGCCGGAAAACCGCCACGGCCGTGACGGCCACGGCGGCGGGCGTTGTGTTCTCGGCGGGATTTTTCCTGCTGCTTTCCGCCCTGCTGAGCCTTTCAGGCTATAACCAGCCCGAGGCGGAGGAGCTGATTCTGATCTCCCAGCACACCGGTCTGCGGATCGGTGAGGTGTTGTTCGCGGGAGTGCTGATCTCCTCCCTTGGCGCGGTGATGGATACCACCATGTCCATCGCCTCCTCTCTGCACGAACTGCATGAGGTCCATCCGGACCGGAAGGGCTGGGATCTGTTCCGGTCCGGGATCGTCATTGGCCGCGATATGATCGGCACCATGTGCCAGACGCTGGTATTGGCCTTTGTGGGCAGCTCCATTGCATCTCTTTTGGTGCTCTGCTCCTATGGGACCCGGCTGGACCAGTTCCTCAGCTCCGATTACGCGGCCATTGAGGTGGTGCATGCGGTTTCCGGCAGCCTGGCGGTGATTGTCTCCGTCCCGGTAACAGCCTTCCTGTGCGCCCTGGACAGTAGCCGGACAAACATCGTAAAGGAAAAAGGACAGAAAAAGCGCTGACCCGGCGGCATACTTTTCTTGCCGCGCCATATAGATGTCATAGTGGACCATCCGAATATCCCGCAGGGAGGAGAGAACGCTATGACAATTGTGCATCTGTATGTCAACAGCCGCAGCCCCGCAAAGGACCTGATCCTGCAAAAGAACGCGCTGTGCCTGAGGAAGCTGCGCCGAATGCGCAAGAGTGAGGACGCCCCGCAGGCCCGGGAGATCGGCGGCCGCTGATGGACGCGGTGTACGCCAGACAGTCGGTGGATAAACGGGACAGCGTCTCCATTGAAACCCAGATCGAATACTGCGCCCGGGCCATAGACGGCGGCTATACGGTTTACAAGGACCGGGGATTTTCCGGCAAAAACACCAACCGTCCGGAGTTCATGCGCATGCTGGAGGACATCCGGCAGGGAAAGGTCTCAAAGGTGTGGGTGTACCGGCTGGATCGGTTCAGCCGATCCATTCTGGATTTTGGGCAGCTCTGGGCGCTCCTTGAGCAGCACCACGTGGAGTTTGAGAGCATCACGGAGAAGTTCGACACCTCCACACCAAGCGGACGGGCCATGCTCAATATCATCATGACCTTTGCCCAGCTGGAGCGGGAAACCATCGCCCAGCGGGTGCAGGACAACTATTACCACCGCGTTGCATTGGGCAGCTGGCCAGGGGGGCCGGCGCCTCTTGGCTTTTCCATCGCAAAGACGCGGGATGATGCTGGACGCAGTGCGCCCACGCTGACAGCCAACGCCGACATGGAGATAGTGCGGCGGATTTTCTTGGAGTATCTAAAGCCGGGCGCCTCCCTTGCCGGCGTGGCCAGAAAGCTGACACGGGAGGGGATTTGCGGCATCCGCCGCAGAGGGTGGGACAGCGTGGCCATTTCCCGGATTCTGAAAAATCCGGTCTACGTCATGGCGGACCGGCAGGTTTATCTCCACTTTGCCGCCCAGGGCATCCTTATTGAACAGCCAGCGGAGGCTTTCACAGGGAAAATGGCCTGCCACCTGGTGGGCAAGCGGAACCGGCCGGCTGGAGAGAAGGGGGAGGCCAGACTGTCCCTTGCAAACCACGCCGGCGTGATCCCTCCGGAGGTTTGGCTGGGGTGCCAGGAAAAGCTGTCCGCCAACCGGCAGATCGACCGCTCCGGCGTGGGCAGGCACAGCTGGCTGTCCGGGCTTTTGAAGTGCGGCGGCTGCGGCTACGCGGTGAAGATCAGCCGGTGCGGCGATACATATTACCTCCACTGCAGCGGCCATACAAACCTGGGAATCTGCGAAGAAAAGATAGAGGCAGATCTCAGGGAGCTGGAGGATGCGGTGGGCTCGTCCATTCAATCCATGCTTTCCCGGTGCCCGGATGAGGAGGAAGACTCTGACAGCACGGAGGCGGAGAAGCTTCGCAGGATAGACGGGCAGATCGAACGGCTGGTGGCCGCTTATGCAGGGAGCACGGAGATCACGGCGGCCTACCTCAACGAGGAGATATCACGGCTGGGTGAGGAGCGGCGGGCACTCGCTCAGATCAGGCGGCGCTCAGGCCGGGAAGCCTTGGCCCGCATTGAGTTTTCAAGTTTGAGCATGGCGGAAAAAAAAATGGTGGCGTCCGAGCTGATCGACCGCATCCTCCTCTCCGGCGACCGGGCGGAAATCCTCTGGAAGGTTTGACCCGCGGGAAACCTGACCAAAGGCGGAGAAAGCCTGGACTGAAAAATGCTTGACAGGGAAAAGGGTTGCGCCGCACTTTAGAAAATTCAATCAGAAAACCGTTGAAGCGGAGAAAACGGCGATTACGAGCCTGCGGAGAGTCGGGCGACCGGAGGAGCGTCAAATGGACCGCTGAGGGCGCAGGGAAAGTGGGCGTTCCGGAAGATCAGGGTGCTTGTGGAGGCTGTCCGGAACAATGGCTGAAGGAGGGGAGGTACCATTTGGTACCTCCCCTCCTTCTTGTTGGGAAAGGACTGAGCGGACAGGAGTTGCAGCTGTTGCGCATACATCCACGTCCCACTGGATGGGTTCCATGCCGATGGAGCGGATGGCGGAGACCACGTGGTCGTCGTATTCCCCATAGGGACAGCGGATCAGGGTGGGGCGCACGCCGGTGACGGCCTCCACTTTGTCGTTGCAGGTGTTGACGTCGGCCGTGATCTCATCGGCGGAGAGCTGGTTGTAGTGGGCGTGGGTTGCAGAGTGATTCATCACCTCGTGGCCGGCATCGGACAGGGCCTTCACAGACTCGGGGTACTTATCCACCCACTGGCCCACCACGAAAAAGGTGGCCTTTACCTTGTACTGTTCGAGGATGTCGATGAGCATCTGGGTGTCCTCGTTGCCCCAGGCGGCGTCGAAGCTGATGGAGCAGACTTTCTGGTCCTTATCCACACAGTAGATGGGCAGCTGGCGGTCGGTGGCGTAGGCGCCAACGGCCGACGGATAGGAGACGGAATAGAAGATCGCGCAGACAGCCAGAAATCCGGCCAGCAAGGTGACGTTTTTGTGTTTGACAACAAATATTTTCAAGTGAGATCCCTCCTCGTAGGAGAAGTATGCCTGTCATGCCTCAATTATGAATCGGAAGGGGGAACCCTGGCCGGCGAAGGCAAAAAATTCTCTCCCGGACAATCGCTCCGGGAGAGAATTCGACACTTTGCGCGCCATCAATCAACCGCCCTTTTGGGGAAGCTCCACCTCCGGCATCAGTTCGCGGCTGATGATTTGAAGGATCCCGTCCAACTGCGCACACTCCTCCGGGGAAAAGCGCATGGCGATGCGGTCCATGACCTCCACCAAATAGGAGGTGCTGATGTTGTAGTAGTCCGTATATTTCTGGGTGACCTCAAGATGATACTCCCGGCGGTCCTCCGGGGACTGGCGCTTTCGGAGATAGCCCTTGCGGATCAGGCTGTTCACCTTGTAGGCCGCGTTGGGGGAGGAGATGCGCATAAAGGCGGCGAACTCGTTGACAGTGGGCGCGCCCAAGGCCTGGATGGTCTCCATGCAGAAGGTCTCCACCGTGGTGAGGCTGGCCTCCCGGTTCTGAAAGCGCTGAAAAATCTCCTGATAAAAATGCAGCTTGAATTTGGTGAACACTTCAAAAAACGATTGTTTGAGCAAAGAGACCGACCCCTTTTGTGAATGATATATTTTAGTATATCAAGTCTCGGGGGAAACGGCAAGCCCATTCGCTCCTATGGCAAAGCTCATCTCCGCCGTGGCCACCAGGGTTCCGTTTACGCTGGCCTTGGCTGAGCCGATACCCACCGGGCCGCGCCGGGCCGTGAGAACGCACTCCAGCTCCAGCACGTCCCCGGGCGTGACCCTGGCCTTGAACCGGGCATTTTTAATGCCGCCGAAATAGGCGGTTTTACCCCTGTTTTCCGGCGCTGACAAAATGGCCACCGCACCCACCTGGGCCATGGCCTCCACGATCAGCACGCCGGGCATCACGTGCTCTTGAGGAAAGTGACCGCAGAATACCGCCTCTCCCGCGCTGACGCATTTGATGCCCTTTGCCCACCGGCCGGGCTCGCCGCCGGTGATGCGGTCCACCAGGGCAAAGGGGTAGCGGTGGGGCAGAATCTCTGCGATTTCATTGGAATTGAGCTGCATGTCAACCCTCCCAGTTCCGCAGCAAAATGCTGCCGTTGTGGCCGCCGAACCCAAGGGAATTGGACAGGGCGCAGCGCAGCGCGGCCCGCCTGCCCTTGTTGGGCACCACGTCCAGATCGCACTGCGGATCGGGTACGGCGTAGTGAATGGTGGCGGGCAAAAAGCCGTCCCGCAGCGCAAGGGCGGAGAAAATGGCCTCCACGGCTCCGGCCGCTCCCAACATGTGCCCTGTCATGGATTTGGTGGAGCTGACGGCAAGGCGCCGGGCCCAGCTGCCGAAAACCGAGTGGATGGCCGCGGTCTCACAGGCGTCGTTTAAGGGCGTGGAGGTGCCGTGGGCGTTGATGTAGTCCACCTCCTCCAGCGCGGCGCCGGCGTCCGCAAGGGCCATTGCCATGGCTTTTGCGCCGCCGCTGCCGTCGGGACGGGGCGCCGTGATGTGATAGGCGTCGCAGGTGGCCCCGTAGCCCACCACCTCCGCATAGGGTTTGGCGTTGCGCGCCAGGGCGTGATTCAGCTCCTCCAGCACCAGCACGCCCGCGCCCTCGCCCAACACAAAGCCGCTGCGCTGGGCGTCAAAGGGGATGGAGGCCCGGGCGACGTCTTCACCGGTGCAAAGAGCCTTCATGGAGGTGAAACCGCCCACCGCCAACGGCGTGATGGAGGCCTCCGTGCCGCCGCAGAGCATGACCTCCGCATAGCCGTCCCGAATGTAGCGGAAGGCGTCGCCCACGGCATAGGTGCCGCCGGCGCAGGCTGTGACCGGACATGAGCACATGCCGCGGAAGCCGGCGTCAATGGCCACCTGTCCGGCGGCCATGTTGCAGATGGTGGAGGGGATGTAGAAAGGGGAGACCTTGTCAAAGCCCCGCTCCACGCCCCGGTCGTGCTCCCGCTCTATGTTGGAGAGGGAGCCGATGCCGCTGGAGAGGATGACTCCGCAGCGCTCCGCGTCTTCCCGCTCACTGGCCAGAGCGCTGTCAGAGAGGGCTTCCCGGGCGGCGATCAGCGCAAACTGGGTAAAGCGCTCCATGTGCTTTGCTTCCTTCTTGTCCAAAAAGTCCTCGGACCGGTAGTTCTTCACCTCCGCCGCCAGATTGACCTTCTGGCCGGAGGGATCGTAGGCTGTGATCGGCCCTATTCCGCAGACTCCCCGGCGGACGGCGTCCCAGCTCTCTGGCGCGCTGTGGCCGATGGGGGTGATGGCGCCGATCCCGGTGATGACAACTCGTCGTTTCTCCATTGCTGCCTCCTTTACATACCCATGCCGCCGTCGATGCCCAACACCTGTCCAGTGATGTATCCGGCCTCGCTGCCGGAAAGAAAGGCCACAGCGGCGGCCACATCCTCCGCCCTGCCTAAGCGCCCCATGGGAATGGAGCGCGCCAGGGCGGATTTCGCATCCTCCGGCAATGAGGCGGTCATGTCCGTTTCGATGAAACCCGGCGCCACCGCGTTGACGGTGATCCCCCGGGAAGCAAGCTCCCTGGCGGCGGATTTGGTCATGCCGATGATGCCGGCCTTGCTGGCGGCGTAGTTGACCTGGCCCGCGTTGCCGTGGAGGCCCACCACGGAGCTCACGTTGACAATGCGGCCGGAGCGCTGGCGCAGCATGATGCGGGAGACGGCTTTCATGGTGAGAAATGCCCCCCGGAGATTGGTGTCCACCACCGCGTCAAAGTCCGGCTCCTTCATGGTCATCAGCAATCCGTCCCGGGTGATTCCGGCGTTATTGACCAGAATGTCAACGCGTCCAAAGAAATCCATGGCGGCGTCCACCAGCTCCTTGACGCAAATGCTTTGGGACACGTCTCCCCGGACGGCGGCGCAGGCAGCGCCCAGGCCGCGGACGGCGGAAACGGTTTCCTCCGCGGCGGCCGTGTTCCCGGCATAGCAAAAAACGATATTGGCGCCGCCCCGGGCCAGCGTTAAGCAGACCGCCCGGCCGATGCCCCGGCTTCCGCCGGTGACGACGGCGGTTTGATTGGCAAAGCTCATCGGCTCACTCCTTTCAGCTGTTCCGGCAGGTTCGGCACATCCTCCGCGGTCTCCACGCTGAAACAGGGGAGGCCGGGCACGGTTTTGCGGACAAACCCGGCCAGTGTTTTACCGGGACCGATCTCCACCACGGCGTCCACCTCCAGCTGGGCCATGCGGCGGATGCATTCCTCCAGGTAGACCGGGCTTTGCACCTGACGCTCCAGAAGAGCGGGGATGGAGTCCCCGGGCCCCATCTCCCGGCCCAGGCAGTTGAAGAGCACGGGGATGGCGGGCGGCGCGAATGGGACGGTCTCAAAATAGGAGCGCAGGGCGTCCCCCGCGCCGCGCAGCAGCGAGGTGTGGAAGGGACCGCTGACCTTCAGGGGCAGGCAGCGCCTGGCGCCCTTTTCTTTGCACAGTTTCGCCGCCCGGACCACGGCGGCCGCCTCGCCGCTGATGACGACCTGACCGGGACAGTTGAAGTTGCAGGCCTCCGCCACACCAAGCCGGCTTGCTTGGGCGCAGGCCTCCGCCACGCCGGAGCGGTCCAGCCCCAGCACCGCCACCATGGCGCATTCAACTCCCCGGGCGGCATCGGCCATGGCAGCGCCCCGGAAGGCGGCGGTGGAGACGGCGGCCTGTGCGTCCAGAACTCCGGCCGCGTGGAGCGCGGAGTATTCTCCAAGGGAGAGTCCGGCGGTGACGGAGGGCGCTATGCCCAGCCGGCGCAGCACGGCGGTGAGCCCGGCGGCAAAGGCCACCATACAGGGCTGGGTGTACCGGGTCTGGTTCAGCAGCTCCTCAGGGCCATCAAAGGAGACGGCCCTGAGGTCAAAGCCCGGGCGGGAGGCATCGATCACGGTCCGGAACTCCGGATAGAGCGCATAGAGGTCCGCTCCCATGCCGACGTGCTGGACGCCCTGGCCGGCGTATAAAAATCCAAGCTTCATCGCCGCGCCACCAGCTCATCCAGACGGGCCTGATAGCCGCTGTACAGCTCCTCAAAGATCCGGCGCAGGGGGCGGATCTCGTGAAGCATGCCTGCCACCTGGCCGGCCATCAGGCTGCCGCCCTCCACGTCGCCCTCCAGTACGGCCCGGCGCAAAGAGCCAAGGGTCAGCTTTTCCAGCTCCTCAAGGGGCAGATTTTCCCGCTCCATCCTGAGATAGGCCCTGGCCATTTTGTTCTTCAGCACCCGCACGGGCGCGCCGCCGGAGCGGCCGGTGACCATGGTGTCGCTGTCCTTGGCCTCTATCAGCGCCTGCTTATAATTCTGGTGGATGGGGCATTCCCTGCTGACCAACAGGCAGGTGCCCATCTGAACGCCGCAGGCGCCAAGGGCAAAGGCGGCGGTGAGCTGTCGGCCGTCGGCGATGCCGCCGGCCGCCACCACCGGCACGCCCACCGCGTCCACCACCTGGGGAACCAGGGCCATGGTGTTCATTTCACCGATGTGGCCGCCGGACTCACACCCCTCGGCGATGAAGGCGTCCACGCCATAGCGCTCCAGCCGTTTGGCCAGCACTGCCGCGGCCACCACCGGCAGCACCTTAATGCCCGCCTCTTTCCAGGCGGGGATGTACTTTCCCGGATTGCCGGCGCCGGTGGTGACCACCTGTACCCGCTCCTTGATGAGGATGCGGGCGATTTCCTCCACATGGGGGCTCATCAGCATCAAATTGACGCCAAAGGGCTTGTCGGTCAGGTCCCTGGCTCGGCGGATTTCCCGGCGGACCCGTTCGCCGTCCCAGCCGCCGGTGGCGATCATGCCCAATGCCCCGGCGTTGGACACGGCGGCGGCAAACTCGCCGGTGGCGATGTTGGCCATGCCGCCCTGGATAAAGGGGAACTCCGTCCCCAGCAGTTCATTCAGCAACATATCGTTCAAACGCTTCCCTTGAAGGGAAGGCATTCCTCCATTCTTTGTTCAGGCAAACTCCACCATCGCGCCGCCCCAGGTGAGACCGCCGCCAAAGCCCACTACCAGCACCCGGCTTCCGGAGCGGACCTTGCCCAGGTCCCACAGCTCGCTGATGACAAGGGGGATGCTGGCCGCGGAGGTGTTGCCGTATTCGCTGATGTTTTTGTAGTACTTTTCCGGAGGGATGCGGTACCTGCGCACCACCAGATCGATGATGCGGGCGTTGGCCTGGTGGAACACAAAAAAGTCCACATCCTCCACGTTCCTGCCGGTCTTGGAAAGCACCGCGTCCATACAGAAGGGCACCGCCTCCACGGCAAATTTGAACACGCTCTGCCCCTCCATGGAGATCAGCTGCTCCCTGCCCGGCCCCACGCCGCCCACATGGAGCAGCTCTTCGTTGCCATGACAGCCCAGACAGGCATGGATGGACTGATAGGCGGGGTCGAATTCCACCACCGCCGCCCCGGCGCCGTCGCCGAAAAGAATGCAGGTGGAGCGGTCGGCCCAGTTGGTGATCCTGCTCAGGCACTCCGCTCCAAGGACCAGACCGTATTTTCTGGACGAGGCGCGCAGAAGGCACTCCATGGTGTGCAGGGCGAAGAGAAAGCCGGTGCAGGCGGCGTTCAGATCAAAGCAGACGCTCTCGTGGGGTAGGCCCAGGTCCCGCTGAAGCGCGCAGGCGGCGGAGGGCACCAGGGTGTCCGCGGTCAGCGTGGCTACAATGCACCCGCCGATCTCCTCCGGAGAGATTCCGGCGTTTTCGATGGCCTGGCGGGCCGCTCCCACGCAGAGGTCCCTGTGGGTCTCCGTGGTCAGGTGGCGGCGGCGCTGGATGCCGGTGCGGCTGGCAATCCACTCCTCGTTCGTGTCCACTATGGCGGTCATGTCATGGTTGGTGACGATGCGGGCGGGGACACAGCGGCCTGTGCCCCGGATTTTGATTCCATTCATGGCGTCTCCTTTCGGACGGAGCCCATCCGTCTGAACTTTTGGCGGCGCGATTCGGCCAGCGCGCCGCCGCTCTCCTTTGAAAGGGCTTCCAGATGCTCCTGAAGGCAGCGGTCCAGCCGCTCCATCATGCGCCGTGGGTCCGCCTGGGCGCCGCCCTCCGGTTCCCGGATCACGCCGTCGACGACGCCGGCGGCCTTCAGATCGGCGGCGGTGAGCTTCATCAGCTTGCAGGCCTCGCCGGACCGTGCGGCGTCCTTCCACAAAATGGAGGCGAATCCCTCCGGTGAGAGGATGGAGTAAACCGCGTTTTCCAGCATCAGCACCCGGTTTGCCACGGCCAGGGCCAAAGCCCCGCCGCTGTTTCCCTCGCCGATGACCACGGCGATCACCGGGACGCGCAGGCGGCTCATCTCAAAAAGGCACCGGGCGATGGCCTCACCTTGGCCCCGGGACTCCGCCTCCACTCCGGGATAGGCTCCCGGCGTATCGATGAAGGTGAGGACCGGCCGGCCGAACTTTTCAGCCTGGCGCATGAGCCGCAGCGCCTTGCGATAGCCCTCCGGGCCGGGCATTCCGAAATTGTATTTGAGATTTTCCTCCAAAGTCTTGCCCTTGCGGGTGCCGATGAGCGTGATGCTGCGGCCGTGGAAGCGGGCGATGCCGCCTAAGATGCCGGGGTCCTCACCGCACAGCCGGTCGCCCCGCTGTGGGAAGAAGTCGGTGAACAGGGCCCCAATGTAGTCCGCTGTGCCGGGGCGGTCCGGGGCGCGGGCCAGGCTCAGCCGCTGGGAAGGAGTCAGGGAAGAGGTCATGGACGGCCTCCTCTCCCGTGGAGCGACAGGAGACGGCTCAGCGTCCGGCGCAGTTCGCTCCGCTCCACAATGGCGTCCACAAAGCCGTGCTCGACCAGGAACTCCGAGCGCTGAAATCCCTCCGGCAGGGACTGGCCGATGGTCTGCTCAATAACTCGGGGGCCGGCAAAGCCGATCAAAGCGCCCGGCTCCGCAAGAATGATGTCTCCTAAGGAGGCAAAGCTGGCGGTAACGCCGCCGGTGGTGGGGTCGGTGAGGACGGAGAGAAAGAGCCCGCCCTTTTCGTCCAGCCGGGCCAAGGCGGCGCTGGTTTTTGCCATCTGCATCAAAGAGAAAATTCCCTCCTGCATCCTGGCTCCGCCGCTGGCGGAGAATATGATGAGCGGCAGCTTCTGTTTGACCGCGTATTCAATGGCCAGCGTGACCTTTTCCCCCACGGCGGCGCTCATGCTGCCCATGAGAAAGCGGCTGTCCAACACGGCAAACACCGCCCGCTGTCCGTCAATGCTGCCCACGGCGGTGACAACCGCCTCGGTGAGCCCGGTCCGCCGCCGGGCGTCCTCCAACTTTTCCCGATAGCCCGGAAAATCAAGGGGGTCGGAGGAGGTGAGTTTCCCGTTCAGCTCATGGAACGAACCGCCGTCCAGCAAAAAGCTGAGCCGGTAGTAGGCGCCGATGGGGTGGTGGTAGCCGCACTGGGGACAGACATACAGACACTCAGAGAGCTTGCGGAGGGAAAAGCGCCCTCCGCAGCGCCGGCAGGCCCGCTCCTCCGCCGTTGAGGAGGGGCTGTGGCTGTCCCGCAGGGCCTTCATGGCCAGAAGCTTTTGGCGGCGCTTGGTAAAGACAGAGTTCATAGGGTTTCCTCCCATTCCCCGGCTCTGCGGTCCCAGGACAGCAGAGCGTCAAGCTGCGCCTCTAAGAACGAGGTGGTGTACGCGCCCCGGAGAAACTCCGGGTGATACAGTATCAGATGGGACAGCTCCGCGTTGGTGGGAAAACCTTCGATGGTCAGCTCCTCCAGACAGCGGCGCATCCGCCGGATGGCCTCCAGCCGGGTGGGGGCGTGGACAAGAAGCTTTGCCGCCAGCGAATCGTAGTAGGGAGGCAGAACCCAGCCGGTGTACAGACAGGAGTCCACCCGGACGCCGCAGCCGCCGGGGAAGTGGACGAACCCGGCCCTGCCGGGGCAGGGGCGAAAGCCCGCGCCGGGGTCCTCGGCATTGACGCGGCATTCGATGGCGTGGCCCCGCAGGGGAACCTCCTCTTGGGTGCAGGGCAGGGGGAGGCCCGCGGCAATGCGCAGCTGCTGGCGCACCAGGTCGATCCCGGTGATCAGCTCAGTGACGCCGTGCTCCACCTGAATTCTGGTGTTGATCTCCATGAAGTAGAAGCGGCTGCTCTCATCCAGGAGAAATTCCACCGTTCCGGCGTTCTCGTAGCCCACGGCTTTGGCCGCCCGCACCGCCGCCGCGCCCATCTCCCGGCGCAGCTCCGCCGTCAGGCACCGGGCGGGGGCCTCTTCGATCAGCTTTTGGTTTCGCCGCTGAACGGAGCAGTCCCGGTCGTAGAGGTGGATGATACGGCCCTCCCGGTCGGCCAGGATCTGCACTTCGATGTGGCGGGGGTTTACAATGCACTTTTCAAGGTACATCTCCCCGTCGCCAAAGCAGGAAAGAGCCTCCGCCCGGGCCTCATCAAAGGCGGAGATCAGCTGCTCCGGACTGTCGCAGCGGCGGATTCCCCGTCCGCCTCCTCCGGCAGAGGCTTTCACCAGCACCGGATACCCCACCTGCTCCGCCACGGCAAGGGCCGATTCGGCATCGGCCACCGCTCCGTCGGAGCCGGGCACCGTGGGCACGCCGGCCTGGCGCATCAGGGCGCAGGCGGAGGCCTTGCTGCCGGCTCTGCGGATGCAGTCGCCGGAGGGACCGATGAAGACAAGTCCCGCCTCCTTGCAGCGGTCGGCGAACCCGGCGCTTTCGGAGAGAAAGCCGTAGCCGGGATGGATGGCATCACAGCCGGTGCCAATCGCCGCCGTCAGCAGGGCGTCCTGGTTGAGATAGCTCTCCGATGCCCGGGCCGGGCCGATGCACACGGCCTCGGTGGCAAGCTGGACGGGAAGGGATTCAGCGTCCGCCTGGGAGTACGCCGCAACCGTCTCAATGTCCATCTCCCGGCAGGCGCGCAGGATTCGAAGGGCAATTTCACCCCGGTTGGCAATCAAAACGCGCTTGAACATACTCATTCCTCCCGATACCGGAAGATGGGCGCATCATAGGAGAGCAGCTGGCCGTTTTGCGCCGCCGCCTCCTCAACGATTAAGTCGCAGGGCGCGCAGACCTCGCTCATCATCTTCATGGCCTCAATGAGGCAGAGCGTCTGTCCCTTTGCGACGTGGCTGCCGGGCTGGACAAAGGGCGGCTGGTCAGGGCCGGGAGCGGCGTAAAAGGTGCCCACCAGCGGCGCCCTGACCCACTTGCCGCCGCACCCGGAATCCTCCGCCGCTGCGGGCTGCGGAACAGAAGAGACAGGCGCCTCTCCGCTTCCCCTGCGGTCCAGTTCCAGGGAAAACCCCTCTTCGGAGAGTTTCATGGTCAATGCGGTGCTGCGGTCAAAAAGAGCAATCAGCTCAGAGAGTTCTTGGTTGGTCATGTGATTTCCTTTCCCGTGAGGAAGGCGGCGCCCGGAAGCGGCCGCCGCTTTGCATCAGGACTGATGGGCATTGAGGTACTGGACAATGTCGCCTACGGTTTTCAGCTTGGCCGTGGCTTCGTCGTCGATGGTGATGCCGCTCTTTTCCTCCAGCGCCATGGTCAGCTCCACAATGGACAGCGAGTCGGCCGACAGGTCCTCCATCAGCGTGGCGTCAAGGGTCACCTGCTCCGCGTCGCAGGCCAGCGTGTCGACGATTACCCCGCGGACTTCTTCAAAAGACATATGAGATACTCCTTCACTTTGTATTCAAAAATATTAGCTAAAAATATTTAACTAAATTTTTAAAAGTATAATAGCATGATATTTTTATTTGTCAAGTGGAAATTCAGGCAGAACAAAGAAAATGCCGTAAGCGGTAAGGCCGTTTGGACCATAAAAAACCCCGTCTGCCTAAAAAAGCAGACGGGGCACATGGCGGCAGATGCTATCTGACGGAGGAGAGCTCCGATTTTTCCGATTTGGACCGGGGCCTCCATTTGAGGCTGGTTTTGGCGATCAGAGGCTCACAGACGCACAGCACGGAGGGAAGGATGAAGATGCTGACCACGGCGGAGATCAGCGCGCCCCGGGCCAGCATGATGCAGATGGAGCTGATGATCTCGATCCTGGAGATCATCCCCACGCCAAGGGTGGCGCAGAACAGGACCAGGGAGCTGGTGATGATGGAGGAATCGGAAGCGGTGGCGGCCACCGCGATGGCCGCCTTGCGGTCCAGTCCCCGGTTCAGCTCCTCCCGGAACCGGGTGGTCATCAAAATGGCGTAATCCACCGTGGCGCCTAACTGCACGCAGCCGATGATGGTGGGGGAGACAAAGGGGATGACGGAGCCGGTGAAATAGGGGATGCCCTGGTTGATGAAAATGGCCAGCTCAATGGTGGACACCAGCACAAGCGGTACGGACAGAGAGCCGAACAGCACGGCGATGATGAGAAAGATGGCGGCGATGGAGATGTAGCTGGTGACTTTGAAGTCCACGCTGGAGGTGGAGATCAGGTCGGCGGTCAGGGCCGCCTCGCCGGTGATTTTGGCCTCCGGGTCGTAGCGCTTGACCACCTCCCCTAACTGCCGGAGCTGCTCGGAAACCTGATTGGACGCGGTTGCATAGCGGGAGTTGATCATCATCAGCTGATAGCCGTCCTGCTTGAGCATGCCGGTCACCGCCTCGGGAATGAAAAAATCGGGGATGCCGGTGCCAAGCAAACTGGAGCAGGAGACCACCGCGTCGATGCCGGCAAGGTCCTTGACCTGGGATTCAAGGGCGTTCATCTCCGTGGCGGAGAGGTCGCTGCGCAGCACCACAAAATGGGTGGAGGCCATATTGTAGTCGCTTTTCAGCTTGTTGTTAGCCACGATGGAGGCCATGTCCTGAGGCAGGGCCTCATCTAACTTGTAGTAGACGCCGGCGTGGTTCTGGGCGTAGACAAAGGGGATAAACAGCAGCAGGAACAGCGCCACATACCGCTTGCTGCGGCGGACAATGTGGCTGTTGACCTTTTCAAAGCGGGGGAGAAAGGCCCTGTGGCGAAAGCGGTTGATGGGTCCGTCAAAGATCAGCAGCAGAGCGGGCAGCACCAAAATCACGGAGGCCACGCCCAGTACCACGCCCTTTGCCATGACGATGCCGATGTCGCGGCCTAACGTCAGCTGCATGAAGCACAGGGCCAGAAAGCCGGCGATCGTGGTGAGGCTGCTGCCGGAGAGGGAGGTGAAGGCCGCCTCGATGGCCTGGGCCATGGCGTCCCGGTTGTCCTCATAGCTGCTGCGCTCCTCCTCGTAGCGGCGGTAGAGGAAGATGGAATAGTCCATGGTTACGCCCAGCTGGAGTACGGCGGCAATGGCCTTGGTGATGTAGGAGATTTCCCCCAGGAAGATGTTGGTGCCAAAATTGTAAAGAATGGCGATGCCGATGTCAGAAAGAAACACCAGCGGCAGAATCCAGGAATCCATGGTCAGCGACATGGCCGCAAAGGCCAGCACCACCGCCAACAGCACATAGAGGGGCAGCTCCTCGTCCACCAGGTCCTTGGTGTCCTTGATGACCACGGAGAACCCGGCCAGAAAGCAGTGCTCGTTGCACACGGACCGGACCTGGTCGATGGCGGCCATGGTCTCCTTGGAGGCGCCGGGCTTTTCATACTGGATGATCATCATGGTGGAGTCCCCGGAGTAGAACATGTTCCGGATATCGGCGGGGATCATGTCGATGGGAATCTGAATGCCCACCAGGTTGGATACCCATATGGCGTTGCTGACGCCGGGAACCCTCTGGATGTCCTGGATCAGGCGGTCGGTGTAGCCGGAGGGCATATCCTCCACGATCAGCATGCTGATGGCCGCGTCGTGAAAGGGGTCCTCCAGCAGAGCCTCGCCCTGGGTGGATTCCAGATCCTCCGGCAGGTAGGTCAAAATGTCGTAGTTGATGCGGGTGGCCACGGCGCCAAGGACGGAGGGGACCAGCAGCGCCACCGCGATCAGCGCCACCAATTTGGGCTTGCGGGTCAGGGTATGGGCGATCTTTTCAATCAAGGGAATGCACCTCACCTTTCACTGTTCAGCGGAAAATCCGGGTCAGGCCCACCCAGAGGTCGCTGAACATCCGGCCCAGACGGCTCCAGAAGGTGCCCTTGTTCGCGGCTTTTTCCTCCTGCTCGGTCTCCTCCTGCTCCGCCTCCTTGATCTCCTGAGAGCGGATCAGCACCTGGATGCTGGAAGGGGCTGGGTTTTGCTCCGAGGTCATGGAGACTGCCTCCGCGTCGGCGTCCATCAGAAGGAGGTTGCTGGTCTCGCCCCGGTATTCGTTCCAGGTGTCCTTGATGATGTCGCTGATGCTGTCCTTGGCGGAGCGGATGTCCCGGGTGGAGGAGACGCTGCCCGCGGCTTTTCGCAGCGTGGCCGCCAGTCCCTCAAGGGTCTTCCGGGTGCCTTCGTCCAGCAACGAGCCGCTCTGCTTCAAAAGGGCCTGGGCGTCTTCGGCAAAGGTCTTCATGGCGCTGAGGCTGTTTGTCATGGCGTCCAACAGAGCGGCGGCGTCGCCGAGGGCCTCCTGGGCCCTGGGCTCGGCTTCGTCCAGAACCCTGTAGAGTTCATCCGCCTCGGTGATGAGCGCTCCGGCCCGGTCGGCCAGCGTTGTGCCCAGGTTGGCGGCGTTCTCTCCGTGCTTCAAGACAGCCTCCAGCAGGTCGTCGGCATAGGAGGAGCGAAAGCCCTGAAGCTTATCCAGAAGATCGGATGTATCGGAGGCGATCTGGGACAGGCCTGACTTCAGCGTTCCGGCGGAGGCCATCTCCTGCTCAAACTCATCCCGCATGGTCCAGAGCTGATAGAGCTGCGCGCTTTGGCCGGAGACGGCGGCTACGGCCTGCTCCAGGGTGATCTCCTGACCGGCCGCGGCGGCTTCCGCCATGGCCTTCTGGGCCAGGTAGTAGGTGATGAATTCGCTGAATTCCCCTGTGAACGGGACGTCCGGATTGGCCTGGGCCTGGAGATAGGCCTGATAGAGCTGGGCGGCGCTGCCCAGCGTCTCCTGAAGCTCCGCCACCGTCACCTTCACGGTGCCGCCGGCGGTGGGTAGCTCCACCACCTGCTGGCCGATGGCGGTATCGGCCATGGAGCCCACGCTGTTGAGGGAGGTCTTCAGTTTGGAGATGCTGCGGTCCAGCCGGTTCAGGTCGGTCTTTAGGTCATCGGCCAGATTCTGAGCGTCGCTGAAGTCGCCTTTCAGGTCGCTGAGCAGGGATTTGATATCCTTCAGATCCCCCTGAACCTCCAACATGGTCTTGTCCAGATCAGAAAGGCTGCCCTTTGCCTTGCTCAGCGTGTCCCTGGCATAGGTGATGTGGCCGGAGGCCGGCGTGAGGGAGGTTTCCAGATCTCCCAGGCTTGCGATCACGCCGTCTAAATCGTCGTAGACCTGGCCCTTGCCGGAGGAGATAACATCCCTTGCGGAATTGAGCTCATCCAGGCCCTCGGCCGTGGCATAGAGGCTGCCGCTCATGCCATCCAGCGCGCCTAACAGGGTGTCCAGGCCCGCGTTGAGCTTGTTGTAGGAGTCCTCCAGGTCGTCGGCCTTGCCGCTTAAGTCCGCAATCTGAGAGAGCTGGGAAAGGGTGGCGGGCACCATCAAAAAGGTCATGCCGTCAAAGGAAAAGTCCTCCGCGCCCACCCGGATGGTGAAGTGCTGCTCCTCGCCGGGCAGGGCCAGAAACAGCACCGCCCGCAGATTGCCGATCAGCTGTACCTGGGCCCCGGGCGCCTCAAGGGAGAGAATGTCGTCCTGATTGAAAAGGGCCATGGCCTCCAGGGTGTAGTTGTTGCGGGCGTACTCGCTGGCGGAACCGTTGGGGATGGCGTCCACATTGATCTCCACCTCGCCGGTCCTGCCGCAGAGCTCCTCGGCCCGGGTGGGGACGCCGTTGAGCCGGTAGCTGATGGTAAGCGTCCAGGGGAGCTGATTGAAGGGCGCTGTGGTTTTGCCCTCAAAGTAGAAGTGGCTGGGGACGCTGGAGCCAAAGTCGAAGGTGGTCTTGCCGTCCCGGCTCACCGCCTCCACATCGTTGGTCAGGTTTTTGATCTCGTCATACTGACCGTAGTCCGTCAGAGTGGACACGCCGTTTGTGATATAGCTTTTCACCATGCTGCCCTTGGTGAGATTCCCGTAGTAGTCCACCGTGGCGTAGTAGGCCTCATCATAGGTGGGGGCGACGCCGTCGCCGATGGGCTCCGCCGCGGCCGCGGGTACGACGGAAAGGGCCAGGGCGGCGGCGGTGGCTGCCGCCAGTATCCGGCTGGGCTTGTATTGTGTATTCATCGGACATGCTCCTTCCATAGAAGTTCTATCAACGCTGTTGATTTTAGCGGCGGGCGGAGTGAAAAACAACCGACAAACGGCCTTTGGTGTCCGTGAATCAGACACCGGGGGGCCAATGTCCGAATGAGACGCGCCGCGTGCGAAAACCACAGGGCCTGAAAAAGGGGAAGAGACACCGAACACGGCGTCTCTTCCCGACAAAAATGGCAGTATGGCGTTAATGGGCAGTATGACGTTTATAGGAGCGCCGCGCTGCTTACGGCGCCTGCTCCGCGGAGCGGGCGGCCTCGATCTCCAAGTGGATGCGGCGGCGGGTGGAGTCGAACATCAGCTCCTTGTTGTGGCGGAAATAGGCGTCGCAGCCAAAGGTCTCCACGAACCAGGAGGTATCGTAGCCGGCGGTGATCTCCGTCACAAAGATCACCAGCTCCTGGCTGGGGCCAAAGGCATCCTCCAGGAAGGAGAAGGCGTGGTCAAAGAATCCGGAGGCCTCCTCCGCCAGAGCCTTCCGCTCGTCCACCTCCGTTTGAAGGAGGGGGCGGACCGCGTCCATGGGACTGCTGTTCTCTCCGGCCAGCGCCTGGCGGCAGGAGTCCAGGGCCTGAATCCGGCGTGCCGTCAGCGCGCGGAGCTCTCTGTTCTCCTGCCCGGCCTCCCTCCTGCGTTTGCCCTCCGCCTGGAGCCGATGGGTCAAATCCCGGAGGACCGCGTCAGGCGCCTCGGCGCCGATCCGCTCCCGGAATTGCAGCAGGTCACCGTGGAGCGATTGGGTAAGCTGATCCTGCATCCGCACCTTGCGGGCGGCCTCCGACAAACGGGACATCATCAGCCCCATGACAGAGAGGCGCTCGTCAAAGGGCGCGGAGCGCAGCTCGGAGGCTGTGGAGGCCGGATACGTGCCCCGGAGAATCTCCTCCACGTGATAGGTGCGCTGGTACTTGTAGTAAAGGGCCAGATAGCCGGCGAAATCCTTTGCGATCCGGGGCAGCTGGATATACTGGCCGATGACCTCCCGGGTGACGGGGATTCCAAGGCGCTCATAGACCTGCATCAGCTCGCTCAGGTCCTCCCAGCCTCTTGCGGTGGCAAACTGAAGGCCGTCCACCGAGGTTTCCACCTGGTAGAAGTTTTCCTTTTTGATGTCCAGGTAGGAGATGACGGCCCCGTGGAGGCCGCGGCGGTGGGCGTACTCCTTCCACACGCCGAAGTCCTCGGTGACGTCGATCCGCTTGACCCGGTCCAGCGTCACCACGTCAAAGTCCCGGACGGACTTGTTGTACTCCGGCGGGTTGCCCGCCGCCACGATCATCCAGCCCTCCGGCAGAGGCTGGTTGCCGAAGGTCTTGCACTGGAGGAACTGGAGCATCATGGGGGCCAGGGTTTCGGAGACGCAGTTGATCTCATCCAAAAAGAGAATGCCCTCCCGGATGCCGGTCCGCTCCATCAGCTCGTGGACCGAGGCCAGGATTTCGCTCATGGTGTACTCGGTGACCGAGCGCTCTTGGCCGCCGTAGGTGCGCTGACGGATGAAGGGCAGGCCCATGGCGCTTTGGCGGGTGTGGTGGGTGATGGTGTAGGACACCAGCCCCACATCGGTCTCGGCGGCGATCTGCTCCATGATCTGGGTTTTTCCGATCCCCGGGGGGCCCATCAGCAAAATGGGCCGCTGGCGGATGGCGGGGATGAGATAGCCGCCCAACTCGTCCCGGGTGAGATAGGCCCGCAGCGTGTTGGAGATTTCCTGTTTTGCCTCTTTGATATTCATATTGTCCTCCGTTTCGGTTACAGGATGGGAAGGTCGTCCAAAGGGAGACTGTCCTCCTCCCAGACGCCCTCCTCCCGGGCGGCGCGCTCCAGGTCCGGAGCGGTCAGCACCATGCGGATGGCCCAGGGGGGAACCGGCACGTCGATGGCCGACTCCTCCATCAAAATGAAGGCCGTGTCGTAGGGGGGCCGCTTTTTGGGATAGATGCCCATGCCGTCGGTAAAATACAAAAGGCCCCGCAGGCGGCGCAGGACCCCCTGCTCCTGGAGGCTGGCCACATGGGCGAAGACGGGGCGGAAATCCGTGGCGCTGCCGCCCGCCAGTTCAAAGTCCTCCATATACTCCCTCAGTTCCTCCAGGGTGTGGAGTGTTCGGTCGGAGCGGAGCTGGTCGTCGCACTGCAAAATCCGCAGGTTCATCTTCCGGGTGAAGGTCTCCGTGCTCTTCAGTATGGAGTAGGTGGTGGAGAGAAATTGGCGGACCAGGCCGCCGGAGGTGGACATGGACGTGTCGATGGCGATGACGAAGTCCTCGATACGCCTGTCCTCCCGAGTCTCCGGGGGCTCAATCAGGGGCATGTTGCCGTACAGGCGTAGGCCATAGCTGTAAAACCCGTACTCAAAGGCGTCGCCGTCCACGGCGGCGATCTCCCGCACAGCGGCAAAGCGGCGGAGGAAGGAACGGTAGTCCGGGCTCTCCCGGTTGGCCACCTTCACCTGCTCGTAGACGGCTTCGCCGCCCTGAGCCGTCCCGGCCAGCACGGTCTCCAGCCCGGTCTGGGTCCGCTGGGAGATGTCCTCCCAGCGCTGGCGCTGCTTTTGGCTGTCCTCCCGGGGCGGATCCCAGAGGGAATGGTCATCGGCGAAAAATTCCCGGGCCAGGCGGCTCTGGTCGTACTCGCTGAGCGTCCGCCGGGAGAGGGAGCGGTAGATTCCCTCCGCGGTGAGGACCGCCATCTCGCGGCGCAGCTGGCCGTAGAGGCTTTGGCGCAGGGGGAGGGAGCCGGAAGCGCCCAGGCAGGGATAGTCCAGCGAGTCAAGGATGCTCTCCACCGCGATGTCGCAGCTTAAGTCCCAGAGAGCGCTGTCCCTGCCCTCACGGCGCCAGGGGTGGCGGAGCATGCAGTGCAGGATGACATGGAGGTACGTCCGGTTGACCAGCGTCCGGGACCGGAGGAAGCGGTCGCTGAGATAGGCGCCGCTGTAGACCAGCTTCTGCCCATCGGTGGCGACGAACTGGGTTTCGTTCCCGGGCGTAAAGGCCAGGGAGCAGAGGGCCGCGTCCAGATAGGGCAGGTTGACATAGAGCTCGTTGCGGGCGGTCTCCAGAATTTCCCGGCCGATCGCCGTCAGGTCCTTTTCCAAGCGGGTCCCTCCTTTCCTACAGATCGAATGTGGCCTCGCTGCCCGCGTTGAAGCGGCGGTGATGCTCTTCAAGCAGCAGGGCAAGGGCTTCTGTGGCGCCTCTTTTTCGGGCCAGGGCGGAGGCTGACAAGAGGGCGTCCCGGTCCGGCTGGAGCAGCGGCAGCGCCCAGCAGAGGCCGTCCGTGTCCCGCTGATCGATGAGCCACCGTATGGCCTCGCCGCTGTGGGCGCGGAGATAGCGCAGGTACTCCGCTCCCGCCTCCTCCGACAGCTCCTTTGGGTGGCGCAGCCGGCAGCAGGCCAGCCGCAGCGCGCAGTCCGGCTCGTGATCCATCTGGAGAAAGGGCTGCCAGAGGCTGTCAAAGCGGAAGAAGGAGAAGTGCTTGTCCTCGAAGCAGTGGTGGTAGGGGTAGCCGGCTCCGTGGATGAAGTAGTCGAAGTGATGGGCCGGGGAGTTCTCCTCATAGGACTCCCGGTAGCCAGGAAAGATCAGCCGGGCCGTCTGGCCGTCGGGGTAGGAGAGGGTCATATCCAGCTCCCAGGGCAGTTCGTCGGCAAAATAGGCCATGGCGGAGGAGGACTCCCCGTATAGATGGATGTGGAGGGAGCGCAGCTCCGTGCAGTTCATCAGGGCGCATCCTCCCCAGCGCTCCGTGTTCCCGGAGAGGGTGAGGGAGCGGAGGGCGGTGCAGTTATAAAAGGCGTAGTCCCCCACGGAGCGGACGCTCCGGGGCAGCGTGACGCTAATGATGCGCCGGTTGTCCGTCTCTGCCGGGGGGCCGAATACCACCAGCTCGCCATCCCCCGTATCGCAGCCGGGGGCAAAGGCGTGTCCTGCAATGGACGTCACCGGCAGGCCCCAGAGCTCCTCCGGCAGCACCACCGAGGAGGCGGAGGAGAGAAGCCGCAGTATGGTGACGCCGCGTTCCTCTCTGCGGCAGCGCAGCAGCATGGTGCCGCTCATAAAAGAGCCTCCTCTCTACAGGCGCGGACAAGTTGCCGCGCGATGAAAAAATGGTCATTTCCGGCTGTGATGGATAGACGCGCGGTGCGGCTGCAGCATCTTGATGAAATCAAATAAAACAGCCGTTCCCGGCTATTTTACCACGTCGGGAGCCGTTTGTGCACTGTTTCTTCACGCGGGAACAAAAAAGTGGTACACTGAAAAAAAGACTTGACTCTGACGCCGCGTCAGGGCGTAAGCTGAGTATGAGGTGAGGAAAGATGCGCTATTCCATCGGACAGGCCGCGGAGCGGTGCGGCGTGAGCGTACGCACGCTGCGCTATTATGACCAGATCGGACTGCTGAAACCGGCGGACACCGGAGCGTCCGGCTACCGCTGCTACGACGAGTCCAGCCTCCTTCGCCTGCGGGAGATTTTATTTTACCGGGAGCTGGATTTTTCGCTGGAGGAGATCCGGCGCATGCTGGATACACCGGCTTACGACCGCGCCCGGGCCATGGAGCGGCAGCGCCGGCTTCTCACACTCAAGTGTGAGCGGCTGATGGGGCTGATCGCCCTGCTGGAGCGGAATTTGAAAGGAGAGGATACCATGAATTTGAGCGCCTTTGATGACAGCGCTTATCAGGCGGAAAAAGAGCGTTACGCCGCCGAGGCAAAAGAACGCTGGGGCCAGACGGAGGCCTATGCCCAGAGTGAAGAAAAACGACGCACCCATGTTCAGGAGCAGGGGCTCCAGCGCCGGATGGAGGAGCTGTTTGCCCGCTTTGCCGCCCTGAGGGAACCGGAGTCCCGTGAGGGACGGGAACTGGTGGAGCAGTGGAGGCGGTTCATCAGCGAAAACTACTACGAGTGCACGCCGGAGATTCTTTCGGACCTGGGGCGGATGTATGCGGAGGACAGACGGTTTCAGGAAAACATAGACCGCTTTGGACCGGGCACGGCCCGGCGGATGAGCCAGGCCATCGAGGCCTACTGCAATAAAGCGTGAGAGAGCGGCCGGGGAAACCCGGCCGCTTTTCGACGCCAACTGGCAAAGTTTATGGAATGTTCATTGTATTTCAGAGGGGGCCGGGGTATAATACCCGCAGAGCGGCTGTGCTGTCCGACCGCTGCCATTGGGCCGGAATTTGATGCGGACCCTGCGTATCGGGACAGCTGATATATGCCTGCGGCACACAATTCTGATGACTGCTTGCATCAAAACGGCCGCGCGGCGCCCCCCGGCTTCCGCTGTGAGCGGACGCAAATCGCCTGAGAGTTGGGATCATGTACATGACTGCCATTGAACTTTCCATATTGGACTGGATTCAGACCGCCCGCTGCGGCTTTTTGGACGCGGTGATGCCAGTCGTCACGGCCCTGGGAGACTCCGGGATAATCTGGATTCTTCTGACCCTTGTCCTCCTCTGCATTCCCAGGTATCGCCGCACCGGCATGTGTCTTGCCTGCGCCCTGGTGCTGGACGTGGTGTGCTGTAATCTGATGCTCAAGCCCCTGGTGGCCCGGGTCAGGCCCTTTGACGCAAACCCGGTTGTGGAGCTGATTGTGGGCCGTCCCACGGACTGGTCCTTTCCCTCCGGCCATACGGCGGCTTCCTTTGCCTCCACGGCGGCGCTGTATGCCAGCGGGGAGAGGCTGTGGATTCCGGCGGCGGTGCTGTCGGTGCTGATTGCCTTCTCCCGGCTGTACCTCTATGTCCATTACCCCACCGATGTGATAGCGGGGCTGATCCTGGGGACCGTTCTGGGCGTGTTGGGCAGAAAACTGTTCCTCTTTCTGGAGCGTAAGGCGGGGAGGAGGGCGTCGTGACGGAGTTTTTGGGAACCCATCTTGGAAAGCTGCTCTCCACCGCGTTCATCTCCCTTGTCCCTGTGATCGAGCTGCGGGGCGGCATCCCCTATGGAATTGCCTGCGGACTGGGCGCGGGAGAGGCCTTTTGGGCGGCGGTGATCGGCAATATGCTGCCGGTGCCCTTCATCATCTTGCTGGTGCGGCGGGTGTTTGACTGGCTGCGCTCAGGCAGGTACTGGGGGCCGAAGATCGGGTGGCTGGAGCGCAAGGCCCACATCAAGGGGCGGATGGTGCGTAAATACCGGGTGATTGGACTGTGCATCCTGGTGGCCATTCCACTGCCGGGCACAGGGGCCTGGACCGGGGCGCTGGTGGCCGGAGTGCTGGGAATCCGGCTCCGTTCATCTCTGCCGGCCATCTTCCTTGGCGTGCTCATCGCCGGAGCGATTGTCACCGCCATCACCTGCGGCGCGCTCAGCGCGTTTCAATAGGCGCCAGGAGCGGCCTTTGGGTTCTCCGATGTTCAGCGTGGCTGGGATGGGAAAATAGGGCGAAAAATCACCGCTCTATAACTTTCAGTGCAGTCGATTTTTAGAAGTCAAGGATACAGCCCTGATGGGCTGTCATCAAATAAGAAACGGGATAACGAAAGAAGGACTATCAGCTTGCCGCCGATAGTCCTTCTTTTGCGTTGAGTGAGAACAGGCGAAATCGTGACGCCCCCAACAGGGTCTCCAAAGGAGTTTGCGCCAGGCCTTGCCCACCACTGCCCATCTTCGCGGCCTCCCCAATAAATGGAAATGTTTGCAAAGACGCATTATACCAATAAGGCGCAGTTCAATCAGCCCGACAAATCGCAGATTTTGAGGTTTGAACTGTACCCCAAAAGGCAGGGCAGTTTTATACTTTCTTCCGTGTCAAGGAAAATCCAACGATTGCCCCAATAAGGATAATCGGCGCTAACCTGACAAACAGCCATTCAAATGCGTGAAAAGCTGCTCCGAAAACAGTAGTTTCAGGTTCACTATAATCCCAACCTAAGTAAGGACTATTTAATACTATTAAGACAGCAAAAATTGTTACCATTACCACACTCACTGAGATGAACAGCCAATGAAGCATATTCCTTCTCGCGGTTTTCCTTTGTGCAAGCTGCAAGTTTATAACCTCCAGTTTTTCGGAAATCGCTTTTAGATCATCAACTTTCGACTCAACAACAGTTTCTCCAAGCAAAGTGTTTACTGGTGTTTCAAGCACTTCCGATATGGAGAGCAGTATATCAGAATCAGGAACTGACAATCCTTGCTCCCATTTTGAGATTGTTTGTCGTACAACATTCAGCTTGATAGCAAGCTCTTCTTGCGAAAGCCCTTTTGATTTCCTAATTGCTTTAATGTTTTCGTTTAACATCGGGGATGACCTCCTTTCTTTCAGTCATTGACACTATTGTATGGGAAACTGCCCATTGCTACAAGCAACGCATATTAACATTCAAGTTTTATGTCGCAGAACCGGCCTTTGGCCGCTCTTGCTTTTTTACCTGATTTTAGGGTATACTATTTTATTATTGTGCAGTCGGGAGGCAATCCCATGAAACTCATGGTTTTAGACGGAAACAGCATCATCAACCGGGCCTATTACGGCATCCGGCCCCTATCCACCAGGGACGGGCTCTACACCCACGCGGTGTACGGCTTTCTGACCACGCTCCAGCGCCTGACGGAGGAGGAGCGCCCCGACGCGCTGTGCGTCACCTTTGACATGCATGCGCCCACCTTCCGCCACAAGGCGGCGGAGAGCTACAAGGCCACCCGCAAGGGGATGCCGGAGGAGCTGGCCATGCAGATGCCGGTGCTCAAAGAGGTGCTGGATGACATGAACGTCCCCCGATATGAGATGGAGGGATATGAGGCCGACGATCTTTTGGGCACCATCTCCCGCAGGTGCGAACGCCAGGGCTGGGACTGCGTGGTGGTCACCGGGGACAAGGACTCGCTCCAGCTGATTACGGAGCACACCAAGGTGAAGCTGGTCTCCACCCGGATGGGCCAGACCACCACAAAGGATATGACTCCGGAGTCGTTTCGGGAGCAGTATGGATTCGAGCCTGTCCACATGATCGATCTGAAGGCGCTGATGGGCGACACGTCCGACAACATCCCCGGCGTCCGGGGCATCGGTGAGAAGACCGCCATGGGCCTTGTGCAGGTGTATGGCTCCATCGACGAGCTCTACGCTCACCTGCCGGAGATCTTCACGGCTCCGGAGACGCCGGCCAAGCCGGGCGTGGTGAAAAAGCTGACCGAGGGGAAAGCGGACGCGGAGCAGTCCCGGTTTTTAGCCACCATTGTAACCGACGCGCCGCTGGAGTTTGCCCCGGAGGAGAATCTCTGCCGCCCGCCCAAGCCCAAGCTGTACGACCTTTTTCTGCGCCTGGAGTTTTCCAAGCTGATCGAGAAGTGGGGTCTGCGGCCGGAAGAGACCGGCGCCGGGGAGAAGCGGCAGGGCGACGTGGCCTTTGAGACCGTCACAGACTTCTCCAAAGCCGATGAGCTGTTGGAGCTGTGGCGCCGGGAGGAGTACGTGGCGGTGCTGACGCTGCCGGACCTCTCCGCCGTGGCGGTGTGCCGCGGAGAAGGAGAGCCGGTCAGTGAATTCTTTTTCAGCAGCTTTGAAGGTGATTGGAACGCCTTTCTCCGGGGGCTCTTCTCCGCAGAGGTGAAGAAGGTCTCCCACAACGTGAAGGATCTGATGCGCCTTCTGCTTGAAAACGGATTGGGCACGGAGGGCTTCCTCTTTGACACGGCGCTGGCCGCCTATCTTCTGGACGCCACCGCCGGCAGCTATGACCTGGGCCGGCTCTGCATGACCTATTATAATGAGGAGCTCCCCAAGGCGCTGCATCTGGAGCCGGACGCATTCTCCCTCCTTGGAGACACGCAGCAGGCAAAGGCCTCCTTTTCCCGGTATGCCGCCGCCGTCGCCGCGCTGTACGGCACGCTGCGGCCCCAGCTGGAGAAGGAGGGGCTTTGGGAGCTCTTTGAGACGGCGGAACTGCCCCTTTGTCCGGTGCTGGCGGAGATGGAGCAAACCGGCTTCCGGGTGGACGGCGGCGAGCTCAAGCGCTTTGGCCAGACCATGGACCAGCGGATCCGGGAGCTGGAGGCGGCCATCTATCAGATGGCGGGCATGGAGTTCAACATCAATTCCCCCAAGCAGTTGGGGGAGGTGCTTTTTGAGCGGCTGGGGCTTCCTCCGGCGAAAAAGACCAAGACCGGCTACTCCACCAACGCGGACGTACTGGAGAAGCTGCGTTTCCAGCACCCCATTGTGGAGGCGGTGCTGGACTACCGCCAGTACGCCAAGCTGAAGTCCACCTATGCCGACGGCCTCTTGAAGGTCATCGGGCCGGACGGCAGGATCCACACCAATTTCCAGATGACCGTCACCGCCACCGGACGGCTCTCCTCCACGGAGCCGAATCTTCAGAATATCCCGACCCGCACGGATTTGGGCAGCGAAATCCGTCGGATGTTCATTCCCGGCGAAGGGAATGTCCTGGTGGACGCGGACTACTCCCAGATCGAGCTGCGGCTGCTGGCCCACATTGCCGGCGACAAGGCCATGCAGGACGCCTTCCTCCACCATGCCGACATCCACACCGCCACGGCGGCCCAGGTGTTTGGGGTGGCGCCGGAGGAGGTGAGCCATGAGATGCGCCGCCGGGCAAAAGCGGTAAACTTCGGCATCGTCTATGGCATCTCGCCCTTTTCCCTGGCTCAGGACATCGGCGTGGCCCAGTGGGAGGCGAAGGAGTATATGGAACAGTACTTTGCCACCTACTCCGGAGTGAAGCGGTATATGGAGGAGATTGTGGAGAGGGCCCGGGAAAAAGGGGTGGTGGAGACGCTCTACCACCGCCGGCGCGCTCTGCCGGAGCTCAAGTCCTCCAATTACAACATGCGCTCTTTTGGAGAGCGTGTGGCGCTGAATATGCCCATCCAGGGAACTGCAGCGGATATCATGAAGCTGGCCATGGTGGCCGTCTGGCGCCGCCTGAAGCGGGAGAAACTCCGCTCCAGACTGGTGCTCCAGGTACACGACGAGCTGATTGTGGAGTGTCCTGTCCAGGAATCGGAGACGGTGGAGCGGCTGGTGAAAGAGGAGATGGAGGCGGTTGCCCACCTGGCCGTGCCGCTGACCGCCGAGGCCCACACGGGGAAGAACTGGCTGGATGCAAAAGAGTAAGGAGCGGAGCAAATGAAGATTGTACCCATGACGGCAGACCATCTGGACGCGGTGGCGGATTTAGAGCGCATCTGCTTCTCCACTCCCTGGTCCCGGAACATGCTGGCGGAGGAGCTTGAAAACGCATGCGCCGCCTTTCTGGTGGCGTTGGACGGCGATGAGAACGTCATCGGCTATGCCGGGCTTCAGGTGGTGGTGGACGAGGGCTATATCACCAACGTCGCCGTACATCCCGATCACCGCCAGCAGGGGGTTGCCTCCCGGCTGGTCCAGGTGTTTGTGGACTTTGCCCAGGCCAATGGGCTTGCCTTTTTGACGCTGGAGGTGCGACCGTCCAACACGGCGGCCATTGTCCTCTACGGGCACCATGGCTTTCGGAGCGCCGGAAGGCGGAAAAATTACTATGAGCATCCAAGAGAGGATGCGCTCATTATGACACGGGAGTTTCATCATGAATCTGAGAATCTTGACAAGCAGGGAAGAACTGCGGGAACTATACGAAGCTGATCTGAAGCGGGCGTTCCCGCCGGAGGAGCTCAGGCCTTTTTCCGCCATGGAACGGCTGATGGACAAGGGTATTTATACGGTGTATGTCCTGGAGGAGGACGGCCAGCGGCTGGGCGAGCTGCTGTTGCTGCGCGGCTTTGACGGCTGCGGCCTCATCGACTATCTGGCGGTGTGCGAGGAGCACAGAAACCGGGGAGCCGGCGCGGAGCTGCTGCGCCGCTGCCTGGAGCTCTATGACGGCCAGGTGCTGTTAGGGGAGTCAGAGGCCCCCACGGGGGATCCGGCCAGGGACGGGCTGATCCACCGGCGGTTGGGATTTTACGAGCGGAACAACGCACGCTGCGCGGGCTATGACTGCGGCGAATTCGGCGTGCGCTACAAGACTCTCTACTGGGCTGAGGAGAACCTGCCGGATTCGGTGCTGATCCGCTACCACCAGGCGCTCTACCGCAGTCAATTCACACCGGAAACTTATGAGCGGTATATTCAGATCCCGCTGGCTGAGGGCGAAGCCCTCAAACCCTGCGCCCCCTGGGCGGAGAAATGAGAGGGGAGCGTCCATGAAGATACTGGCAGTTGAGAGCTCCTGCGACGAAACCGCGGTAGCGGTGGTGGAGAACGGGCGCAAAGTCCTGTCCGACGCCATTTTGTCCCAGGCGGATATGCATGCCGTCTACGGCGGCGTGGTGCCGGAGATTGCCTCCCGCAAGCACGTGGAGGCCATTGCCGGCCTGGCGGAGCAGGCCCTGAAGGAGGCGGGCATCACCCGGACTGAGGTGGACGCGGTGGCGGTGACCTATGCGCCCGGACTCATCGGTGCGGTGCTGGTGGGCTTAAGCTTTGCCAAGTCCGTGGCCTACGCACTGGGCGTTCCTCTGATCCCCGTCCACCACGTCCGGGGACACATCGCTGCAAACTATCTGGCTTTTCCGGAGCTGGAGCCCCCGTTTCTGGCCCTGTGCATCTCCGGAGGCAATACGCTGCTGGTGGATGTCAGGGATTACACGGACCTCAAGATTATGGGGGCCACCCGGGACGATGCCGCCGGGGAGTGCTTTGACAAAGCCGCCCGCGTGCTGGACCTGCCCTATCCCGGTGGAAAGCCCATGGACGACCTGGCTCAGCAGTCCTCCGGCGGCGTATACGCGCTGCCCAGGACCAAAGTCGGCGGCTGCGACCTGGATATGAGTTTTTCCGGTCTGAAAACCGCGGTTGTCAACCTGGCCCACAACGCGGCCCAGAAGGGGGAAACGATAGACCGGGCCGCGCTGGCGGCGGACTTTACCGCCGCCGTCAGCGGTGAGTTGGTGCCCCGCACCATAGAGGCCGCCAGACGCTCGGGCCGAAACGTTATTGTGGCGGCCGGCGGCGTGGCCGCCAATTCCCGTATCCGCGGCGATCTGGAGCGCGTCTGTGAGCAGGAGGGGTACAAGCTCTACCTGCCGCCCATGCGCTGGTGCGGCGACAATGGAGCGATGATCGGCTCCCAGGGCTACTATGAGTACCTGGCGGGACATGTGGCGGACATGGCGCTCAATGCCTATGCGACCCGCGACATATCGCAATAAATGATAACAGAGAGGAAATTTGCCGGGCTGCCTTATGACAGCGGCAAACTTCCTCTTTTTTCCATATGCATATTGGGCCATAAGAAAAACAGCGTTGTAAAGGGACGAAACTTGTCGAAATGAATGAGGAGGGGGGTGTACCTTCATAAATCGGTCTTGTCTTGCATAATATGGGAAGAAGTGCGGGGAAAATAAAATTTATGTAAAGTGATATCGAAGGGGGAGAAATCTGTATAATAGAGTTCTGGGAACTGTAAATAAAAGGAAAAATGCGATGAAACTGCTGAAAACAAACGAAAAATAGCATGTGGAAAACACTGTGGAAACTGTGGATAACTATTTGTAGTGATAAGTTATGGAAAGAATTATGTAAAAATAAAGAGAAAGTTTGTTTGAGTGAAAAAAAGGAGAGAAACGTTGTGGAAATTTGATGTTTGTCGAAAAAAGGAGAAGAAAAAGGGAAAAGGCCGATGCGGCGCCTGCAGAAAAAACAGAGAATATCCGCAGGATCGGTCGAATTTGGAATTTCGTTTTGCAGGAGGGATTGCGAAAATACAATCCGTATTATACGGGCGGATTGCATACCTTGACTTTCCAAGAGAAGGTGTTGACGTTGCAGCAAAAATATGGTATGATGACACCCGTGTGATAGAGTTGTGTTTTCCCATGGCACAAGCTGCGTTGTGTCAGAACGGTTGATTTACGGCCGATCGTCCTCCGCCGCGAATAAGTTTATATGCTACTGTAGCTCAGTTGGTAGAGCAGCTGATTCGTAATCAGCAGGTCGTGTGTTCGAGTCACATCAGTAGCTCCAAAATGTGTTGATGAAAGATGCAGCACAGAAAACGCCGCACGAAAGTGCGGTGTTTTTGCATCTTTACAGGCTTTTTCTGGCGGAAAAGTTAGAAAAAACGAGTTTTTCGGAAAATCAGTTTTTCCACGCGAGAGGCGACATTTCAGAGATGCAGCAGAGCGCTCTTATGGACTGGTGTGACTTGAACACCGAGGCTAAAAAAGAATAAAGCATAAGAAGGCAGGCCGCCGTTCGGCTCCCCATGTGGGAGAGAACGGCGGCCTTTTTCGTTACATTGGTGCTTATGTTGCTTTCGCCTTGTTTGTCTATCATTCCTTGGTGGTGTTGGTAATAGCTTTCTCATAACCTTTCGGGTATGCTTGCGTTACAAAAATACGAAGGAGGTATCCGAGAATGGCAACCACCAAAAATTTGTGCGCTCAGATCCCCATTGATCTGCATGAGCGGGTCAGCGAAGAACGGGAACGGCTGGGCCAGACCACCAGCGAGTACATCGCCAACCTCATCCAAGACTATTACAACATGATGAAAAATCAGAAAGGCGGCATTCAAATGACTGAAAAAGGCAGAACCATGGCATTCCAGATCCCCGAAGAACTCTTCCAGCGCATCAAGCGTCATCTGGAGCGCGAGACGCTCCGAACCGGCAAAAAGCTCACCCAGCGAGACTTCGTGCTGAACCTGATCACGCAGGCGCTGGACGAAGCGGACACTGAGAACGCCACGGAGCAGAACACCCCCACTGAGGCCCCTGTCGCGCCCCGTGTGGCCGACGTGACCGCTCCAGCGAACACGGACACCCCCAACGAAGATAACGCCGTGTAAGCCCGCACGAAAGCCAAACAAAAGAACACGATTTAGGGAAAAGCCACCCAGGGCATCCGAACCTCGGATGCCCTGGGTGGCTTTTTGCGTTTCGCCAGAAAGGAGGTCATCACCATGGCAAGCGAGATCAAAAGACGCTTTACAGACACAGAAATGCAGATCGCCAAGGAAACGGATCTGCCGGAGCTGCTGACCCATTTGGGCTATCAGGTGCGGCGGATCGGCAGATACCATACCACAGCGGAAATGGACAGCCTGCGGATCAAGGACCGCCGCAAGTGGTTTCGGTACTCGCAGAATACCGGCGGGGACGCCATTACCTTCCTGCAGCAATTCTGCGGCAAGAGCTTTTCGGAGGCTGTGGAGTACCTACTGGCCTTTCACGGCAGGGCAAGAGACTCCCCCGCCAAAGCGGCGTCTTCCGTCAAGCGGGACGAGGTGCAAAAGCCCTTTACCCTGCCGCCCCGGAATACGGATGACCGCAGGGTGTTTGCCTACCTGCACAAGCGCGGCATCGCCCCACAGGTGATCCGCCAGTTTTTGAACAGCGGCCTGGTGTATGAGGACGCCGAGCATCACAACTGCGTGTTCGTCGGAAAGAACAGCGCGGGGCAGGCAAAATACGCGGCTCTGCGTGGAACCTATGACCGGGATGGCAAGGGCTTCCGCGGAGATGTGGCAGGCAGCGATAAACGCGTTGGCTTCGCACTCCCGTATGACCGCAGCTCAGATCAGGTTTTCGTATTCGAGGCGCCCATCGACCTGATGAGCTATCTCACACTCCACCGGAACACACCGAACGCGCTGGCCCTCTGCGGCCTTTATGACGGCGCGCTGCAAGCCTATCTGGCAGATCATCCGCAGATCAAACGGATCGAATTGTGCCTGGACGCAGATGGGCCGGGACGGGAGGCGGCTCGGCAATTACAGGACAAATACGCAGCCTTGGGCTACGCCGTGACCGTGGAGGAACCCCGCAGCGGCAAGGACTGGAATGAGTATCTGCAAAAAAGAAAAACACCTGAGAGGGGGCGGTAACCAAGTAATCAACAAGAAAGATCCAAAGAAACCTATTCGGAAAATATAAGGAGGAAGTTCGCATTTGAATAAAAAATATTTCTTTTCTCACCGTGTACTGGCCATGCTTCTGACACTGGCCCTGTGCCTTGGCATGATCCCCACGGCATCAGCCGCCCAGCAGAACAGCTACCATGATCCCGTCGAGCATTGGCAGCAGGCCAGCAACCGGACGAATGAACTGGATGTCAACGCCATCGTCACCCATGAGACCTTCTACTGCGCCACCTGCCGGGAAAACACGGATTTCACCGTCTGGCGTGTTCCGGAGTATACTCGCTCCGGTGAGACGGCCCTGAACCGCAACGTCAAGTATTCCAACGGGATGTGTATTGACGAAGTAACGGTAGGTAGTCTGGATGCCGGTGTCCCCGGCGAGAACGCCTATTACACCGGCTACCACTGGACCAAATCCGTATGCAGCCGCTGTGGAGACTGGAACAGTAACGAGACCAACGGCGCCCCCTACGCATGGGACAAGAACATCTACGTTCTGCATGACTGCGCCGCCAAATTTTATCTGGGTCTGCCGGAGACCGTTACCCATGAATATGTAGACAGCAAGTACCACCGCACTGTCACCAAGGGCGGCACCTACTGCTGCTTCTGTTACGGTACGAATTACGAGAAATCCTCTGTGCTGGAACGGCATGATATGGAAACAGAGACTCTGCCCCAGCCCGCTCATGGCCGTTTCGCTGCCGTGGAGAAGTGCCGCCTGTGCGACTATACCTGCTATGACTACACGGCGGCCAAGGCCGTTGTTGCCAGCTACTACGGCGTGGTAGACGGACAGCCCCATACCATCAGCGTCACGGATCTGTCCGAGTCCGGTGTCCGTACCGCCATCCGCTACGGCAATACCGCAGATAGTTGCACCATGACCACCGCACCCAACTATACGGACGAGGGTCAGTACACTGTCTATTACGAGATCACCTACACCTGTGACGGTGTGGATATGACGGAAAACGGTGTGGCCTATGTCTGGCTGCGGGATGATACCATAGATGAAAACGGCAACTGCGGCTGTGGCTGCTCTAACCCCAACTGTGGCTGTCAGAACAAGCATTGCAACGGAAATTGCTGCACCGACAAGGGCTGCGGTGAAAACCACAAGTATATTCTGCTGGACAGCACCAAAGCCGGCTGCACCACCCTGGGCTATGACCGCTATCTCTGCACGGAGTGCGGTAAGATCGAAAAGCGTGACTATGTGGACTCTCTGGGTCACGCATGGCAGAGCACCGTCATCCGTGACGCCACCTGCGAAACGGACGGCAAACTGCTGGAACTTTGCGCCCGCTGTGGACAGATGAAGCAGACTGCCACCCCCAAGGGCGAGCATACCTATGAGACCTACACCGTGGCCGCCACCTGCACCAATCCCGGCTACACCGTCCGCGAGTGCTCCGTCTGCGGGGATCGTCACATTGAGGACATCACGGCGGCGCTGCCTCACAATTACGAATCCCATGTGATTTCCGCCACCTGCGAAAACGGCGGCAAGACCATCCACCGCTGTGACGGCTGCGGCAGCAGCTTTGTCACGGATTACACTTCTCCGCTGGGGCATAGCTGGGACGAGGGTACGCTTGTCACCAACGCCACCTGCACCGGCGAGGGCGTGATGGAATACCGCTGCACCCGCTGCGGCTATCACCGTCTGGATGCCGACCCCGCGGATGGCCACATCCCCGGCGCTCCTGCTACCTGCACGGAACCCCAGCTCTGCACCCGCTGCGGCGCAGTGCTGAAAAACGCGCTGGGACACGATTACAAGTCCGAAGTGACCGCCCCTACTTGCACCGAGATGGGTTACACCACCAACACCTGCACCCGCTGTGGCGACACTACCAAGACCGACTATACCGAGCCTGCCGGTCATAAACCCGGCGACTGGATCATCGACAAGGAGCCGACTACCGATTCCGAGGGCAGCAAGCACAAGGAGTGTACCGTGTGCGGTGAAAAGCTGGAGGCGCAGCCCATTGAGAAAATCTACAACAGCGCCACCACGGACAGTAAGGGTGAGGCCATTGTGGGCGGATACCTTGTGACCGTCACCGATACCGACACCAAAAATCCCGTGGCAAACGCCGCCGTTGCGCTCCACAAGGATAACAGCATCTCCATCCGCCTGCCCAATAGCCGCCTGCTGGACTACGATGACCAGACCACCGTGACCGTGCAGCTTGTCAAGGACAAGTCCGCTGTGCCGGACATGAGCATCGCTGTCACGGACAAGAACGACAACTATGCCGCAGACAAAACGAACAAGGCAGGTCAGATCACCGTCCCCACCGGCAGCGGTAAGACCAACGAGGACGGCAAGGTCACTACTGGCTATGAGGATGCGGACGGCGACCGCTGGACGCTGACCGTCAAGGTCATCCGCACGGACACGAAGCGCCCCATCTCCGGCAGTGCAGTGTCCATCGGCAAGACCGGCAATATCACGGTGAATCTGCCGGACGGCACAGATCTGGACGCCAAGCATCAGGTGACGGTCATCGTGGCCGACCACAAGAAGGCTCCCCAGCAGGGCAAAAATGTTACGGTCAAGGGTGATCTCGGCCAGTCTGCCGCAGGCAAGACCGACAAAAACGGTGAGCTGACCGTCCCCGAAGTGGAGCAGACCGAGCGCCACGGCGTTTACATCGTCGGCTACACGGACGGCACCTTCGGCCCCAGCCACAGCATGACCCGCGCGGAAGCCGCCGCTATCTTCGCCCGCCTGCTTGCCGAGAAGAACGGCGATACCATTTCCACGGCGGCAAATACCAAATTTGCGGATATTCCCGCCCATGCATGGTATAGCGGCTATGTGAAGTATCTGAGCAACAACGGAATTACCTACGGTAAGAGCAAGACCATCTTTGCCCCCAACGATGCCATTACCCGTGCTGAGTTTACCACGATGGCTGTCCGTTTCTTTGATGTGTACGGTGATGGCGACGCTAAGATCATGGAGCAGTTCAGCGGCTTCAACGATGTTTCTTCCGGCTATTGGGCGGCAGAATACATCAAGTACGCCGCGCTCCACGGCTGGATCAACGGCTACGGGGACGGCTCGTTCCACGCAGACCGCGAGATCAACCGCGCTGAGGTCGTCACCATTGTCAACCGCCTGCTGGGACGCGAAGCGGATGAGGACTACATTGCGGACAACCTCCGCAAGCTCAACACCTTCCCGGATGTGAGCCGCAAGCATTGGGCGTATTACGCCGTCATGGAAGCTGCCAACGCCCACACCGCCGTGCTGGGCGAGAACGAAAGCTGGAGCAAGTAAATTGTATCCCCCTGCGGGTGGTCTGAGAGCAGACCACCCGCACTTTTTAACTAAACCTAACCATTAAAAAAAGGAGCACTGAATATGCTGAAAATTACTGCCATTGGCAATCTGACCCACGAAGTGGAACTGAAGATGAACGAGGCCACCGGCAAACCCTACGCTATCCTGCGCATCGCCTCGGACCGCCGCTATAAGGATAAGGACGGCAACAAGCTCACCGATTATATCTCCATCAAGGTGCGCGGCCCTCTGGCCGAGCGCTGTGCGGCGTTTGCGTGGAAGGGCTGTAAGCTGGCAGCTACCGGCGATTTCGAGACCATCACCTTCGCGGACGATCCCCAGCGCCAGCCCGGTTTCCTCATCAAAGCCAGCGATGTGGAATTCCTGTCTCCCCGCAAGGCGGAGGAAACGGCGCAGGAATTGGAAGATGAGTCTGTCCGCGAGGTCGCTGCCTGATGAAAAATACCGGGATCACATACACCAGCGCAGAGCGCAGTCCTGTGATCCTGCCTGAGATGGCCGAGCTGCTCCCGCCTTTGAGCGCGGAGCAGTCTGCCGCTCTGGAAGAGGATCTGCTGCGAAACGGCTGTTACTCCCCTATCATCGTCAATGAGGACATGGTGATCGTGGACGGGCATAACCGTCAGGCACTGTGCGAAAAGCATGGCCTGCCCTATACGATGGCGGTATTCTCCTTCGAGGATCTGCTGGAAGCCAAGCAGTGGGCGCTGGACACGCAGAAAAATCGCAGAAATCTGGAAAAGTGGGAGCTGGGTAAGATCGCGCTGAAGCTGAAGCCGGAGATCGAGGCAAAAGCCAGGGCAAACCAAGGGACACGCACAGACCTTTCGGCAACATTGCCGGAAAGTTCCGATACTGTGGACACCCGCAAGGAGCTGGCAGAAGCAGTCGGCCTGGGTGAGCGCACCATGGGCAAGGTCATGCAGATCGATGAGAATGCCCCGGAGGTCATCAAGGAGGCGCTGGACAAAAAGGAACTGTCCATCAACAAGGGCTATGACCTGACCCGGCAGCTTCAGGACCTTCCGGAAGAGCAGCGGGAGCAGGCGGCCGCCGAAGCGCTGGAATACGAAAAAGCGAAAAAAGAACTGAAAAAGCAGGATGCCGAGATCGACCGGAAAGGAAAGATCGCGGCGCTTTTCTGCAAAGCGTATGAAAAAGCCGTCCTGCTGACGCCGTCCGAAGAAAATATCCGCTGCTGGACGGACGGGACGCGGATGACCCCGGAGGAAATGCAGGATACCGTGAAGGAATCCCGCGAGCTGGCGGAGGTGTTCCGGACGATTGCGGATATCATCGAGCAGAAGATCCTGCCCGCGGATTGGAGGTGTGCCGATGCAGAAAGTGAAGAAAACAATGCCCAGTCGGACGGGAATCCCGCCTGACGCGCAGGCGGAGATTTTGCAAAAGCTGTCTGCCGAGACGAAGATCACTTCCTGTGAGATCGCGGAGATCTTGAAAAAGCATGATGTCTGCGGAGATATGGATGCGCTCCAGGACGCCTACCGGAAACGGCTGGGACAGCGTCTCCTGTCCGGCATCCGGGACGAGAACGGCAAGCGGGAAATCCTCTCCACCAGCGGCGGCGAGTATGTCATCGTAGACTGCTGCAATGACCCGCAGAAGTTGAAAGCCATCCAGCGCCGCATTCAGGCGCAGATGAATGGGCTGGATGTGTCTGCCGGGAAGGTGCATGGGCGCGTTCACTTTTTAGAGCGTTTTGCGGGCTGGGTAAGAAAGGAGCGGTCAGATGGAGCAGCATGACAAAATGCTGTCCCCGGAGGAACAGTACGCGCAGCTTGCGCCGACGCTGGACGCAGACGGTTTCTCGCTGTATGCCGCCGCGGAAGAAGCCACCGGGCTCAAGGTCTATGAAGAATTTCCCTATGAGGATAACCGGGGAATGTTTGAGCTGGCAGACGGACACACGCTGCTGCGGTATCTGGAAGCGGCATACTTTGGGACCGTTACCTGGGAGCTCGTCCCCGGCACACCCTATGAGCGTGCTGTTCTCGGTGAAGTGGATAAGACCACGCCGGAGTATCGTGCGTTTTATCAAAAGGTCTGCGCGGGTGCGGCAGCGCACATCAAAAAACGTATTGGAAAGGAGATGAAGAATGTGAAGGAACCGATCACAGAGATCAACAAAGAATCCTTCTGGGACCTGATCCATGAGGCAAAAAACGTCTGCGGGCAGGATATGGACGCCATGCTGGCCTATCTGAAAGACCGGCTGGTTTCTATGGGCTCCGTACAGGCGCAGAATTTCCACGACATCATCCACGCCTATGAAGATCTCGCGGACAAGTACGGTCTGTGGGACGCGGCAGGGATCATGAAGGAATACGGCTGCAGCGATGATGGGTTTATCGACTTCCGCGCCTGGCTTATCGCACAGGGGCGCGAGGTCTATTTTGCCGCACTGTCAGACCCGGACAGCCTTGCGGATGTCGTTTCCTACGGCGATTGCTGCTTTGAGCAGTTGAGCTATGTCGGGGACTATGCCTACGAGCAGCTCACCGGGAAAAGCGCCTATGATCAGACAGATTGGAGCGCATATGAAGCGCTTTTGATGAAGCTGGAACAGGATATCGTCTATAAGGGCGGCATCGAGTTTCCCAGAGAGAGTGCGGATCTGAAGAAATATCTGCCCCGGCTCTGCGCGAAGCATCCGAAGTGGGACGGTCAAACACGCTGGAATCCGCAGCTGAAGGAGATCCGGGATCTGATCCATGCCGGAAAGGACTATGACCGGCGCCAGACATCAAATAAGAAGAAACGCAGCCGTGGAGGTGAGGCAAGATGAGCGAGTCCATGATTGTTGGTGTCGACCACGGCTATGCCGCTATGAAAACAGCCCATTTCTCGTTCCCCTCCGGCCTGGTAGCGTATGAGCATGAGCCATATACGCTGAAGGACGTGCTGGAATACGGCGGAAAATTCTATGTGGTGGGCAGCGGGCGTCAGGCGCTGCAGAAGAACAAAACGCAGACAGAGGATTATTACCTCCTCACGCTGGCGGCCATTGCAAAGGAACTCTCCTTCCGTCATGCGGAGCCTGCGGCAGAGATCCATCTGGCGGCAGGACTACCCCTCACCAGCTTCGGGCGGGAGAAAAACGTATTCCGGGACTATCTGCTCCGGGATGGGAAAGCGGTGAATTTCCGCTATGAGGGACAGGAATATTCCATCGCCATCCGCAAGGTGTCACTGTTCCCGCAGGGCTATGCCGCAGTTTTGACCCAGAGCATCCTGCTGGATGAGCCTTCTGTGATCGTGGCGGATATTGGCGGATGGACAGTGGATCTGATGCGCCTGGACAACCGTATCCCCAATGCATCGACCTGCCGCAGTCTGGAACTCGGTATGATCCGCTGTCTGGATGAGATCGGTGAGCAGATCCGCCGCGCACTGGGCCTGTCTATGACGGCGGCACAGATGGAAAGCGTGTTGCGCGGCGATGCTGTCCATATCAACGAGGATGCCAGAAAAATTATTGACCGGCAGGCAGACGCCTATGTCCATCGCCTGCTCTCCGCCATTACGGAGAGCGGACTGGATACCCGTGCCATGCCTGCTGTTTTTCTGGGCGGCGGCGCGGCGCTGCTGAAGCGGAATGTATCCGCTGCGGACGGCCTTTGCCGTCCAGTCATCCTTGACGATGTGTCCCTCAACGCCAAAGGCTATGAGCGGCTGGCGGAACGTCTCTCCAAGAACGATGAGCAGTAACAAAAAGCGGATCAATCTGTCCTTTTCCATGTCCTCACCCATACAGCGCAGGGCGTGGAAGAAGCTGACGGAGATCCCCGCGGGGCAGCGCACCGCCGCGGTCTGCCGCATGGTCTGTGAGTATAAAGGGCAGCAGGAACTGCTGGACGCCGTTCGCCAGACCATCCGGCAGGAACTGCGGGGAGTGCAGCTCACCAAAGAAGAAGCGCAGGATAGCGTCAGAGTTAGGGATGTAGATGAAAGCGTCCTCGGCTTTTTGCTTGCCCTGCAGGAAGGAGATGAGATGACCTGATCCGATATTTTGATATGTTCGCCGGCATCGGCGGCTTCCGCACGGGATTGACCCGCGCGGGCGGTTTCCGGTGTGTAGGACACTGCGAGATCGACAAATACGCCAATGCCAGCTATGAGGCCATTTATGAGCCGGGAAAGGAGGAACGATATTATCACGATGCCACAAAAATCGACCCCGCAGACCTGCCGGACTTCGACCTTCTGTGCGGAGGATTCCCTTGTCAGGCATTTTCAATCGCTGGCAGAAGAAGGGGCTTTGACGACACCCGTGGCACTCTCTTCTTTGAAATTGCCCGATTGGCTCAATCCAAACGACCTTCGTATCTTCTGCTCGAAAACGTTCCGGGACTGCTGTCGCATGACAAAGGCCGGACGTTTTCTGTCATCCTCGCCACGCTTAATGACCTGGGGTACCGCGTGGAATGGATGGTGCTTAACAGCAAACATTTTGGAGTCCCGCAATCCAGAAGGCGGCTGCTCCTTATCTGCTATCTTGATCCCCGATGCGCCGGAAAAATATTTCCTATCTTCGGCACAGGTGGAAAAGCTCTTATACAAGTCCTCGGAGGCTCGCAAGGCTCCCGTGTCTACGACGCAGACGGAATAGCCTGCACGCAGACTGCCGGCGCTGGAGGTGTGGGCGGCAAAACAGGATTATATCTGGTGGGCTTTAATCGGAAAGATGGGATCGTCGGAAAGAGGGATACGGCAATTTCACTGAACGCCAGCGATTTCAGAGGCATCAACCGGAATCAAACGCAAAACGCTGTGCTGATAGACCTTTGCGGCGGGCATCCAAAGCAAACGGACACCGCCCGCTGCCTCACTGCCCGTTATGGTCAGACAACGCTGTCCAATCATAGAGCAGAGCGTTCCGGCGTTCTGCTCATCAAGGAAGCCACGAAAAAGGGCTATAAGGAGGCGAATCCCGGTGACAGCGTCGATCTCGGCTTTTCCGGGAGCAATACCCGCCGTGGTCGTGTGGGACAGAATATCGCCCACACATTGGAGACGAGCTGTATCCAGGGCATCGTGGAACGTGGCGGACGCATCCGGCGTCTGATGCCGCGGGAGTGTCTGCGGCTGCAGGGCTTCGATGAGTGGCAGATCGACCGCATCCTCGCCATCCAGTCCGACGCGCAGGCATATAAGCAGGCAGGCAACAGCGTCACCGCCAATGTCATTGAAGCCATCGGACGCCGTATCCGGGAGGTGGATGCGGAACTGAAAGCCGGTGCTGCCGCATGATCGGGCTGAAGGATCAGTGCTTCGGCGTGGAAGTGGAAATGACCGGCATCACCCGTGAGCAGGCGGCAACAGCGCTGGCTTCGTATTTTGCAACGGACGCCCGCTATGTGGGCGGCGCTTACGATAAATGGTGTGTGACGGATCGGGACGGCAAAGAGTGGACGGTCATGAGCGACTCCAGCATCCACGGGGAGCAGAAGATCGGCAGCGGCTATCGTGCAACGGGTGACTACAGATACCGCGTGGAGATGGTAACGCCAAAGCTCACCTATGCGGAACTGCCCAAGCTGCAGGAATGTGTCCGGCAGGTACGCCATGCCGGGGCCAAGGCCAACAGCTCCTGCGGCATCCATGTCCATGTGGACGCCGCAAACCATAATCGGCAGAGTCTAAAAAACCTCATCGGCATCATGTACTCCAAGGAGGATATCCTGTTCAAAGCGCTGCAGGTCAATGAAAGCCGGGCGTCCCGCTGGTGTCAGAAGGTGCGGGAACCCATGCTGAAGCAGGCACGCAGGCTCTCGTCGGATGAGACCAGGGACCTGACGCAACTGGAGAATATCTGGTACGAGGGAGATAACGGCAGCGCAGACCACTATAACTGGACCCGCTATTACGCGCTGAACCTGCATTCGGTCTTTTACCGGGGGACGGTGGAATGGCGCTGTTTCAATTCCACGCTCCACGCGGGAAAAGTCGCCGCCTATGTGAATCTGTGCCTTGCCATCTCCGCCCAGGCTATCGCCCAGCGCAGCACGGTCATGCGCAAGACCCACAGTGACAATGAGTTGTTCACCTTCCGGGTCTGGTTGGTGCGGCTGGGGCTCAACGGCGAGGAATTCAAGCATACCCGTGACCACCTGTTGGCAAATTTATCTGGTGACCGCGCATGGCGTTTCGATAAGGACAGCTATACAGTCAATCAAAAGAAGAAAAGATCCAGAGAAATGGAGAGGTGAAGCCTTTGAAGATTCAAATTGAAGATACCGTGTACGAAGGAACCGCAGCCGGGATCATGGAACAGCTTCGGAATCTCAGCTTTGATCCCACAGAGTTCCCGGATGTGGAGACCTACATCTGGTTTGTACAGAATAATGTCATGCGCACCACGGGAATGGACTGCCCGCTGCCGGATGGCGATGCGGAGACACAGGCGGCAGCCCTGCTCCGTCATCTGGAACGCTTTGGCGCTCTGACGATGCTGGAGGTGTGATATGGAGGAAAACCTGTATTTTGCCTACGGCAGCAACCTTGATCTGGAGCAGATGGCGCAGCGCTGTCCGGATGCCGAGATCGTAGGCCCAGTCAGGCTGGAAAACTACGAACTGCGGTTCCGCGGCAGCGGTTTCGCTACCGTTGCGCCGAAAAAAGGCAGTACTGTCCACGGACTGGTGTGGAAGCTCACACCGCAGTGTGAACAGTCTTTGGACCGCTATGAAGGGTATCCCCGCCACTACACGAAAGAAACCGTGACTGTTAAGGATGCGGCCGGTGCAGAGATCCCCGTCATGGTCTATATCATGGCAGAGCCGTATTGCCGCCAGCCTGCACTGCCGTCCCCGTATTATTACCGCGTGATCCAGCGGGGCTTTGAAGCCAACGGCCTGCCGGTGGAATCATTACAGGCTGCGTGGGACAGGACCGTTGACGAGGTGTGGAGCGGCAGGATCGACAAGCCAAAGCGAGCGCCTGAGCGAAACAGAGGGCCGGAGCGGTAACTCAGAGCAGCGCCGGCGTCTGTGCAAGAAAGAAGATCACCAGAATAGAGATCACAAAGGCCAAGATCCCAACGAGCAGGAAAACCTTTTTGCCGGGGCGGATTTTTGCCGCCTTGCCGATCAGTGCGGCCGCGGCGACGCATACCGCGGAAACCGGTAAAGCGACGCCAAGCATCTTCCACAGCCATGAAAGCTCCCAAAACCATATCATCACAGCCGCCTCCTCATATTTTTGTTCGTAAGCACAGTGTATCACAGGCGCGGTATCCGCGCAACAGACAGTCGGAGTGAAAAAAGAGGTGTTCATTTTCCACGGTCTGTGTTACAATATCCCCTGTTTGTGAAAGGGGGGCGGATATGTTTTACACGATGGAAGAAGCCGCTGTCCTCGGCGGCTTTCTGGAACTGTATCTGGAACGGGACAGCGTGGACCCGGCGGTGCGGGAGCGGCACCGAAAATTCCGGCAGGGGTTGCTGGGCGGCGCACTGGAACGGACCGATTATGAATGGGCGGCTGCGGCGCTGGGATTCCTGCGCCCCCAATGGTGGCCGGAGCATGAAGATCATCGGGCATTGGAGAATGCCCTGCTGAAGACCCGGACGCTGGCATCAAAAAAAGAATAAGAATCACCATTTGCGGCAACGGCAGAGGAATCTGTCGCTGCCGCTTTTCTTTTGAAGAAGGAGGAACCCATATCAGCACAGAAAAAATGAAAGTCCTTGTGGTGTGCCCCATGGAACTGCCTGCGGTGCAGGAGATCGACCACACCCTTTCTGCCATGCAGGAACTGGTAGGCGGCACCATTCAGGCAGTTTATCCCTTCGATGACCCGGTGGCGCTCATCGCAAATGACGAGGGCAAGCTGCTGGGCCTGCCGTGGAACCGCGCCCTGACCGATGATCACGGTGTGCCGTATGACATTGTCTGCGGCACATTTTTTGTTGCCGGTCTTAAAGAGGATGATTTTGCCTCGCTGACGGAGCAGCAGATCGAAAAGTACAAGGACAAATACAGCAACGAAATGATCCTTTCTGTTCCGAAACAGCCGGAGGCACATAAGAAACCGATGAAAAAGGAGAAACATGAATATGAAAGATAGCTGCATTTTGACCGCTGAGTCAGTCACCGAGGGACATCCCGACAAGCTCTGCGACACCGTCGCGGACGCGGTGGTGGATGCCTGTCTTACGCAGGACGCCGCTGCCCGTGTTGCCTGCGAGGTCATGGCGACAGCCGGAAAGATCATCGCCGCAGGCGAGATCACGGCAGCGAAGCTTCCGGACATCCCTGCCATTATTTGCAGAACGGTGCGGGAAGCCGGATACGGCGGCAGCGACTATGAGGTGGAGGTCATCACCCATGAGCAGAGTCCCGACATTGCGGAAGCCGTGTGCGGCGGCACGGAGACCGGCGCGGGAGATCAGGGAATCCTGTACGGCTTTGCCTGCGACGAAACAAAGGAGCTGCTGCCCCTGCCTGTGGTGCTGGCGCATCGACTGACCCGCCTGTTGACCGATGCCCGCAGGCAGGGCATTATCCCCGGCCTGCGTCCGGACGGCAAGGCGCAGGTGTCTGTGGAATACCGCTTTGGAGTTCCGTACCGCATTGCCGCAGTGGTGGTATCCTGCCAGCATGAGGATAATCTGCCACTGCCGGAACTGCGCCGGGACATTCTGCGCCATGTGATCCGACCCGCCATGCAGGAACTCCCGCTGGACGAACATACCGAGGTGCTAATCAATCCGTCCGGACGATTTGTCCAGGGTGGCTTTGAAGCGGACACCGGGCTCACCGGACGCAAGCTGATGGTAGATACCTACGGCGGCCTTGTCCCTCATGGCGGCGGCGCGCTGTCCGGCAAGGATGGAACGAAGGTGGACCGCAGCGGCGCGTACATGGCCCGCTATATCGCCAAAAACATCGTGGCGGCAGGACTGGCAAAGCGCTGCACCATCAGCCTTGCCTATGCCATCGGTAAGGCACAGCCTGTAGCGGTGACGGTGGATACGGAGTATACCGGCATCTATTCCGATGATGTGCTGGAGCAGGCTGTCCGTACCGTATTCAACCTGACGCCGGACGGCATGATCGGGACGCTGGGGCTGGATCAGCCCATCTTCCGCAAGTTCTGCAATTACGGACATTTCACCCATGCGGATGCGCCCTGGGAGCGCACGGATATGACAGAGGTTCTGGAATGTGTCTGCCGCGCCAAGGACATGGGCGTATCGGAGCGATAACAGAAAAGGCCCGCGAGAGATGGTCTCTCGCGGGCGTGTTATCACTGTACGGAATCCTTGAATGCCTTGCCGGGCTTGAAAGCCGGCGCTTTGGAAGCGGGGATTTCAATGGTGGCTCCGGTGGCGGGATTCTTGCCGGTGCGGGCGGCGCGCTCCTTCACCTCGAAGGTGCCAAAGCCCACCAGCTGTACCTTGTCACCGGACTTCAGCGCAGTCTGCAGCGTGTCGACAAACGCATTCAGAGCGGTGTCACAGTCCTTCTTGGTAAGGCCGCTGGCTTCCGCCATGGCGGTGAGCAGTTCTGTTTTATTCATCGTGTTTCGTCTCCTTCATATCTAAAATGACTGGAAATGATATGCGCTATTATAGCAGACTCTCCGCCTGCTGACAATACTGGCAGTAAAAACAGAATCAGAGAGGATGATCACGATTTCAAAAGAAAAGAAGAAAACCCTGCATATCGCGTCCTGCTCCTTCGGCAAAGACAGCCTTGCCACGATCCTGCTGGCGCTGGAGCACGGGGAACCGCTGGATGAAGCGGTCTACTGTGAGGTGATGTTCGATAAAAGGACCTCCGGCGAGGTGCCGGAGCATCGGGCATTCATCTATGAGACCGCGATCCCCAGGCTGGAACAGTTGGGGGTTCCGGTCCGTGTGCTGCGTTCGGATAAGACCTATCTGGACCTGTTTGCCGGAGCCATTACCCGCGGCCCGAAAAAAGGACTTCGGCGCGGATTCCCTCTGTGCGGGCATTGCTACGTTCAGCGGGACTGCAAGCTCCGTCCCATCCGCCGGTATAAGAGGACTCTGACGCCGGATACTGAGCAGTATGTGGGAATCGCCAGCGATGAGCCGGTGCGCTTGCGCCGCTTGCAGGAAAATCAGGTGTCCCTGCTGGAAAAATATCACTACACCGAAGAAGATGCAAAGCAACTCTGCCAAAAGGCAGGGCTGCTTTCTCCTGTCTATGCGTTTACCGACCGTGGCGGCTGCTGGTTCTGCCCGAATGCCAAGCGGAAGGAACTGCGGCACCTTTATGACCACCATCCGGAGCTGTGGGCAAGAATGCTGGAGCTGCAGGCCATGCCGGGAAAGGTGTCCGAGAAATTCAACCGCACGGAGCGCTTTTCCGACATCGATGCGGCATTCCGAAAAGAAGATGCCCTGTGCCAAAAAGCGGCATAAAAAAGAAAAAGGAGATGAGAACCATCAGCAATCAAAAATATGAGATCACAGACATTGCCCATGAGGAATATCCGTTCCTGCACCGCATCCGCGCACTGCGGGACATCTGCGGTGAGATCCGCGCAGGCGACATAGGTGGCTTCGTGGAAAGCGAAAGCAACCTGTCCGCGGAGCCGGGAGACTGCGCATGGATCTTCGATGACGCCATTGCAGCGGGTGACGCCTATGTGGATCGGGACGCCTGTCTGCGGGGCGACGCCATTGCCTGTGGCAGCGCCTATGTTTCAAAAGGCAGCGTGATGAGCGGCCACAGCCGCGCCGAGGACAACGCCTATCTCCGCGGAGCCTCCATGACCGGAAAAGCGCTGGCTTCCGGAAACGCGCAGATCATTCACAATCCCCATACGATGGGAACTCCCATCCTGTCCGGCAACTGCAAGGTGTATGGCACGGTGCAGGGGGATATCCGCATCACCGGTTCTGCCGTGATCCTGCCCTGCGAGGAAGTCCGCAACGATACAAGGGATACCTTTGTCCTGAGCGGCAAGAGCCGCAGCGTGATCCGCGGCATCGGGCGTGAGACCTTGAAACCTCTGCAAAAAGAAGTAAGTCCCATGAAAACAAAAACGCCAAAGAAACGAGGTGTGGAGCGATGACCGTATATGAGCAGGAGCTGCGAAAGCTGTTTGAACACAGCGATCTCGTGGATCAGCCTCAATTCTCCGGGCGTGTGTGCGTGGGAGATCTCGGAAAGGACCTGCGTGTACGGGCGGAGTTTCTCTCTACCCATATCTCCAGCCAATATGACGCCATCCGCCTCACGGTGCTCAACCGCACGGAGGGCGTGGTGGACCGGACGCTGCTGCGCTTTCAGGATGTCTGGGGTAAAAAGCAGGTGCCGAACAACCCCAACTTCCGCAGCGGCGTCATTCCCCACCTGTGGGATGACTACGGAAAAGTGGAATGGTACGCCTATCACCCCACTGCCGCGGACTATGCCGCTCTGCGGGATGCCGTCGGACAGTATCTGTCCGCATTCCGGGAGCGCACGCCGGAGCTGGAACGGAGCGGCCCCAAGCTGGTCTATATCTGTGCTCCGCTGCGGGGCGATGTGACAAACAATGTGGAGTTTGCGCGGCAGAAAGCGCAGGAGGTGTTTGTGGAGGGAAATATCCCTATCTGTTCGCATCTGCTGTTCCCGCCTGTCGCAGATCCCGACGATCCCGCCCAGGATGAAAAAGCCAGGGCGATGGGACTGCGCCTGCTGGAATCCTGCCAGCAGATGAATGTGTACGGTCCGGTCTGGACGGATGGGATGTGGCAGGAGATCTATAAAGCCGGTGAGCTGGGCATCCCCGTGTTGACGGATCAGAAAACCATTGGCCGGACGCCGCCTGCACGGCATCCCAAAAGAAAGGAGAGATAAATGCCAATTGAGAGGATCACTGCGGACGATCTGCGGGATATGGAGCATCAGGAGGGACTGGTGCTGCAGGGCTGCGGCGGCGAGGCGCGGGAGTGGCTGGATGGCATCAATGACCTGCTGACGCAGGACGGCATCCTGCAGAATGGCAGCCGCTTTGAGACGGTCAAGGTTTTTCAGCACGATGGACTCAACAATCTGCTGTTCCCCTTCGAGAACATTCAGGTGGATATGGGGAAGCTGGCGATGTGGCGTTTGCAGACCCACGGCGCATTCGGCGGCACATGGCTGTCCGACTATGTTCCCAACAGGCTGGGCGGGTTTCGCTCCGCCCGGCAGGAGAACCCCCGCCCTCTCTGCCCTCTGCTGGGGCAGGACGGCAACATCTTCCATCTGATGGGTATTGCCGCCAGAGTTCTTCGGCAGAATGGCATGGCGGCAGAAGCAAAGGAAATGCAGACCCGCATCATGGGCGGAGCGTGCCACAGCTACGAGGAAGCACTGGGAATCATCAGCGAATATGTGGAGACGGAGCTGTCTCCGCCCCGCGAAAATCGAACGAAAAAGAAGGAGAAGCATGAGCATGAGCGATAATCAGAAATGGAGCATCCTCCAGGGGGATGCCCTGAAGGTGCTGGGGACCTTTGCCCCCAACACCTTTGACGCGGTCATCACCGATCCGCCCTATGCGTCCGGTGGACGCACCCAGGCGGAGAAAAACAAATCCACAGCCAGGAAGTATTCCAGCATGGGCGAGAATGCGCCGCCCCCTTTCGATGGGGACGCCAAGGACCAGCGCTCCTGGACCCGTTGGGCGGCGGAGTGGTTGTATGAAGCGCGAAAGGTATGCAAGAGCGGTGCGCCGGTATGTATGTTTATCGACTGGCGGCAGCTTCCCGCGGCGACAGACGCTCTCCAGTGGGCCGGTTGGATCTGGCGAGGCACCACTGTCTGGGATAAGGGCAACAGCCGCCCGCAGAAGGGGCGCTTCCGCCAGCAGGCGGAATATATCGTCTGGGGCTCCAACGGCGATATGCCCATCAGCCGCCCAGTCCCGTGTCTGCCGGGGGTGTTCAAATACGGCAATCCCCAGAGCCGCATCCATCTGACGGAGAAGCCGCTGCAGTTGATGCGGGACATCGTGAAGATCACGGAACCGAGCGGGCATATTCTGGACCCCTTTGCTGGCAGCGGTACCACGGTGCTGGCGGCTGTGCAGGAGGGCTATACCGCAACCGGCATCGAAGTCACAGACACCTACGCGGAGCTGGCGCGGGAACGCATCCGAGCCGAACTGGAAAAGGCGGCATGATCTACTGGGCTGTCTGGCAACACTACTTGCTAAAACAGGGATAAGTCGGTATAATAAAAACAATAGAATGGTGCTACAAGCGAGGACGCAGGTATGAATGATCGAAACGCACAATATGATCCGGAAACGGGAAAGCCGCTGGACCAGTCCTATTTGGAATGTGGACTGCCGGAAGACCTCCACGAATCCATCCTGAGAATGGAGGAATCATGGAACATCATTGATAGCGGCAGGCAGGATAACCATTGGGATCTCTGGTGGTGCGACCTGAATGCGCTGATCAATTCATATGAAGTAGAGCAGGTCATCTCATCAGAACAGGCATGGTATCTGAGAGAAAAATATCTCCGTATGGGAAAGGAGTGAGTATAGTGCTTGATTTTACAGCCTTACCCACCCGCAATAAGTTTTATGCAGGAGCGAATGGCGCAAAGATCGCTGTCATTTACGACGGTGAACAGTATATGCTGAAATTCCCGGCACCCGCTCCTAAAAATAAAGAGTTGAGTTATGCCAATAGCTGCATTTCAGAATACATTGGCTGCCATATTTTCAACAGCGTTGGTATTGCCGCACAGGAAACGCTTCTGGGAATCTACAGAAAGAACGGTGCGGAAAAAATTGTTGTTGCCTGCAAGGATTTCACTTCACCAGGAATCGTGCTGCAGGACTTCGCATCTCTGAAAAATACGGTGATCAATTCCGGACACAGCGGCTATGGTACAGAACTGTCTGATATCACACAAGCTATGGAGGACCAGACAGCCTTTCCACCTGCGCTGCTGAAACAGCACTTCTGGGATATGTTCATTGTAGATGCCTTGATCGGCAACTGGGATCGGCATAACGGCAACTGGGGATTTCTGTATAATACCATGACGGATGAGATCCACTTGGCTCCTGTATATGACTGCGGCAGCAGCCTTTACCCACAGGCAGACGAAAGCATCATGCGAAATACACTGGAAAGCCAGAAAGAACAGGACCTTCGGACCTTTTCTCTACCTCTCTCCGGCATAAAGATCAACGGACAGAGAATCAATTATTTTAACTTCCTTTCGTCGTTGTCTTATCCGGATTGCAATGCGGCACTGAAGCGAATCCTTCCGAGAATCAATATGGAGCAAGTATTTGCAATCATCGATGAAACGCCATTTGCGTCTGATTTGCAAAAGCAGTTTTATAAGACCATGCTGCAGGCCAGAAAAGAGCGAATTCTCGATTTCTCAATGCGAAAATTGAAGAAGCGGGAGCGTTCAGCGCACGACCATGATTTTGAACGGTAATAATGACAGGCAGGGTGTCATCAAGACACCCTGCCGTTTCTATTTTGGGTGTTACATTGACACCCTGTGCGGAAGGACCCTGCGAAACCGGATGTCTGGCGCTGCTGCCAGGCATTTCTTTTTTCTGGAAAAGGTGCGGACCGTGTCCGCCTGTATTGGAATCAACCTACCTCTCAAAAAACGCCCCGCCGTCGGCGGGGAACAGCCAACGCCGCCGATGGCGGCGCTGGCGCAACGCCGCCGATGGCGGCGCTGGCGCAAGCATCGCGCAAATGTACATTTGCACAGCTTGCCGAGGATACCCCGGTCCCCTATGCCGCCTGCTGGCGGAAAAACTTGCGGCTATACGCCGCAGGAAGGAGAAAAATGTGGATGAGAACAAGAAAGAACACCATCTGCACATCGTACTGACAACACAGCAGTATCAGCTGCTGTGCTGTCAGGCCAAAGAGTGCAGGCTGACAAAACGGGCATATCTTGCACGGCTTATTGAGGGACGACCGGTCAAAGCCCGCCCTACAAAAGAAATTAAAGAGCTCCGGACGGAAATACATCATATCGGCAACAACATCAACCAGATCGCCCGCAGCGTCAATGCAGGAATTGCGAAGCCGGAGGATGCCAAACGGGGACTCTATCTTCTGGATCAGGTATATGAGCTTATGTTCCGGATAGCGAATAAGTAATGGCTGTTACGAAAATCCTGCCCCGTAACGGCGGCTTAAAAGAAGCTATTGATTATGTTCTGAACGGTGACAAAACGGATGGGCATATTTTAACAGCACATTTTAATTGCGATCCAGGGAGAGAGTACCGCGAGATGATGAAAACAAAGCTGGAAACCGGACGATTGGATAAGCGTCAATGCTATCACATCATTCAATCGTTCAAGCCTGGTGAAATCACACCTGAACTTGCTTTAGAAATTGCTAAAGCATTTGCGCAGGAACACTTGGACGGCTTTGAGGTTGTGATTGGGACCCATGTAGACCGGCATCATATCCATTCACATATCGTATTTAATTCGGTGAATGCAGATACCGGCGAAAAGTATCACAGTACGCAGCAAAGCTACTACCAGCAGATCCGTGCCATTTCAGACCGGCTCTGCCGGGAGCATGGATTGTCCGTCATCGTGCAGGGCGAGCCTGCCAGGTCGGTCAGCTACATCGAGTGGCTGCGCCAGTCCAAAGGGCAGCCCACCTTCCGCTCCATGCTGGAGGCAGATCTGCGGGATGCTATCCGGGACGCCAACGACCTCGGCCACTTCTTCCTGCTCATGGAGCATAAGGGGTATGAGATCCATCATGGAGGCAGGCTCGGCTTCCGCCTGCGAGGACAGGACCGATACCAGTACCCCGGCAGGCGAGATCCGCTGTTCACAGAGGACGGTATCCGCACTGCCATCCAGGGCAACCTGGAACAGATTGAAGCGGGACTGCGGCCTGTCTTGCCTGCGCGGCCGGCGTATCAGCCGTACCGGAAACATCCCAAGTACAGCGGCTTCCTTGCCCTCTATGTCCATTATCTCTATCTGCTGGGCAAGATCGGAAAGCGGCAGTATCCGCCCCGCATGACACCGCATCTGCGGCAGGCGGTCATGCGCTTTGAACGGTATCAGGCACAGTTCGCGTTCCTGCGGAAAAATGACATCACAACGCCTGCTGACATGGCGGCATTCGAACAACGCACAGAGGAAACGCTGGGCAGATTGACAAAGCAGCGGACCCTCCTCAATGTGCGGAAGAAGAAACGCCAGCCGCTCTACGCGGCGCTGGCAGACGCGGAGGCGCTGGAACCCAGCAAGGCGTTATACGAGGAAGGGCTCATCGGCATGGAGCAGGAATTCGAGCAGTATATGAAAGCCGTGAAGCTGCTGGAGGACAGCGGCATTCCGCAGGAAGTGCTGAAGAAAGAAAAGGCAGAAGTGTATGAACAGCTCTCAGAGGTGAATCGGGAGATCCGGGCGGAGCGGGAAAAGTGGAAGCTCTGCCGGGAGATCTGCCAGCAGACGCCTGTAATGGAGCAGGACATCCAGAAAACAGAAGAACACCAGAAGGAGGTGCGGGAGCATGAACATCGGAGGCGGTGAAGCGGCGGACCAGCTGGTACGCATGATGCTCTCCGGTAGCGAGGTCGCTGTCCGGCTGAGCGGCTCCGCCATCAAAAATATGCTGGCGCTCACTATGGCGCTGGCAAAAAACCACAAGACCATTTCCGGTAAAGTCAATCTGGTCAAGATGCTGAAGGAGACCCGCGATGTGCGGCGATTTTCCATGTCACCGGAACAGTATCAGCAATTCAGGCAGCGGGCAGGAAAACAGAAGATCCTGTTCTCTGCCATCCGTGATTCGGATAACAAGGGAAAAGTCGTGGATGTGATCATGCCGGTAACGGAGATCGACCGCGCCAATATGATCTTTGAGCGCATCCGATATACCGGGCAGCCGGAGCAGGCGCGGCAGGATGCCCCCTCTAAGGAGCAGGAAGCCCGTGTGGGACAGGAGGCGCCGCAGCGCGAACAGCAACGCCCCCAGCAGGGGGAAACGCCTGTGACACCGCCTGTGGGCAAGCGGCAGGAGGTGGCGCCAAAAAAAGAATCTCGGTCGGGAACAGACTTGCCAGATACCAAAGGCAGATCGACCTCATTCAGCGACAGGGAAACGGCTGCCGGGACGATGACGAATGAGCGGTCTTCGGTTCTGGAACGGCTGAAAGGGTATCAGGCGCAGCTGGATACCCGGCAGAAGTCTGCCCCGGCCAAGGAAAAGGTCCGTCAAAAAGTACGACCGGACAGGACAAAGTAAGAAAGCCGTTTCGTCAGCAAGGCCGGCAGAGTGGAATGCTTTGCCGGCCTCGTATTTTTTATGCAGGAGGTGATGCGGCTGAAAAAGACATCCCAAACAACGGATCTGGTACTTGCGCTGTTCCTCTATATCCCTGTGATATGGGCGGCGCTGCTGATCGCCCAGTCCCTTGGCGGCGGTCTGCCGGAGCTGCTATCAAACTTAACTGCCGCGCTGGAACGGCCTTTCCAGATCCAATGGACAGACAAGAGCCTGTTGTCCATTCTCGTCTGCACCGGCGCATATCTCATGGGGCTGTGTCTCTATGCTTCCGGACAGGGCAGAACACGGGACGGAGAGGAACACGGCTCCGCCGCATGGGGCTCTCCCCGGCAGCTCAACGCGCAGTTCCGGCAGAAGGAGAACAAGATCCTCACCCGCCATGTGCGGCTGGGGCTGGATACCCACAAGCACCGGCGCTCACTGAATGTGCTGGTCATTGGCGGCAGCGGCGCCGCCAAGACGCGCGGCTATGTCAAGCCCAACATTCTGGAAGCAAACAGCAACTATGTGATCACGGACCCGAAGATGGAGGTGCTGACCGCCACCGGAGGGTATCTGAAACGGCAGGGATACGACATCCGAGTGCTGAATCTGGTAGATCTGTCGCAGTCGGACGGCTATAACCCGTTCCGCTATCTGCGGGATGAAAAGGACGCGCTGAAGCTGGTGAACACGCTGATTCAGGCGACCACGCCCAAGGGCAGTCACGAGTCCGATCCGTTCTGGTCGAAGTCCGAGACAGCACTGCTGCAGGCCATCATCCTCATGCTGTTCCAGGAAGCGCCGGAATATGAGCAGAATTTTTCAATGGTGCTGCGTGTGCTGGAATATGCCGAAGTGAAGGAGGACGATGACGAGTATGTCTCCCCGCTGGATCTGCTGTTCCGGGCAATGGAGTATGAGAACCCGGAAAGTGTTGCCCTGCGTCAATATAAGGTTTTTAAGCAGGCGGCGGGTGTTGTATGCTCTAAAAGACTTCTTAATCAAGCGGTTGGGAAGTCTCTTAGAACACATAACCTAAAATCGAAGAAAGGAGCGCAAGCGATGAGAAAAAACGAGAAAATCACAGCTCTGTACGAACGACTGAGCCGTGATGACTTTGGCAAAGATGATGACCAGCAGCGTGAGAGCAATTCCATTTCCAATCAAAAGGCTATGTTGGAGGAGTTCGCCGCACGGCAGGGGTTTACGAACATTGTCCATTTCACGGACGATGGCATTAGTGGTACTTGCTTTGACCGTCCCGGATTTCTGGCAATGATGAAAGAGGTGGAAGCCGGGAATGTGGAGTACCTGTGTATCAAGGACATGAGCCGCATGGGTCGTGACTATCTGAAAGTCGGTCAGATTATGGAAATCCTGCGTCAGCGTAGCGTGCGACTTATCGCTATCAATGACGGCGTGGATAGTGCCAGAGGTGACGATGATTTTACCCCTTTCCGCAACATTATGAACGAGTATTACGCCAGAGACACCAGCCGTAAAATCCGTTCCACTTTCCAGTCCAAAGGCAAGTCCGGCAAGCACCTCACAGGCACGGTCATTTACGGCTATCTCTGGAACGAAGCCAGAGACCAATGGTTGGTTGACCCCGAAGCCGCTGATGTGGTCAAGCGCATCTTTGCCATGACGATTGAGGGCTACGGTCCGTATCAGATCGCCAGCAAGCTGAAAGAAGAAAAAATCCTCATTCCGTCCGCTTACCTTGCCCAGCACGGCGAGGGTGTGAATAAAAACAAGACTTTCAAAGATGTGTACGGCTGGGGTTCTTCCACCATCTGCAACATTCTTGAAAAGCGTGAATATCTGGGACACACCATCAACTTCAAGACTCGAAAGCACTTCAAGGACAAGAAAAGCCATTATGTCCCGGAGGACGAATGGACGATTTTCGAGAATACCCATGAAGCTATCATTGACCAGCAGACCTTTGACCTTGTGCAGAAAATCCGTGGGAATGTCAGACGCTACCCGGACGGCTGGGGCGAAGCAGCTCCCCTCACAGGCTTGCTTTATTGTGCCGATTGCGGCGGCAAGATGTATGTCCACCGTACCAACAACGGCAAGCGTATTTCTCAATATACCTGTTCCCAATACAGCAAAGTCCCAGTTGGAAAGCTCTGCACGACACAGCACCGTATCAATGAAGATGTGGTACTGTCCCTTGTTTCCGAAATGCTCAAAGCTATTGCCGAGTATGCCAAGCATGACCGAGCCGAGTTTGTCCGTGTGGTGCAGGAAGCGCAGTCCAGCCAGCAGACGGCAGAGGTCAGAAAACAGCGCACACGCCTTGCCACAGCAAAGCAGAGAGTTTCCGAGCTGGAAGTCCTGCTCTGCAAAATCTATGAGGACAACATTTTAGGCAAGCTGTCCGACAGCAGATACGCCACTCTGGACGCTCAATACGAAAAGGAACAGTCCGAGCTTACCGCTGAAATCTCTGTTCTGGAAAAGGCTGTCAAGAGCTATGAGAAGCACGAAAAGGACGCTGACCGTTTTATCGCTCTGATTGACAAATATGAGAACTTCGACAAGCTGACCATTGCCATGCTCAACGAGTTTATCGAGAAAATCCTTGTGCATGAGCGTGACCGCAAGGGCAGTATACAGACCACACAGGAGGTCGAGATTTACTTCAATTTTGTCGGGCGATTTGTTCCTCCGGCGTTTGGAGAAGTGGAGCTTACCCCAGAGGAATTAGAAGAAATCCGCAAGCGTGAGGAACGCAAAGACAGGCTTCATCAGAACTACTTGAAGCGGAAAGCCAGCGGAGCGCAGAAGCGATACGAGGACAAAATCAAGGGGAGAAAAAAGGCAGAAATCGAAGCCAAGAAAGCCGCCATTCGTGCGGAGGATATTGCAAAGGGCGTGTTCGTTCCCGCCAGCAGTTTACCGCAGAGAGAGCCGATGAAAGGAGTACAAACAGCATGAATATCACTTACACACGGAACGGCGATTATCTTATCCCGAACATCATTATCCGCAAGACCAAGCCCATCGGACACTACGGCAGACTTCGCAAGGCGTATTTAGAAATGCACCGCCCGATACTGTTCAATGAACTGGTGCTATCCGACAAGCTCTTTGAACATTGCGCCGAGATTGAAGAAGCGGCACGAAAACGCATGGAGCTGATCGTGCCGAAGCTGGCAAAGCAGTACGGCGTGACCGAGCAACTGAAAGCCGATAATCAAATGGAATGGGTGCGGCAGATGAACGCTTGCAAGGCACAGGCAGAGGAGATTGTGAAAGCGGAATTGATTTATGATTGAGCGAGGAAGTCCGGGCAGAAAACTGTTCGGACTTTTCTCATATAGTCCAAAGTTGCGGTAGAACTGTTCACAAGTTTTATGGTATAATTTGAATACGAAAATTAAGCAACAAATCGGAATTTGCAAAGGAGCGTGATTGTATATTTTGTTGGACGCGTTGTTGGAAATGTTGTGCCGTTTAAGTTGGATAGGTAGACGAGCGACAATTTGAAGTTGTGGAGGAAAAGCATTATGAAAAAAATTATGTTTGGTAACAGTTTAATGCTCTTAGGTATTGCAATAATGATTCTTGCAGGTTTAGAGCTGATATACATTGGTATTGTGTGGGCGTCTTTTCTTTTAATACCTGTAGGATTTATTATGGCTGTTATAGGGTTTTTTAGCAAAGACAGTTAAATTCCAGTTTGTCGCACTGATAAAAACCCTTTAGGAACTAAAGGGCGCACTTCTATACTCTCCTATCGGGAGTATGTGCGTCCTGCGGAGCTTCGTTCCCGGTCAGCAGAAGAAAACTGCACGACCGAGAATGTTTCGTCACTTCGTTCCGTCAAGGGAGCTACACTCCCTTGCGACGCTTGTGCGTCTATCCCTTGTGGACTTGCCGTCCGCAAACAGCATAAAATGCTGTTCGCCGCCAGCAAGTTTGAAGGCGAATAAAATGAATTTTATGGAACAAGCAAATCGTTGTTTGGCGATTTGGTAAATCCCAATAAATTAAGTTTATAGGGAACAGAAAATTTGAATTTTGTGGAGGCACATCAATGGAAACGATTTACGAAAAGTATATGGCACTTCCCATAGATAAGGGACTTTTATGTTTAGAATATGGAGATATTGCAGACCCGTATTTTTGCTATCCCGTCAACGCAAAGCCAATCGGATTTGAAGGATGTATTCTGTATTGCTTTTTGCCGGAATATGGAGAAATGGTATTTGCCTGCAATCCAGAAAGTTGTGTAGACCAAAATGTATATCCATTAGCGGCAAATTTTGAAGATTTTATCCGTTTAATCTTGGCTTGTGGTACTGCTAACCCATTGGAGCAAATCGTTTGGATGGATAAAAATAAATTTGAAGAACACATGGCAAACGAAGAAAAAATACTGACCGATGAGCAGAGGACAGCGGCACAACAGCTACAGCGGGCATTAAGTTTGTTACCAATAGAAAATCCGTTTGAATATGTCAAATCCATTCAAAAAGATTTTGATGGTAGTAAAATACAATACAGTGATGAATACTATGAAGTTACCGGCATAGAGAACCCTAAAGGAACTAACACCCAAGATAAGCATTTAGTTGAATTTGAACCTGTCGTTTTTGAATTTAACCGCAAACAAGATAGCGACTAACAACTTCCAGTTTGTCTAACTGAACACAAAAACCGAATACCGAAAATCAGACCGTTGACTGGTCGCACTATGCGAAAAGTTGACGGTCTTTTTTATCCCCAAAATCAAAAAAAGGAGGTCAATCACAATGACAAAACCGAAAACCCTTGACCAGCTTCGAGCCGAAAAGGAACGAGCCGAGACGCAGCTTGCACAGGAGAAGCACAAGCTCAACCGTCTTGAAAACAGAAAGAAATATCTGGAGAAAGGCGAAAGGCAGAAACGCACCCACCGCCTTTGCAATCTGGGCGGCACGATTGAGAGCCTTGCCCCGGAGGTCAAAGATCTCACACGCACCGAAATGACAGAGCTGATGGAACACATCTTTTCCCTGTCCGAAGTCCAGCGAGCCGTCCGTCACATGGCGATTACCCATATCAGCCAAGCAAACAGAGAAAAGGAGTTGAAAGCCGATGGCACTATTTCATCTGAGCGTCACGCAGACTAAGCGAAGCGCAGGACAGTCCGCTATCGCTTCTGCCGCCTACCGAGCCGGGGAGCGATTGTATAGCGAGTATTACGGCGAATACAGCGACTACACACGCAAGGGCGGCGTGATCTGCTCTGACATTCTCCTGCCGTCCCATGCACCGCCCGAATACGCAGACCGCCAGACCCTATGGAACGCCGTGGAAAAAGCCGAGCGTGGAAAGAACGCACAGCTTGCATACAGCTTTGACATTGCCTTGCAGAATGAATTTTCCCTTGAGGAAAACATCGCTCTTGCAAGGCAATTTTTGTTGGAGAACTTTGTGAGCCGGGGCATGGTGGTTGACTTCGCCGTACACCAGCCAGACCGGGAGGACGGCGGCATACCAAACCCGCATTTTCATGTGCTTTGCCCCATCCGCCCCATCGAGCAGAACGGCAAATGGGGACTAAAGCAACGCCGGGTGTATGAGCTGGACGAGGACGGCAACCGTATCCGAGACGCAGACGGAAAGTTTGTGTTCAACGCCGTTCCCACTACCGACTGGGGCAGTCCCGAAACGCTGGAATACTGGCGGCAGACATGGGCGGAGCTATGCAATGCCAAGTTTGCGGAAAAAGGTATTGATGTTCGTATCGACCACCGCAGCTATGAACGGCAAGGCGTGGATTTACTTCCCACCGTCCATGAGGGCGCAACCGTCCGGGCAATGGAGAAGAAAGGCATACGCACCGAGAAAGGCGAGTTCAATCGCTGGATTAGAGCCACCAATGCCGTTATCCGGGACATCAAGAAGAAAATCACTCTCCTGTTTGATTGGATTGCCGAAGCAAAAGCGGAGCTTGCCAAGCCGCAGGCACCCGACCTTGTTTCTCTGCTGAACGCCTATTACACCCAGCGCAGAGCCGGGGCATATTCGCAGAAAGGCAAGGTCAGCAACCTAAAGGAGATGAACGAGACTTTCAATTATCTCCGGGCAAACGGCATTTACTCCCTTGAAGATTTGGAAAGCCGTGTCAGCGAACACAGTGCTGCCACAGAGAGCTTGAAGAAAACGCTGGACGAACAGACCGCCCGAATGAAAGCAATTAAGCAGCTCTATGACAGCTCCGCTGCTTTCCAGAGCTTGAAGCCTGTCTATGACGGCTTGCAGAAAATCAAGTTTGAGAAGCCCAGAGCCAAGTACAAGGCAGAGCATGAAGCGGAACTGAAACAGTTCTACGCCGCCAGACGAAAGCTGACCGGGGAGTTCCCAGACGGCAAGGTGGATATGAAAAAGCTGTCCGACGAGTATGACGAGCTGGAACAGGCGCACAACACCACCTATGGCGAGTTTAAGACCGTCAGAGACGATTTACACCGCCTTTGGAAGGTCAAGTCATGTGTAGATACTGCCGCCCGATTTAACGAGCGCACAGAGGAACAAAAGCTCCAAAATCGACCCCAAACACGACAGAAAAAGGAGGAACTATCCCGATGAATTACACCCAAGCACAGATTGACCGGGCAAACGCCGTCAGTCTGGAAGATTTTCTCCGCACACAGGGAGAGACACTTATCAAAAGCGGACGAGAATACCGCTGGAAAGAACATGACAGCCTGACCGTCCGGGGAAACAAGTGGTTTCGACACAGCCAGAGCAAGGGCGGCTATCCCATTGATTTTGTCATGGAGTTTTACGGCAAATCCTTTTCCGAAGCTGTCCAGCTCTTAACCGGCGAAAGCGGCGAAGGACAGACCGAAGCCACCACAGCACCGCCCACAGCGTTCCACTTGCCCTTGCACAACCGAACAGCCGACAGAGCAATTCAATATCTTTGCGAAAGCCGAGGTCTCAACCCGAAACTGGTTGAGGCTTTTCTTCTTTCCGGGGATATTTACGAGGACGCAAAGCGGCACAATGTTGTCTTTGTTGGCAGAGACCGAAGCGGTACGCCAAGATACGCCCATGTGCGAGGAACGGCAGACCCATTCAGACAGGATATTACCGGGTCTGACAAGTCCTATCCGTTCCGCTATGAGGGAAACGGCAACCAGCTTTTTGTTTTTGAAGCACCGATTGACCTTTTGTCCTTTATCTGCCTTTATCCGCAGGACTGGCAGACAAGGAGCTACCTTGCCCTGGGCGGCGTTTCAGGCAAAGCCCTTGACCGTTTTCTTTCTGAACGCAAGGACACCCGAAAAGTGTTCCTCTGCCTTGACAGCGACACCGCAGGAAGTGAAGCCTGCACCCGGCTGGAACAGGACATTCCCGGCGAGATCGCCGTCATTCGCCTTGTCCCGGCAAGGAAAGACTGGAACGATGTTCTCCGTCAGCAAGGGGACATTCCGAGCCGCAAATTCATAGCCGAGACAATCACGCTGCGAGAGCTGCCCACCGCCCAGCCTGTTCCCATGCTCCGCATGGCAGATGTGGAGCTGACGAGTGTGGAATGGCTATGGTTTCCCTATATCCCCTTTGGAAAGCTGACGATCATACAGGGCAACCCCGGCGAGGGCAAGACCTACTTTGCCATGCGTCTTGCGGCGGCTTGCACCAACCGAAAGCCTTTACCCGGTATGGAGACCCTTGAGCCTTTCAACATCATCTATCAGACCGCAGAGGACGGTCTGGGCGATACCGTCAAGCCCCGACTGATGGAAGCGGAAGCAGACCTTGAAAGAGTGCTTGTCATTGACGATAGGGACACACCGCTGACCCTTGCCGATGAGCGCATAGCAAGGGCAATCCGGGAAAACAACGCAAGGCTTGTTATCATTGACCCGGTACAGGCGTTTCTGGGCGCAGATGTGGACATGAACAGAGCAAACGAGGTGCGCCCGATATTCCGCAGTCTGGGAGACATTGCACAGGCTACCGGGTGCGCTATCGTGCTGATTGGACACCTGAACAAAGCCGCAGGAACGCAAAGCACCTACCGGGGATTGGGGTCTATCGACATTACGGCGGCAGTCCGCAGTCTGCTCTTTATCGGTAAGCTGAAGGACAGCCCCACAACAAGGGTACTTATCCATGAGAAAAGCTCCCTTGCGCCGCCCGGACAGTCCCTTGCCTTTTCTCTGGGAGACGAGAAAGGCTTTGAGTGGATAGGAGCTTATGACATTACCGCTGACGAGCTTCTTGCCGGGACAGACACCGCAAAGACCGAGAGCAAGACCGCACAGGCGCAAATGCTCATTCTGGAATTGCTTGCAAACGGAAAGCGTATGCCGAGTGCAGAGCTGGAAAAGGCAGTCAATGAGCGTGGGATTTCCTCACGCACCATGAGAACGGCAAAGAGCCGTATCGGAGACAGGCTTGTGACCGAGAAAGACAGCACAGCATGGGTCTGCTATCTCCGAGACTGACAACAGGAACACGGCAAGCGTGGCAAAGACGGCAAGGTTTTTATAGATACCTTAATGTTGCCGCCTTGCCTTCTTCCCTCATACCGATCACCGCCCGATGATGAAAAGTCACCGGGCATTTTTCATTTACAGGAGGATTTTGAATGAACAATACCGCAACCAACAGCACCCCTTGCCCGACTGTCAGAAAGCAGATCGGCAAGACAACCTATATCGTCCGTGTCCATTTCAGCCAGACCGCAAAAGAGACGATGGAGGACAAAATCAAGCGTCTGCTCCGTGAGGAAGTCCGCAAAATGTGACTTCTTTTTGAATTTGATGAAAAAGTCCTTGACTTTTCGTCTCTGGCAAGACAGCGAAAAGCATTTTGGTGAGTGCCGCTGTGCGGCTGGCGCCCTTCAATCTGCCGCAGATCAAAGCTGTCACCGACCATGATGACATGGATCTCTACACGCTGGGAGAGCGAAAGTGCGCTCTGTATGCCGTGATCCCGGATAATGACACGACCTTCAACTTCCTCGTCAGCCTGCTGTACTCCCAGATATTCCAAACACTGTACTACTGCGCCGACCAGATCCACCATGGGGCATTGCCGTGTCATGTCCACTTTATCTTGGACGAAGCGCCATCGGTCAATCTGCCGGGGCTGCCGCGGGAGCTTGCGACCATGCGCTCCCGCAATATCTCCTGCAGCACCATCATCCAGAACATGGCGCAGATTAAGGAGCTGTATAAGGATTCCTGGGAAACCATCCCTGGCAACTCGGACACGCTGCTCTATCTGGGCGGCAACGAGGCAAGCACTCACAAGTACATTTCTGAGGCGTTGGGTAAGTCCACCATTGACACCAAGACCCACGGGCAGACCAAAGGGCGGTCCGGGTCTTACTCCACTAACTTCCAGATGAGCGGCAGAGAACTGCTGACGCCGGACGAGGTGCGGATGCTGGATAACCGGTATTGCATCCTGTTCATCCGCGGCACACGGCCGGTGATGGACGAAAAGTATGAGCTCATGGAGCATCCCGCCATCCGCTATACGATGGATGGCGGCGCACCGCCCTACATCCACCACGGGACGGCGGAGCCTCCTATTCCGGGAGAGCCGCTGTTCCAAACTGATTTTGACAATGAAAAGGAGAATGCTGCAGCATGAAACATGATTTGAATAACAAGAATTTTGAAAGAAAGGCAAAGCGGGTCTATTCCGTCTTTGCCTGTGTCGCCCTGCTTCTGGCAGTCACCGCAGTGCCTGCGCTGGCGGCAGATGACCCGCTGACGGTGGTCAACAACCTGTCTGATTTCATTTTCTCTCTGATCCGCGCCATTGGCCTTATTCTGCTGGGCTTTGGCATTTTGCAGGTGGGACTGTCCCTCAAGAGCCATGACCCCTCTCAGCGCGCCAACGGTATGCTGACGGTGGCAGGCGGCATCGTCATTACCTTTACGAAGGAGATCCTCACTCTCATCACCGGCTGAAAAACGCGGCAGGGTGAACGGCATGATACCGTTCACCCTGTTCTTCCCGTAGGAGGTGATTTTGAATGGGAAGCGGAAACTGGATCGTAGACAATTTGAACTCTGCGCTGGAAATGTGGAACGGAAGGCTGGCAGAGATCTGGCAGCTTATCAGCACCTCACCGGAGTCCTTTAAGGGCGGCGGTATCTGGAATGTCATCGTCGGCATCAACGGCGGATTGAAAGCGGTGGGATATGCGCTGTTGGTGCTGTTTTTTGTAATGGGCGTGGTCAAGACCTGCGGTAGCTTCACCGAGATGAAGAAGCCGGAAGTGGCCTTCAAATGCTTCATCCGCTTTGTGCTGGCGCAGGCGGCAGTGACCTGGGGCATGGAACTGATGACCGGCGCGTTTCGTGTTGCCCAGGGCATGGTGACAACCATCATGGATTCCTCCGGGCTGACGGCGATGTCTGCCACCACATTACCGGATGAACTGGTGAGTGTCATCGAGGATGTGGGCTTTATTGACTCCATCCCCCTTTGGGCGGTGACGCTGCTGGGCTCGCTCTTTATCTGGGTGCTCTCCCTTGTCATGATACTGACGGTGTATAGCCGTTTTTTTAAGCTCTATATCGCAACGGCCATCGCGCCCATCCCGCTGGCCAGCTTTGCGGGACAGCCCTCCAGCAGTATCGGCGTAGCCTTTTTGAAAAGTTATGCCGCCATCTGTCTGGAGGGCTGTGTCATCGTATTGGCTTGTGTGATTTTCTCGGCGTTCGCGTCTTCACCGCCTGCCATCGCGGACGATACGCTGGCGGCAGCCACCATCGTATGGAACTATGTGGGCGAGCTGATCTTCAATATGCTGGTGCTGGTGGGCGCGATCAAGATGAGCGACCGCATCATCCGGGAGTTGATGGGCCTTGGCTGATTCAGCGCCACAGACCCTCTGTGCTGACGGTGTCTTCGCCGTTCTCCCGTGCTTTGCGAACACGGTAGGAGAAATACTCCATAGCGGCAGCGTCATCCCGTGCCTGCATAACAAGATCGCAGACAAAGCGGATCAGCGAAAGCAGCCAGGACAGCACCACCAGCCCTACAAGGGCGAACAGGATGCGGTCTGCCAGCACGGTATGAGCGCGATACCAACCGTGGAACACCGTCAGCATGGACACGGTGTACAAAAGCGGGATGGTCATCCGTGTCAGCGCGGCGAACCGGGAGAGAAGCGCCAGGACGCCAAGCCCGGCGATCATCAGAAAAGCGATCATGTGTCACGACCTCCTTCATCGGGTTTGTGGCATAGTACCATGACTGCACAGACAAAGCAAGAGTCTGTTCAGCAAAACTCAGAAAAAACTCGGAGGTGATCCATTGGAGGTCCGCATCAACAAAGAAGTACGAAATTACCAGGAGAGTCTATTCTTCGGGCTGTCCCTGCGGCAGTTGCTGTTCGCTCTGCTGGCGGTCGCCGTGGCAGTGGGCGTATATTTCGGCCTGCGCCCTGTGCTGGGGAATGGGGAGATCGGCTGGGCCTGCGTGCTTGCAGCCTTTCCCTTTGCCCTGGGCGGCTTTTTTCAGTATAACGGCATGACGCTGGAACGCTTTCTGCTCGCGTATATCCGCTCGGAATTCCTGTTTCCCCGCAGACTCGTGTTCAGATCGGACAACATATACGCCAAAGCTCTGGAAAATTCAACGATAAAGGAGGCTCTCAAACTTGATTAAAACTCTGCAAAATACACTGAAGCAGGACAAAGAAAGATTTACGGTTCCGAAATCTGTACAGGACATCATCCCCATCCGCCGCATCTGGCCGGATGGGGTCTTTCAATTTGGCAGCAAGTATTCTAAAACACTGCGTTTTAGCGACATCAATTATGCCATCGCCTCGAAAGAGGATAAGACAGCCATGTTTCTCAGCTATTCCGAGCTGCTGAACGCGCTGGACACCGGCTCCACCACGAAAATTACCATCAACAATAAGCGCCTGGACCGACGCAACTTTGAGCAGGAGATCCTCATCCCGCCCAAGGGAGATGATCTGGACGGCGGGCGTAAGGAATACAACGCCATGCTGCTGGATAAGGTGACGGACTCATCCAACAGTGTGGTGCAGGAGCGCTACATCACACTGTCCGTCCACAAGAAAAATGTGGAGGAAGCCCGCGCGTTTTTTGACCGCACGGTCCATGACGCCTCTTCCCGTCTGAACCACATGGACTCTCGCTGCGAGGAACTGGATGCGGCAGACCGCCTCCATATCCTGCATGATTTCTACCGTGTGGGTGAGGAAAGCGAGTTCCGCTTTGACCTCCGGGAGAACATGAAAAACGGGCGTTCCTTCAAGGACGCCATCTGCCCAGACAGCATGGAATTCAAAAAGGATCATTTTATCATGAGCGGTAAGTATGGCCGGGTACTGTTTCTGAAGGAGTATGCCAGCTATATCAAGGATTCCATGATCAATGAGCTTACCAGCCTGAACCGAAGTCTTATGCTGTCTATCGACATCATCCCTGTCCCTACCGACGAGGCGGTGCGGGAGATGCAGAATCGCCTGCTGGGTGTGGAGACCAATGTGACCAACTGGCAGCGCCGGCAGAACGCTAACAATAACTTTTCTGCCGTTGTCCCCTACGATCTGGAGCAGCAGCGCAAGGAGACCCGTGAGATGCTGGACGATCTCACCACCCGCGACCAGCGGATGATGTTTGCCGTGGTGACGCTGGTGCATCTGGCAGACAGCAAGGAAGAACTGGACAGTGATACGGAAACGCTCCAGTCCATTGCCCGCAAGCACCTCTGTCAGCTCACGACACTGAACTGGCAGCAGGCGGACGGGCTGGTGACGGCGCTGCCGCTGGGCCTGCGCCGCATCGATGCTCTGCGTACTCTGACCACGGAAGCGCTGGCTGTTCTCATGCCCTTTAAGGCCCAGGAGATCTGGGACCGGGGCGGTGTGTACTACGGGCAGAATGCCATCAGCAAAAACCTCATCGTGGCGGACCGCAGGCAGCTTCTCAACGGCAACGCATTCATTCTCGGTGTCTCCGGCTCCGGCAAATCCTTCAGCGCCAAGAAGGAGATGGTGTCTCTGGCGCTGTCCACGCAGGACGATATTATCGTCATCGATCCGGAGTCGGAGTACCGCCCCCTCATCGAAGGGCTGGGCGGTCAGGTCATCAACATCTCCGCCACCTCACCTAACCATATCAACGCCATGGATATGGAGCAGGGCTATGGGGACGGAGAGAACCCCGTGGTGCTGAAATCCGAGTTCCTGCTTTCCCTCTGTGAACAGCTCATTGGGGCAGGCAAGCTGTCTGCCAAGGAAAAATCCGTCATCGACCGCTGTACCGCGCAGGTGTACCGGGACTATATCCGCAGCGGCTATCACGGCGCGGTCCCCACCTTGCAGGACTTCCACGCCGAGCTGCTCCGCCAGCCGGAAAAGGAAGCGCAGGATGTGGCGCTGGCCATCGAACTGTTTACAGACGGCAGTCTCAACACCTTTGCCAAGCCCACCAATGTGGACACCAATGCCCGCATCCTCTGCTACGATATCCGGGACCTTGGTAAGCAGCTTCTGCCGGTGGGGATGCTGGTGGTGTTGGACAGTATCTTCAACCGCATCATCCGCAACCGTGGGCTGAAGCGCAACACCTGGATCTATATTGATGAGATCTATCTGCTGTTCCAGCATGAGTACAGCGCCAATTTCCTCTTCACCCTGTGGAAACGTATGAGAAAGTATCAGGCTTGCGGAACGGGGATCAGCCAGAATATCGAAGACCTGCTGCAGTCCCACACGGCCCGCACCATGCTGGCAAACAGTGAGTTCCTCATCATGCTGAACCAGGCGGCTACAGACCGGGAGGAACTGGCGCGTCTGCTGAACATCTCGGATAATCAGCTCTCCTACATCACCAATGTGGACTCCGGCCGGGGACTCATCAAGTGCGGAAGCGCTATCGTGCCTTTTGTGGATCATTTCCCAAAGAACAAGCTCTACCGCTTAATGACCACAAAGCCCTCGGATCTGGCTGCGTGATAGCCCATGGAGAAAATTAAAGAAAAACCGGCGCTGAGTGAGCGTGTCAAAGAGAAAGCTGTATCCGCTCCAAAGGAGCTTTTGCGCAAGATGTTGGATGACGGCTCGGAGCGTCTGCGGACTCAGCTCCGGGATACCGCCCAGCGGGGGCGGCGGGATGAATATGGCGGCGACGCCATTGAGGACACCGCCGCCAGTGGCCTGCACCGCGCCGAAAAGGAACTGCTGAAGCAGCGCAAGAAGAAAAACACGGAGCAGAGCGCGTCACCCCAGGGTGACGCCTCTGCTCCCAGCTCCAACAGCGACGTGCCGCCTGTCATCCGCACCAGAGAAGCCGAAGCGGCGAGGGTAAGCACTCCGCCGCCGCCTGCGCAGGAACAGGCACGGCAGGCGGCTATGAAGCAGGCAATCAAGACAAAGAATGCCTACATCAGCACTCAAGGCGGGACCGCCGTAACGGAAGTGCCGGAGCCGCAACGGCAGGGCCAGCAGGCGTTCATTCAGGAGCAGGGCCGCAAAGCGTCCCGCCAGCAGGCACAGCGCAGGCAGGCAGAGCAGCGGTTCCGACACCAGGATGATCTGCGTGGAGATTCGCTGCGTACGGAAGGTTTCAAGCCAACCAGCAGGGGCAGAATCAAAGAGCGCGGCGGCATCCAGCAGCCAAAGAAGCACCAACTCCCCGAACCGAAAACGCCAAATTACGCTGCGGGGATCGCGCCAAAAGCGCGTGAGGGCAGCAAATCTGCGGTGTTGTCCGCCGAACAGGCCGTGCGCTCCTCCACCGTCCATGCGACTGCGGCTGGAACACACGCTGCCAGAGAAGCGGCCATGCAGATGGCCAAGCGGCAGCAGATGACAAAAGCGGCAGAAACCGCAACGCAGAAAACCGCGCAGGCGGCGGGCCGCGCGCTGCGCTCCATCATTGCCGCTGCCCAGAGCTTACTTGCGGCAATAGCGGCTGGTGGGAGCACAGTTGTAGCCATGGTGCTGGTGATTTGTCTGATTGGACTTCTGATCGTGTCGCCTTTTGGGATCTTTTTCTCCGGAGAGGACAGCGGCACCGGCTACACCATGCCGGAAGCTGTCAGCGTATTGAACGGCGAGTTCGCCGCCCGGATCGAGCAGATCAAGACAGAGAACCCCTACGATGAACTGGACATGGACAACGCTGGCAGCGCCGCCATGATTTCCAACTGGCGGGATGTGCTGGCTGTTTATGCTGTGCGGACCACCACGGACAACGCTTCACCGGATGAGGTCGCCACACTGACCGAAGAAAAAATGGAGATCCTTCGTGAAATCTTCTGGGACATGAACGCCATCACTTATTGGACGGAAATAGTACCAGGCGGCAAAGATGAAGCGGATACGGTCATTTTGCATATCATCGTCACAATAAAAACGCACCTGCAAATGGCGGATGAATACCAATTCAACACGGAACAGCGCAGATTGTTAGAGGAACTCATGCAGCCGAAATATCAGGAACTGTTCATGGTTTTGACGGGAAGTTATCAGGACATTGAACTGAGTCCCGACGAGGTGGCAAAGATCATAGAAAATCTCCCCGCCAATCTCAGCGAGAATCGCAAGCAAGTAGTTCTGACGGCGTATCAACTCTTGGGCAAAGTTCATTATTTCTGGGGAGGAAAGTCATTGATTATTGGCTGGGACAGCCGCTGGGGAATGCCGATGAAAGTTACTGCCGAAGGAAGCTCCACCACCGGCACTGTGCGGCCCTTCGGACTGGATTGTTCAGGAATGGTGGATTGGGTATTCTACAACCAGAGCGGCGGACAATACGTCATTGGGCATGGCGGCGGGGCCACTGCGCAGCACAGCTACTGTACGCCTATTGCTTGGAGTGACGCCCAGCCGGGAGACCTTGCCTTTTATCCGGGTGACAGCCATGTCGGCATTGTTTGCGGCTTTGACAGCGGCGGTAATATCATGATCATCCACTGCGCCAGTGGCGCGAATAATGTGGTGGTGACTGGGAAGATCGGCTTCACCTCGATTGGCAGGCCAGAGTATTTTGCGGATTGAGAAATGTGCGCATGGAGATGAGTTCATAGTTGATTGCTATCATGCTCCATGATATACAGAGAAAGGCAGGGAGCCTCAATAGAGGCTCCCTGCCGCTTGGGTTCTTACTTGCCCTGATAGGCTCTGAAAAGGAAAGTAACGATTTGTGCGCGGGTGCAGCTATTGTCTGGCCCGAACAGGCCATTGCCGATGCCGTTGGTCACGCCATTTTCCACGGCCCATGCCACAGCGTTTGCATAGTAGCTATCGGTAAGAACATCGCTGAACTCTGCCTTGCTATCGACCAGCTTACCAATGGCACGGAACAGGAAAGTCACGCTCTGGGCACGGGTGCAGGTCGTGTCGGGGCTGAACTTGCCGTCACCGGTACCGGTGGTGATGCCCTCGCTCAGCGCCCAGCGGACAGCTTCGGCGTAGTACGCGTCCTCGGCAACATCTGTCATGTTCATAGCGTAATTCACCACGGGAGAACCGGCCGCACGCCACAGGAAGGTGACGATCTGTGCGCGGGTGCAAGGCTGGTTCGGCCCAAAGAGGCCGTTGCCGATACCGCCGGTGATGCCGTTCTTCGCCGCCCACAAAACCGCGTCAGCATAATAGCTGTTGGCGGGAACATCGGCAAAATAGTCAGCCGCGGTTTTCTCCGGCGCAAAGGTCGCACTTACCGTGACCTTGCCGGCAGGCATTTTGAAAGTGTACTTGCCGTTGCCCTTGTCGGTCAACTTCAATTCATTGCCGTTCTTGTCGGTAACGGTGAGGTCATCCAGTTTGAAACCATCGTCCGGCTTGACGGTGATTGTCACGGTATCACCACGCTCGGCGTAGCGGCGGTTTGCTGTCACTGTGCCGTTCCGGATGTCCTCGCCCACCTCGATGGCGTAAGTCGGGTCGCTATCGTCGCCACCGGAGCTTCTCCGAACCAGAGCATTGATAGCGTCCTCAATGGCCTGCGCCATAGCGTCTACTTCGGCCTGCTCTGCCTTGCTCTTGGTTCTGTCAACAGCGTAAATCGCCTTTTCTACATCAGCATAGTTCGAGTAAAGGTTGCTGTCGATTGCTTTTGCAGCAGCGATGGCGGCATCGACAGCGGTGTAGTCGGCCAAAATGTTATTATCATCCCATGCAAAGGTCGGATGCTTGATACCGGCTACCCATCCAATGCCTGCACCGGCATGATCTTGAAGGCCAGTGAGAACATCTGTGGAGGTGAAGTTGGATTCAGCAGTGCCGCACGATGACTGGTCAAAGGTCGGGTCGGCACCCGCAGTACCTGCATTCAAATCAACCACCAGCTTAACAACGGCTAAGTAATTGCCTTTATTATCAGGATATGTTTCTTCATCAAGCGTTACACCATCAGGAGGGGTATCCGGCCAGATGCAGTTTGTAATACGGGGTGTTGCAACGGCAGCAATCCAAGTAACATTCCCCGGCTCTTTGCTGGTAATGTCCTTTGTCGCAACCAGACAGTTTCTGATTGTTACGCCGGGTTCTCCGTAAAAATCAAAGTTTGCGCCGAGAATACCACCTACAGCTGAGTAGATATTATCGCAGGAAACAGAACCACCAAACCAGCAATCAGTAATCGACGAATTGCCTGAAGAGTTTTCCCACTGGCCAATCAATCCTCCCACGGTATCAGCATGCTCGAAACTGCCTTCTGTACTAACAACCGCAGCATCCGAGCCGCAGCCTTTTACTTGTGTACTCCAAGTGCATTGACCAATCAGTCCACCAACCATCTTGTCGCCAACATTGTTTTCTATTCTTCCGCTTGTATAGCAGTTTTCAACTGTGCCGCCATTGACCCAATCTGCCAAAATGCCGGCAAGTAACGAACCATCATTTGAGGCAATATCAGCGTCTATAACAAGTAAATTCTTTAATGTACCACCGTCAGAAACAACTCCGAATAGTCCATTTCGAATAAGTTCGTCACCAGTAGAGTGATGATGCAGATTCATGATTTTATGATGCTGTCCATCAAAAGTACCAGCAAAAAATCTTCCCTGGTTACTGCCATCTCCAATGGGAGTCCACTGGGAGCCGGATAAGTCGAGGTCATTATCTAAGTAAATCGTTTTCCCTTTAAATGATACAGATGCAGTTTTGTCATTGACTAACTGTGCTAAACCGGCCAACTGTTCGGCAGTGGTGAAACGGTATTCAGTGTCCGTCTCATGGTCGGTGTACCAGCTTGTATCTGCCGTACCGTTCCATGTGGCAGCGCTATTCTCTGCCGCCAGCGCTGCCGTTGGCAACAGCGTAAAACACAATGCCAGAATAAGCAGCAGACTTCCGATGCGTTTTTTCATGGTGTATCCTCCTTTGTATGATGGTCAAAATTTTCTTCATGCCCGCCTGACCGCAGCGGGCAAAGTCCACAGGTTACAGAACGGTATCATCCCGTGGGTACCCACGGGATGAGGGGCGCGCCCCTCATCATAAGTTTTTCGCTTCATACTAATTCATAATAATTATATCCGCATTTTTGCAAAATGTAAATCGTTCTAAAGTATGAGGATGGATAAAATTTTTGAATATGCTACTCGCCTTCACGTTTTACAACATTCAGCCATTTCTTTTTCCATGTGTTAGGGTGGATCAGCAGGGTTGGCTTCCCCAACGCAAGGGCATAGGCCATTCATAGGTGCCGTTTTTGCGCTGATTTTCTCCGGTCTTGAGGACACGCCCATTCCTATCTTTGCGCTTTTCCGCCAAATCGCACACTCCTTTCTGGAAAAGCGCTCCAATATGTATGATAGAATTATCATAACACATTGGAGCGCCTAACAGCTTTCGGTATATACGTCAAGTATTCGCATTGCAGCAATGTTCCACGCCAATTCCCTGCCGTGCAGAGTAAAAAGCTCCCGCCGAGGATGATCTCAGCGGGAGCTTTTTATTGGATTGCCGATTCGCCTTACTTGCCCTGATAGGCTCTGAAAAGGAAAGTAACGATTTGTGCGCGGGTGCAGCTATTGTCTGGCCCGAACAGGCCATCACCAATGCCGTTTGTGACGCCGTTCTCCATCGCCCATGCCACAGCGTTTGCATAGTAGCTATCGGTAAGAACATCGCTGAACTCTGCCTTGCTATCGACCAGCTTACCAATGGCACGGAACAGGAAAGTCACGCTCTGGGCACGGGTGCAGGTGGCGTCAGGACTGAATTTGCCATCGCCCGTTCCTGTGGTGATACCGTTCTCCACCGCCCACGCAACTGCCTTAGCATAATAGCTGTCCGCAGAAACATCAGAGAAGCTGCTCATGCTCTTGGGTTCGGGAGAACCGGCAGCACGCCACAGGAAGGTGACGATCTGTGCGCGGGTGCAGGGCTGGTTCGGTCCAAAGAGGCCGTTGCCAATACCGCCGGTGATGCCCTTCTTGGCGGCCCACTTCACAGCCTCATAGTAGTAGGCGTCGGTGGAAACGTCCGCGAAGTTCAGCGTCTCGATCTCAGCGAATTCCGCAGAAACCGTCACCTTGGAGGCGGGCATGGTGAAGGTAAACTTGCCGTTGCCCTTGTCCTTCACCTTGATCTTGCTGCCGCTGGCGTCCTTCACGGTCAGGGTGTCCAGCTCATAGCCGCTGTCGGGCTTGACGGTGATGGTCACGGTATCGCCCTTGGAGGCGTTCTTGGGGCTGACGGTCACATCGCCGTGCTTGACAGAGGGCGCGGAGACATCATAGCGTCTGGAGGAAGAGCTGGAACCGCCGCCGGAGCTGGGCGCAGAGTAGCTGACCGTCCAGACACCGTTCGCGGTGCTGCTCACATAGTAATTGTTTGCCAGAGCGCCGGAGGGGTCTGTCAGATACACGCCGGAGGTCAAGCCGGATTTTGCAAGAACCGTATAGGTATAAGCGCCCTCGCTGCCAGCGCGCTTGACGATGTTGGTGTTGCCGTTGCCCACAACGTGAACGCTCGGGTCGCTGCTGAACGTGCCGCCGGTGATGGAGATGGTCTCGCTGCCCGGGCCGCCGCCCTTCTGAATTTCGCCATTGAAAGAGCCATTTTTGATATTGATAACAGCTGTTGTGTCAGTTGTAGCATCAGCGCGAACAACACCGGTAAATGTACCGTTCTCAATGTTGATCGTACCGCCGGAGTTGTAAACATAGGCAGCATACGGAGCGGTATAGGTGCCGCTCTTTACAGTGGCGGTGCCGCCATACTGAACAGCCACCGCACAATTCAAGTACGTGCCATCTCCAGTTCTGATATCCGTAACTTTGATCTCGCAATTTTCCAATGTTGCATTGCTTCCAACCTGCACGCAGCCGCCGTATTTTGCGGTCAGCTTCATGTCGGTGAACGATGCGGTCTTGGTTTCAAAAGCAGCGCCCAAGAATGCATTGATACCAGTGATGTTATAGGTGCCGCCGGAGACAATGACCTCACCACAGCCGGAAGCCTTCACAACGCGCTCGTCCGTCTCGGCGCTGACATTGTTCAGGACCAACTTGCTCTCACTGCCCACCGTAAACAATGCAGTGTAGTGGTAGTTGTCGCTTGCGCAGGTGCTTCCGGTGTAAGATCCGCCGTTAATCGTCACTGTAGAGCCGGCAGAACCTTCGCGAAGGTCAACAAATCCCCAGACTTTCGTCTCCCATTCGGTATTATGCGTGTCTCCCATCTTCATGCCGCTTCCTGCGGTCATGCCGTTGATGGTCAAGTTTACATTTTTAGCAGTGACCCAAATCGCACTGTTTTTCTCATCCTTAGATTCACTTCTATCCGATGCCGTCGCAGCAGTCAGTACATGACCGTTCAGATCAAGCGTCATGCTCTTCGTGACTTCAATCGGCTTTATAACGGTCACATCCTTCAGCAGCGTGACGGTCGCGTTTTCGTCAGCGGCGGTGATAGCGTCGGGGAGGGTGGTGTACTCCTTTGACCCGATCATAGCGACCGTATCCTCGTTCGGCTTCACCCAATGACCCTTCGAAACCTCCACAAGCACTTCGTTGGCGCTCTTGTTAACAATATCGCCGTAAGCAGTACCGGCGGCAACGACCTTGTTGTCAATGATCACAAGACCGTCTGTGCCGACCTCTTTACGGCCGAAGATGCTGTCTTCGGGCTTTTGGGTGCCTGCATTTTCCTGCATCAAGATATTCTGGCTTGCGGAAGTAGCAGCGTCAACGGTGACCTGACCGACATTCGCCGTGCCGACTAGATCGCCGACGCGCCAGCTCTTTCCCGTCTCAGTGCACTTCAGAGTGCTGTCCTTTACAGTGCAGCCCGTGATGGTGTGGTAGGTGGCGGGATTCGCACCGGCGTGACCGATCAGGCCGCCGACAGAGCCCTTCGCCTCAATCGTCACATTCTCGACGGAGCAGTTTGTAAGCGTGACCTTGGTATCGACCGGGCCGTCGTTCTGGTTGTTATAGCCGGATGTCCAGCCAATCAGACCGCCGACGCGCGCGCCGCCGGTGCTGACAATTTTGCTGTTCTTCAGATGGCAGTTATCCAGTTCGATTCGAGTCATGGAATCCACGCAGTTGATAAATGCGCCGATTCCCTGATTATTCGTTGTGTCGTTGATATCCGCACCAGCAATGGTCAGATCCTTGATCACAATGCCGGATTTGCCCGCAAAGCCGCCCGCAAACAAGGGGGCGCTCAGGCCGGTGATGGTCTTGCCGTTGCCGTTCAGGGTGATGACGCCATGACCATGGTATCCATCCACACCCACCGGCGTCCAGTTCTTACCGGTCATATTGATGTCGTCCAGCAGCTCGATCACGGTGTCGCCGGTTTTGTTTGCGGCCGCAAAGGCGTCGGCGAGGGTGGGATACTCGGTATCGCCGATTTTGGCAACATACGACATTTTAACCTCGCCTGTGGTCGCGTCAAAATTTGCACCAGGCGCAAGGTAGTCATTGTTGATTCCTCCGGGGAACGTACCGGCTGTGATGTTGAACTCGTTCTTGGCGGCTTCGGCATCCATTTCGGCTGTAATATTAAAGTCACCGCTGATGCCGGTGCCGTTGGCCTCGATGGTGACTTTCTGCTCGTCCGTAGAGCCTTCAATGTCCTTCTGAAGCAGGCCCTTAGTGCAGTCCGTAGCGGTCACAGTCGTCAGCGTGATATTCGTAGGCTTGGAAGCAACGATAGCCGCCTTTTCAGTCAGACCGTCAAAGCTCGTGTCCGTGACCGTCACCGTGGGCGCAACACCCAAATCCCCCTCGTTGTAGGTCTTGATGCCGCGCGTGCCGGTGAAGGTGCTGCCCTTCACTTCGGTATTGCCGCCGTAGTTCCAAAGATTATAGTTGGCACTGTTAGTAAACTGGCAGTTGTTGAACACCGTCTTGCCGTACTGGTTGTTGCACACGCCGTTGGGGAAGGTGCAGTTCGTGTAGGTCACGGTGTTTTCTGCCCTGCCGGTGCTGCGGAGCCAGCAGGTGAAGTATTTGGTGCCGTGTCCATAGTCATTAGCATAGGTCGGATTTTCTTTGCTCAGTATTAGGTCTGTAAAGCTAACGTCGATGTCATAGCTCTGATCAGCCAGAATCGCTACGCCTTGGGTGATGCAGATTTCCGCATCTTCGGTTTTACCAACAAACTTGACCTTGCTAAGCGTGGTCAGGCCAGCCTTTGCGACCTGCACCCAGCCGGTATCAGTCACATCAACCTTACCACTGATCTCATAGGTGATGACGCCGCTTTCGTCAGGCGCCGCCTCATTGACGGCGTCGCTAAACGAACTATAGCTCGTCCCCCTTACCTTGATCGTTCCAGCGCCTGTCGCCTCGTCCGCCAGGGCAGCCGTCGGTAAGAGCGACAGCGCCATCGCGAGGCATAGTAAAATGGATAGCAGCTTATGTTTCATAATGATCCTCCTACAATGTATATTCTCCGCGGCTCCCCGCAGTTTGGGCACTTATTTTTACCGGCTCCGCCGGAAGTTCACTTAAAATTGCTGTGCATCGGTCCAATGGTCTGCCCGCGCAGATCGGACAGCCACAGCGCTGTTTTCCTGTACGGCTGCTGATGACCGATTTCCACGCATGGCCGTTTTCACACAGCCACCATGCCTTCCGGCTGCTGCCGGGCGTTACCTGCTGCGGCGTGAAACTGCCGTTAAGGGTCGGATGCCACTGCGATGCGATCACCGGCTCCTTGGTCTCCAGATCATTAAATCCCGGCAGGACCTTGCGGTTGGTGCAGTACGGACAATCGCTTTCCCTGTTCACACGGTGGGCGATAACCGCACAGAAGGAATGCCCCTTGTCACAGAGCCACCACACGCGGCGATTGGAATATGCGCTCACCGCCTCCGGCGTCAGCGCACCGTTCTTTTTCCGATCCCACTGTTCAGCAAGCTGCGGATGCAGCGAAGCGAGATCATTGAATCCGGACAGGACCTTTTGTCCCGCGCAGAACGGACAGCCTGCGTTTGATGTGACGCGGCTGGCAACGCTCGCCTGCCAGCTATGTCCTTTCGGACACCTCCACCAGACCTTCTGGTGTGCTCCCGGCATGACCTGCGTCGGCAGCAGCGGAGAATTCTTTTCCGTGTCCCACTCCGAAAGCAGATCAGGAAATTTTGCCGCCAGAGAGTTTTCCTCCGGCAGAACAGCGCGGCCCGCGCAGACGGGACAGCCCGTTCCCCGCACGCGGATTCTGACTTCGGAACGATAGGAATGGCCTTGGGGGCATCGCCACCATACCTTTTGGTGGCTTCCGTAGGTCACATCCTTCGGCGTGAGCGGAGCATTGCGTTCATCGTCCCATTGTGCCAGCAGGTGAGCTTGTTCATGCCCGGCGCAGAAATCGTACAGAGACGGACGGATTGCCGCTCACCTCCCGCAGAATACTTGTCCGCCTGCAATACAGGCGGATAGGGCTTTTATGGCACATTGTGTATCCAGCCCAGTGGTTAAAAAAGTACAGGTTGCCGACCACAGTGATATACACAAAATCTTATATATCTACCATAGCACTCCCCCAACAGAATAGCAATAGGCCAACGGCTTAAATCCGACTAAAAAAACGTACTTTTTTATCCAGTCTTCTTCTTCGTCTGCGTTTTCTTAACGATTTCTTTACACCCGTCATCCTGAGCCCAGAGCAAAAAGCTCCGGTGGGTGACGCCCAGCAGTTTTCCTGCTGCCCGTGCGGACAGCTCGCCGCGCTCCCAACGTGCTTTGACTTCGCCGAACCCTTCCGGCAGCACCTTGCGGGGCCTGCCAAATTTCACGCCACGCGCCTTCGCTGCGGCGATCCCTTCCGCCTGCCGCTGGTGAATGAATTCGCGCTCTGTCTGCGCCACATAGGATAGCAGCTGCAGCACGATGTCCGCGATCAGCGTTCCGGTGAGATCCCGGTTCCGCCGTGTGTCAAGCAGAGGCATATCCAGCACGACAATGGCCGCACTCTTCTCCTTGGTGATAATGCGCCATTGCTCCAGGATCTCTTCATAGTTTCTTCCGAGACGGTCGATGCTCTTGATCACAAGTGTGTCGCCGTCTTTCAGTTTGCGCAGCAGCCGCTGGTAGCTGCGGCGGTCAAAATCCTTGCCGGACTGCTTGTCCACAAAAATCGCCCGGTCCGTTAACCCGAATTCCCGCAGGGCGATGAGCTGACGCAGTTCATTCTGCTCCTTGGTAGAAACTCTTGCATAACCGTATTCCATGTGCTGACCTCCCAATTTATCGGTGGATAAATTGTAAGCCAGGTGCCGGCCACATGGACAATATAGTGTTATATCACTATTATAGCACATATTTTTCTGATAGTGAAGTATCACTAATAACCTTTTCTCAAATAATTTACCATAGTGATAAATCGTCATGGAGGTTTACACTATGGATACTCGGGAAACTGTTGCACTTCGCATCCGCCAACTTTGCGCAGAACGAAAAATTACGCCGAACGGGTTAGCAAATCTATCTGCTGTTCCTCAGGCAACCATCAAGAGTATCCTTAATGATGAAAGCAAAAATCCGGGCGTCGTGACGATTAAGAAGCTTTGTGATGGTCTTGAGATCACCCTCGGTGAGTTCTTCTCCACACCTGAATTCGATATGCTGGAACAGGAAATCAAATGAAGCCTCTTTCTCAGCCTCTACCGCCAGCGCTCCTCCATTTTTCGCGTAGAGTACACGCATAGTGCGTGAACTCTACGCTCTATAAGGGGTATTCTCTCTTTTTCGCGGAAAATCTTTCATCCGCTGCTGCGTTTGACGGTTACACATTGCCGCCGCGCCTTTTCTCATTTGAATGGAGTGCTGCTACATGAAAAATGAATCCCAATACGGCCTGCTGCTATTACAGCGGTATCTGTATGAGCATACGGATGACCAGCATCCGGCCTCTGTGGCGGATATTCTTGCCTTCTGGCAGGAGTGTGGCATTCAGGCGGGGCGCAAGAGCGTATATTCCGCTATTGAAGTCTTGCAAAGCAGCGGTATGGACATCGTATGCGTCAAAAGCACCCAGAATCGATATTTCGTGGGGGAGAGGCTGTTTGAACTGCCGGAGCTGAAGCTGCTGGTGGACGCGGTGGAATCCTCCCGCTTTATTACGGCCAAAAAGAGCGAGCGGCTTATTGAAAAGTTGGGTAAGCTCACCAGTGAATCTCATGCCCGCCAGTTGGATCGGCATATTTATATGGAAGGTACCGCCAAACCGGAGAATGAGTGCATCTATTACAGCGTGGATGAGATCCATAACGCCATTCAGGAAAAACGGCAGATCACCTTTCAGTATTACGAATACACCCCGCAGAAAGAAAAGATACTCAAGCATAACGGTTACCGCTATCAGTTCAGCCCGTATGCCCTTATCTGGAGCCGAGATTGCTATTATGCTGTGGGCTGGTCGGAAAAGCACGGAAAGATTGCACAATTTCGGGTGGATCGCATGACGGCAGTCGAACCGCTGGAACATACGGCAGTCCAGACACCGGACTTTGATCCGGCGGAGTATGTCCGCAAGGTGTTTGGGATGTACCCGGACAACCTCTGTACCGTAGAGCTGCTGTGCGATAATGAGGTCATGCGCAGCGTGATCGACCGCTTCGGTGAAAATGTGCAGACGGAAACTGTAGATGAACAGCATTTCCGTGCCACAGTCGAGGTCGCGCCAAGCCCTCCGTTCTTCAGTTGGGTCTTTACCTTTAGCGGTAAGATTCGCATCGTCAGCCCAGCAGCAGTGCTGGAGGAAATGCGGGATATGGCAGCGTGGCTGAAATAATTTCAGGATGGTGTTCCCTGCGGGGAACACCATCTTTTTCACGGCTTGCCAATCGAACGAATGTTTGCTATACTGGGGCTACAGTGTTTCCAGAGAAGAGAACACGGATAGGAGGTGAGTTACTTGGAACAGACATTCGGCAGCTTCGTTCGAGAGAAACGGCAATCTATCGGATTGTCCCTGCGCACACTGGCGGCAAAGCTGGACTTGTCGCCAGTCTATCTGAGCAACATTGAGAACGACCGCAGACCGGCGCCGACGCGCGCATATTTGGAACGGTTGGAGCAGGAACTGCATCTGAGCAAGGTGGAAACCGAGCAGATGCTGGATCTTGCCGCCAAGTCCCAGAATAACCGGGTATCCGCAGACCTGCCGGACTACATCATGGATCGGGAGATCGTCCGGGCCGCGCTCCGCACGGCAAAGGAGGCAGACGCCACAGACCAGGAGTGGCAGGAATTTATCGACCGGATTACCCAGCGCGCAAAGAAATCCAAAGAGGGCGGTGAAATAGACGCATGAAAAAAGCATATTACCGCGAACAGGCGCTGGAGCGGATCGCCCGCGATGTGATCACCGCCTATGACCCCAGACTTTATTACGGTTCCCCCGCAGCCATTCCCATTGAGGACATCATCGAGGCACAGGGGCTGGTGCTGGAGTATCAATATCTGCGGAATAATGGGCGGGTTTTGGGCGAGACAATCTTTGACGACGGTCTCACAGCGATCTATGACCGGGAAAACCACCGCTATGACCTTCTTCCCGTCAAGGGCGGCACCATCCTCATCGACTGCTCTCTCTGCGAAGAGGAAGCATCTACCGGGCGGCTACGCTTTACCTGCGCCCATGAGCTGGGGCACTGGCTGCTCCATAAGAAACAGTTCAGCGGGACCGGCGAAAACGCGGCGCTCCGTTCCGGCAATGAGAGCGACAACACATTGGAAGTGCAGGCGAACCTGCTGGGCTCTATCCTTCTGCTGCCGCTGCCGCAGGTCAAGCGCTGTTTCTATCAGCTGCGCTCCGGACGGACGAACCAACAGCTGGTGACGGATATGGCAGGTATCTTTCAGGTATCCAAACAGGCCATGCGCATTCGGTTGGAGAACCACAACCTGCTGTAAAAAATTTTCATGTACTGTTCTCAAAAAAGAGAACAGAGAAAGCGAGGCGCTATGTCAAAAACCAATTCCCTGCGCTGTCCGCTGTGCGGCAAGGGCCGTATCGCGGATATCCCCAGCGGTGCGGAACAGTCTCAGTACAGGCTATTTGCGCTGCACAGAGCGGAACACCCTGACCTGATCGCCAAATGCCCCAAGTGCGGCGAACAGATCGGCATCACGGTGCTGACACCGGATGCTCACCCCCTGATCCACACGCCCATCCCCTTTATGGGATATGTTCAGGCATAAATTAAAAATCCAATTGATATGACTTCGTCAAGCGCACCAGCCACCCATCATCGAATATGGGAACATTGAGTTAGGAGCCTTACAAGTAGCTTTTCAGCTATGTGTAAGGCTCTTTTTTTGCGCCTTTCTTCGGCTGAAAAGCGGAAAGGCACACAATGCGCAGACGCTGGCAGCCCTATATCGCTAAATATCCGTGACCCAATCTCAGACATTTCAAAAAAATCTGAGATTGGAGTCATGAATCATGAAAAAATGGCAGGAAGAACGCAACTACCGGCGCGTTCGAAGCGAAGCCGGTGAAGTGATCGCCAATATCATCACTGTAGACGGCATGGATGTAGAGGTGCCGGAAGATGTGTATCTGGCCTACTCCCAGGCAGACCGCCGTGAGCGCTACATCACGGAGGAACAGTCCTCCGGCAAGCTGCTCTCTCTGGAGCAGATGGAGGAAGATGCGCTTTTGCCGGACTATGTCGGAGCGGAAACGGCCCCCAGTGCTGAAACGGAGGCACTGGAGCGTGAAGAACTTCGGAATCTGGCAGAGCAGAAGCAGATCCTTTTGCTGGCGCTGCTGTCACTAAAGGATACCGACCGGGAACTCATCAACGCCCTGTTCTTCGACGGCGTGTCTACACGGGAATACGCCCAAAGAATGGGCGTCAGCCAGCGGGCGGTCATCAAGCGGAGAGACCGCATCCTGCGGGATCTCAAAAAGTTTTTTGAAAATTCCTCGAAATAAGGGTATTCACCGAACGCAATTTTCGGGAGGACAGTGAGGGGCTCCGAATCGCCCCTCGCTGTTCCTTGAAAATTGCATACCAGCAATACGGATAACCACCCGGACAGAAGAGCGATCCGCGCAGTGTGCGCCACGACCCGTGGGAAGCCTTGCAGCTTCCCACGGCGAGCGATTTTACCTGCGCGGGGGCGGCGTTGGCAGCGCCGCCCGCAGAGACGCTGTTCGGGCAGATAATGAGACACAATGCACTGGCCAGCATGAAGAGGCTGGGCTGCTCCGGGATTGAAAGCAGTAGAGATCCCGGAAATACGCCCGTGAAGGTCTTGCCGGACCTTGTCCGTATTGTTCCCTTTTCCCACCGGGGCGCGCGCTGCAAATACGGTGGAAACGAAAACAAAGCATGACAGAAAAGAGGAAATTATCGGATGAATACCAACGATAACAGGCTGAAAGCCCATAAACTGATCGACCATATTTTTCAGGACCTTCTTCCCGCCCACGGTATGGCACAGCGCCCGGAGCAGATCCAATTGAGCCACCGGATGCTGGACGCCATGCAGGACGGGAGGATCGCCCTGTGCGATGCCGGGACGGGCATTGGCAAGACCTACGCCTATCTGGCGGCTGCCACGGCAGCGTCTGCTTTCCCGACAGGGCAGATCGCCCGCCCCATCATCATTTCCACCTCCAGTATCGCGCTGCAAAACGCGGTGCTGACGGAGTATCTGCCGCTGCTGTCCTGTGTCCTAATGGCGGACGGGATTCTTACCAAGCCACTGAAAGCGGTCATCCGCAAAGGCAAAAGCCATTATGTCTGCGACGAGCGATTGGACAGGCGGCTGCGTCAGGTAAACCTTGCAAAGAAAAATCCGGAAGCGTTGGCAGCGCTCCGGACTCTTAAGGAAACGCTGGACATGGACGGCGTTTCCCATCTCAGCGGCTATGACCGGGAGCGTGTCTGCGTACCGCAGGTCTGTGACTGCAAACAGAGGGACTGCCGCTATCAGAGGTTTCTCAAAACCTGCGACAGAGGTCAATTCCTGTTTCAAATCTGCAATCATAATTTGCTGGTGGCAGACGCTATCCACCGCAGCGAGGGAAAACGCCCTATCTTCCCGGAGCACAGCATCATCATCGTGGATGAAGCCCATAAGCTCCCGGAAACCGCACAGCAGATGCTGGGTGTGACGTTGGCGGCCGAAGAGATACGAAACCTTATCCTTCAGCTAAAAGAGGAACGGTACTTACTGGCGGCAGAAATGCTGGAGGACAGCACCGGCCCTCTGCTACGCAAGCTGGCACAGCCCAGAGAGGAAGCGGAGCCGGTGGAAGCCTGTTTGCGATTGCTGACCGCGCCATCCTGCACACTGCCCATCATCCAGCGGCAGATCGGCAGCCTGCTCTCCCCGCTGGGAAGCCGCCAGCTGAATACGGTGCTGGACGCGGTCAAGCTGTTCACCAGTTCCCAGACAGATATGATTTTTTACACTGCCGAAGATGTCAGCACAGGCGGCGCCATGCTGTGCGCCGCAGCCGGTGATATCACGCAGCGAATAAAAAAGATCCTGTGGCAGCCGGATCAGGCGTTCGTTCTGACCTCCGGCACCATGGCGGTTGGCAGCGATTTCCGCCGTTTCAAAACGCAGGCAGGATTGGAGAAGGGACACCGTGTCATGGAATCCGTTTCTCCATCCCCCTTTGACTATCGGAACAACTGCCTGCTCTACCTTCCGCAAATCCCGCCCCGCCAGAGAGTGGAGGATACGGATGTGTACTTTAATGAGCTGACTGCCGAGCTCGTCGGACTCATCAAAGCAGCTTCCGGTCACGCGCTGGTGCTCTTTACCTCCTACGCAGCCATGTCGGCTGTGAAGGAGCGGCTGCGGGAGGAATCTCTCCCATTCCCATTGCTGACGCTGGGCCGTAACGCGCCCCACATCATTGAACAGTTCCGGCACACGCCGGGAGCGGTGCTGCTGGCCACCGGCGCGGCATGGGAGGGCTTTGATTTCCCCGGCGACTGTGTATCTCTGCTGATCATCCCACGCCTGCCTTTCGCCTACCCAGACGCACGAAAGGAACGGGAATTGGAGAAGTATTCTTCCCTTCACGCATTCATCCGTGAGGTAGCTGTACCGGAGATGCAGATCAAGCTGCGTCAGGGCTTTGGACGGGCCATCCGCACGGAGAGTGATACCTGCGTCATCGCCATTCTGGATGAACGGGCCTGCCGTGGGCGCAGATACGCCCAGGCTGTGAGTGAGGCATTGCCGGAAATGCGGAGGACCGGCAGCCTGCGGGAAGTGACAAGGTTTCTGCGGGAGAAAAAGCCGGAGAGCTATTTTGAGGTAGAAAGATGATCGACGCAAAGAAAGAATTGCAGTATCGGCTGGCAGTCAGGATGCTGGAGCATCTGGCGGAAATCGGCCTGCTGAGCGCGGAAGAACTGTCTTACGCCAAGAGACTGGCCAGAGAGAAATATTCCCCGCAGACTGTTTGGGAATAGTGCTGGATATTCTGCGGGTCATGTGGTAGCTTGTGTGTTGACAAAAAAGATACAGGGAAGTGAAAAACATGGCACAGGTAAAAATCATCGCGCCGCAGACGCGGGAAGCGGAACATCTGCGGGTGGCAGCCTACTGCCGGGTCAGTTCGGACTCCAAGGATCAGCTGCATTCCTACGCCGCCCAGATCCGCAATTATACGGAAGAGATCGCCCAGCATGACGGCTGGGAGCTGGTGGATGTGTATGCCGACGAAGGGCTGACCGGCACCCGGATGGATCAGCGGGATGACTTCAACCGCATGATGCGGGACTGCCGGAAGGGCAAGGTCGACCGCATTTTGGTGAAGTCCGTATCCCGCTTCGCCCGGAATACCAGAGACTGCCTGTCCGCCCTGCGGGAGTTATCCGCCATGGGCGTCAGCGTCCGGTTTGAAAAAGAAAATATCGACACGAAAACGCTCACCACCGAACTGATGGTGAGCGTTTCCGGTTCTCTTGCCCAGCAAGAATCCATCTCCATCTCCGCCAATCAGAAGATGAGCTATCAGCGGCGGATGGAGCGTGGGGAATTTATCACCTGCACCGCCCCTTACGGATACCGAATCGTAAATAAGAAAGACCTTGAGATCGTCCCGGAGGAAGCTGCCACGGTGCGCTGGATCTTCGACGCATACCTCAAGGGGCGCAGCTCCGGATGGATCGCGGAGCAGCTGACGGCGAAAGGCATCCCCTCCCAGTCCGGCGCGGAATGCTGGAGAGAAACGGGGATTCGATACCTGCTGACCAATGAAAAGTACATCGGAGACGCTCTGAGCCAGAAATCCTACAGCTGCGGCTTCCCCTTCGTGCAGAAACGAAATCACGGGGAACGCCTGCAATACTACACGGAGAACTCCCATCCAGCTATTATCGACCGGGACACCTTTGAGCGGGTGCAGGTACTGCTGCAAAAGAAAGCGCAGAAAGAGAAAAAGCGCAGAGAAAAAAGCCCCCTTGCCTTAAAAATCGTTTGCGGGAACTGCGGGACGGTGTTTCAGCGCCGAAGCAGCCAGAACGGATATGTGACCTGGGTCTGCCGAACCCACGACCGCCACGCCGCGGACTGCCCTGTAGGACGCATCCCGGAAACGGAGATCCATGCCGCCTTCCTGCGGATGTACCACAGGCTCAAAAGCAACGCGGACATCATTCTGGCCCCGGCCCTCCGGCAGCTGAACACACTGGACACGATCCTGCGGCAGAATCATCCGCAGGTGCTGGCCATCAACCGGGCCATCGCGGAAGCAACAGAAGAAAGCCATAAGATCAGCACTCTGCGGGCCAATGGCTTGCTGGACGCGGATATCTGCGCCGCCCGCATGAATGCCATCAGCGCCAGACTGGCGCAGCTTCGCGGAGAACGGCGCAGGCTGACAGAGAACGAAGTGATAGACGAAACGATGGATGCGCTCCGCAAGGTGGAGCAGACGCTTCTCAACGGACCGGAACGGCTGGACGGCTTCGATGAAGAGCTGTTCGAACATCTGGTGGAGAAGATCATTGCAGAGTCTCAAAACCGTATCCGCTTCCGGCTTTACGGAGGCTTGGAGCTGACAGAACAATGGGAGGTGGCGGCAAGATGATCAATCGCAAGGTGTTATACGGCTATCAGATCCAAAACGGCACGTTGGAAATCGTGCCGGAGGAGCAGCGGGCCGTCAGTATGGTCTTTACGCTCTATAACGCCGGGGCTTCCTATCAGGCCATCTCGGACGCCTTGAACCGGCAGGGTATTCCGTATTGCCGGGAAGTGCCGCTCTGGAACAAGCATAAGGTAAAGCGCCTTTTGGAAAATCCCCGTTACACCGGTAAGGAGGAATACCCCATACTGGTGGAAGCGGATATTTTCCAAGCGGCGCAGGAAAAGATGGCGGAAAAGAATGCCAGGAAGCAGTCCCACGGAGAGAAGCCTGCCATTGCGCGGTTGACTTCATACTTCCGCTGCACCTGCGGCGGGAAGATGACCCGGCTGGGCGGCGGCTGGCAGAATAGCGGCAAGCTGTATCTGAGATGCGAAGGCTGCGGGAATACCGCGGTCATGGACATGGAGACGACGGTAAACGGGATCGTCCGGCAGTTCCGGGACCATGAACAGCACAGCTGTACCGCCTACACGCCCTCTGCGGAGGTCATGCGGCTGGACAATGCCATCAACCGGGGGCTGGAGCAGCCAGACTCGCCGGAAGCGGTGATGGCGCTGATCCTGCAGGGTGCGGCAGCGCGGTATGCCTGCTGTCCAGAGCCGTCTGCCGAATCTGAGCCGTCAGATAGTCTGACAGAGGCGGATTGGAGACGCTTCCAACGAGCGGTTTCCCATATCACCATCTCACAGGATACCGAAGTAACTCTTATATTTACGGATAAAAAAGCGACAGGAAAGGACGAATGATCCATGGAAGCGACAGCAGCTACCTTAGAGCGGCGGGTTCGGGTGATCCCCGCAACCAGAAAACCGGAAGAACTGCACAGACACCATGACGGAAAAATGCGCGTAGCGGCCTACTGCCGCGTCTCGACGGACAGCGAAGAGCAGCTCAACAGCTATGAGGCGCAAAAGACCTACTACACCCAGAAGATCCAGGACAGCCCGGACTGGGAGATGGCAGGGGTCTATGCCGATGAGGGCATCTCCGGCACCAGCCTGAAAAAACGGACGCAGTTCAACAAGATGATCACCGCCTGCAAGCGGGGACACATCGACCTCATCATCACCAAGTCTCTCTCCCGCTTTGCCAGAAACACGGTGGATTGTCTGGATACGGTGCGGCTCCTGAAAGCAAACGGCATTGGGGTGTACTTCGAGAAGGAAAACATCAACACCCTCACGGAATCCAGCGAATTTCTCATTACTCTGTTCAGCGGCTTCGCCCAGGCGGAATCCGAGTCTCTCAGCAAGAATGTCGCGTGGGGAAAGCAGAAGAGCGCGGAGGCGGGAAAGGTCACCTTCCAGTACAAGAAGATGCTGGGATACCGGAAGGGGGCGGACGGACAGCCGGAGATCGTACCGGAGGAAGCGGAGATCATCCGCCGCATTTACCATAGGTATCTGGACGGCTGCACCCTGGGAAAGATCAAGCGGGAGCTGGAGGAGGACGGTGTTCCCACCGCACAGGGTGTAGAGCGCTGGTCTCCCTCCATCATCCACAATATCCTGACCAATGAAAAGTACATTGGAGACGCCCTGCTGCAGAAAACCTATGTGACGGACTGCATCAACAAAAAGGTCAAAAAGAACCGTGGTGAACGCACGATGTACTATGTGGAGAACAGCCATCCGGCCATTGTCTCAAGGGACCTGTTCAATCAGGTGCAGCAGGAGATGACGCGCCGGTCCAGCAAGCGGAAGGTGCTGCAAAAGAGCGGAAAAACGGAACTTGGAAAATACTCCGGTAAATACGCGCTGACAGAACTGTTGGTGTGCGGCGAGTGTGGCTCCCCCTACAAGCGGGTCACATGGGCCAGAAATGGGAAAAAGCGCATCGTGTGGCGCTGTGTCTCCCGGCTGGAGTTCGGTACAAAATACTGCCAGCACTCTCCGACACTGGATGAAGGCAAGCTGCACAGCGCCATCCTCGCGGCCATGAACGAGTACGCCGCCATCCGGCAGGAGGTCTGCCCCGATGTGCTGGCCATGGCGGAGGAAGCCAGGCAGGCGTTATCTCAGGCCGGTGCACGGCTGCTGCAGCTGAAGAAGCGTATGGATGCGGTGAGCCGGGAGCAAAGCGATGTGCTGGATCGGCTGCTCATCAACATGGCCGATACCGAGCTGAATGCCAGAATGAAAGCGCTGACGGATGAGAAGGAATCCCTTAAGGCGCAGATCGCAGACGCGCAGCAGGCAGAGGTCAATCTGGAGGAACAGGCTGCCAGACGCCGGCAGATGTGGGACAGTATCATGGAATGCGCCGCGGGCTACACGGAATTTGACAATGAGCTCGTCCGGCAGGTCATCCAAAAGATCACGGTGGAGGATGCGGAAACCATCCACATCCACTTCCGAGACTCGGATGTGGTGCTGGAACAGGAAGTAGAATGAATAGAAAAGGAAGAAAAGAAATGGCCATTTTTATAACCGGTGATACGCACGGTGATTTCAGCAGGCTCCTGCCTGCAGCATTCCATGAGCAACGTGACCTGACCAAAGAGGATTACCTCATCATCTGTGGAGACTTCGGCGGTGTCTGGGATGGCGGCGATGCGGAGCAGCAGTGGCTGGACTGGCTGGAGACCAGGTCCTTTACCACGCTGTTCGTCAGCGGAAACCATGAAAACTATGATCTGCTCCGCAACTATCCAATCAGCCAATGGCACGGCGGCTTGGTACAGGCCATACACCCCAGCGTCCTGCATCTGATGCGGGGCCAGCTTTATAACATCTGCGGAAAGCGGATATTTACCATGGGCGGCGCCAGCAGCCACGATATCCGGGACGGCATTCTGGAACCGGATAATCCGGACTATGAGCGAAAGCTGCGGCAGCTCAACGCCGCAGGCGCGCTGTTCCGCGTCAACCACAGGTCATGGTGGAAAGAGGAACTGCCCAGCGTGGATGAATACGAAACTGCAAGGAAAACGCTGAATCAGGCAGGGTGGGATGTAGATTACATCATTACCCATTGCTGCCCCAGCAGTGTCCAGGACACCTTCAGTAGAGGATTCTACCAGCGAGATGCGCTGACAGACTTCTTCGATGAGATTCAGGAACGCTGCCAGTTTAAATACTGGTTCTTCGGGCATTACCATGAGAACATGGTGGTGGAGAAGCGTTTCGTCATGCTGTATGAGCAGATCATCCGCTTAAAATGAGGTTAGAAGAGAACCGCTCCCGATGCGCGCAAATTTGAGCCGACAGTTGACAATCTCGAAAAAAGGCTTTATACTGAATACAGAAAAGGGCGCTACCGGCAAAACGGTCAGCCCCCAATAGTTATATCAAAAGATGTAACCGCTTGGATTAGGCCCCGGGCGGTTACTTCTTTTTATAAACCTGAACGAACAGGCTACAAATACCAATGATGACAAGGCAAAGTTGCAGAACTTCGGATGTACTCATTTGGGCAGCCCCCCTTTCTATAAGATCAGGGGGCAAGAAGCGCCCCTGACAATGCAGGGGGCTAACCGCTTGCCGTTTATCGGTAGCGCCGCATACAGGATAACACAGAAGTCGGCAAAACACAACAATATTATGGAGCGGGTATGGGAATGGACAATGAAAAAGCGCATATGTCAGAGCAGATTCAGGAACTGACACTGTTACTGATGTACCTGACTTCATGGCAGGAAAGCAGCACACCGGGACTTCGCAGGAAACCGCACAAGACTGATGATACGCTGCTGCGTCGATGCTGGAAGGGATATGATTTCTCGATTCTGGAGCGGTTGGAGGAACAGAATCTTATCTGCGGTGAAGGCGGTAAAAAACCGATTGTGTTTACAGCCGAAGGAGAACGGCTTGCCGTGGAACTCATGAAAAAGTATGGGTTTGGAGATTCTAAAGAGGAAGAAGTTTAACGGGGACCATTCCTTTCGCACACAAGGCTGCAAAACCGCAAAGACATTGCGGCGCAAGACTTTGACGGTGGTATCTTTTCTGTCGACACACGACAACTCAGAAACACCCCTTATGGCACGGGTCCCCGCCGTTGGCGAGGCCCTTAGCCGGACGGGGTGTTTTTTCGTGTTCGGAACGGACCCGCTGCGCTGGGCTCCCTCCCAAGAGGGACGGGGGACACGAACATCTTTTTCGCGCAGTAGTGGCACGTCGGAGCAAGCTTTGTATGGCTTGCTCCGATTTTTCATAAGTCAGAGCATGTTCACGCCGCAGCTCCGCGATTTTATGTTGGGAGCAGACTTGGCAGCATCTGTTCTGAATGACCATTATAGTTAGAAAAAGGCTGAAATCATTTGATTTCAGCTTTTTTCATATTTTTGAAAAATGAATGCCCCTCATTTTAAGATATTCAGAGAAATAGAACGCACCGCCGCGTCCTGCTTTTACATCCATGCTGTTTTACGGTGCTATGAAAGAGATGCCATCAACGAATTTCCTGCCGTACATAGGAAAAAGTGAGGCCCGGGCCGGACTTTTGACAGCCTGGCGGGCCGCCCATACAGGGGCGGCCCGTGTGATTTCAAGAGAACTATTTAAAGGCAAGAAACTCAAGAATGCGCGTCTGCATGGGCGTATAGATGGAATGGATGAGTTGCTTTCGATGGCCGTATTCCAAGGTGGCAATCTTGACCGGTCTCCACAGATCATAGGCGTCACGTGCCGTCAGATTCAAAGGCTCAAGCTTGACAGAGAGCTGCTGATCCAGAAAAAGACGCAGAAAGTGCAGCGTCACGATATCGTTTTGCAGTTTGGCGGGCGAAAAGCCGCTGCAGATATCCTGCAGGTCCTTGGGCAGAAAGACGCTGTAAAAGCAGTCGCGGATATCGTTCATGTCAGAGAAATAGTTGATGACCTCATGGGGAGGAAGCGCGTCGTTGCAAAGGAGAATTTCGCCGGAAAAGCTTGCATTTTGAGGCGAGTCGCCCGGCTTGAGCACAACAAGGGAAAAGTCGCCCACATGAATCATTCCGTAGGCAAGATCACCGTAGCGCTGCTTGCAGGGGAGGTCCATGACCTGTCGGAATTGGGCGGGGGGCAACAGTTTGCGCAGCTGCGGCCGGCTGATCTGCACAATAAAATGGGCGCGGTCCCAAACGGACAGCAGCTCCGGAAAGAAGCTTTCATAAAGATAGAGACCGGAGGGGTCCAGGGCGTCAAGCGTATTCTTTTTGCAGATGCGGCTGCTGAGCGGGAAGCTGTTTTTGTCGGTCATGAGGGAGACAAGAAGGTTCTCGTTGTCGTCGCGCCCCGTCTTTACATGCAGGAAATAGAAGCACTTGCGTTCGTCTGAGTTTTTCAGACAGTTGTAATTTGTCAGGATTCCGGGGTGGATATGGCTTGCATCCGGAAGCAAGAGAAAGGCCTCGCGTATCGAATCTGGCGTAACGTTTTCACTGTTGCGGATAAAATAGCGCTTTGAAAACTGCGCGCTGCTCATTTCCCCGAACTGGAAGGAGTAGTAGGAGAGAAGGTAGAAAAGAGCGTCGACGGAGGCGGCGGAAAGTCCTTTATATTTTGCATGATCCTCCAGAAAGCGGCGCAGGCTTGTGATTTCGAAGGCCTTGTTGAGCAGGTATATCTCTCCGTAAAGTTTGGCGTCAAGCAGTGAAAGCGTCTCCTCCGGCAGAAACAGATAGGATTCATCGGTGATCGAGGCGGCAAGGCGCTTGGCAAGAGCAAGCTCCACATTTTCCGCGCGCCCAAGGTTCGCAACCACAATCTGACGTGAGCCGTGCGGCGTATAGACCGTTTTCATCAGCTGATAATAGACCCGTTTCGCGCCTTTTTTCTGTACCGATGTCTGCTTGATCCACATAGGATGCCTGCCTTTCTCCATGTTCAGAGCCGGTGCGCATCAAAAGTTGCCACTATGTTGGCGCAGCGATGATTCGCCGCAAAAATATGACGGTTTTAGGTGTTTCAGAGGAAGAGAAAATGGTTGTCAAAATGGTTGCCACTATGTTGAAAACAGGGGGAAAAGAAAACAGTTGCACTCGATATTTTTACTTTTATAATAAAATTATAGCAAATATTTTGGCAGTTTCAACACAATATTTGCTTTGCAGAGGATGTATCTGCACATTATCACGATTTTTTCTTGCGCAAGAGGAGAAGATCAATCCGGTAAAATCAAAGCCTTGGTGCTTAATCTGCAGTTAAGACGGGGCGCTTGATTTCTGAGTGCGCTGCAATGCGGCGCAAATTGAAAGGAGAGAATGCGGTTATGGATTATTCTGCGATTCAGTCCGACGTACAAAGTACAGTCATAGATTGGGTCGAGCAGAACGAGCAGAAAATTATCGCTGTCAGCAGGCAGCTCTGGGAAAATCCTGAGCTGCAGTATGAAGAGGTGGAATCTGCGAGGCTGCTCAGCGGCTGGCTGGAGGAAAACGGGTTCACGCTGGAACGCGGGGTTGCCGATATCCCGACGGCGTTTGTTGCGACCTATACCACGGGCGAGGGCCCGGTGATCGGCATCTTGGGCGAATATGACGCGCTGCCCGGCGTCGGCGTTGAGATCGCGCCCGTACATAAGCCCACCGGAAAAAATGGACACGCCTGCGGACACAACCTGTACGGCGCCGGCAGCAGCGCCGCCGCCATTGCGCTGAAGCAGGCCATGGACGCAAACGGGATCAGGGGTACGGTCAAGATGTTCGGCTGTCCGGCGGAGGAAGGCGGCGGCGCAAAGGTCTTTATGACGCGCGACGGAGTGTTTGACGGACTCGACGCTGTGATCACGTGGCACCCCGCGAATGCCAGCATCTGCACGCAGGCCTCATCTCTGGCGATTTACTCCGTTAGGTTTCGTTTTCACGGCAGGGCGGCTCACGCCGGTGTGACGCCCCATCTGGGAAGAAGCGCGCTGGATGCTGCGATTCTGATGGATGTCGGCGTGCAGTTCCTGCGTGAGCATATGCCGGTGAGCAACCGGATCCACAGCGTGATCACCAACGGCGGCGTTGTACCCAATGTTGTCCCGGATTTTTCGGAGATATGGTATAACCTCCGCGCTCCGACGAGAGCGGACGTTGACGTGCTGCTTGAGCGCGTGACGAATATCGCCAGGGGCATGGCCCTGGCCACCGATACGACGGTGGAGGTCTGCAAGCAGAGCAGGGGATGCTCGTCAAACAACATCGCAAACGCCGTTCTCTCCGAGGTGGCGCTGGCCAATCTGAAGCGCGTCGGAGGCCCAAAGTTCACCAAGGAGGACTGGGAATTCGCCAAGGAGCTTAATGCCGGTGTGACCAGGCAGGAAAAGCTTGAGAATATGCGTATGATGTACAACATTACGGACGAGCATGCGGCGGATGACCTCTATGAGGGAGTCGGCGACGATATGCTCAAGGGCCAGACGGCCCCTTATTCCGGCGATTCCGGCGACGTGAGTTGGCAGATGCCGTATTGCCAGTACAGCATCGCCTGCCAGACGGTGGGGACGGGCAACCACAGCTGGCAGCAGACGGTGTGCGCGGGCAGCCACATCGGACAGGCCGGCATGCTCTGCGCGGCAAAGGCGCTGGCCTGCTCCGCGGCGGAGTTCATGGGCCGTCCCGGGCTGATCGCGGCGGCAAAGGCGGAGCACGCAAAGAAGACAGAAGCGTATCCCTACACCTCTCCGATCCCTGCTGATGCAAAGGCAACCGACATGTGCAAATAATTTCTGTGGGAAATAACTCATCCGATAGTGTATAGGAGGAAAAAAGATGCTTGAGCAAACCATGAAAATTGCAAACAGCCTTGAAATGTGGCTGTGCTGCGCACCGCTCATTCTGCTGATTTTCGTACAGGCGTATATTTTCTGGCGTCTGGGTATGAAGTACAAGAGGGAATTCAGCATTTCTCCCCAGGATGTCAGCCGTTCCATGCGCTCCGGCCTGATCTGCACGATCGGCCCGGCTCTTTCCGTGTTCATTGCCGGACTCGGCCTCATCACCGGTATCGGCGGCCCGCTTACGCTCTCCCGTCTGAGTGTTATCGGAAACTCCATGTATGAGAGCTTTGCCGCTCAGTTTGCGGCGCAGGCCGTGGGTACGACACTTGGCGCCGCCGACTTCTCCCCGCAGGCGTTCACGGCCTGTATCTTCGTGATGAACCTTGGCGGCATCGCAATGCTGGTGCTCCCGACGATCTTTGTCCGCCCCGTCTCCATGGCGACAACCAAGGCGGCCAAGAGCGGAAACAGCCTGGTTATGCGCGTGCTTGGCATCAGCGCCGCCCTTGGTTCCTTTGGATATACCTCTTTGAACTATTTCGGCGGCTCCCAGAAGACCCTGCTCACTGAGCTTCAGCCCAAGTATGTCGTCTCTGTTATGCTGGGCGCGGCATCTATGGCGGCGTTTTCCATCCTTGCAAAAAAGAAGAACATCAAGTGGCTCAGAGAGTGGTCGCTGGCGTTCTCTCTCATTGTGGGCGCCGTCGCAACAGTTTTCGTAGGTTAAGGAGGAGCGAATCATGGAGAACAATATTGAAAAAACCGATGTGACGCAGGAAACCTTTGAGACCGCCTCCAAGGCGTATTACAAATCCGTCCATTTCTGGGGGCAGCTCACACTGATCCTTGGCATGGTCTTCAGTACATTCGGAGCGATTTACTTCGGCTTTATCAAAGGCTACTTCCCGGGCTGGACGCCTATTATCACCGCGTTTATGGCGATCTTCGGCGTCATGGGACACGTCTTTTTGGACCTGCCGAGCCTCATCACGGACGTACTGCTGATGGGTCCCGCCGCGAAATACATGGCGTCTTTGACCGGCAACGTGCAGAATATGCGCCTGCCGAGCGCGCTTGGAGCCAAGGCCGCCGTGGACTGCGGCCTTGCCGGCGGCCCCAAGGAGCACGTCATCGCCTCCATTGGCGTCATCGCTTCCACAATCGTGAACACGGTCTTTCTGGTGATCATGGTCATCGTCGGCACGGTGCTCATCAGAATTCTTCCGGAGTCCTTCCAGGAGATTCTCACCTATATTCTTCCGGCCCTGTTCGGCGCCATCTTTGTCCAGTTCGCGCTTATGAATTGGAAGTGTGCGGTCACCGCGCTGGCCGTCAGTGTGCTGATCCTGACGGTTTTCTCCAATATCATCAGCGGCAACTATCAGGCGTTTATCGCCGTTGTTGCGACGATTGTGATCAACGTTTTCTTTGCCATGGCCAGCGAAAAAAAGAAAAAGGCCGCCGCGGGCGACGACACGCAGAAGTAAACATGTTCTTACTTCATGCCAAGCGGGTTTCTCCGCTTGGCATGAAGTAAAAAAAGAACGTCAAACTCAGGATAAGAAAAGGAGATAACAAACCATGAAAAGCAGATATTACAAGGTGTTTGGCTCAGACGACAGAACGCTGATCCTTGCGCTTGATCACGGCGGCGCGGGAAAGATCTGGCTTGACCCAGGCTATGCCATCGCGGCCTCTGTTGAGGGCGGCGTGGATGCGGTATTGACAAACTACGGCGTGATCAAAAAATTCCGCAGGGAGATCGGTCGCGCCGGCACGATTCTGCGCGGCGAGGTGTTCGGCACCGCCAAAAGCGAGGGGAATCTGTTCCTTGATTACGGCTGTGAGATTCCCTACACGGTTGAAGATGCGGTCCGCGTGGGCGCCGACGCCGTGATGACCATGGGGCTTACCGGCACCCGGTTTGATGCGCACAATATGCAGAATATCGCCCGCGTTTCCGCCCAGTGCGACCGCTACGGCCTGCTTTGCGGCGCCGAGATGCTCTATAAGACCGCAAAATCCGCTTCCGAGTACGATGCGGAGACGCTCAACACAATCTGCCGCGCAGCGGCCGAGATTGGCGCCGACTTTGTCAAGGGCACCTTTATCGACCCCGACGGCTTCAGGAAGGTTGTCAGCAACTGCTATGTTCCCATGGTTGTGCTGGGCGGCAGCAAAGTCGATAATGACCGTCAGGTGCTTGAGCAGGCCGCGGCGGCCCTTGATTGCGGCGCAAAGGGCATTGCCATCGGCCGCAACCTCTGGGGCCATAAAAATATTGCCGGTATGGCAGCTGCGCTGCGCAGGATCGTCCATGAAAACGCAACTGTTGACGAGGCGCTGCGCGAGCTGGGTTAAGCTGGAGGTTAAATATGTATCAGTCTTTCTATCTCCCAACCAAGATCATCTCCGGCTGGGGCAGTTTGCAGGAGCTTCCCGGAGAGGCGCTTAAGTGGGGCGGCAGGGCGCTTGTGGTGACAGACCCCGGAATCAGGAGCGCGGGGCTTCTGGAGAAGGTGGAGGCTGTGCTTGCAGCCGGCGGCGTAGCATGCACCGTCTACGCCGACGTGCAGGCAAACCCAACCATTCAGAACGCCGAGGATGCCGCGAAGCTTGCCAGAGAGAGCGGCGCACAGCTGCTCATCGCGGTCGGCGGAGGAAGCTCCATCGACACGGCCAAATCCGCCGCTGTCCTGCTCAATAACGGCGGCTCCCTTGCCGACTATGTGGGCTTTGACCGCTTTGCCAATCAGCCGGCGCCGGTGATTGCCATCCCGACCACGGCGGGAACCGGCAGCGAGGTGACACTCGTCGCCGTGATGGCGGACCCGGCGAGCCACCGCAAGTTTACAGTTGGCTCCACAAGGATGATGCCCAAAGTCGCGCTTCTTGATGCGGAATTGACAATGGGGCTTCCCGCTATGGTTACGGCCTACACCGGGATGGACGCGCTGACACACGCGATTGAGTCCTACACTTCAATCACGACGCAGCCGCTGACCGACGCGGTGAATCTGAGCACAATCACAAGTATCTTTGAGCATCTTCCCACCGCCGCCTTGCGCGGGGACAACAAGCAGGCAAGGGAGGCCATGCTCTATTCCTCCTGTATGGCCAGCATGACCTGCAACTCCACCTTCCTGGGCCTTGTCCATGCGATCGCATCACCCGTGTGCGCGGTGTGCGGCGCCGCGCACGGCATGGCCTGCGCGGTCCTGCTACCGGCCGTCATGGACTATAACCTGCCCGTCGCGCAGAAGAAGTACGCGAAGATCGCCCTGGCCATCGGCGCCGCCGACCGGAGTGAGAGCGAACGCGATCAGGCGGAGAAGGCCATTGGCGCCGTGCGCAGGCTGTCGGAGGAGATCGGCATCCCGCGGCGCCTGGGTCAGATCGGCGTAAAGGAAGAGCAGCTTGACCAGATCGCCGGGGCCGCCTGGAACTATCCGCAGGCGCTGTCGAATTGCCGGCGCGCCGCGAAGGCGGATGTGGAGGCGCTGCTCAGGGCAATCCTCTGAACCGAACGGAAAGAAGTTTTATGCGAATTGTATTTGATGAAAACAATATTCGCCCGGGGCTTTTGGGCGTTGTGCTGCTCAGCCACGGCACTCTGGCCGAAGGCCTGATGAGTGCTGCGTCGATTGTGTTCGGCGACATTGAGAATATGGCGGCCTTTTGTCTTGAGCCGGGCGACGACCTTGACGCGTTTCGCGATGCGTTTGCAAGGGCTGTCGGGGCGTTTGCGACCTGCGTCGTGCTTGTCGACATGAAGGGCGGCACGCCGTGCAACCTCCTTCTGCGCCATGCACGGGAAAACCACCTGAAACTCAATGCCGTAACGGGCGCGAACCTTTCCATGCTGCTTGAAATTCTGGGCATGAGAGATGATGCGGACCCGGAGGAGCTGTGCCGGGCCGCTGTTGAGGCGGCGCAGACGGGCGTTGTGGATCTGTCCGCTTATTTGAGAAAATGAAAGGAATGACGATCATTCATGATGAAAATTGCCTGCCTGCTCTCCAGGGGCGAGGGAGAGAAATACCATAACCAAATCAAGGCCGGGATCAGCAGATACATAGATAAGCTTGGCAGCTATGAGCTTGTCTACGACGAGTGGGGCGAGGCAATGAGCTATGATGCCTTCTCCAGGATACTTGCCGACATCGAGCACAAGGGACCCGAAGCCGTGGAGATCCCGGCGTCCTTTTTCGCGCGGCATGCGGATGCGGGCATTGTGATCGGAAGCTTCACCCCATTCACCGGCGAAAACATGTCGGAGCTTAAAAATGCCCACATTCTTGGCGTTATGCGCGCCGGACTTGAAAACATTCACATTGAGGACGCCACCAAGCGCGGCATCGCGGTCATCAATGCCATTGGCCGCAATGCCGATGCCGTATCCGATTATGCCATCGGCATGATGCTCTCCGAAGCCCGCAATATTGCAAGGTCCAATCACCAGATACGAAGCGGGGAGTGGAGCAAGAATTTTCCCAACAGCTCCTGCATTCCCGACATGCGCGGTAAGGTGATCGGCCTTTTTGGATTCGGCCAGGTCGGCAGCCGCGTTGCAAGGAAGCTCAGCGGCTTTGACGTCAGCGTGCTTGTCTGCGACCCCTATATCAAGCCCGGATTTGCCGAGGGATTCGGATGTCGGGTGGTGGATAAGGACACGCTCTTTCGCAAATCCGATTTTGTCAGCGTTCACGCAAGGCTGACGGCCGACACCTTCCACGTCATCGGGGAGGAGGAGTTTGGCAGAATGAAGCCGACGGCTTATTTCATCAACACCGCGCGCTCCGGTCTGGTGGACTATGACGCGCTCTGCCGCGCATTGGCGGAAAAGAAAATCGCCGGCGCTGCGATCGATGTGTTTGACGAGGAGCCTGTCGGCCCGGACAGCCCATTCCTCAGGCTTGACAACGTTACGCTTACCGCGCACCTGGCCGGGGCGACCAGGGACTCCAGCGCGAATACCATCCGCCTGGTCATTGACGGCATTTACAATATGATTGCCAACAGCGATTACTCCAGGGTGCTCAATCCGCAGGTCCTTGAAACGGAGGAGTTCAAGCGGTGGATCGAAGACGCAAGGAAGAATATGGGCATTTGAACATGTGAAAGGCAGGGAAGAGCCATGGGAGAGATTGCGATCAACCGCATCGATTACCGCATGGTACACGGCCAGGTCGCCGTGGGCATCATCAAGCGCTTTGGCATCACCTCCGTCTACGTTGTGGACGATGAAGTGGTCAAAGATGAGACCTTGATCGACATCATGACGTTCGGTATGCAGCCGGGTGTGAGTCTTCGCGTATGCACGGTGGAGGAATGCGTAAAGGCATATCAGGAAAACGGATTTGGCAAGGGAAAGCACCTGATTATCTTCCGGGAGATCGAGAGCGCAAGCCGCGCCTATCAAAAAGGCTACCGCTTTCAAAGCCTGAACATCGGCCAGAGTCAGCTGACAAGTGAGCGGATCCGCGTTCACAAATCCATCAGCATCAGCCGCGGGGAACTGGAAATGCTTGAGGAACTGGAGAAGGCGGGTGTAAAGGTCTATTTCCAGCCGCTGCCCGATGACAGCATGGCAACGGTCGCCGAGGTCGCGAAAAAATTTGAGTAAAAGAGTGACAAAATACTATGGATTTAGGGTTAAAAGATAAGGTCGTGATCGTCACCGGCGGTGCAAAGGGCGTAGGGGCCGGCATCTGCGAGGCTTTTGCCGAGGAGAAAGCAAAAATCGTGGTGGATTTCAGGTCCGATGCGGCGCAGGGAGAGGCCTTTGCCCGGAGCCTTCGAAGCTTTTATCAGGTCGAGGCTGTGGCGGTGCAGGCCGATGTGAGCAAGGAGGCCGATGTTGTCGCCCTTTTCAGCAAGGCCGTCGAGGCGTTCGGGACGGTGGATATCGTCATCAACAATGCGGCGACATGGACGCGGCACCTGCCCATCGAGGACTATTCCCCGCTGGACTATCAGCGCGCATCCGCTGCCAATGTTGAGTCCGTGATGCTCACAAGCCGTGAGCTTGTCAGGCTTGCAAAGAGCACGGGCAAAAAAGCCCACATCCTCAATGTGCTGACCAAGTCCGTTTTCTGGTCCAGCAGCATCAACAATTCGACCTATGTTGCGACAAAGGGAGCCGTCACGGCGCTGACAAGAAACCTGGCGCACGAGGTGGGAAAGGACGGCATTTTTGTAAATGCCATCGTTCCCGGCTATGTCTGGAACAGTACGATGGATCCTGACTCGGAGCGTTACAAGCGGACGCTTTCCTACATTCCGAACCGGACGATGGCCACGCCGCGGGAGATGGGTTGGGCCTGTGCTTTTTTGTGCTCCGAACGCGCGTCCCAGATCAACGGCGCGGTGCTTGACTGCTCCGGCGGTACAATGAACGGCCATGGGCCGGACGCGATCTGCCCCGAGACATAAGGAGAGAAAAATGAAGCTTAAAATCGGACAAAACAGATGGCTTGCCCTGGTCGCAGTCACACTCGCCTATTCCTTTGCATTTCTCACGCGATATATCTGGAGTCCGGTGATGGCGGATGCCGGTGCGGAATTTCAGCTGGACAGCGTGCAGATGGGACTTTACATGACGGCGTTTATGATCGGCTATCTTTTTATGCAGCTTCCCGGGGGCATTCTGGCGGATCGCCTGCAGCCAAAGTACCTTCTGATGGGTATGGTCTGCGTGGCGACGGTCTGTTCGGCTGTTTTCGCTTCCACCTCCTCCTATCCCGCGGGCTTGATCATCCGGGCAGTCGAGGGCGTCAGCTGCGGAGGCATCTATTCCTCCTGCTCGAAAATCGTCAGCGGTTATTTTCAGCAGAAGGACCGTGCGGTGGCAATGGGAATTCTGCTGGCCTCGCCGCCGTTGGGGATTCTGCTGGCCAATTCGCTTGGTGAACCGCTCAACGAGGCCCTTGGCTGGCGGGCGACGATCCGCATCATCGCCTATATCGGCATTGCGGTGACAGCGCTGCTGGCACTGAGCGTACGGACGCAGGACAAGCTTGGCGGCGGCGTGAGCGGGAGAGGCCTTCTTGAAGGGGCCGTGCTTTATTTCCGCGACTCCCAGCAGCTCCTCCTTGGCGTCGGTGGCATGCTTTCCATGTTCGCGTCCGTTGGCTTTGCCACATGGATGAACACCTATATGAAGGTGGAGCTGGGATACAGCGGCATTCTTGGCGGGGCGCTGCTGACGGTGTACAGTGTGGTGGGCATTGCCGCGACCTGCTGCTCCGGCGCGCTGGTGAAAAAGTTCGGCTGGGACCCAAGAAGGTTCATTATCGTTCTTTTCGCCTGCGGGGCGCTCTGCACAATTCTGTTCGGCATGCTCAAGGGCTACCCCGCGCTGATGGCCGTCGGCGTGGTGTACGGGATCGTGGTAAATCTGCCCTCCGCACATCTGGCGAATCTCTGTATTCAGCGCGCGCCGGAAAAGCACATCGGCAGCATGTGCGCGCTGGAAAATCTGATTTTCCAGTCCGGCGCGATGCTTCAGTCCTACATCATCGGCACAGCGGCAGACAGTCAGGGCGGCTACCATTGCATGTGGTGGATTTTTTCTGCGGCATGCGTGCTCTCCGTGCTCTTCATCTGCCTCTTTCAGCCAAAGAGGAACATATCATAAAGGAGTGTGACGATGCGGCGAAATGCATGGTTAAAAGGAATTGGTGTGTCAGGGGGACTTGCGCAGGGGGAGGCGCTGCTTTACTGCCCCGGTAAGCTTGTCGTTCCGGACGGCACGGTTGAAGACAGCGCCGCGGAAAAACTGAACTTCTTAGCGTGTGTTGACGCGCTGCACAAAAAGGTATCGGCCCGCGGCGAAGCGGCCCGGGCAGCCGGCGAGACGCTGCAGGCGGAAATCCTTGACGCACATCTTGAGATCCTTGAGGACACAGACTCCGTTATTGACCCAATCCTTGCGGCCATTGAGAGCGAAAAGAAAAACGCTGCCCTGGCGGTGCAGGAGGTATTTGACGGGATTGCCGCCGCCTTTGAAGCGCTTGACGATGCGTATCTGCGCGAACGGGGCGCGGACATGCGGGATTTGAAGATACAGCTTCTGCGTGAAGTGATGGGGGTGCAGGATGCCGCTCCGGTGCGGATGGACACCCCTGCGGTGCTTGTGGCCAGGGACCTTACGCCCTCGGAGACGGCCGGATTGGATAGCAATTGTGTCCTGGGCATCCTCTGTGAGGACGGAGGCCGCACCTCCCATACCGCTGTGCTGGCCAATGAGATGGGTATTCCGGCCGTGATGGGCTGCAAGGGCGCCTTGCAGGCGGCGGCCAGCGCGCGCTTTGTGCAGCTTGACGGCAGCAGCGGATATGCCTGTTTTGACCCGGATGAGGCAAGCATCGCCGCGTTTGCGCAAAAGGCGGCCAGAAGCGCGCGGGATGACTGCGAGGCCTATCGCCATGCCCGCACGCGCACGGCGGACGGCAGGGAAAAGCTGCTCTATGCCAATGTTGCCTCGGCGGAGGAGTGCAGGAGCGCCTGTCAGAACGGCTGCGAGGGTGTCGGCCTTTTCCGCAGTGAGTTCCTCTTTTATCAAAGCGGGGAGCAGCTTCCCACGGAGGAAGCGCAGTACCGGGTCTATGCCGAGGCGGTGCGCAATATGCAGGGGCGGCCGATCATCATCCGCACCTTTGACGCCGGCGGCGACAAAAAAATTCCGGCGCTGAAGCTGGAGGCAGACGAAAATCCGTTCTTGGGCTACCGCGCGATCCGCATCTGCCTGCGTGAGCGTACGCTTTTCAAAACCCAGCTGCGCGCGCTGCTGCGCGCCGGACGGGAGGGCACGCTGCGCATTATGTTCCCCATGATCGCAACCGCGGCGGAGCTGCGCGAGGCAAAGGAGGTTTTCCACGAGGCGCGCGGGGAGCTGCTGCGGGAAAATATACCCATTGCCGAACATGTGGAACTGGGCATCATGATCGAGGTGCCGTCCGCGGTGATGATGTCGGATCTGCTTGCGCGGGAGGTGGACTTCTTCTCGATCGGGACAAATGACCTTACGCAGTACACGCTGGCCGCGGACCGTGGAAACAAGCGGGTTGCGAATCTTTACAGCCATTATGATCCGGCTGTGATCCGTATGATCGCGCACACCATCGAAAGCGCCCACAAGGCCGGCATCCCCTGCGGCATGTGCGGCGAGGCCGCCGGTGACGCGTCCTATGTGCCTTTGCTGCTTGGGCTGGGGCTGGACGAGTTTTCCGTCACATCCAGAGCCATCCCCGCGCTGCGCGCGGCGATGGCACGGCTGCGCGAGGAAACCTGCAGGGAGCTTGCCGCAAGGGTGCTGCGCCTTGCCACGCGGGAGGAAGTAGCTTCAGTTTTGACAGGAACAGGCGAAGATTGAGAGGAGAAGGGCCATCATATGATCACAAAAAAAACGGTTGTCACTTGCCCGGAGGGGCTCCATGCCCGTCCGGCCGCGGCTTTTCTGAAAACGGCAAAAAGGTTTCCGTGCTCCGTCTATATCAATTACAAGGGCAAAACGATCAGCGCGAAATCAATGGTCGCCATCATGTCCGCGGGTATCTCCTGCGGCGAGGAGGTGGAGCTTGTGTGCGACGGGGCCCAGGAGGAGGACGCCATCGAGGCGCTTTCCCGGACGCTGTAAGCCGCTGTAAATTGAGAACCGACAGGAAGTGGGGAATTCACTATGTTTGCATCCGGTTTTTCGATCACACAGGCGGTCTTGATCGCACTGTACTACTGGTTTTGCTGGTGGGATTTTTCCCATCCGGTCTCCGGCGTTGCATGGGCCCAGGACTGTGTTTGGATCGGCGTTATCATGGGCCTGCTTTTCGGAGACGTGCAGCTTGGCCTGGTGATCGGCGGCACGCTGGCGCTCACCTTTATCTGCGCCCTGCCCGTGGGCGCCAATCTGCCGGTTGACTATGCGGCCGCGGCGCTGGCGGCGGTGCCGATGGCGATCCGCTTTCATTGGAGCGCGGGACTGGCGATTTGCGTATCCGTATTTTTCGGTATCGGCGGCGCAAAGCTTGACGGGCTGCGCCGCACGCTGGCCACACGCTTTAATAACAGCGCCCGCAGGCACATCCGGGAGAGAAAGTACAATCTCCTGGTCTTTGACGCGGTGATTTCGCCTGTTGTTTTGCAATTCTTTATTCGCGCCATCCCGATGTTTATCGCCGTCTACTTCGGCGGAGCGGGCCTGCAGTGGCTCGTACCCCGCCTGCCGCAGCAGGTGCTGCACGCGCTTGAGGCGGCGGGCGGCATCCTGCCCGGCCTGGGCATAGCGCTGTGCCTGAATACCATCGGCAGAAGCAGCGTGTTTCCCTTCTTTGCACTGGGCTTTTTTGCCGCCTGCCTTATGCAGGGCAGCATTCTGCCCTATGTGGGGCTTGCCGGATGCATTGCGCTCATCTACTGCAAGATGACGCAGAATACGCAGATCAAACCCATCGACCGCGCGCTGGTCGCCGGCAAACTTGAGGACTCTGTGCTTACCGATCATGAGCACTTCATGGGCTATGCGCGCTTTGCCTTTGTGCACCGCTGTTCACAGGCCATGGATACCTTCTATGGCACCGGTATGGCGTACAGCTTTAAAAATGTACTGCGAAAAATCTACCGGGACGACGATGCCTACCAGGCTGCGATGGAGCGGCATCTGGAGCCGTTTATCCCGGAGGTCATTTGGGGCTCTTCAATCCTTGGAATTGTTGTGCGTGAAGAGGAGAAGAATGCCGCGAACGCGGAGGAGGAGCTTGGCGCGTCGATCTCCACGCTGAAGACGAGCCTCATGGGGCCTGTCGCGGGCTTTGGCGACTCGATCAACTACATGGTTTTTTGGAATATGCTGAAGATGACGTTCTATCCGCTGGCGGCGGCGGGCAGCTTTCTTGGCATGCTCACGCCGGTCATTCTGCATCCGACGCTGGAAGTGATCGGCTGGAAGGCCTATAAGGCGGGCTACCGGGGCGGCACACAGGCGATCGTCACCTTTTTAAAAAGCGGACTGAAGGACCGCCTCATGATCGGGGCAAGCATTTTCGGATATTTTCTGCTTGGCGCGATCTGCTTTTTCAATGTGCACCTGCCTATTGCGATTCCGGGTGTGGAAAAAAGCATATCCGCCGTGATCCCGCAGCTGTTCCCATTTTTGACGGTGTGTGGGGTGTACTGCTATATGCGTAAGGGCGGGAAGTTCCTGCCGATGATGCTCTGCACCATTCTCATCTGCATAGTATTGTCGCTGGTGGGTATAATATGAGGTTGTGCGTTCGAATCCCGAATCCGCCTCCGCGCCGCAGCCGCGATAAAAAGCCGGTCTTTGGACTGGCTTTTTATCTTACCCGCGCCATGGCGCATCCCTGTGGGTCCGTCCTCTGCGCGGCATGTGATTTGCATAAGCCTAAAAATGAGGCCTGAGGCGGAATCCCGGAAAGCCCTTGATGAAGGCGGATATGCCGCGCAGGCGCTTTTCAATAAAGTGCAAAAATCCATACGAAATTCAAAAAGGCGTGGTATACTTTTCAATGGGAGTGATACCATGAGACGTATTTTAGTCATTGAAGATGAACCGGATATTCAGGAGCTGCTGTGCGCGTACCTGCGCGACGCCGGTTATGAAGCCGCCGCCGCGGGGGACGGGGTCACGGCGCTGGAATTGTTTCATAAAGGGAGCTGGGACCTTCTGCTGCTGGATTTGATGCTGCCGAAAATCGACGGCTATGGGGTCTGCGAACTGGTCCGCAGGGAGTCTGATGTTCCCATCATCATGCTGACGGCTCTGGATGCCGAGGAAAACCAAATCAAAGGCTTCGATTTGCAGGCGGACGATTATGTGACCAAGCCGTTTTCCATGCCTGTGCTGCTGCGGAAAATCGGGGCAATCCTGCGCCGGAGCGGCGGGGAGGAGCGGCACACGCTTTCCTACGCGGAATTGCTGCTGGATTTGGACGATTACCGGGCCAGCGTGGATGGAACGCCTGTTGAACTGACGAACCGGGAGTTTGAGCTGCTGCGGGAACTGGTGCGGAATCAGGGGCGGGTGCTGACCCGCTCCGTCCTGTTAGGCCGGCTTTGGAACTACGATTTTCTGGGAGATGAGCGGATTGTGGACAGCCATATCAAAAATCTGCGCAGGAAATTGGGACGGGACTACATAGAAACTGTGCGAGGGGTGGGGTATCGGATTGAAAAGCTTCATTGAAAAAATCCGCAAGAGTCTGACGGCCCGAATCTTCCTGCTCACCGCGCTGATTCTGATGGGGGCCTGTGCCGCCACCTATGTGTTCCTTGCGTGGGCCACGCCCATCACCTATCAGACCATCGCCTGGGACGACCTGAAGGAAAAGACGGATGAGCTGGTCAACGAGCTTCAGAATGTGGCGCTGGAGGACAGCGGGCCGCTGCTTGACGCCTTCCTTCTGGACACCGGCGCGGAGGTGGTGGTGACAGACACGGAGGGCAATTTGGTGGACCTGCCGATCTCTGTTGCGCGGAGCGCCGCTGCCGCCGCCGGAACCGGGTCCGCCAATTTGAGCGTGACGATCACCGCTGAGGGCCCCGGAGGAACGGAGGAGGCCGGCGAGTCGGACGTGGTGGTCACAAGCGGGGAATCTGAAACGACAGGCCTTTTTGAAGATGGATTTTTCGGGATGGGCGCGGTTGCCGTCACCAGCTCGGACTGGAATATGCCGTTTTATTTCGCGGGCGACGATACGCCCTACGAGCTGACCGTCGTAGCCAGTCTGGTGGGCGTCAACCAGACGCTGGAGGCCATTGGCCGGGTGATGCCGTATCTCATGGTGCTGGTTTTGACCATCTCCCTTTTGGGAGCGCTGTTTTACTCCCGCTATATCACCCGTCCCATCGTCCGGCTGAGCGGGATATCCCAAAGGATGGCCGGGCTGGACTTCTCGTGGAAATGCGGAGAAAAGCGGGGAGATGAGATCGGAATTCTTGGCAGAAATTTGGATGAACTCTCAGAGCGGCTTTCCGGCGCGCTCAGCGAGCTGAAGGAGGCCAACGCATCCTTGCAGGAGGACATCGACCGCCAGCGGGAGACGGAACGCCAGCGCACCGCCTTTTTCGCTGCGGCGTCCCATGAGCTGAAGACCCCCATCACGATTTTGAAAGGTCAGATCTCCGGCATGCTGGGCAAAGTGGACGTATACCAGGACAGAGATAAGTATCTGGCCCGCGCCCTGACGGTGACCGGGCGCATGGAAGCGTTGATTCAGGAGATGCTGACAGTCTCCCGCATGGAAAAAGCCGACGGCCTCGTCAGGCGGGAAGCGGTTGACCTCTCCGATCTTGTGCGCCAGCAGACTGAGCAGGCGGAGGACCTGGCCGTACAGCGGGAACAGACTCTCTCAATGGACCTTGCGCCGGGACTCACGGTGGAGGGGGACGGGACGCTCCTCCGCCTTGCCGTCTCCAATCTGCTGACCAATGCCCTGACCTATTCTCCACCCGGTGCCTCCACCAGGGTGCGGCTTCAGGCGGAGGAGCGCGGGGTGCATCTGTCCATGGAAAACAGCGGCGTCCAGATTCCGGAGCATGCGCTTCCCCACCTGTGCGAGGCGTTTTACCGGGTGGAGGAGTCCCGGAACCGGGAAACCGGGGGCAGCGGACTGGGGCTATATCTTGTGAAAATGATTGCGGAGCGGCATCACGCCTCCTTTGCCATCTGCAATACCGAAAGCGGCGTCAAAGCGGATATCGTTTTTCCCCAATAGCGTTTTGCGGCAGGCCGGATACCGGTCTGCCGCGCTTTTATATCCCGCCGCCAGGCAAACTCCACACAATCTCCATGAAAAATTCAACTCCACTCCAAATAAGGGCGGTATCCTGTCCATAGCTTCAAATTATGGAGGAGATCGTCTATGAAAAAAGTACGGATCATACCATGCCTTGCCGCTTTCGCCGCCATACTCTCCGCCTGCACACGCATAAGCCAAGCCGACGGAACGTCCTGCGGCGGGGAGGCCGACAGCGCCGGGGCCTTTGCCGCTTATAGCGCGTTTGGACTGACGTATGAGGAGCGCAGCGGCCAGCTCCTCTTTGGCGGAGACCGGGTGCGATATTTCGAAGACCTGTACCCGGTGGATGAGAATGCGGCGGGCATGACCTTTTTCGACCGGGAGGGCGTCGTCGACGTGCGGGCGGAGCGGGACTTTTCCGGGCTGACCCGCAATGCGGACGGAAGCTTTGATCCGGGCGGCGTTCTGACGGGACTGCGCGTCTGCTCTGAATCGGAGTTTCAAAGCCGGGATTTGGAGCCGCTGCTGCATCCGGACCCTGGCACCGCCCAGGCGGGCGAACCGATGAGCGCGGAGGAACTGGCCGCGCTGTATGCGGAATATCAGCCCCTTGGCCTGTCCTATGACGTCAGCCGGGACGCGCTGCTGTGGGACGGAGAGACGGTCCGGTATTTCTGCGACGTGCGCTCTTCCAACGGCAAGACGCCGGAGAGCGGAAGGTTCCGGGGCACCATCACCAATCACTGGACGGACGGCGGCACGGTGGACGTTGTGACGCTGCGGGACTATGGGCGGCCCGACGGCGATGGAAACGGGACCCTGACCGGGCTGAAAGCCTGCACCAAGGCGGAATTTGACGCCCGCACCGCCGCCGACGCGCAAGGCGGATACATCCGCTATTACAGCGCCGCACCCGGCACAAACCATCAGACAACGGAGGAGTAAGCAATGCAAATCGAAATCGACCATCTCAGCATGACCTATCCCAACGGGAAGCAGGCGCTGCGGGACATCAGCCTTTCCCTGAAAAACCCCAGCCTCATCGGGCTGATCGGGCCAAACGGGGCGGGAAAATCCACGCTGATGAAGCTGCTTGTGGCGGGATTGCTGCCCAGTCAGGGAAGCATCCGCGTGGACGGCACGTCCCTTACAGCGTGCGAGCGGCAGCTCAAAGCCAGGCTGGGGTATCTGCCGCAGCGGTTCGGCCTCTACGACGAGCTGACCGTCTGGCAGTTTTTGGACTATATGGCCGCGCTGAAAAGCATCGATGACAGCAAAAACGCCATTGCCCGGGCCATTGCGGCAACGGGCCTGGAGGAGAAGCGAAAAGCCCGGATCTGGACCCTCTCCGGCGGTCAGCGCCAGAGGGTGGGCATTGCCCAGGCGCTGCTTGGCGCGCCGGAATTCCTCATTTTTGACGAGCCCACCGTGGGGCTGGACCCGGAGGAGCGCATTCGCTTTCGCAACCTGTTTTCCTCCACCGCCCAGGATAAGCTGGTGCTCCTCTCCACCCATATCATTGAGGATGTGCAGTCCGTCTGCGACCGGATCATTGTCATCGACGGGGGACGGATTTTATTTACGGGCCGTCCGGAAGAGCTGATCCGCGCCGCCCAGGGCCATGTGGGCACGTTCCTGGAGGGGCCGGACGCGGAGGAATCCCTGCACATCACCTCCCGGGTCAACACCGCCGCCGGCGTGCTGTGCCGCGGCGTTGCGGAGGAGCTGCCGGCGCAGGCGGAGGCCGTGGAGCCGACGCTGGAGGACGCCTATCTCTTTCTCATCACCAAGGGGGGCGGCGCGCAATGAAACGGTTCTCTCTCTATCGCGTGGAGCTCAAACGGCTGTCGCGGAATCCGCTGACCTGTCTCTTGGCGGGCCTCTCCGCGCTGGCCCCGCTGACAGGACACGGCTTGTTGACTCTGACCATTGGGGATTCCATGTCGGCGCTGTACCTTGCCAACCCCATGCTGGCCGGCGGAGCGCTGGGCGCGGTTTTCTTTGCCCTGATGGTGCTGTTCTCCCTGGATCAGGCCCGCCGCAGCGGAATCGGTGACCTGTCCGACGCCATTGTGAACCCCATGCGCATGGCGGCGGTCCGTCTGATGGCGGTGTGGACCGTGGCCGGTTTGACGGCGGCTGCCGTCTTCGTGAGTTATCTTCCTTACACCGCCTGGAAGCTGGACATCGTGTTCTCGCTCAGCGACTATACGCTCTCCGTCTGCCTGCTGTTTCTCCCGGGGCCGATTATGGGCGCTCTGGCCGCCGCCGCTCTCTGGCAGCTTGTCCAGCGGCTGGATGTCAGTCTGCTGGCTGTTTTGGCGGCGCTGGCGGTTTCCATGGGCACCGATTGCCGGCAGTTTTTTCTGGCGCAGTGGTGCGTCCCGCTGGTCTCCACTCTTTCCGACGCCTTTGGCAGCGCCATTGTGTGGCGCACCGCGCTTTACAGCAGGGTGGTGTGGATAGGGCTGATGGGCGGCGCGTGGCTGCTGAGCCTGCTGTGTGTGCGGCAGTACGGCCGGGGCGCCCTTGGTTCCTTTTTCAGGCACGCACGCCGCTCCGCGCTGCCAGTCCTGGCGGCTGTTCTTTTGTGCGGCGGAGGGCTTCTCTGGCTGTGGCAGCCTTTTTCGGACCACAGCCCGGCCAACTGGATGGAGTGTCTGGACAAGGAGGAGGACCGGTTCAACGAGGCGCTGACGCTGGAGAAGACAGCGCTCCGGGTCCGGATCAAGAGCTATCTCATGGGCACCATGTCCGGAGACGCCGCCTTTACGATCCGCAATTCCTCGGGGCGGCCCCAGGAGCTGTACTTTGAACTGAACAGCGGCTATGCGGTGCGCTCTGTTTCGGCGAACGGGAAAGAAATTCCGTTTGAGGACCTGCGCAACGACATGCTTGCCTCCCGGGAGCTGCGATGCACACTGCCGGCGGAGGAGGAGATCGAACTCCGGATTCACTACGGTGGGATGCCGAAGATGTGGAACGAGATGGAGTCCCAGCTGAACGCCGACACCATCAGCGCCCGGAGCGTGACCATGACCAGCAAGACCCTTGCCCCCGTGGTGGCGGGCTGCGTGGCGGTGCCGGAGGAGGCTGAGATATCCCTGCGCATTGATTTGAAGGACGATCTTGTGCCGGTGGGAACAGGCACGGCGACGCTGCTTGGCACAAGCGGTGACGGGACCAACTCCTGGATGGTGGAGAATACCGGCACGGACCGGCTCTTCCTCTACGCGGGGGATTTCATCACCACGCAGCTTGACGCGGACGACGGAACGTCCATGGACTTCTGCTACAGCAAGAAATATCAGGAGCGCCTGAAAGACGGGGCGCTGGACCTGATGGAGAAGGCCATTCAATACTGTAGCGCCACATACGGCCCCCGCTCCGGGGGGGAGGGGTTCAAAATCATTCAGACCACGGCGTTCAACTTCGGCGGCTTTGCGGTCTCCGGCGTCAGCGGCATGGGCGAGAGCTATTTCAGCGATGAAAATCTGGCCGACCCGGACAAAGGGCCCGGCAGCGCGGAGATTCTGGCCCATGAGATCATCCATCAGTGGTGGGGGCTGGGCGCCACGCTGACGGACCCGGAAGACCCCTGCTGGAACGACGAGGGGATCACGGTCTACACCACCTATCGGCTGATGTGCCGGGTGATGGGCAGGGAGTACGCCCACAGGAACTACGTGAAAAAGTGGGAGAACACCATGTCTCAGCTTTCCGCCTCCTTTTATCAGCGCCATCCGGACTATCTCAATCGCCTTCCGGAGCGGTATCAAAACGATGTCTCCGCCAGCGCGGCCGGGGCCAACTGGTATGACGGCAATGCCCTGATGATCTACCGGGCGGCGGAGCGGATCGGTGAAGAGCCCCTGGACGATATCTGGGCAAAGCTGTACCGGGAGGGCGGGACAGAGATGCCGCCGTATATCACTTTAGGCGACTTTTTAGGTGAGTGCGGACTGGAGAAAGGAGATGTGCAGCGTGGGTAAGGTGTTTTGGTATGAGCTGCGCCGCTCCATTTGGAACAAGGGGTTTTTGGGCATCACTGTGGTGACGATCTGGTACGGCTGGCGGCTTTTGACCGGTACCATTATATTGGGCGTGGCCAACACGGCCCCTTTCTCCCCATGGAGCTTTGGCGCGTATCTTGCGCGGCTGCTGCCGCTTTTAAGCGTGCTGCTGCTGTTTCTTCTGTGGAACCAGAGCGCGGAGCGGACGCGGGGACTGGAGGTTCTATCTGACGCCGCACCTGTCCGCCCGGGGAGGTATCTTCTGGTAAAGTGCGGCGCGGCGTTCACAGCATGGCTGGTTTTGGCCTTTGCGGTCTCGGCGCTGGGGGCTGGGTTCCTGTGGGCGCTGTTTGGCACCGACGTGCCCTGCGCCAGACTGCTGCTCCCATCGCTTATCGCCCTGCTGCCGCCGGCGCTCTTTTGGCTGGGCTGCGGATTGACGGCGGGCCGCATTCATCCGGCGCTGCTGTTTGTGCTGATGGCCGCGGCGCTGACGGCGGCATACCTGCCCCGGTCGGTGGAATGGAGCCTGTACGCCGAGCCGTTGTTCACAGAGTATCCCCTGAGCCTGAGCGTGCTGGATCCGGCCTTCACCATGCCGGCTGAGGCGCTGCTCGTCCGGCTGGCCTACGGGACGGCGGGCATGGCGCTGCTGGGTTTTGCCGTGGCACGGCATCAGTCCCGGCGGGAGCGGAAAAGCTGATAAACCTCAAAAGGAAGGCGCCCGCACAGCTGTGCGGGCGCCTTCCTTTTTGAAGCGGCAAAATCATTTCTCCGGATTTGGGAAAATGGTACCGAAACAAAAGGGCGGCACCGTATCTTATAGCAAAAGGAGATGACAGAATGAACGCCCAGACAGACGTGCTGGCGGTTGCCCGCCGGGAGATCAAATACCTGCTTTCATTGCCGGACCGCCTCTTTCTACTGGATGCGCTGGACCGGCTTCTGACGCCGGACGCCTACGGCGGCTACAATGGCTATACGGTCCGCAGCGTGTATTTTGACAGCATCTGCAACGAGGACTACCGGGATAAAAAGGAACACGCGGATGAAAAAAAGCGCATCCGGGTCCGGATTTATCATCCGGAGGACAAAAAGGCAAAATTTGAGATGAAGCGCAAGAGCTGCGGCCGGGAGCTGAAGGAGAGCGTGGTCATCACCCGGGAGGAGGCCATGCGCCTCATCAACCGGGACTACAGCGTGCTGCTGCACTATGACGCCGGGTGCGCCCGCTACGCCTACGACCTGATGACCACCCGGCTCTACCGCCCGGTCTCCCTTGTGGAGTACGACCGCCGGGCCTATACGCATCCTAACTTCAACACCCGGGTGACGCTGGACAACAACCTGCGCTGCTGTGAGTTCTGCCACGACCTCTTTGCACAGCGTTTGAATTTCAAGTCCACCCTGCCCTGGGACGAGACGATCCTGGAGATCAAGTACGACCGCTTTTTGCTGCGTCAGGTGCAGGAGGCGCTGGCCCGGTGCGATCTGACCAGGACGCCGCCCAGCAAATTCGGCAGTTCCCGGGCGCTGCTGCACACGTATTATTCCTGATGAGAAAGAGAGGATGGAAGCAATGAGCAAATGGTTTTTTGAGTGCATGGAAGCGCCGTTGGCCCCCATGTCAGCGGGCGGGTTGCTGGTCCGGCTGTCGGCGGCGCTGATCTTGGCGGGCGTTATGATGGTGGTGTACCGCCTCTGTCACGACTCGCTGAGCTACAGCCGGAAATTCAACGTCACGCTGATGATGCTGACGTTGTCCTCCACGGTTTTGCTGGTGCTGATCCAGAGTAAGCCGGTCTACTCCCTTGGCGCGTTGGGAGCGCTGTCCATCTGCCGCATCCGGACCAACACCCGGGACCCCCGGGACCTGGGGTTCGTATTCTGGAGCCTCTCCATCGGCATTTCCGCGGCGCTGGGGTCCTTCGCCGTGGGGATGGCGGGAACGGCCGTCATGGGCCTGGTCATGCTGACGCTTGGGCGCGCCGACAGGAAGAGGGCCGCGCTGACCATGGTGGTAAGAGGGAGGAAGGAAAAGATCGGGGACGTGCAGGCCGTGTTCAGCGGGCTGTCAGGCAGCACCGTTCAGTCCAAAAATGTGTTTTCCGACTCCTTTGAGCTGGTCTACCGCCTGAGCGTTCCCCGGGAGGAAGAGGAGAAACTGCTGCTGTTGTTCAACGACATGGAAGGCGTCGATGGCGTAAACGTCCTGGCACCCCAGACCCAGGTGGCCTGACGGCCGCCATCAAAGGAGGAACTTGATATGGAACAATTCAACGATGCGGTCAACAAGCTGCTGGGCACACTTGTCTCCAAGCCGGATACCAAGGCCGTTTTTCTCAGCCTGGGCGCCGCGCTGTTTCTTTCGGTCATCTTGTGGGGCGCTTATCGCCTGGCCAACCCGTCCGCGGCCTACAGGCCCCGGTTCGCCGCCACACTGGTGGCGCTGGCATTCCTTTCCACTATCCTGATGGACCTGATCCAGTCAAATCTGGCCCTTTCCCTGGGCATGTTGGGCTCGCTGTCCATTGTCCGGTTCCGTACCAACATCCGGGACCCCCGGGACATTGGGTTCATCTTCTGGAGCATGGCCATCGGCCTGGCCGCCGCCACCGGAAGCTATCTGATCGGCTTATCCGGAAGCCTGGTCTTGGGGACCTTTTTGGTCTGCACCGGCCGGAGGAACAAGGTGCCGGACGACATGATGCTGGTGGTCCGGGGCAGCAGCGCGGACCTGGGCGTGGTGGGCGCCATTGTGGAGCAAAGCTGCCTGCGCAACAGGGTGAAGGCCAAGAACGTACTTTCCGATTCCTTTGAACTGGTCTATGAGGTTCAGGTGGATGTTGCGAACAGCGATACGCTGATCGGCCAGCTATTCGACGTGGGGGGTATCGACAGCGTCAACCTGCTGGCCGGGGAGAGAGCCGCGTAAAACGGTTGCCTGCCGGGGAGAGATCTGATATAGTATCTCTGAAACTGAGGCGGGAGGTGGCCGTGGTGATTGCAGGGGAAAACATCCAAATGGAACAGATAGACGCGCTGATTGAGCGCCATATGGCGTTCATCGTCCGCACGGTCAGCGGCTGCACCGGCCGGTATGTCTCGGTGGAGCATGACGATTCGTTCAGCATTGCGCTGATCGCCTTTGCCGAGGCGGTCCGGAGATACGATCCCCAGCGGGGAAACTTCCTTGCGTATGCGGGGCTGGTGATAAAAAGCCGGCTCCGGACCTTTCTTGAACAGGAAAACCGCCGCGCCGGGGAGGCGTCTCTGGAGGAGCTACAGGAAAGCGGAAGGGAGTTTGCGGCGGAGCCGGCGGACGAAAGTTCCCTGCGGGAGGAGATCGCGGCCTATCAGGAGGAACTGTCCCTGTTCGGCCTCACCATGGAGACTCTGGCGGATCAGGCGCCCAGGCACCGGGACACGCGGGACCGGGCGGTGGATGTGGCCCGGCGCTCCAGCGAGGAGCCGCGGGTGGTGGAGCACACCTATCGCAAACGGAAGCTGCCCGTCCGGGAAGTCTCCCGGGTGTGCGGCGTGACGGAGAAAATTGTGAAGGACAGCAAGGTGTTTATTTTGGGCACCATGTTGGTGTTTGTGAAGAAGTTTCCAGGTTTACTCAGCTGGATCAGAGGAGCGAGGTGTAATCATGATAGATAAAGCCGTCGTTCTGGAGTTGAAAGAGTCCTACGCCCTGGCCATGAAGGAAGGGGGCGCGGTGGTCCGCATCAGGCGCAGGCCGCAGATGGCGGTTGGCCAGCGCATCTACGTCCTGCCGGAGGATTTGTATCAGGATAGGGGAAAGGTGCTGGACTTTGCACCGCCCGTGCGGAGGACCGGGGCCCGGATGATCCGGCGCATCGGCGGGATCGCCGCCGCGTGTCTGGTGTGTATTTCGCTGCTGCTGACCTCCCGGTTCCTCACGCCCACAGCCTATGCCGTGGTCTCCCTTGAGGCGGAGCAGGGCATCCAGGTGGTGCTGGATAAAAACTACAACATCCTCAGCGCCGTCTCCACAGGGGGAGATATTCCGGAGAGTGTGCTGGCCGCCCTGAAGGGGCGCTCCATTCTGGAGATGGGGCCGGAGCTGGAGCGGCTGGTGGGCGGCGGGACCCTGCTGATCGGATACGCGCCGGAGCGGGAGGAGGCCCGGGGAATGGAAGGGAGTCTGCGGGACCTGTTCCAGAGCCGGACTCCGGCGTTTCTGTCCGGGCGGACGGAGGATGTCCAGGCGGCGGAGCGCAGCGGCGTGTCTCTGGGCCGCTATATCGCCGGACGGCTGATGACGGAAGATGACGATTTGGAGGACCTGGACCAGGAGACGCTGCTGGAGCTGCTGGCCCAGGACGCCAGATGGATGGAGGTCCCTGAGTTCCGAGAGGCTCTGGAGGAGAAGCGGGAGGAACAGGAGGAGCAAGAGGAGGAACGCAAGGAGCCGGATGAAAGCGACGATCCTGAGGAATCGGAGGAGAAAGCCAAGAAGCCCGCTGATCCGGAGGAGGACCCGGATGACCCGGAGGAAGGCGCCGCATCGGCAAAGGAGGAGAAGGAGTGGCACAAGAACGACGATTCGGAGGAGGAATCCCCGGACCCGGCACAGGAATCTGCCGACAGTTCATGGGAAGAGGAACCTTCCGAAAGCGGCAGTGAAGGCGATGAAACCCAGGATGAGGAGGATTCCGGCGAGAGCGAATCCGATGGGGAGACAGATGAGGCCGATGAGCCGGAAGAGTAAAAAACGGGATTCCCGCCTCAGCTTGAAAAGTCCCCCGTTTTGAAAGGGCTGATCGGACTTACCAGGAATATCCCATTGTTCAGACCGCCTGCCGGCCCAAGCGCAAAAGGCGTACACATTTATAAAAAGAGCTCCTCTGCCAATGCCGGCAGAGGAGCTCTTTACGAGTCCTTGGGTTCTTTTTCCTGACAATCGCGGCGGGACTTCCTGGCGGAGTATATCAGCCAGCCGCCCCACATGACCAAAAAGCTGATCATCGCAATCAATGCCCTGCGCATGAAGTTCCTCCTTACAGTTCTTAGATGGGAATAGTTTACATAATTTAAAAGCGCCTGTCAAGGTCTGATGGGAAAATTACGAATTTGTTCATATATGTGGGGAGGATATGGGAGAGGCATTGAAAAATGCAGGCGGGCAGAAAAACAACACAGGATACATATTGACAGCACAAGTCGGGGGTTTTATAATAAAACAGGCAAAAAGACAGATGTTCTGGAGAGAACATCTCTTTTTTTGATTTCGACGGACGCCTGGGAGCCTGCGGGGATGCAGCTCCGCGAGAGCATTCTGTTTCTATGGGCGGCGCGCCTGGGTCCGTCGGCACAAAAGACTCCCAATGCAAATCTCATGGGAAAGGCTGGCTGACAAACCATGAAATACCCCTATAAGACGCGGGAGGGTGGGGCTACCGTCACGGTGTTTGTACCGTATGACTGCGGAAACCACTGCCCCTTCTGCATCAATAAAGAAGAATACTCCAATTTGGATGGATTCAGTGTGGAAAAGATATGCCGCAGCATTGAGCTGATGGACGCCATCACGCCGAGGTGCGATTTCGTGTTCACCGGCGGCGAGCCCTTTGCGGACCTTGAGGCGCTTCAGACGATGCTGGACCATGTGCCCACCACCCACAAGGTCTATATCAACACCACGCTGCCCGTCTCCCGAAAGCAGTCTCCAGAGGATGTGGTCCGATTTACGGAGAAAAACCGGGAGAAGATCACCTGCATCAATGTGTCCCGCCATCTGGTCAAATATGTGGAGGAGTCCAACGACGAGCTGTTGGGTAAGCTGGCGGTTCCGGTGCGGATCAACTGTGTGCTGTACCGGGACTACCCCAAGGAAAGGCTGATCCCCTATCTGGAGCGCTTTTTGCACCTGCCGGTGAGCATCCAGTTCCGCTTTGACTATACCGCCACCACGCCGGAGAACCTCTATGAGGAGGACGGGGACATGATTTTGCAGAATCTGCGGTCCATCGCCCAATTTACCGGACTGGACGGCTGCCGGATGCGCTGCGGGTTCCACTTTGACTACAAGGGTATGGAGCTGACTTATCACAAAACCCTGCCCTACAGCACCATTGTGGAGCGGGATGGCGATACGGTTTACCAAATTCTCTATGACATCCTCATCAAGCAAAACGGCGATCTCCACTCCGACTGGGACAAGACTCCTCTGGATGTGGATGCCTACCGCCGTGTGGTGTATGAACCCTACGACCTCAAGTGGATTAAAAAAGCATGAGAAAAGAGTGCGGAAGCGCAGCTTCCGCACTCTTTTTTATTGACTCAACCGCTAATCCTTTTTTGATTTTCCGGATGTGATCCAATTGAGCAGGTAAATGGACACAATGGCCACGGCCGTTACAAGAAACACGCCAAACCAGCCGTCCAGCGCCAGCGGCAGTACCTTCATCAGCGCGTCAACATGGAGCATGGGAAGACCTCCTTTCACAAGATAAGAGCGTGCATATCAGCCGAAGAGCTTCAGAATCAGGCCGCCGGCGATCACCGAGGCGATCTGACCGGAGACATTGACGCCCACGGCGTGCATCAGCAGGAAGTTTTGGTTGTCCTCCGCCAGGCCCAGTTTGTTGACGACCCGGGCGGACATGGGAAAGGCGGAGATGCCGGCGGCGCCGATCATGGGGTTGATCTTTTTCCTTGAGAACAGGTTGAAAAGCTTTGCGATCATAACGCCGCCCACGGTGTCGAACACGAAGGCAAAGAGGCCCAGTCCAAGGATCATCAGCGTCTCCTTGCTCAAAAAGGCGTCCGCCTGCATTTTGGAGGCCACGGTGAGGCCCAGGAAAAGCGTGATCAGGTTGGCCAGAATCCGCTGGGCGGTTTCGGAAAGGGTGTCCAGCACGCCGCACTCCCGGACCAGATTGCCGAACATCAAAAAGCCGATCAGGGCCAGACTTCTGGGAGCGATCAGACCGGCGATGATGGAGATGATGATGGGGAAGAGGATTTTGGCCGTTTTGGAGACAGGCTTGGAGGCGTACTCCATCCGGATGAGCCGCTCCCTGCGGGTGGTGATCAGCCGGATCACCGGCGGCTGGACAATGGGGACCAGGGCCATGTAGGAGTAGGCAACCACAATGATGGCGCCGATGTATGCGGACTGGAAGTAGTTGGCAACGAAGATGGAGGTGGGGCCGTCCGCGGCGCCGATGATGGCGATGGAGGCGGCGTCGCTGACATCAAAACCCAGCAGTACGGCGATGCAGAGGGTGAAAAAGATGCCGAATTGGGCGGCGGCGCCGAAGATCATCAGCTTGGGGTTGGAGAGCAGGGGCGTAAAGTCGATCATGGCGCCGATGCCCACGAACAAAAGCAGGGGGAAGAGCTCATTGGAGATGCCGGCGTTGAACAGCACATCCAGCGCGCCGGGCTCCGCCACACCGTCGTAGACCTGGGTGACAACGCCGGACAGGGGCAGATTCACCAGAATGGCGCCGAATCCGATGGGGAGCAGGAGCGACGGCTCCATGTTCTTTTTGATGGCCAGGTAGATCAAAAGCCCGCCGATGAACCACATGACCACCTGCTTCCACTCCAACAGCAGGATATTTTCCAGCAAGATATCCACAACAAGACCTCCTAAAATTTTAAGCTGCAATACCCGTAAAAAAAGAAACGAGACTTTTATTACAGGTCAACTGCAATAAAAGTCTCGCTTTTTCATACAAACGCGGGCGCAAGGCCGTCATGACGCCGTTTGTCACGGATAAACCGCAAGCTACTCCCTTTTCTTTCCTCAGTATAGACGAGAGGCTGATCGTTTGTCAATAGAGCGCTGGAAAATTTTTAGCCTCCATTCCACTGAAAAAGACCGAGACGGGCGGTTGGGAGCGGACTCAAACGGCTCAGACAATAAAACGCATTTACCCGATGAACAGCTGAGTCCAGTAGTGGCCATTGGCCACATATCCGACGCCGATCTGGGTATAGGACGGGTTCAGGATGTTGGCGCGGTGGCCGCTGGAGTTCATCCACGCGTTGACCACGGCCTGGGGGGTGGATTGGCCGTAGGCGATGTTCTCACCTGCGGTGCGGTAAGTAAGGCCGAAGGACTTGATCATCTGGAAGGGCGTGCCATAGGTGGGGCTGGTGTGGGAGAAGTAGCGCCGGTCCACCATGTCCTGGGATTTGTACCGGGCGACGCGGGAGAGCTCCCAATTGGCGCTCAGCGGCTTCAGGCCATTTTTCGCCCGGGCTTCATTCACCAGGCGCATGACCTCGCTCTCAAAGGCGGAGACACCCTGGTCAAGCTGAGGGATGGTCAGAGCCTGGCCGGGATAGATCAGGTCCGGATTGGATATCTGGGGATTGGCGTTGATGATTTCCCTGGTGCCAACCTCATATTTGACCGCCAGTTTCCACATGGTGTCGCCTTGGACCACGGTGTGGGTCAGGGCGGATGCCCCGGTGGACAGGAGCGAAAGTGTGAGCACGGTTGTTGCGAATTTCATTGCAAATCGTTTCATATCTGTACCTCCTGAGAAAAGGGTAACATTGCTTGCGGTGGGAGTTCAATGCAAAAATATTGGAAAAAGAAGCGACGCCATGGGCGGGACTGGAAAAGCGGGTCACACCGATTCCGCGGCGGCCATATGCTGGCGGGAGGTGAACGCTTATGCACGTTGTTTCGGCTCTTTTATTGGGAGTCTCCACCAATCTTGACAATTTGTTTCTGGGCCTGTCCCTTGGCCTGCAAAAGAAGCGGCTTCCCTTCCGGGCAAACGCAGTGATCGGCCTTTTTTCCGCCGCGGTGACGGCGCTTTTCTGCGCATCCTCCGCGCTGCTGTCCGGATTGGGGCGGCTGCCCAACCTGGTGGGAGGAGGCATCATCATCGCCATGGGACTGTGGTCTTTGCTGCCGGGGAAACAGGATACGGGCTCCGACTGCTACCAGAAGGGCTTTTCCTGGCATGAGACGCTTATGTTAGGAAGCGGCCTCGCGGTGAACTGCATCCCTGTGGCCTTCGGCGCCGGACTGACCGGAATCCCATCCTGGATCGCCGCACTGTCCGTGGGCGGGATCAGTCTGCTCTGCGTGGCCGCTGGCAATGCCATTGGGCTGGCGGCCACCGGCCTTGCCCTGCATCCCCGGGCCTTTGTGGTGCTTGGCGGCGGAATCATGATCGCCCTGGGGATTGTCGAGCTTTTGGGATAAAAGCATGTACCTGCCGCGCCTGTGGGAGACTTTGCATCCCATTACATAAATCCCTCAAAGGGAGAGAGGATAAGGGGGAAAGGAGGCATGTGCAATGGATTACTTTAAGGCGGTGAAAAGCCGTTATAGCTGCTACGACATCACGGGAAAGAGCACCATTTCTGACAGCAGGCTGAAAGAGATGCTTAACGACGCGGTGAGCTGCGCCCCGTCTTCCTTCAATTCCCATTCCTCCCGGCTCGTGCTCCTGCTGCAAAGCGGGCATGAAACGCTGTGGAACATTGTGCTGGAGGCGCTGAGGCCGATGGTGCCGGAGGAGAAGTTTCCCAATACGGAAAAAAAGATCGGATCCTTTGCCGCTGGCTACGGCACGATCCTTTTCTACGAGGACCAGGAAACGGTGCGGGGTCTTCAGGAGAAATACCCCCTATACAGCGAAAATTTTCCCCTCTGGGCGGAACAGGGAAGCGCCATGCTTCAGTATATCGTGTGGACGGGGTTGGAGGCCGAGGGGCTGGGCGCCTCCCTTCAGCACTATAATCCGCTGATTGACCGTGAAGCGGCCGCGGCTTTTGACATCCCGGATCACTGGAAGCTGATTGCCCAGATGCCCTTCGGCGTCCCGGCGGAGGAGCATAGGGGAGGAATCCGAAAAGGAGAGGACACATGGGTGCGGGTTGTGGAAAAGAGCGGCCGGCGCGGCTGAATAACAGAAGCATGTGAAAAAGAGACCCGGAAGCGCTCTGCGCCTCCGGGCCTTTTTACTCAGGAATGCTCGATGGGGTAGCCTAAAATTTTAATTTTTTCCGCAATTTCCCGCTGGGAAACGCCGGTGCTGTCGTAATCGACGACAATGCTGCCCTGCTCTTTGTTGATGCTCACCGACGTCACGCCGGGCAGCGAATCCAGCGCCCGCTTCAAAAGGCTGGTGTCATGGAGCCCCACGTCCTTGTTGATGGAATAATACACACTTTCCTGTGCCATATAATCACCTCGACTTTATTGTTGCCGGGGCGGCGGCTGATTATTTAAGGCCGATTCCCTGAGGGCGATTATATCGCTTGTATCTGCAATTTGAAAATAAAAAGAAAACCATGAAGCTGTTGTAGCTCCATGGTTTTTTCATTTGGCGGAGAAGGAGGGATTTGAACCCTCGCGCCAGTTTCCCGGCCTACTCCCTTAGCAGGGGAGCCCCTTCGGCCTCTTGGGTACTTCTCCAACTGTCAAGCGGTTTGAAAATGGCGGAGAGAGTGGGATTCGAACCCACGGATGCTTTCACATCGCCGGTTTTCAAGACCGGTTCCTTCAACCGCTCGGACATCTCTCCATAGCTGTAAAAGCATATTCCGCGCCCCAAACGCAAAACCTATGATACCATACGGCAGATAAATTTGTCAAGGCGGTAAAGGCGGCTTTTTTGGAAAATCTATGGCTATCTTGTGATATCGGTGTTCTTCATGATCTGGTCCAATACGTCAACGGCAATCTGCGCGGGCTCAGCCGGAATTCCCTGGGTCAGCCCGGCAAAAAAAACCTCCTGGGCAGCTTGAAGCTCTCCGACAGGCGCTGCCGCGGCCTCCGTCAGGCGCAGGTTCTGAACCCTCCGGTCCTCCGCCTGGGTTTCCACCTGCAAAAAGCCCCTGCGCTGAAGCCGGTCCACCGCCCGGGAGACGTAGGCCTTGGAAAGCCCACGGTAAATGGCCACATCCCGGGCCGTGTGATACTCCGGATTGTTGGCCAGAAAGATCAGCACGTCGGCCTCCGGCTTGGATAGACCGCACTGGGCCGCCGCCGAGGCGAAGTGCTCCTCATAGAGCTTTGACAATTTCTTTTGAAACCGCAGAAAGCGGCTGATTGAAATTTTCAAAAAATCACATCCCATACAGTTGACAAGTAAACTGTTTCCGCGTAAACTATTTTACGTGCTGAATTTCAATTTGTAAATCATTTTCCTCAAAAGTGCTGAAATTGCTTGCTTTTCAAGGCGTCTGGATATTTCTCTGCTCTCAATTTCCCTTGTTTTTTCCCTTGTCAGGAAAGAACAAGGGAAAGTCTTATTGCACCTTGTCCAGCAGTTTCGCGGCGTCTCGCTTGGCTTCCTTACTGGCGTGTGCGTAAATATTCATTGTGGTCGTCACATCCGAATGACCAAGAAGCTCCTGCACGTCCTTCGGCGCTGCGCCGTAGGACAACAGATTGCTGGTGAAGGTGTGGCGAAGCTGGTGGAAATGAAAGCTCTCCATACCGTCCACTCTTTTCTTCGCTGTCTGGCACATATTGGAAACCGTTGCCGGAGACTCATACCTGCCATCCTGTCGCACACAGACAAGGCTGATCGCCTGATAGCCCTCTGGAGGATGCTCTGAAACCGGCAGGCTGTAGACCTCATAGTAGGTGCGGTTCTTTTCCTCAATGCTCAAGTAGTAGTTCTGGCTGTATAGCGGCCCGCAGGCAAGGCGGTCAAGCATCTGCGCCTTCTTTGCCTCTTTCAAAATCTCCGCCAGTGTGTTGCAGAAATCCACTGAGCGGATCTTTTTGCGCTTCGTGGTGCCAATCTCCGTCCTGTGCCGCGCCGAGTTGTAGCGGATGCTGCGTCTCACCGTCAGCCGCTGCTCCTTCAAATCAATGTCCTGCCAGGTCAGACTGCAAGCCTCGCCAATGCGAAGTCCGGTGTAGTATGCGATCTGGATGGGCAGAAGGGCGGGATTTTTCTTTTTGGACAGCATCTCATTCAGTTCAAGAAACTGTTCGTAGGAGATCGTTGGGATAATGGGAACATCCTCCTCTGCGCTATCCTCCGAAAACAGGTCATAGTCCTCCGCCCTCTTGCGGTACACAATGTACTGCATGGGATTGAAGGAGAGATACTGCTTCGGGAACACCGCGAAGCGGAACGCACCTTGCAGCACAGCGGAGTATTGCCGCATGGAGCCGCTGCTCAGCGCTTTCCTCACCGTGCCGTCCGGCCATTCACCGCCAAGGCTCAGCAGGTCCAGATAGCTTTGCAGATGATCCGGTGTGATCTTCTTCAGCTTACGGTCGGCGATGGGGTGCTTCTTGATGCGTCTGGCTGTGTCGATGTAGGCGGCCACCGTGCCGTTGCTCAGAGAACCGGGCTTCAGTTCCTCCTCAATCCATTTGTCCAGCAGCCCTGCAAGGGTCAGGTTTTCAGATTTTGCTACGAATTGCTTTTCTTCATAATCCGCCATGGCCTTGCGGAGCATGGCTTCCGTTTCGCTCTTGCTCTCAGAACCGGGAAACTCCCTCTGGACGCTGTTGCCGCTGGCGTCCTCTACATAGAACCGATAGTACCACTTCTTTCCCTTTTTTCTTACAGAACCTTTTGCCATAGTGCTTCTCCTCTCATAGCGGCAAACGGAGCTGTTATGATGTGTTGTCTGCTATTATAGCAGACCGCACATAAACCGGCAAATAAAAAGCTCCGCACTGTCCTGTCCTTCATCTGACTGCGTGGACCTGTTCTCGCACCAGAAGATCTGCACCCTGGTTGGCTTCCATGAACTTATGAATAACGTCTATGCGGATGATGTATCTGCGCCCGATCCGCAGTACGGGAATCTTCTCCCATTCCACGAGCTTCCGCATGGTGTTTCTGCCAATGCCTGTATAGTCGGCGGCTTCTTCTATCGTTAAGCCGATTTTATCTGTCATGGGGATACCTCCCAAAATAGTAAAAGTTATAGGTTGTTATTATCACGCTATAAATAGTGGCAAGAACGGATGGCGGCTGGCAGCCGCCCACGGGAATCTCACCCCGGCCCATGCTGATGGGTGCGCCGCGCAATGCTTTGAGGGCGTTCAACGCGGGAGTATCATTATCCCAAACTCGGAGTCGTGGCCGCCGTGCTGCCACGCACGGTTACAGACTGGCTTGCTCGCTCGCCTGTCCAGTTATCTGGATGGGTCTTGGCGCGCCGTCTGCCGGCTCGTCCGGCTCGGAACGTTATCCGTTTGCCTATGCAGCGCAGCGCGCGTTGTCAAGGTGCATATATCAGGCTGTGTATCAGCCGGGAAAGGCTCTTATCCATGAGATAGGGGCCTTTCCTCGCAGATGCACGGAGATGCCGCCGCAGAAGTGTGGAAAGGGGCAAACACATTCCTGCGCGGCAGATGTATTCACACGGTTCGGATCACCTTGAATTCAATGATCTTGGTGATCAGCTTTGTTCGCATCCTGCATAGCTTTTCCTCATCAATGCAAAGATGCTCAACGCCGTTCTCATCATAGAGCCGCCTTGTCGCCAGAGCCGCCATATAGCGTTCGTAGTGCCGCAGCACGGCATTGATCGCATCCACATCTCCGGAAGATGCTGCTTCAATGGTAGAAAAAGGGAGCAGGGATACATTCGCATTACCCGGTTTGTTCGTCACTGCTATCAACCTCCATTTTCTTTTTTAATTCCTTAAGAGACTTTGCACGTCTGCGCTGCACGGTGTATCGGACCATATCCAGCTTATCCGCGATCTCCTGATCGGTCATATCCAAAAAATACGCAAGCAGAATAATATCCCGCTTTTTCTCAGACAGCTTCACAAGGGCATTGGCAAGGATTTCGCTGCGGATAGGGATGGTATAGCCCTGCACCTGAAAGCAGAATCGTTCGCACGGGTACTCGTCCAGTACGCCCAACTGTCTCTCCTGACTTTCTGACAACCACGAAAGGGAAGTCTCATGCTTGGAGCGCCATGCGATGTGATTGTCATAATCGATGGCCTCTCCGCGCAGCACCATCTTGCATAGCCTGTCGAATTCATGCCGAGCAGTTTCCTTCTGGGACGGCGTCAGCTCCATGAGTTTTTGCACCTCCTTCCCGAACCGCGGGAGGCGGTGTATTTTCCCCTTTGCTTATATCCCGATTGGGAGGGGTGGTTTTGCGCACTTTTCGGCAAAAATTTTCAAAAAAATTTTCCAACGGCACAATGAGCCGATGGAAAAAGAAAATATGGTAATTTAAGCAATACAAAGCGGTGTAGTTGAATACACCGTTTAGAACCGTAAAAGCTATATGATGAATAGCAGTGCTTCTATCAATTTGACTAAGGTCCGCTACCCGCATCGCACCAACAAGCGCGGTCTTTTACTGGAAATTCCTTAATTTAGAGATTTGATTCAAGAAATACAACTCCTTTCCAATGGTGAGTTGCGGTACATCATAATACTGCCCTACATACTAATTTAAGTGAGCTGGAGTACACACTAAAATGGTAGTAGAGGTGATGAATGTGTATGTTGCGCTCGATCTTCTGGCAAAGGCTGTGAGAGAGGCCAGAGAGGAACGGGGCCTTTCTCAGCGAGAATTAGCCCGCAAGCTAAGCATGAATACAAGAACGATCATGGATTTGGAGATCTGTCGCAGCAATCCGAAGGGCGAAACTATTTTCCTTATTGCCCGTGAGCTGCACATCAGCTTGGATGCCATAGCACACGCTGGCACCTCTCGTCCGAATTCCGTCAGCGCCGATGTTCTGGAATTCTTCTCTGGAAAAGACGATACTGAATCAAGGGACTATATTGATCTCTGTCGTCAGGTAGAGAAAATGAAGAAAAAGAAAGATCAGTAACGGAGAAGTGGGGGTTACACCCTGCTTCTTTTTTGCTCCAAAAGATAAAAAGGCGGCGGCAAAGGACATGGTGATCCTTTGCCGCCGTTCTTATTGCGGGGTTAGTATACGGTTACTTGCTCTGATAGTTACGATAGAGGAAGGTGACGATCTGGGCTCTCGTGCAGTCGCTGCCGGAGCCGAACAGTCCGCCGCCGATGCCGCCGGTGATGCCGTTCTTGGCGGCCCATGCCACCGCGTCGGCGTAATAGGCATTGGTCGCCACATCACCGAACTCAGCGCTGCTGCTGACCTTGGGGCTGCCCGCCGCGCGGTACAGGAAGGTCACGCTCTGTGCGCGGGTGCAGGTGGCGTCAGGGCTGAACTTGCCGTCGCCGGTGCCGCCGGTGATGCCGTTCTCCACGGCCCACGCCACGGCCTGCTCATAGAAGCTACCGGGCTTCACATCGCCAAAGGCGATGCCGGTGTTCTTGGGTGCGGGGCTGCCCGCCGCGCGCCACAGGAAGGTGACGATCTGCGCGCGGGTGCAGGGCTGGTTGGGAGCGAACAGGCCGTTGCCGATGCCGCCCGTGATGCCCTTTTCTGCCGCCCACTTGACCGCTTCATAGTAGTAAGCGTCCACGGGAACATCCTTGAAAATCTGCACCGGAGCCTCTTCAACGAAGCTGCCCTTGACCGTGACCTTGCCCGTAGGCATGGTGAAGGTGTACTTGCCGTTCTTCTCGGTGAGCTTCACCTTATCGCCGTTCTTATCCAGAACCTTGAGCGTGTCCAGCTCGTAGCCCTTGTCGGGCTTCACGGTGATGGTCACGGCATCGCCCTTGGAGGCAGACTTGGGAGAAACGGTGATGGTGCCGTTCTCGGTCTTATCCACGGAAACGGTGTAGCTGGGGGTGTAGGAGCCACCGCCGCCACCGCCACCGCCGGAAGACTTGGTGAAGGTAGCCGTTGCGATTGCGCTGTCATTCATGTCTGTCATGACCGCGATAGCCTTGACCGTCGTGGTGGAGGTCAGAGAGAGCGGAGTGCTGTAAACGGGGCTGGAGGCCGTCGGGTCTGTGCCGTCCTTGGTGTAGTGGATCGTTGCGCCTACCGTAGCGCAGGAGATGGTGACGCTCTGCATGCCGGTGAAGCTGCTCACACCGTTGGGCGTAAAGGTCGGGGTGGCAACGGTCAGCTTCGGGGAGGTCTGCGTACTGCTGGTCGGTGCGCTGGCCTTGTGAGTGGAAGTCTCTGCGATCCTCGCATAGCCGGTGCAGCTTGTATTCGCGGCGCAATCCGTCTTGGTGTTGGCCGTGGAATAGGTCGCGCCATCGAAGCTGTATTCACCGCCTGTCACGGTGGGGATGGTCGCCGTAAAGGTCGTGCCATCGGCGTTGGGCGTAAAGGTGAGAGTGAACGCAGCAGGAGCCGCAGGGCCGTCCGCCTTCTTGATGATCCCCGTCGCCGAGCTGGTGATCTCGCCGGTCTGAACATCGCTGGAAACCTTCACGGTGATGGTCTTATTGATGTCCTCTGCACGCAGCGTGTAGGTGCTGCCAGTCGCACCGATGATTTCATCGGAACCGCGATACCACTTGTAGATCAGAGTGCCGGTATTATTGGTGATGCCAGTGGTATCCGCTGTCAACGTCTGACCAAACTTCTCTGTGCCGGTAATGTTCACCGGGCCGGTGAGGGCAGCGGGCTTGAAGGTTGCCTTGACGATCACATTCCCACTGGGCATGGTAAATGTGCCGCCCGTAACAATGGTCAAGCTGGTGGGAGTCTTGTCAACCCATTTATCAAAGACATAGCCGGTGCTGGGGGTGGCCGTTAGGGTGACGGTCTCGCCCGCCACAGCAGAGGTCTTGTCGGCGCTGGCATTGCCGTTTCCATCATTGTTTACAGTAATGCTGTACGGTGTCGCGCCGTAAGCAGGAACGACCAACGCGGCGGACACGGTGCCCGCATTGTGGTTGGCATCTGCCTTGAAGCGCACATAGTAGGTGCCGGGGGCAACCTCGGTTGCCGTATCCGTGCAGGTCGTACCAGCAGGAGAAGTAAAGCTATTGTCGGTACTGTACTCCATCTTGTCGGTGGTGCCGGTGATCTTGCCCTTTCCACTGCTGGTGGTGGGAGCCTCCACGCCGAGACCGGTAGGCGCACTCTGATTAGCCGGAGTGATGGCGAATGTCCATGCAGTATCAGTCAGATCAGAGCCTGCGTTGAAGTTGTCTCCGGCTGCAACATCAATTTTGACGGTATAAGTTCCGACATTCTTGGTTTCGGTCACGGAAGCGCTGTCCTTTTCATACTTGACGGTGATCGCGCCGGACTTCGTAAGGGGACTCTTGAGGGTGACGCTGGCCGTCTTATCGTTGCCGTCGTAGATCAAATCGGTCGGTGCGACAAAGTTGAAGTCTGTGACAGTCGGCGTTCTCTTGCCGATGTTCCATGTGATCGTCTTGACATCGGTGGTGCCATCATCCCACTCATAGCCAGTCTCCAGCGTCGCGGTAGCAGTATAGTTCATAGCGCCCACATCGGTCGCCTCGTAGGTGCCGCCGAGGGCGTAGCCCGTGCCGGCGTTCACGCCGGTCTTTTCCGTGCCGTCATAGACAAGGCCAGGATTGGCGGTGGGAACGTCGATAAGAGTAGCCGGGGCTGTGATATTGTACTTCGCGTTGGGGTTGCTCGTCACGGTTAAGTCAGCGTTGTTCACAAGGCTTGCCGCGGGGATCTTAATGACAAGCGCCGCGGAGCTGGTTGCCGAGGGAGTGCCGCTGATCACGACGGTCGCGGTGGTCGCATTTGCACTTACATCCGTCTTGATCTTGGCTTCAAGACCGGCAGGCAGGTTGGTAAACCAGCCCTTGACATCGGTGTCTGCCGCGATGGTATAGAACTTGTCGTTCGTCAGCGTGATAACCACATCTTTGTCGGCAATCGCCGTGCCGGTCGTGCCGTCGATGGTCACAGTGTCCACGGTCGCCGTGGGCGTGGACGCGGCAGCATCATGCACGAACTGGAGGACGGTTTTGCCGCTGGCTGCGTCGTAATCGCCGCTATAGTTTTGATAGGAACCATAGTAGGTGCCCTTTACGCATTTCGTGTTGGGGCCGAGAGTCACCTTGCCGCCGATCATGGAGTTCGATTGATTGCCCAATGCGGTGAGCGTCACCGTGCCGCTGCCGGAAAGGTTAATCTCATTCGCCGTGCTGCTGTTACCTGTCCTAATAACTTGGTAATCGTTAGAGGTTAATGTTAGCTCGACCGTTGAATCCTTGATCGACACATTTCCTTTGAGCTCTGCCACAACACCATTTGCGCTTACCTTGACGGTGCTGTCCTCAATGTTCAGATTTCCGCCATTTTCTGTACTGATACCTCTGTTGTTTGAAATATCGGACGAGATGTCCACATCAGGGCTGCTCTTGATGACAACATTTCCGTTGTTATTGAAGATGCCGTAATAATAACTGCCGGGGATCTTCACTGTTGCACCATCCAGCGTGATGACGCCGCCTTGCGAGCTAATACCTCTATTGTAGCTACCGTTGCTCAGGTTCACGGTCAGCTTCCCGCTGATGCCGATGTTGCCGTTGCCTGCAATTGCAGATGGGGTCGCAGCATTGTAAACACCGTAGACATTCTCCTTTGCGTCTGTTGCGGTAACGGTCATATCGTTGCCGGACAGAGAGATCGCACCGCTCTTCGTATAAATGCCGTATAACGGACCGTTCTTCGATGGATCCACTTTCCCGACCCGCACATCCAGCGGTGCGGAGATTGTGACGCCCTCATCTGCATAAATGCCATAGACAGTACCATTACCATTCGCAGTCACAGTCAGCGTGCCGGAGCCGTAGATGTTCAGCTTGCCGTCGTTGGCCTGTATGCCGTACAGATTATCGTTAGATGTCTTGCTTGTGGTAAAGCTGCTGTTACTCACAACCTCAATGTTCAGGTCGCCGTCCGCAAAAATCATGCCACCTGTCACATCGACTTGGTAGCCATTGAGGAACAGCGTACCGCTGGACTTCTCATAGCGTGCGACATAGGGATCGCCGCTGGAATAGAGGGTTGCGCTGTCAGCATCATTTGCAGCAAGGCATTTCCCGTCGCTGAGGCTTTTAATATCGCCGTTTGCGTTGTACACCCTGACGCTATCCGGATAGGTTGCCGCCAGCGCCGTGGTGGGGAGCAGCGAGAGCAGCATCACCAGGCTGAGTAGGATGCTCAGGATTTTGCTTTTTGTTCGTTGCATAGATCATTGCCTCCTTCATAGAAAGAATTTGTTGTGCGCCGCGTTTTTGCCCCCGGCTCGCGGCTGCCGGGCCGGTTTTTACCGGGCGCTCCGCCCGCTGATGGTTTCTGCCGTTTCGCTAAGCCACGTTCGCATCTGCTCTGCGGCGAGGTCGCCGATGCAGTAGCCGTCGATGAGCTTCAGTTCCACGGCCTTTTCCAGCGCGGGCAGCTTTTCCGGGTGGCCGTCCTCACAGATGAGGTAGACCCGGCAATCCGGCAGCTTCCGCCGCACCTCGACGGCGACATTGCAGCAGGCGGAGATGTCCCTGGGCTCCTCCGCGCCATCGGTAAAGTCGGCCTTCATCAGCAGAAGATCCGCCCTCTCCGCCGTACATTGCCAAACCACATCGTCGCAGTCGTCGGAGAGGATGCCCAGCGGACGGCAGCCGCCCAAATTACCCATCCACTCCGCCGCGCGGCGGGTCATGGCGCGGGAGGGGGAGCAGACCGCCGCGCGCGGCAGCTCCGCTCCGGGGCCGCTGGCAGGCGGCTCCCGCTTTCGGAACAAGCTCAAACCGCCGCCCCCTTTCTCCGTGTCACGCCTGCCTTCGGCAAGCGCGTCCCGCATTCGGGGCAGTACCGCGCCACATTGGTGACGGCCACGCCGCAGCCGGGGCAGCAGCGGTGGCGGGAACGGTAAAAGTCATAGAGTGTATTCTCCGGCAGGGCAGCGCCGCAGTCGGCGCAGTCCGTCTGACCAGCGCTGTTGGCCTTGCCGCAGACCGGGCAGACCTTGCGTCCCCGCAATGTCTCCGGCCCGAAGCCATATTCCAGCAGCACCACCCGGCGCAGGGCTCGTTCGGTTCTCAGGTCATAATCTGTCATTCGGCGGCTCCCTCCTTTCCGTCTGTGCCGCCCACCTGCAATCTCGCCCCGCAGACGGGGCAGAAGCAGGCGTCCGGTTCCCGGAGCCGCGCACCGCAGTGATGGCAAAAGGCGGGGAACTCCGTTTCCCACGGGGCGCAGTCCAGACATAGCCCCGCGTTGACATTGAACATAGCGGAGGATACATACTTCCCGCATTTGGGGCAGAGGTTGAACTCCCACCTGCCCTCCGTCTCCCACGCGATCTCCAGCGCCGCTTCCTCCGTGTCCGCCCGGATGGGCTTGGTCACGCAGCACAGCTCACCGGAGATGTCGCAGTAGAACCGAAACACCCGCCCGCCTCCGGCGTCCGCCACGACCTTGTAGGTTGCTGTTTTCCGTGATTCGGCCACAGACATTCCTCCCTTCCGTTTTTTCTTGCGAAGCATAGGGGGCTATGCTATAATGCGAGAGAAACAAATACGGCGGCGAGAGGTCATTCCGATGGAGCAATGCTCCATCGGAAAGGGGTACCCCTTTCCGATTTCTCTCTGCTGACCGGACGCTCCAAAGCATCGCTTTGGCCGTCCGTTCTCCTGTTGTGTACCATATTTCCTCGATCCTGTCATCTCCAAAAACCCGAAATTGGGGAGACGGAGGCATAAAAATTTTCAAAAATCAGGAAAAATACGGTGTTTTCTCAAACACCCGTTCGATTTTGGAGACTTAGAACATGAAATTGAGATTTTTTGCCGCACTGCTGGCGGTTATGATGATTTTCCCCCTCGCAGGCTGCGAGAAGTCACTGCTGAACAAGAATGACCCCGTGACGCTGGCCTTCTGGCATGTCTACGGCGAGCAGTCCGGCTCTCCCATGGACGAGCTTGTGGACGAGTTCAACCGGACGGTGGGCGCGGAAAAGGGCGTGCGGGTGACCGTCACCGGCACCAGCAGTGCCTCCCAGATCGGCGCGTTTCTGCTGCAGGCGCAGGCGGGCGGCTCCGAGCTTCCGGAGATGCCGGATGTGTTCACCTGCCACATTGGGGACGCGCTGTCGCTGGGGGCGGAGAATCTGCTGGACTGGAACGACCTCTTTACCGAGAAGGAGCGTGAGGAGTTCGTCTCCGGCTTTCTGGACGACGGCACGGCGGACGGCAAGCTGCTGGTATTCCCCATGTCCAAATCCACCCATGTGCTGATGCTCAACGGCTCCGCCTTTGACCGCTTCTCTGCCGCCACCGGCACGCAGTACAGCGACCTTGCCACATGGGAGGGCTTTTATCAGACTGCCGGCGCTTTCTATGACTACAGCGGCGGCAAGACCTTCTGCGCCATGGACTATCCCATCCGCGCCGTGGAGCTGCGGGCCATGGAACAGGGTGCGGAGGACTTCTATACCGAGGACGGCTGGTACGACACGGACAACGCCATTTTTAAGGAGAGCTGGCTGGAATTTGCCCGCGCGCTGGTACAGGGGCATATCCAGATGTCCGACCTCTATTCCAACACCCAGGTCATGACCGGCGAAACCATCTCCGGCATCGGCTCGTCCGCCGCCATTCTCTACTATAATGATAAGGTAAGCTATCTCGACGGCACAGTGGAGCCGATGAATCTGCAAGTCTTACCCATGCCGAAAACCAACGGCACCGATGCGCTGATGACCCAGGCGGGGGTGGGCCTTTGCGCTTATAAGACCGATGAACAGCGGGCGGAGGCCGCAAGCCTGTTTGTCCACTGGCTGACGGAGCCGGAGCGGAACCTTGATTTTGTGGCCAAAACCGGCTATATGCCTGTGCGGAACGGCGCATTCGACGCGGTGGAGGACTATGCGGATTTTCCTGAGCCGCAGCAGGCATACCAGAATCTCTACGCCGCGCTGAACACCATGCGGCAGGAATATACGCCGGTATCTGAGCCGCGCTTTTCCGGCTATTACGGTAAGGTCAGCGCCCTTTACGACGCGCTGCGGGAGGCACAGAAGGACTATCCCGCCCGCCTTGCAAATGGCGAGAATATGGATGATCTTGCCAACGAGACATGGACGCTGCTCTGCTCCATGGGCTGACGCGGATGAAAAACGAACCACAGGCAGGTGAGACGCAATGCGCCATGTACTGGAAAAACTGAAACTGGCCAACCGCTCCATGAAGCACAAGCTGGTGATCTACATGGCGGCGATGGGCCTTCTTCTGGCTGCGGTGCTGCTGGTCAGCCTGCAAATTTTCGGGCGGATCAATACTCCCGGCGAGGAACTGTCTAAAAGCATGAGCATCCAGATGGAGGTGTTCCGTTCGGACATGGCCTCCCTCTGGCGGAATGTCTCCGGCATGAGTACCCATCTGTCCAAGGATATGACGGACATTCTGGAGGACACGCTGTCGGAACAGGGCATGACCTTTTCGGAGCTGGACGGAAATCTGGACGCCATCTCTCAGGTGGAGGAAGCATTGCTGGAGCCGCTGTGTCAGTACGCCCGTCAGACGGACTGCTCCGAAGCCTTTGTCATTCTGGAAGCCGCCATCGGCGTGAGCAGCGGCGAAGCCGACCGCAGCGGACTGTATGTCCAGCGGAGCAATGCCGAGCATCTGACCGGGGATCTGCTGCTCTACCGGGGCATGGCGGAGATCGGGAAGGCCCACGGCGTCATGCCCCACCGAAAATGGAGCCGGGAGTTCAACACAGAGACTTTGCCGGATTACCGGGAACGCCTTGCGGATGCAGCCACGCCGGTTTCTTCCGCCTCCTGCCGCACCACGGCGCTGATCACACTCCCCGGCACCTCAGAGCGGGCCGTGCTGCTGACCGTTCCCATGGTCGGGGAGGACGGCACGGTATACGGTCTGTGCGGCTTTGGGGTCAATCAGACTTATTTTGCCGCCCATCATAAGCAGCCCACCGGCTTTCAGAGCGTTGCCTGCCTCATGGCCTCAGAGGGCAGCGTGTCCGACACGCTGGATGGCAGTGGATGCCTGATGGCCGGCGGTGCGGGAGACTACTGCTTCGTGCCGAACAATGGCACCCTCGCACTTACCTCCCTGCGTCACGGACTGACAGCCATGAAATGCGGGGACCTCTCCTATGTGGGCATGACCATGGACTTTACCGCCGCGGACGGAGACAGCGAAAGCAGGACATTGGCGGTGCTGATCCCCTCGCAGGATTACCGACAGCTTGTGGTACACAGCGTCTGGCAGACCGCCTTGCTGCTGTTCCTGCTGCTCTTCGCCCTGTGTCTTGCCTGCATTGTTGTCAGCCGCAGATACCTCTCTCCATTGCTGCGGGATCTCCGGCAGCTTACGGAGGAAAACCGGGGCAACGGGCAGATGAGCTACAGCGAATTTGCCGCCGTATCCGGTTCTCTGCGGGCGCAGGATGAAGCGCATCAAGAAACTGTTTCCGCGCTGGAGAGTGAGAAGGATGCGGCCCTGCGGCAAAGTGAATTTCTTCAGGCGCAGGTCGAGGAAACGCAAAGTCAGTTGGAAACCGTACAGACGGACGCATCCCGGATGGCTCACGCGCAGAAGGACGACATCGACCCGGAGGTGTACCGGATCTTTGTGACCGGGCTGGATAAGCTGACGAGTACGGAGCGCAAGATTTATGAGGGCTATGTTGCCGGCATGGGGCCACAGGAGATGAGCGTTCAATTCTCTGTTAAGGTGAGCACCATTTACAGCCACACCAAGAGCATTCTCCGAAAGACGGGGCTTGATTCCTACCGAAAGGTACAGCAATATGCCGCGATCCTGCGTCAGACGCAGGAGGAACAGGAGAACGAAACATAACAAAGAAAACGCACCCCTTGCGCCGTGTCGCTCAGACCGGCGCAAGGGGTGCGTTTCTGTTCCGCAGTATGATTACTTGATAGCGTCTTTGAGGGCCTTGCCGGGCTTGAAAACCGGCACCTTGCAGGCGGGGTAGGTCATGGACTCGCCGGTACGGGGGTTGCGGCCCACGCGGGCAGGGCGCTCCTTGACCTCGAAGCTGCCAAAGCCCACCATCTGCACCTTGTCTCCGCCCTTCATGGCAGTCTCCACCGCGCCGGTAAAGGCTGCGAGGGCCGCCTCGCAGTCCTTCTTCGTCAGGCCGCTGGCTTCTGCCATGGTTGCGATCAGTTCCGTTTTGTTCATAGAAATCGCTCTCCTTCTCATTTGTGGTATGACCGCATTATAACGGAGGGAGTCGGAAACTGTCAACTGCGGCCTGCTTCGGCGTAGTATTGCGGTCGTCCGATAGAGGTAAAGCCCTCCAGCCCAGTCACGACCACATTGTTGTAGCCGCTGGCGCAGTGGATGATGAGCAATTCTCCGTTTGCGTCCCTGCCGCCAACAATACCCACATGGGAATTATCCGGGTAGAACACCAAGTCACCGGGCTGTGCGTCCGTCCATGAAATATCGGTGCAATAGCTGTGCTGTGCGGTGGCTCCTCCGCCATGACCGATAATGTAGCCGCCACCCGTGGCATTGTAGAACACCCAATCGACGAATCCACTGCAATCCGTCCCGTAGGGACGGTAGGTCCCCGTGGTGGAGCTGCCTGCCGCAGTGACCTGCCGCAGCTCGCCCCAGCGGGCGTCCCAGCCGATTACGAGGGATTTTCCTCCCCAAAAATAATTCACCTTGCCGACAAGAGAACAGGCGGTGCGTACCACCGCCTCGCGCTCCGGCAATAGGTCTTCCGGCAGATCGCGGAGCAGCGCCGCCGTATCCCCGCTGACGGAGTACACATCCTCAATCAGCTCCCGCAGGAGATCCCGCTGCTCCAGCAGCTCCTCCAGCGCCGCAATTTGATTGCGGTTGAAATGGTGAACTGCTTTCATTTCTTCTGCCGTTTTTGCGGTGATGGTGATATAGAGATTTCGCTCCGTCCATCCATCATCATCGCCACTGCCGGGATGGTGAATGACCTCGATGCGGTGTGCAATGGTGGTCATGTCCCAAAAGACTGCTTTCAGGCGGGCAATGCGGTCGGCATCCATGGTGGCCACGTCCGCGGCGTCCGCATCGTTACTGCCCGCCACCTTCACTGCGAACACCGCCAACACCTCCACCCAATCAGCAGACTGCCCGGTCACGGAGATGGAGTCGTAGCTGTCCGCTGTTTGCAATTCCTCCAACCGCTCGTTATACTCATAATTGACCTGCGCCACCGCAGCGGAGAGCGGCACAACGCCTGCCTCCCGGCTCTCGTTGGAAAAAAGGATGCCGAAGGGTGATGCCACGATTGCCGCCACGAGGATCACCGTCAGGAGCAGCACCAGCACCACCGTACCGCCGCCCGCCGCCACGATGGAGCTTGCGGCAGAAGCAATACCTCGCCTAATCGTCTGTGCCGCCTGCACCATTGCGCCGCCCATCTTTTTTGCCCACCTGCCTCCGTTCTTTGCGGATGTCTGGAGCATTGTCTGCTGTGCCTTGCGCTGTGCCGCAGCCTTGGCGCGGTGCGTGATGATTTCATTGTTCGGCGCTACGTGGTCAGTTGGTCGAACGCGCATGGTGCGCGCAGCCTTGGTCATGGCCTGTCCGCTCTTTGGGGCAGGACCGCCCTTGACCGATGCGCCCTGATTGCTTTTATGCGGAGGGGTCGTTGTACCTCCACGGTCGGACGGTGGAGGTACAATGTTCCGCTCTGCTGTTCTTTTCTCGGCAAGGTTCCGCCGATAGGCGGCTTTTGCGTCCTGTATGGCTTTCTGCCGCCCACGCTCCTGCGGGGCGGCATTTGCGCTTTTTGTACCTCCGCGATTTTGCGGAGGTACGGTCTGATTTCCGACTTTGTTTCGTGCGGCGTGTGATTGCAGCGTATCGGGCAGGCCCCTTTCTGTTGGCGTCACACCGTCCATGGTTTCGAGCGTTTCTGCCGCAGTACGGTTTTCCGACGCACTATTCCTACCTTGCCGTTTCTGCTTCTGATAGCGCTTTATCATACGCCGCGAGGTATCTGCCGCCCCAAATGCGCCACGGCGCATAGTTTTCTCCACGCGGTCGGTGGCGTAACGCACGGGATCGCGGCTTTCCGGCTCCTTTTCCCGCTGCCGATTGTCCATGTGCTTTTTCAGAATGGATTCTGCGTCCTTGGGTGTGGGGTTCTTCAGCTTTGCCTTGGGCGTGTCCATGCCGGGTCTGATCTTCAAGTCCCGCATAGCGTCAGTCCTCACCGGGGCGGGTTGACATTAAGCGGTACAGCTCCGTATTTTTAGGCAGCTCATTGGCGAAGGGCACAATGGCCCCGCCTACCTTGATGAGTCCATGACCGGCAGGGGCGTTGTCTACATAGCTCATCTGCGTATCCGACGCACCCAGCAGGCGGGCAAGCTGCTCTCGGTCGGTGGTGGCCTGATTGAGCATCAGCAGAAATTCGGAGTTTGCAAACATCATACGCGCCGTATTGGACAGCAGACATTCCTCCACATTCTGTGTGATGCCGGTGAGCGTCGCGCCGTATTTACGGAAGCGCTTCCAGCACTTGTAGAGAAATTCGCTGCTGTAATTGGTAATGCTGTGTCCGCTGCCGCTCCCGTTGGCGAAAAACAGATAGATCTCGTCGATGTAGACATGGGTGTATTTTCCCTCTCTGCGGTTCTGGATAACGCGGTTGTAAATGGCGTCCAGCATCACCAGCAGGCCCACCGATTTCAGATTTTCGCCCAAGTCCTGAATATCGAAGCAGAGAATGCGGCTTTTTGTGTTGATATTGGTCTGGTGGGAAAAAACATTCAGACTGCCCACCGTGAACAGCTCCAACGCCAGTGCGATCCGGTGCGCCTCCGGGTTGACCTGCTTCATCAGGTCGTCATAGAGGTCCTTCAGCGTGGGCGGCTGCCCCTGATAGTTTTTCAGATACTCCCGATAGATATTGCCCACGCTGCGGTCGATGATGGACTTCTCCTGCGGCTCGATCTTGTCCGCGCCCATGAGCTGCTCGTAGAGCGACATGATAAACTCGGACTTCATCACCAGCGGCTCTTTGCCGTCCCCGTACCCCTCGGACAAATCCAGCGCATTGATGTGGCAGCCATTTGGGTCAGAGGCGGAGATGGTGATGACCTCACCGCCCAATGCCCGTACCAGCTCGCCATATTCGCGTTCCGGGTCCACGATGATAATGTCATGGTCTGTGGAGAGAGCCAGCGCGGAGACCTCCTGCTTGGCCGCCATCGACTTGCCTGAGCCGGAAACGCCGGTAATAAAGCCGTTGCCGTTCAAAAGGTTTCCGCGGTTGCAAATGATGAGGTTGTGCGACACGGCGTTGACGCCGTAGTAAATACCGCCCGCGTCCTGAATCTCCTGCGACTTGAAGGGCATGAGAACGGCGGTACATTCCGTGGTCAGGGTACGGGTGGCGTCAATGCGCTTTAAGCCGAGGGGCAGCACCGTGTTCAGTGCGTCCTCCTGCTGGTAGCGCAGAATGTTGAATTGACAGCCCCGCGCCCGTCCAATGGCTTGCAGAGCCTCGGTGTCCTGATCGAGCTGTTCGAGGTTATCTGCCAGGTGCGTCAGCGTGACGAGTGCAAGCATCATGCGCTGGTCGCGGCTCATGAGGTCGTCCATAAACTCCTTCGTTTCGCTCCGCATCTGTTCCAAGTCATAGGGGATATTGGCGGTAAAATTGTTGTTCTGATTCTGCCGCTGCTGCCAGCGGGTGATGTCCGATTCCACAGACATGATGCGCTTGCGGATGTCGCTCACTGCTTCGTCCATCGCCACGGGGATAATGTCGATGGAGAGCATCATGTTTCGGGGATAGTCCATCAACTCCGTGATCATCTCATCGGAAATAAAGCTGGCATATTCCCGCAGGAACAGGGTACGGCCCACATGATCGCCCAACTCATAGTGATTTTTTTGAAAGGAAATACAGTCCGGGGCGATGCAGTCCCGGAAGTCATGGCCCCTTCGCATGGTGTCCTCCAAATTGAAGCGGAATAGCTGTTCCTCGCCGGGGCGATAGAAGTCATGCAGAAGCCGCAGGCGGTCATTGACCGTGATCTCACGGACGCTGGAGGACATACGGGAAAGTCCCGTGGTAAGGTCAGTCCCAACACGGGAGAAGAACGCGCGGGCCTCCTCCACGCTTTTCTTCTCCGCCGAAACGGTGATGTACTTTTCCTGAATGAGATTGTTGCTCTCCGCCGCCTTGCCCAAAACAAGCGCGTTATACTCGTTCCGGTAGAGGTCACGGCGGTCACCCTGCATGGGCATGAGCAGCGTCCGCCCAAAGTCCTTTTGATTGAGCTGACGGTTAAAGAGCGTGATCTTTGCCGTGGCTCCGATGGGCAGCGAGTTCAGGAAGGAACAGTAGGTCATAAAGAGTTCCCTCTGCTTTTCCGGGGAGGCCACGGCATAATTGACATCAAAAAAGCGCCAAGTTTTTGAAAACTTGCCGCTTACCTGAAACACGCCGTCTTGATAAATACGTTTGATGGGAATGGATTTCTGGACGCTGCGGGGAACGGAAAAAGTGTCCCGTTCTGCGCTGCGCCGATGCTTGAAAAGGATCAATGTTTTTTCACCTCTCGTTTCATCGCTTCTTCATAATAGTTCTCCGCTTTCCAGACACGCTTGCCTGCCATGATGACCTCTGATTTCAGCCATGCCCACAAAAATCGCTCCAGCGTGAGGCCGTTGTACTGAAAAAAGCCCGCAGCGGCCACGGGAGCCGCGCCGACAATGCACACCCAGCTCACCGTTTCCCGGTCCAACACTCGGCTCAGGCTGAAATACAGTCCCACCGCAGCGCCCACCGCCAAAACGGAGCAGACAAACTGCCGCACAGACAGGCCGAAAAAGAGCGTTTCGCGGTAAGCGCGAATTTCCTTATTGATTTTGATTTCCAATTAAACCCCTTCTTTCTGCAAATATAATAAAAAAAGATGATTTGGAATAGCCTCCAAATCATCTTTACTCAATCCGCGATATACTCCGCAATATCTTCCAACTTGCAATCTAACGCCTTACACAGCTTGTCTAAGGTTTTTGTCTCCATGTTCTCGTTATTTCTGAGCCGTCGAATGGTCTTACTGTCAATGCCGCCCTTTTCACGAAGGGCGTAGGTAGTGACACCCTTCTGCTCCATAACCAGCCATAGCTTGTCGAATTTAATCATGGGAACCTCCTCAGCTTGACTACTCATATTATGGGGGTTATAATCCCATGTATTAAGGGGATATAATCCCCATACAGAAAGTTGAGGTGTTCAAAAGTGGAGTTGGCTATGGAATTATTAAGTCACATCCTTGCCCAAGGTGAGGTGCAGATCACTTTCCCGCAGCAGAACGAGCCATTTACACAGATAGTGGAAGGACAATGCTATCAAGCACTCTGTAAAATCAAAGCAATTATCGAAGATGATCGTCTTAATGACAGTGAGTGCTTTCAAAAAATTGAGGAGATCATTCGCGCATTTGAAGAAATCGGAAGCAGTGGCGGTATTCGCCATGATTTTGGTTAAAGCCCCAGCATCTCTTTTGCGATGTGGTCGGCAGACTTCACCAAGCCCACCAATACCAACAGATTGAATATGACCTCGCCCAAATAGCTCCACACCTGCGTCACTACGGAGGCACTGCTATCCACCACCGGCGTACCGCTGGAGGAAAAGGCTGAAAAGATGATGCAGGCCAGAACGATCACCGCCCCTTCCATGCACACGCCTACATAGCTCCGAAGGAACGCCTTGCCGAAATGGGAAGTCCCCTCTCCGGCAAAGGATGCCAGTGCCACCGGGGACAGCGCGGCGTACATATAGATCTTAAAAAATCGCCCATAGACGGTGAGAATCATAATGAAGGCCAGCACCGTAATAAATAGGCTCCCCAGCAGCGTCACCAGCCAAAGGGGGATGCTTGCAAAAAAGCCCACGTCTCCAATGGCGTCCGCAATCTCCTGCGGCAGTGCCACGGATGCGCCGGTCAAGCCGCCGATACTGCCCGCCGCCGTTGCCACAATGCCGCTGCACACATCAAATACATCTACCAGCAAGTCCATACCATAGGTGATACCCAGCTTTGCCAGCACAAAGTAGATAAAGTGCCGCAGCAGATGCTCCGGCCTTTGAAAGTCCCGAAAGCCGGAGGCACTGCGAAAAATACCGATGGCAAAGAACAGCACCAGCAGCCCGTAGCCGATGGCTTGCATCCCGCCGTTGATGGTCACAATGGCCTGCCAGATGGTGCCGCCCTTGAAGGTCTGGGGCGATTCCGTCAGCAGTGACCACATCTCCGTCATTTTACTGTTCCAAACGCCAAAGGCGTTGGTCAGGTTTTCTACGATCCAGTTGTTATCCAAATGAAAATCACCTCCCGCAAGGGAGCCGGGAGATCCGCCGCAAGGCAGTATCTTCCGGCTCTTTTCATTAGATCGCGCCGATGGCGGTCAGAATCTCCTTTGCAAAGGCGATCATTAAGCCGCCAAACAAGCAAAGGAAGCCCTGCGTTCTCTGGCTGGCGTCATGGGACTGGATCGACATACCCACCTGCACGATGCCCCAGCCGAGAATGATAACGCCCAGCGCCTTGATGATGCTGAAGATAAAATCGGAAAGGTTATTCACAATATCCAGCGGATCGCCGCCCGCCGCCATCGCGGGCGAGGTGCAGCAGAGGCAGAGGACGGCAGCACCAGCCGCCGTCCAGTAACGCCGCTTCCACTTGTCAGGCTTCATCATGTCGTTGTTCTTCTGTTTGCTCATGTTCGTTTTCCTCCATATCAATAAATTCGTAATCGTTCAGTGATTTGAACGCATAGGGCAGATCAGGCAGTGCGTAATCCGGCACGCCCTGCGGCTTGTGGATGTATGGCTTTGCCTTGCCGTCCGAGGTCAATTTGATGTTGGGATGGCGCTTAAGGTTATATTTTCGGTCGATCACCGGGTCCTCGCCGCGGATGAATAAAATCGCTTTATTGGTGTCCAATTTGCGGACTTCATCAACGGTCATGAGGTCGCGGCCCGTCTGCTGATAATTCGTGGTGCTGGAGCCGTTCCGCCCCTTGGTCAGTCCCCGTGTGCGGGTAGCCAGTGTCTCCCGCCCCAGCAGCTTTACGATAAACTCCAGCGAAGCGGGCTCGTTGCCGCCGCCAAGGAATAAAAGCGTGTCGCAGTTGCCGATGATGCTCTCGTGTTCCTTTTCGTACAGCGCCTTGATCTGCTGCACATTCTGCACGATGATGTTCAGCCCGATATTGTAGCTGCGGCAGGTAGCGAGGATCTTCGGATAGCTCTCCGGCTGGGCCACATTCGCCCATTCGTCCTGAATGACGCGCACGGGGACGGGCAGCCGTCCGTTGTATTTCAGGTCCGCACGGCGGTATAGTTCCTGAAAGCATTGGGTATAGAGCATACCAACAAGGTAGTTCATGCTGCTGTCATTGACAGGGATGACGCAGAAGATGGCGCGCTTGCGCTCGCCGAGGCTGCCGAAGTCCATCTCGTCCATTGAGGTCATGGCGGCGTACTGCGGAATATTGAAGGCCGCCAGCCGGACAGCAGCCGTCACAAGAATGGATTTTGCGGTTTTGCCGGCAGCTTGCTTGAAAACCTTATACTGCTTAACGGCGACATGGGCGGGCTGCTCCTCCTCCAATGCCCGGAACAGCATATCCAGAGGACTGCGGTACTGCTCGTCCTCCTCCCGCACATCGGCAAAATTCATCATGTAGATCATGGTTTCAAAGTTCTGCTCATCCTGCGGCGCTTCATGGATGAGGTAGAGCATGAGTGCGGAATCCAGCGCAACCTCAGCCTTTTCCCAAAAGGGGTCATTGCTGGAGGCGTTGCGGGGCGTAGTGTTCTTGATGAGGTTGTCGATGAGGGACAGCACATCCTTTTCCTCCCGCACATAGACGAAGGGATTGTAGCAGTCGGACTGTTCGGGGTCGATGAGATTGAATACCCGCACTTCATAGCCGAGAGACAGAAGAAGGCCCCCCGCAGCCTTCAGCAGTTCCCCTTTGGGATCGGTGACCAAATAGGAGCAGTTGGCCGAATAGAGGCCCGGTTTACAAAAGTAGCGGGTCTTGCCGCTGCCGGAGCCGCCAATGACCAGAACATTCATGTTGCGCTGGGTGACGTAGCCGTCCATGCCCAGCCGGACGCGCTGAGTCAAAATGATATTGGCGTCCTTATGCTGGTGATCCATATACTTCCGGCACAGCGCCCTTGGGTCGCCCCATTTAGCGCTGCCGTATTCCTCACCCGGTCTGCGGTTTTCTCTGCCGGAGTAGTAAAGGGCAATGCCGAACGCATAGATGATCAGGCTCACCAGCATAAATTTCGGTGTATGCGCCGTCCATCCAATGGAAAAGGGGCGCTCCAGCACTTGGCTGAAACGCCCCATCCATGTAAAAATGGTCATGCCGTCCTCATAGGCATAGGCAGCGATTACCGCCAGCCAGAGAACCAACGGGGAAAGCGCCGCCCACACAGGGGCGGCGCTGCGAAAGTCATTCTGCCGCAAGGCTTAGTACCCCGTCTTGGGCAGCTTCACCGTTGTTTTGGTGTAAACAGTGGTGAGCCAGCGGGATACTGCCTGAATCCACTGCCCATTGTAAAGACCGCCCACATCCGCCACATTCACAATGCCGGAGTTGTTGGCAAGACCGCTGCGGGCGGTGGCGTAGATGTACGGCGTTTCCACCTGCGCGAAGCCCGCCTTTACATTTCCAAACACAAACATGACTTCGGTAACACGCTCGTTGGCGGCAAGGCCAAGAACGGCAGGGCGGGCATCCAGCACATAGACCTTGCTGGTACTCAGATTATCCGCCAGAGTGCGATAATCGTGGGACAGGTTGGTCTTATAGACCACCTTGTAGGAAAGCGGCTGGTTGTAGCTGCCTGTGACGATCTTATTCAGCGCCACCTGCGCGGGAAGCTGGTCGCGCCAATAGAAGGAGTCGAGGGCGACGTTGGAGCTGTTCTTGATCTGTGAGAACACGTAGCGAATCGGCTGACCGGGAACAGCCTGCACGGGGCCGGTTTTCTTGATGGATACGCCGGTGGAAACGCTGGTATTCTGCACTTCAAAGGTGACGATCTGTCCGTTGAATTCCAGATAGGCGGTCATCACCGTGGGGTTAATGGAGTAATTGGCAGGCGCTTTGATCTCACGGACGGTATAGCGGGACAGGGGCAGCGTCTTGGAAACAGCACGTCCGTTGCGGTCGGACTTGATGGTGTCCACCACATTGCCCGCCTTGTCGTAGATCTCAAACACTGCGCCCTCCAGCAGCGTCCCGGCGCTCAGGCCGTTGGTGGCGTTATCGTCTGCGGATTTCTTAATGATCTGGATCTGGCCGCACTCTGCGCTATTCGTCCACTCAATCTCCGTGGTGGAGCCGTAGCGGACATAGATGGTTTTCAGCTCCGGGTCAAGCACATAGCCGTCTGCCGCCTTGATCTCACGCAGATAGTAGCGGCCATCCTCCAGCCCTTCATCGGCATAGAGATAGCCGTCCTGATCGGTCACATACTCCCCGATGGGGTTGTGACTGCTGTCGTACAGCAGGAACACCGCACCATAGATGCCCTTGCCGGTGGCTTTGTCCACTTTGTGGAGCAAAATGCGGGAGGATTTGTGGTTGGTGATCTCCAGCGTGGCCGTCTGGCCGTCCTTGGCCTCAATGCGATGGGGCGTGGTATCCAGCAGGTAGCCAGACGCAGCCTTCAGCTCCGTCACGGTGTACCAGCCGCGCTCCAGTTCAGGAAGCTGAATGACGCCGTTACGATCTGTGGTGTAGCTGCCGATGACTTCTCCGTTCATCTTACGCACCTCAAACTGAACGCCGGAGATGCGCTTGCCGCTGTCCTCATCGCTCTTGATAACGATAAGGCCGCCAATGGGTTCGTTGGTAAAGGTAAGCGTCTGCGTGTCGTTGGCATTGACCACCACGGTCTGCGGGGTGCTGTCCAGCACATAGCCGGGGATCGTTGCGGTTTCCGTCACCACATAGGTATCGGGAGCCAGCCCAGAGAGAATGATTTTTCCGTTCTCGTCGGTGTAATAGAGTCCGTTGGAGCTGATCTGTCCCTCAGCGTCCGCGACAAACTGGCCGGAGGAAGTGGTAACGGTAAAAGTCACGCCTTTCAGTGCCTTGCCGGTCACAGCGTCCTTCTTTACAATGATGAGCGAGCCTTTCGGCGCGTTGCGGAACTCCAGCGTCACGGTCTGGCCCGCCTTGATGGTGGCCGTCTGCGGTGTGTCATCCAGCACATAGCCGTTCTTGGCGCGGGTCTCTTTCACCACCAGCGTCGTGCCGGGGTTGATATTGCTGATCGTGAAGCTGCCCGCGCTATCCGTCACATATTTGCCGTTGGCGTCGCCCACCACCGTTCCGTCCGCAGTCGTCACCAAGAACTCCACATCGGAGAGCGGCGCGTGTGTCGCGCTGTCGATCTTCTTGACGAGCAGGCTGCCCTTGGGAGAATTGCCGAAATAGAGCTGCACCACATCCTGCTGCTTGCCGCTGATGTACGCCGTCTGCGGTGCGGTGTCGATCACATGATTGCTGTCACTGGCAAGCTCTTCGACGATATAAGTGCCTTCCTTCAGCCCCGTCACGGTGAAGCTGCCATTGGCGGAAGTCTTGTAGGTGCCGATGACCGTACCGCCCGTCCCGCTGGTGCCGCCGAGGTACTTCACTTGGAATACAGCGTTGCTCACCGCTTCGCCGGTGACAGAATCATACTTCCACACCACCAGCGCGGAAAGGGGAACATTTTCAAAGGTCAGCACTTTGCCGGTGCCGGACTTGATATAGACCTCCTGCGTGGCCTCCTTGATGGCGTACCCCGTGGGCGGCTCCTGCTCCGTTACCTTGTACCAGCCGTCCCGCAGACCGGTCAACTGGAACTGGCCGGTTTCATCGGTATAGTAAGTGCCGAGGTCGTTGATCTCGCCGGAAGATGTGCTATTGCTGGCATAAGTAACATGGAATTTCGCACCCTGCAAGGGATCGCCGGTCACACTGTCCACCTTTTTAACGGTCAGTGCGGGCTTCTGATGGTTTTCAAAATACACGGTGTGGTCGCGGTTAGGGTAGAGGGTGGCAAGCTGAGAGGGCGCATCCAGCAGATAGGGGGACGGCACAGATTTTTCTGTGATTTCATACACACCGGGCAGCAGATTTTTCAGCTCTGCCTTGCCCTCGCCGTCTGTCTTGATCTGATCGACGCTGTGGCCGTCTGCGGCGCGGACTTCAAACACGGTATCTGCGATGGGCTCACCGGTGTCGGCATCGTGCTTGTAGACAGTCAGGTTGGGACGCTTCTGGTTTTCAATGGTCAGGGTGCTGGTTCGGCCTGCGAACAGTTCCATGTGATACTCCCGCAGGTCGAGGATATGCGAGGAATCCGTGGCGGTTTCCTTGACGGAGTACACGCCGGGTTCCAAATCAGCAATCAGAATTTCGCCCTGTTCATTGGTGGTGCGGTCGAGATAATGCGTCCCGTCCTCGATCTTGGCAATACGGAAATGAACATTTTTCAGGCGGCTCCCGTCCGAGCTGGTCTTAATGATCTGCAACGAGGGCTTGATGGTGTTGGTGAAAACAAACTGTGCGTCCTCGTTGGGGTCCAACTGAATGATGCGCTGGGCCTGGTCGATGATATAGCCCTCACAGGATTTTTCCGTCACCACATACGCGCCGGTGGGCAGCTTGGAAAGGTCAATTTCGCCGTTCTGGTCGGTGGTAAATTCCTTGGGGCCGTAATCACCAGCCACGGACTTAATTTCAAAAACTGCGTTGGGAATGACCTTGCTGGGGTCGGTGCTGTCCACTTTGATAAGCCGCATACCGGGCTTCACATCATTGAAGAACAGCAGTTCCTTGATGCCGTCGCCGGCAGACAGCTCCACCTCCTGCGGCGTGGTGTCGAGGATGTGGCCATCGCTGCCGGTGTCCACCTCCACGGCGCGGTAGGTGCCGGGAGCAGCATCGGTCAGGAGGATCTCGCCAAACTCGTCCGTGCGGAATTTGCCGAGAGAAACGCTGTCTCGGAAAATTTCAAAGGTGACATTGGCCATCGCCACCATGTTCTTGCGGTCATACTTGATGATCCGCAGACCGGGCAGCTCCTTGTTCACGAGAGAAAAGGTCGTGGTTTCGCCGGTGGCTACGGAAGCCGTATAGGTGGCATCGTCCTTCAGCCAGCCGGAGGGCGCGGTGATCTCCTTGATCTCGTAAGCACCGGGCTTGATGTTGTCAAAGATGGCATAGCCCGCAAAATTGGTTTCGGCGGTGTAGGTCACGCCGCTCTCGATGTGCTTGATCTGCACCATGGCACCGGGCAGGTGCGCCCCGGTGTCGGACAGCTTCTCGATGCGAAGCGTTCCGTAAGGCTCGTTCCAGCAGGTCAGCTCCGCCACCTTGCCATACTCAACCTTGATATTCTGTGCGGGCGTATCACTGAGTAGGTGATCCAAAGGCGCTACACGCTCATACACGGTGTAGTTGCCCGCCAGCGTCAGGGGGATGGTCACGGTGCCGTCCGAGCCGGTGGCGAAGGTGCCGACGGTGGCTCCATCAGGATCGACCACCTCAAAAATAGCGCCGCTGAGAGGAGTATCCGTACCCTTTTCCAGCTTGATGAGCTTCAGGCCGGTGTCAGGCGCTTCGGGCTTTTCCCCATCGCTGAAATTGCTGTATGCGGACAGGCGCATGGTGACGGTAGGATCGGTGTCGCACATATAATTTTGCAGCTTACCGTACTTGTTCTGCTCTGCGCACACAGCGTAAAACACAGCATACTTATAAACATCGGTGGTAAAAGATAGCTGGACGCTGCCGGTCTTGCCCACCACCGCAGCGGCAGGGTACAGCACCTTGAATTTACCGCCATAGCCATCCCCGGTGCCGGAGGTGGTGATGGTGGTAATATCCTTGTTGTTCATGTCCACAATACGCGCTCCTGCGGGGACGGAGGCGGGATCAGAGAACGCCACGCGGATGGCGTAATTACATACCCATGTGTCGGAATGGACGGTGAACACCTGCTGCTTGTACTGCTGCCCGTCCACCGTGACGGCATAGGCGGTGTCCCGGTCAGCCGTTGCAGTGACGCGGGGCGAGTAGATCTTGTTCCACGCCGTGCCACGCACATAGATGTCCTTGGCTGCGGCGAGAATGGCCTGCGCCCGCTGAAGCTCTTTTCCGGTGAGATTGGGATTGACCTTCAGGTTGTTGATATTCCAGTTGGGGAGCAGGTAGCACCACAGCGCCATCTTGGTCGCATAGTAGGCGTGGTACTTGTTCTCCAGCTTCAGCTCCGAAAGGCCGCGGGTAGGGTATCCGCTGGCGATGATACCCATGACCTTCGGATCGCTGCCCTTTTCCTTGGCGATGTATTTAATGCTCTCGCCGGGGCCTACCGTCTGCGGGACGCCGTAAATATTCGGATTGACGCAGTAGGCAGGAATTTCTTTCGTCCTGCCGTTGGCATCCACATGGTTGAAATAGGTGTAGATCAGCTCACGGATTCGCCCGTTGATGGAGAGGTAGGAGAGTCTCTGCTCTCCGTTGTAAATATTGACTTCGCCCAGGGCGTCCTCCTCGCTGCTGGCGGCAAGGGCCGTGACGGGGAGCATCCCCAGCACCATTACCAGCGCAAGGAGCATGGAAACCAATCGTTTTTTCATGTGCATTTTCTCCTTTTATTGATTTTGGGAAATAGAGAAGGCGGTATGCTTTCGCATACCGCCCGCGCGTTGAGATATGAAGTTGTCAGCTCACATAGATGCTGTACTCAGTGTATTGAAACACGCCGTTTTTGTAGACATTCCATGCCTCCAGAGAGTAAGTCCCCGGAGGGCAGGAATTGAATAGCTCTGTGATCTGCTCCGAGCGCCACGGCCAAAAGCTCTGCGGTGTGACATCTGCGGGAATGGTCAGGTTGATCTTCACCTTATCATTCCCGCTGGGGAATTTCACCGGCTGGCCGTTCTGCCATGTTTCGGGGTTTTCCCCGATGGCATTATACAAGGTATAGAGCATCCGGCGCGTTTCGTAGAGATTGCGCTGGAACAGGTAGTCCTGCCCGCCGCTGGTAAAGTGGCGCGCTTCTGCCTGCGGCATTTCCGGCTGGGGCAGTTTGCTCCAGTCACAGGTGGCGGCAGGCAGTTCTCCCAGCGGTGCGCTGGAAAAAGCGTTTTTATCCCAGCGGGATACATCTTTAATAGTGTAGTCCGTACCATCGTCGCAGCGGATCACATCACCCACCTTGGGAACATACCGAGAACCGTCTGTGGGGGCTGCGGCAGTCTGCTGGGGTGCGGTTCCGGTGTAGGGCTTTCCGCTTTCCACCTGCACACAGCCGTTGTCGCTGTCCCAATAAACATTGAAACAGACCTGTTCGCCAATGTCCCGCAGCTTCACATAGTTGTTGCCGTTGATGACATAGGCTTCCATCTGGACCTCCTGCCCGTCTACAAAAATGCGGTGATTGCTGCGCTCCGCCATGATCCCGGCAGCAAAGGCCGTGGTAGTGACTCCAGCCAACAGCAGGCAGGTAAGAAAACCGGCTGCAAAACTTCCTCGCTTCATTGTCTGTACCTCCTATGTTTTGATAGATACAGCATAACGCGGCTCATTTTTGTTGTCAAAAAATCAACTGGCCTTTGCCTGCACGCACCAGCGGTAATCCGGCTGATTCTTCACGCAGGTAACAAGGGTGATGATATTCTCTGTGCTGTCGTTTAGGACGCTGGTATCGTCCACGCCGATCTTACTGACAGAGTACACCTCATAGCTGCGTGTGCCGAGCTGGGTGGTCAGCTTGATGGTGTCGCCAATGTCAAGGGTGTGAATTTTGCCAAAGTGATTGTTGACGCCCCGATTATGGCCCGCAATCGCCACATTGCCTTCCCAGATGGAGGTGCTGGCAAAATGGCCCGCGCCCTTGCGAAGCGCGTCCGCATCCGTCCCCTGATACACCTTGACGGACAGGCCGAGGGTAGGGATTTTCAGTGTACCGAGGTAGCCGCCGCTGTAATAGAGGTCTTTCGTGACTGTTGTGTACTTGGTCTGCGTGTAGGAACCAGTGTTCCCGCTGGTACTGCCGGAGGTGGAGGGCGGCAGGACGGTCACACCGCCTGTGCCGCTGACCGCTCCCGTGGCCGAACCGCTCACAAGGTTTGGCGTCAGCAGTTCCCCAGCGTTCAGGGTGTAGGAGGTGGGAGAGCCGAAGGCAGGCGGGATATAGGCGGCGTTTTTGCTGCGGTCGGTATTCGAAGGCTTATCCATCGTGACATAAATGGTATCGTCCGAGGTGGGGCGTCCGAACAGCCCTGCGTCCGGACCGTCAAAGTGATACTCCAATGCCGATGCAGGCATGGAAAAAGCCGCCAGCATACAGCAGGCGGCCAGCAGAGTGGTCAGATATTTTTTCATGCGGCGTACCCTCTTTTCTTATTGATGTAGTGGCGATAGCCCTTATAACCGGCATAGCCGCAGCCGCCCAGTGCCGCCGCTCCCACGGGGATCAGCAGCCACAGCCAGTTAAAGCTACTGCTGTCCGTTGCTGCTTCATTACCGACGCTGGAAAAGACTGCGGTGTAGACCACTGTATCACAGCTTGTGCGGGTGATGTCACCTTTATAGTCTGCCGTGACGGTGTAGCCGGTGGCGTATTTGCTGGTGGCGGTGCCGGTGTAGCTTGCCACAGCGGTATAGCGAATGGGAATGTCATAGCCGTCCGTGGGATCGACCGCCGCCTCCTGCCAGCTCACATCGGCAAGAGTCAGGGTGCGGCCATTTTCGTTCACAGACTTGGGGACAAGGGACACATCCGCGTCAGAGAGGTTGGGATAGGTGCGCTCCGCCGTCACCGTGCGGCTGCTGGTCCCGTAGCCCGCTGCCTCCACCTGAATGGTAGTATGGTCAAGGGACAGGACGCCCTCATAGCCGTCCTCGGTCTTGACCTCCAGCTTCGGCTCCAGCATTTTCAGGATTTCCGCCATATCCTTGGTCTTGCTCTCCAGCGTGACCACCTCGATATGCTCCCGCGTGTCCGTTTCTGTCTGGTCGTTTTTCAGCAAATCAAGGAGCGTATAGGTGCGGCCCTCACGCTCAAAGTCAGCGGTGGGGATCGTGGTGGGATCGTCCTTTGCGGTCAGGTAGTAGACCTTTTCTAATCGGTACACACCGTTTTCCTCGCTGGCTCTGACCTCGGCGGGATAGGCGGAAATGCCGGGGAGCGTATCTGCGGCAGAGATCATCGTAGATACCGTATCAGCTTCTGTCATTGGCTCTGCGGCCAGCGCCGCGATGCTCATGCTGCACAGCATCAGCGCCGTGCAGAGAGCAAATGCAAGTTTCTTTTTCACATTATACCTCTCTTTCTTAACGAACGGGCCGATTCTGCTCCGGCTGCTTGCGCTCCTGCGGAGAGATCTCACGCTGAATATCATTTTGCAGCTTGCGGAAATACTTTTGCAGGCTGTCTACCACGCCGCGCCGATCCTGCACCTCCATGCCGTCGAATACCTGCCCCACGCGGCTCACATCGGGCTGCGGGGTCTCCACGCCGAAATTGCGGCAGAGCATATAGCTGACGCTCTCGGCGTCCATGGCGCAGTCCTCGCGGGTATAGTAGGGATAGCGCCCGTGGTCATGGATGCCGGCGTGGACGATCTCGCGGGAGAGCGCCGCGAAGATCTTGCTGTCGATCAGGCGGCTGGATACCGTAATGCTCTGCGTTTTAGGATCATAAACGGCGTCCTGATACATGGTGCTGCTGGTGACCACGGGAACGGGGGAGCTGTCCAGCAGTCGGCGCAGGGCGGCGTCCATTTCCGGCGTATTGTCTTTCAGGCTCAGCGCCGGAACACCGGCCTTGCCGTGGGTCTGGGAAATATCGAACACGCGCCCGATCTTATAGCCGTGATACTCCCGCCCGTCCTTCACATAGGTATCCGACACGCGGATCTTCATGCCGTTCTCGTCGCGGTTAACACTGCGCCCCAGCCGGTTCCACACCTCCAGACTGTTGATGTAGGTGATCTCCGGGTTCTGCGCCATCGCCAGCATCACATTGGATGCGCTGTATCGCGGGTTGATGGCCTGCGTGTCCAGATAATGCAGATATGCGCCGGGTTCACTGGTGACATGCATGACCGCATCGTCGGATAGCTGTCCCAATTCCTCGCGCTCCGCTGTTTTCTTTGCCTTCCAGTCCTCGTCCCTCTGCTGCTTCTGCTGGATCAAATCGTCTAACTTTGCCATGTTCGTTTCTCCTTCTCAAAATCAATTTATTCCCGCGTAGGCATAGCCTTTTGAATGGCTTCCCGCACGGTGTCCTTGGTGGGAGCTGTGCCATCCCGTTCTGCCGCGGCTTGCAGCGCCATCAGACGGCTGCGGACGGAGGGGCGGGCGTCAGCCTTCTCCGTAGCCGGTTCCGTAGACGCTCTCGCACCAGTCCCGCGCTCCTTGGAGCTGCTCTCGGACGGAGCGCGGGCGTTCTCTTTTTTTGCGGCAGTATCCTCCTTCACCGGGGCGGGATAGCCCATGCGTTCAAAAATGCGGTTGATTTGTTTGGCGTCCTTGGCTTTTGCCATAATTTCTACCGTCCCGGTCTTTTCCACCTTATTAACGATGGGGTAAAACAGGACGCCATAGCGTTTGGCTTCCATCTGAAAGCCCTTCAAGTCCTCCTGCTTGACGGAAAAGATCGTCAGCTCCTCGCCGTCGTGGATCAGGCGCTTGAGGTTGGTTTTACCGGCGAGCTTCTGATTGTCGTTGGCAAGGGCAATCAGAAGGGCGGCAAGGTTTTTCGCCCCCAGCCCTGCCAGCTTGAGGGCACTCTCGGTGATCTGGATACCCTCACGCACCATCAGGTCAGCGGTTTCACCGTTGGTACTCATGCTCGTGTTCCTCCTTGTTCTTTAGATTTTCCTGCCGTTCAGCCTGCGCCTGCTGGCACTGCTGGGATACCCTCGGAATGTCCGATTGTATCCTGTGGCACAGCCGCAGCTCCCCGCGCTTTTCCCACAGGATGGCAGTCTGCTGTTGGATCTCCGCGCTGTACTTGGCTTGTGCTTCTTCATCACTGGTATTCCTCCTTTCCTGATAAAGTGGTTTTCTCTGTTCCTCCAGCAAGCGGATGTCCCACTCCAGCAAACGGATACGTTGCTCCAGCTCCGTTTCGGTAGTGATCCCGCTTGATAAAAGGTATTTGAATTGCTGCTCATACCGCTCCAGATGAATGACCTCCCGCTTGACGGAGAAGGGCAGCTTGGGCGGTAGCTTTTTCCGTCTGCCCCCACGCAGCAGGTAGAGATAGCGGAGATAGAGGGCGTGAAAGCCGGTAATTTTCTTTTTTCGGACGGTGGACAGCTTACCCTTTATTCGGTAACGCTTGACGGCATGGGTGACGGTCGGCGGGGTCATGCCGCCGTGCCGCTGGCGGGAGAGCCGCAGCAGAATATCCGCTTCGGTGTAGCCCTCGCCCAAACTGTCCAGGCGGATCGCCCGCTTTGCGCCGGGGGGCTTGACCGTTGTGTATTTCCGATTGGGGCCGCGCCGCACCTCATAGCCGTTTTTCCGCAGAAGCATGAGAAAGGAATCGTAGGTATAGGCTTGCCGGATGATGGCATCAATATCGGCGCGGATGACGCCGCGCACGGTGGACTTGCCGCCCTGCTCCGCCTTCCACTCAGCGTAATGCTTGCCCTTGCCCTGCGGGGTGATGACGGTTAAATCATTCTCCCGGCATAGCGCGTCCGAAGTGCCGCGCACATCGTTGTAATAGCTTTCCGGACTGGAATGATACTTGTGGCCGTCCGTGCGGGAGACAGAATTGACCACGATGTGATTATGGGGATGGGCCTTGTCCAAATGGGTCCCGATGACGGCTTCAAAATCCTCGCCGAATAATCGCCGCGCAAACTCGCACCCGATCTCATGGGCCTGCTCCGGCGTCACCTCGCCAGGAGCAAAGGATTGGATGAAGTGGTAGCCGAGAACGCCGCCCGTCTTTTTGTATTTCTTTTTCGTTTTCTGCATGGCAGCAAAGGCGGTTTCGGCAGACCGGCAGTTCAGCGTGGTCACAAAGCGCACGGTATCGGTTTTCTCCGGGTCAGCGGTGTAGACGATCCGCTCGTCCAGCTCGGTCTTTTCCCCATTGACGGCATACTTTACGCGGTCGTCCAGCCTTGCGCGGATGGCGAATACCTTGGTGTATGCCATGTCACAGCCGTTCCGCGATGTTCCAGATCGTTTCCTGCGCCGCCGTGATCGCGGCGATGTCCTCACCGCTGGCAAAGCCGCGGGCGTTGACTGTGCGGGCGATCTGATTGATGTTGTTGCCGATGGCGGCAAGCTGGCGGCGAATTTCAGCGTATTCGTTGGGTGGCCTTGGCCGCATTTTTTCACCGGCGATCAATGCCCGAAGATAGACCTCCGTAGGGAAACCGGAAATTGCCACCTGCTCCTTTAGGTGCCGGTGTTCCGTTTCGTTCAATCGGAGAAGAATAGAGATAGATCGTTTTCTGATAACAGATTCCTCCTTGAAATAGGGTGGGGTCTTAGGGGGCTTGCTCCCCTAACAAGCGCATTTGGATAGCCAAATGCTATGCTTGCGACTGCAAAGCAGCCGCAGGCCGCTTGCAGTCCTAAACCAGCCGAAAAACAAAATCAGCGCGCCTCACCGCCACGGGTCTTTACCCTGCCGCTGATTCCTTTCACCATCTGGAGCTGGTCGTTGTAGTCCTTTCCGCGCCGTGGTGGGTTGTCGATGACTTCGTAGCCAGCTAACGCTTGCTTAATTGCTGCCGACGCCGCCCGCCCCGGTTCATCGTTGTCCAGGCACAGCACGATCCGTTTCACGCCAGGATTGTCCTTTAGGTATTGCTCCAGTGCCGCGGGGAATCGGATCGAGCCATCCTTCCGCGGCTGATAGATGCCGGAGAGGGACAGCGTATTGGCGGCGCGCCAATCCTGCCCCCGCAGCTTCAGTAGCGTTAGGTACGAAAGGGCGTCGATGGCGGATTCAAACACGCAGAGGGTTTTGCCACCGGCGCGGAGGGGAACGGCAAAGGAAAACCGCTTATCACTGCCGGGGACTTCACCGGCAAAGGTGGTATCCGAAAGAGTTCCGCGCAGCGCACCATAGGCAGGCTTTCCATGTTCATAACCCACGAATACGCAGTTGTGACGCTCGGCATCCTCGTAAAGCTGCCCGTGCTTGATGCAGTGGTTGATGATCTCCGCGTCAACGCCCCGGCTCCGCAGATATGCAAAAACACGCCGGGTGTCGGCGTGTTTGGGTGGCAGGGTAAATTCAGTTTTCAGAAGCGGTGCAGTACGCATTGGCGTGGGCGGCACACGGGGCAATTCTCCAAGGATGCGCTGAACGGCATCCAGAAAGGAAAGTCCCTCCACGCGGGTCAAATAGTCCAGCGCATTCGTGCCGCCGATGTTCCGCGACCACCAGCACCATTTTCCGTTGGAGATTTTCAGTGAATCATGTGTGCGGGTGGCATAGGTATCTCCGCCGATATGCACCAGCTCCTCCGGATCAAAGCGGTGCAGGTAGGTCAGCAGGTCCATCTCGCGGGCGGCGGCGATCTGGTCTTTTGATAGATAGGGCACAGTGTTCATCTTCTGGAGACATGAAAAAAGCGCAAGCATTTCTGCCTGCGCTTTAGACTTATTAAGTTCCATTTCTGAGTATTTCAAGATATGCTTCATAAGAAAACACACGATTTCGTGCTGCATTTGTCGTTTCACGCAGGATACCCAACTCCACAAGCGTCTTTACCGCGGTAGAAGTCGTGTTATAGCTGATTTTAAGAGTCTCTGATGTGTGCTTAATATCAATGATAGGATGCTTTTCAAGGTAATCGAACAGCATACGCAGATTATCCTTTTTCCGCTTTGGCTTTGGCAACAAAGCGATATTCTTTTCATGCAGTTTTGAGAGCTTTTCTATAGATTCCACGGCATCTGAGGCTGCGGAATCTACTGCCTCCAAGAAGAATTTTACCCATTGCTCGTAGTTCCCGCTTCTGCGTACCTCGCTGATTCGGTCATAGTATTCCACCTGATTCTTTTTCAGAAAGTAGGACACATAGATAACTGGTTCCTTCAGTAATCCCTGTTCCATCAGATAAAGCAAAATCAGCAATCTGCCGATTCGTCCATTGCCATCCAAAAACGGGTGAATCGTTTCAAATTGATAGTGGATCAAGGCAGCCCGTACCAGAGGATCATAGTCCTGATTTTCGTTGATATACTTTTCCAGATCCGACATAGCAGTCACCATATCTTCCGGATTTGGCGGAATATATCGCGCATCCTTCAAGCCGCAACCGGCAGGGCCAATCCAGTTCTGTGAGCGTCGAAATTCTCCGGGGTTCTTTTCCTGCCCACGGACGCCTTCCAACAAAATAGCATGAGCTTCACGGAAAAGACGGTTACAAATAGGAAGTTCATGAAGCCTTGTAAGGGCATATTGAGCTGCCTTTACATAGTTCACGACATCTGCTGTATCCAAGTTTGCGTTGGTATCAAGCTCAGGGTCAAGGATGTCGTCCAAGGTACATTGTGTTCCTTCCATCTGCGAGGACATGAGCGCCTCTTTGCGGACATACATAGATATAAACAGCTCGGCGTTTGGAATCAATTGGGCAGAAACATCCAACTGCTTCAAACTGCGGCTTGCCTTGACCAGAATTTGAAGCAAATCCTCATCGAATTCAAGTCCCGGAACTGGTGGAAGTGGATTAGGACAAAATGACTGATATGAAGTATCTCCCGGCATATTATTGACAAATTTACCTGCCCGGTTCATCTGTTCATGCGCCTCCTTTTGAAAGAAGTTGAAATATACTCTCTACTATACCTGCTTTATTTCAAAAAGACAATCACTTTTTGAAATAAAGTCATTTGTTCCTTTGCCTTATTTCAAAAACGATTTTACCTCTCCGGCGCGTCCTTTTTCACCGCCTTTCGCTCCACGCTGCGCTCCGGCTTAGCCAGTTCTTCCATTGCCGCATTGATCACGCAGGAGTGATTGTCCACCGCGTAAACGTCTGTGTGCCCGCCCATCTGCTTTTGGAGCGCCGCAAAGCGGCCTGCGGCCTGACGCGCCGGTGGGTAGAATCGCTCATCTCCCGTGCGCTGCCGCATGGTGCAGGCCAGTACGAACATACAGCGGCCCTTGCCGTAGGTGTTTGTCCACTCCTTCAAAAAAGCAGACAGCTTTCCATCGTTGTAGGCGTTGGTTGCGTCCTTCTCAAAGGCTCCCGCACAGGTCAGCGTCCGATCCCTGCTGGCCATCCACTCAAAGACCTCTCCGCGAACCACGGCCTCAGAACGGGTATTAGGATATATGGGCTGTGCGGGATCTCGATATTCTTCTTCGACTCTTTTCCGCAGAATATCATCCGCACAGCACGCAATGCTGTCACGAAAGGCATCCATCTCATCCGTATCGCGGGAGAGCCAGTCCGTATAAAGCTGTGACAGGGGATGCTCAAACTCAGTCAGCACCGCAAGCTGCCGTTCGGAGAGGCTTGTTTCATCCTCAAAAAGCATCAGCAGATTATCACGGCAAGCGATCTCGTAGGCGTGAGAAATGATCTCATCAGGCGACTGCGTTTTCATCTCTGCAAGAAACGCCTCGTTTTCCTGCGACATTTTTTCGTATAATTTGGTTTCCAATTCGTCTTTTGTAGGCATGATGTTCTCCTTATAACTCAATAATACGGAAATCGCTCTCTTTTTCCATGATCTCGCTGCTCAATAATATCAATGGCATATCCGAGGCTGCCAGCCGTCTCAGCTTGCTAATGGAAAGCGGAGTTGGTGCTTCAAACAGGGCCACAATGCAGGCCCACAGGTCAACAACATGACAAAGGCAAACGATACGTTCCGAAGAAAAGGACTCTGCTGCTTCGGGCAGCATCGTGCGTAATTCTTTCATGAGGCTTTCCTGCTCTTTTAGCATCTGCTGATGTATCTGGCGTTCTAACCGTTCTTTTTCCTGCTTTCTTTCTAACCGTTTCATTGTAAACGATCCTCCATTTCAAAAATTATCTCGCCAGCCCCGCCCGCATCCGGTGGGCGTAATTGGCGACGCTGTATCGTTTCATATAGGCGTTTTCGCTTGGAGCCGGACTGTCAAAGTCCAGCCCCTCCATGCGGGGATCATCGGTGCCGTCCAGTACCTCCTCCACCGGAATGACGCGGAGCCTGCCGGAGCATTTCAGCTCTCCGCCGAATACCCCAGCGGCACAGTGAAAGCCGCGGTCACCGCACACCCAAAGCAGCTTCTTCCCGGCAGGAATATCGCCAAAGGGCTGCTTCAAAACAATAACGGAATGTGGTTCCGCACCGGCTACCTCATAGTAGCCGGACTGCTCCGCCTTTTCGTATGCCTGGATCAATTTCTTGAATTTGTGCTGCGGCTCGATATAGAACCAGCTTTCCTGATAACCCATAATTTCCTCCAATTTCTATTGGTTTTACCGCTCCAGTTGCGGTCTGCGGCGCTCCGGCGGCCTTTGGTCCTCGTCCGGCTCGGCGTCTACGATCTCCGGCTCCTTGTGGTCTAAATTCAGCAGGGTGTTCAATTCCTCCAGCCGTGCCGTTTTGGTGTTCAGCTCCGTCTCGCGGGGAAACGGCTTTTGTACCTCTGCCTTTGCGGTTTCCAACTGCGTTTGCAGATTGGAAAGCTGCTCCCGGCAAGCCTGCTCCTTGATGGGCAGTCCCTCCAGTGCATTGTCCATGCGCTGTAAATTGCCGAACACATCGGTTCCCAGCGTAACGGTATGGCGGAGCTGCCCGATCATGGTTAGGTGGTATTCCCGCGCGAAGGTATCGAACGCCAGCTCCAGCGTCAGGCCGCGATAACTGCCGACCTGTGTCGCCTCCGGGGAGAGCATATTCTGGCATAGGGTCAGCAGCGCCGCGCCCGCCTCCTTCTTGTCGGCATGGGTGACGCCCGCCAGTGTAAGCGGAGAGAAGCCGTCCCCATTGGGATGGGTATTCTCCTTGACGGCGGCAATATCCGCGCCATACCCGGCGATCCGTGCCTGCGTTTCCGCGATTTGCTTCGGAAAACCCTTGCTGATGGCGTCCTCCAGCGCGTATTTCTGAGAAAGATGGTTGGCTTTCAGCAGCTTCAGCTTGGACACCTCAATGTCCAAGTCCATTTTTTCTTTAATCATGGGGTTGCCGCTGGCCAGCGCCTTGATCTCGGCATAAGAAAGCGCCTGTTCGTCTACATCTTCGGCGGAGCGGACAGGCGATTTGCTGGTCATGATTTGGCTGATAAATTTCTGCTTGCTCTCCACAAGCTGGTAAAGGTAGGCGTCGAAGGTGCCCTCGGTGACATAGCTGTAAATGTCTACCTCCGGGTTTTCGTTGCCCTGCCGGATGATGCGCCCCTCCCGCTGCTGAAGGTCGGACGGACGCCACGGACAATCCAGATGGTGCAAAGCGATGAGCTTTTGCTGGCAGTTGGTGCCAGCGCCCATGCGCTGGGTGCTGCCCAGCAGGATACGCACCTGACCGCTCCGCACCTTGCCAAACAGGTCTTTCTTCTGCACCTCGCTTTTAGCGTTGTGGATGAAGGCAATCTCATTTTCAGGAATACCCAATTCCAGCAGCTTCGCCCGAATGTCATCATAAACGCTGAAGATGCCGTCATCCTTTGGGGTGGAGAGGTCGCAAAAGATCATTTGGGTGGAGCGTTGGTCTGTGGTGCGCCGCCAGATCTCAAACACATTCTCCGCGCACTTGGCGGCTTTGCTGTTGGGATCGCTGGGAAGCATGGGGTTGACCAGCCGCTGATCCAGCGCCAGCTTGCGGCCATCATTGGTGATAAGCAGCATATTGTCCACGCTGCTGTCCACCTCGCGGTTGCGGACTTTCTCAGCGCGCTCCGCCAGCGATGCCACGATCTCTTTCTGATACTCAGACGGTTTCAGGGCGATGTTGTGATAATGCGCCTCCGGCACGGGCAGCTTGAGCATATCCGCCGTCTGGATGTCCGCCACATTTTTGAATGCGCTCATCAGCTCCGGCAGGTTATAAAACTTGGCGAAGCGCGTCTTGGCCCGGTAGCCGGTGCCTTCCGGGGACAGCTCGATTGCGGTGACGGTTTCCCCATAGTTCGCCGCCCATGCGTCAAAGTGCTGTAAGCCCTGCTCCTCCAACGCCGACATCTGCAAGTAACGCTGGATGGTGTAAAGCTCCACCATGCTGTTGGAAATGGGGGTGCCGGTGGCAAAGACAATGCCGCGCCCTCCGGTAATCTCGTCGAGGTAGCGGCACTTCATAAAGAGGTCTGAGCTTTTCTGCGCCTCGGTCTGGGCAATACCGCCCACATTCCGCATTTTCGTGTAGAGAAAGAGATTTTTGAAATAATGGCTCTCATCAATGAAGATGCGGTCAACACCCAATTCCTCAAAGGTGACCACATCGTCCTTGCGGCTCTGGTCATTCAGCTTGTCGATCTTGGCTTGCAGCCCCTTCTTGGTTTTCTCCATCTGCTTGATCGTGAAATTCTCCGCTTTTTCTCGCTTGGCTTCGGAAATGCCCATCATAATTTCGTCGATCTGCTGCTCCAGAATGGCCCGCTGGCGCTCTACACTCATGGGGATCTTCTCGAACTGCGAATGCCCGATAATAACGGCGTCATAGTCGCCGGTGGCGATCCTACCACAGAATTTCTTGCGGTTTTTGGATTCAAAATCTTTGCGGGTAGCGACAAGAATGTTCGCTGCCGGATAGAGCTGCAAAAACTCAGTGGCCCACTGCTCTGTCAGGTGGTTGGGCACCACAAAGAGGGACTTCTGGCACAGGCCCAGCCGTTTTGATTCCATCGCCGCTGCGACCATTTCAAAGGTTTTTCCCGCGCCGACAACGTGTGCCAGCAGCGTATTTCCACCGTAAAGGATGTGGGCGATGGCGTTGACCTGGTGCTTGCGGAGCGTGATCTCCGGGTTCATACCGCTGAAATTGATGTGACTGCCATCATACTCACGGGGGCGGTTGCTGTTGAACAGGATATTGTAGGTTTTGCAGATGGCCTCGCGCCGGTCAGGGTCTTTCCAGATCCACTCAGCAAAAGCGTCTTTAATGAGTTCCTGCTTGCTCTGGGCGATGGCGGTTTCTTTCTTGTTGAGAACAGCGTTTTTCCTGCCATCTGCATCGTACACATAATCAAAAATGCGGACATCTTTCAGGTTCAAAGTGTCCTCGATGATTTCATAGGCGTTGATGCGCTTAGTGCCGTAGGTACTGATGGCCTTCACGTTGCCGCGATCCTTGCTTTTACCTTCGATACGCCATTCACCGGTGATTTTAGAATAGTGGACCTCCATGCCCCATTGCGCGCTGCGGGGTGTCCCCAGCGTTTCAAAGATGAACCGGCGGACATATTCGGTGTCCAGCCATGTAGCGCCCAGCCGGACGGAGATCTCGCTGGCGGTGAGGTCGGTGGGCTGCACCTGCGCCAATGCCTCAGCGTTGATCTGATACTGCGGGTCCTGTTCCGCCTTGCCTTGGGCAACCGCCCATTTCTGACGCACATTGCCGGAGAGGTATTCATCTGCGGGCAGGTATTTCTCATGCCCATCGTTTTCGCCGGTGTAAGCAGGGTTCAGGAACACCACGCCGGTCAGCTCGGCAAACAGCGTTTCTTCGTCCTTGCCGGTGAGCCTGCCCATATAGTCCATATCCACGTGCGCCTTTTCACCAATGGACAGCGCCAGCGCCTCCACCGCCGTGTCTACCTTTTCAGCGGGCTTGTGGCTGCGGATGGTGCGCTTGGTGAACAGGTCCGCCTTGCGTTTCAGGTTCCGATCCTCGTCCAGAATTTCCAGCGAGCACAGCAGAAAATAGGAGCTGTCCTGATCGAAGGCGATGGCGTTGCCGCGGGAATTGATGAGGCCGTATTTCCGGGTAAAGGCGTCGTAGAGGGTATTCAGCTTGGCCTGCTGCGCCTTGATTTCTTCATCGGGATAGTCCTCGGTCTGGTATTCCAACAGCGTCCGCACACAGTCCCGCAGCTCGATCATGCCGCGGATTCTACTCTCTGCCGTCTTGGATACCTCCACCGGGTTCATGCGGCTGTTTTCACGGTAATAGATCTGGCCCGCTACCAGTGTATAGGAAAAATTACGGACAGCGGGGTCGGCCTCAACGGAATGATCCTCGCCCTCCAATTCCTCCTCCCGGTCATAAGCGGTGATCTCGCCGTGGATATTTTGAACGGCCTCCGCCAGCAGTGCTTCCAACGGCTGCTCCGGGTACGGCTCACAGGTAGGCGTGGGGCCGAACGGCCCGGACACCATCTTCATCTCGCCCAGCACCATGTCGGGGTGGTCGATGAAGTAGCTGTTCATCTGGATGCCGTCCTCGTTGGTGGCAAGGTGTACCCATTCGGGTTCTATATCCACCATTCGTTCCCGCTTTTGAAGGAACAGAATGTCTGAAACGACCTCGGTTCCTGCCGCGGCCTTGAACGCATTGTTGGGCAGGCGGATCGCCCCCAGCAGCTCCGAGCGCTGCGCGATGTATTTTCGCGCGCTGGCGGTGCGCTTGTCCATGGTGTAGCTGGAGGTCACAACAGCGATGACGCCTCCTGGTCTGACCTGATCCAACATTTTGGCCACGAAATACTCATGGATGGGGAAATTCAGCCGGTCATAGCGCTTGTCCGGCACATGGAACTGGCCGAAGGGGACATTGCCAATGGCAACATCAAAAAAGTTATCCGGGAAGGCAGTTTTCTCATAGCCCTGCACCGCGATACTGCTTTTCTGATAAAGCTGGCGGGCGATGCGTCCGGAGAGATCGTCCAGCTCCACGCCATAGAGCTTGCTGCCGCTCATGCTTTCCGGCAGCATACCGAGAAAATTGCCGATACCGCAGGCTGGCTCCAGAATGTTGCCCTGCGTGAAGCCCATCTGCCCCAGGGCGGCATAGATGCCGCGGATGACCACAGGCGGCGTAAAGAACGCCGTGAGCGTGGATTCGCGGGCTGCGGCATACTCGGTGTCCGTCAGCAGATCTTTCAGCTCGCTGTATCGTGGGTTCTTTTCGTCAAAGAAATCGGCAAGACCGCCCCAGCCCACATACTGTGCCAGCACCGTCTGTTCCTCCGCTGTGGCGGTGCGGTTTTCGGTCTCCACGGTTTTCAGAGTACGGATCGCGTCCAGATTGCGCTGAAAACGCTCCAGCGGTGCGCCCTCTCCGATATGGTCATCGATGATGCGATAGTTCCGGCCATCCGCGTCCAGCGGATAGGCAAGCGCATTTTGCTTTTTCTTTTTCGGCGGGGTGAGCGCCGCAGGCGGCTCGTCCGTCTGCGGTGCTGTGGTTTCCCGCACCGTGTCCGGCTGCTCCATGTGAGCGCGGACATAGTCGATGGATTCCTTTCGGAAGATGGGAAATCCCGTCCCGCCTTCAAAGGTCACATCCCGCAGCGATACATTTTGCGTATGATCGTCTACGCTGTCCACTTCAAACTGCCGTCCATCTATGGTCAGGCGTGTGCCAACGACAACGGGATCGGCAGTTGAAACAGGTTCGGACTGCGGCTGCTCCGGCTTCGCTGCGGTGTTCCTGGACTGCTCCACATAGAGCCATTCCGCCGCTTCCTTTTCGCTGACCGCCTTTCTGACCTGCTCCAGATAATCCTCAGCCTGCCACTCGCTGGGGAAGGTCTCACGGACGCCCTCGCTGTCAACATAAATTTCGTCCCGAATATCGTCCCAGACGGCGTAGCCGTCGTCCGTTTCGATCACGCTGAACCGCTCATAGGCGGGCGGCTGCTCTGCGGCAAGCCGTGCTGCATCCTCTGCGACCTGCTCCACAAAGCTGCGTTCCTGCTGAGGAGCATCATGCCGGTGATTGAACAGGCTGAACTCACCGTTTACATAGGCATAAAGTTGAAAATGAGTTTCATGGACAAATTCATAGTGGCGGTCATCTTTTTGCATTTCACCCAACCGGGCATTCAATGCGTCCATGAGCCACATTGCAGTGGACTTATCCTGCAATTCTTCTTCAATCAGCGGTACCGCCTGATAATAATCCATGCCCATGTAATAGGGACGCGGCACATTGTCCGGTGCATTGTACAGACTGGAGTAAATGGCCCGCGCCACCTGTCTCCGCTCATACTCTGGGATCTTTGCGATGGCATCCTCGCCGGGGAATCGTTTCTGCGCGATCAGGCGCTCATACTCCTTGACCACATTGGGGATCGTCAGATGGACGGTATCATATTTCTTGGAATTGTAGTCCCGTTCGTAGTCCAGCCCCTTGTAAGTCTTGGTGTATCCATACCCGGCGCGGGCTCCGCCGCTGTACTCGCCAAAGCTGCCCTTGATGAACTTCTGACGTTCCTCCGGCGTGTGGGGATAGCAGAAGTTGGAATAGATCGCCAGCCGACTTTCGACGCCCTCCCGCAAAAAATAATGGTCGATCTCGTCTTGTGTGATGAACATTTTGCATTGCCGCAGGAAGCTGGGCTGAGCATCAAAGTGTCGTTCCTCGTATGGCAGGTCGTTGAGGATGATGCCGATGCGGTGGGTGTTATACGCTGAAAGACGGTAACGCAGAATGGATGGATCATCATAATAAGCGTCGAGAAAAGCGTGGTATTCCTGCGCCAGCATTTGTAGGCCACCATCCGTCTTTGCGAACGCGACCATGTCCTCGTCCAGTTCCGGGTAGCCCTTGTGCTGGTCGTGGATGGCCAAAGTCTGCGGGAGCAGCCCCATGTCCCGGCCTTCCTTGGTCAGGTCACGGGCTGTCATCAGGAGGGCGTCCATTGCTTCGTGCAGCACCTTGTCAGGGGCCTGTGTCAGTTCGGCGGCGGAGAGATAGATCCCGGCCCGTAGCAGCCCCAAAATGCGGCCCGCCGCCAGTCCCCATGAGACCACGGTTTTGCTGTATCCGGTGCGGACGCTGTCGCCTTGGGCGAGGTGGATGCCGTCCTCCAGAAACCAAACGGCATATTTGCGGCCTTCGTACTCGATGCCGCGCCCATTTTCTGTGCCAAACTCCCGACGCAGAAACGCTATATTTTCCTGTTCAGAATGCTCCCGCATATAGAACATCGCAATGCGTTCGGCGCTGCCGGGTTCGTTTCCGGCTGTGTAAAGCGCCTGGTCGATGACCTCCTGCGGCACCGTGCGGGCCGGGGCCAGAATGCCAGAGGGCGCGTCTGCTGGAGCCTCGTACACCGGGGCGTCGCCGCCCATGTCGAATAGGGCAAGCTGCTCCGCGACGATTGGGGCGTTTTGCAGGCCCAGCTTGATCTTGTACTCGCCGCGCTCGATCAGGCCCTCGGTCATTTCGGTGATGACCGACCATGAAAAAACGGACTCCGAGGTGCGGGAGAGGTAGCTGCTCTCCCACATCAAAAGTCCGTCTTTCTCAGCATGGTAGCCTGTCCGAACACCGTCAGTCACGACTTCCACCCATATATCGTTGTAGCTGTTTTTGAGAAATTCTGTCCGCTCCGCAAGGCTCTTGTGGCTCTGAAAATACTCAAAAATCTCCTGTCGCTTGTGCTTGCGCCCGCCGTCATCCAACAGATTCGCTTCAATGAGGTGCATATCCAAAAAGGCGGGCAGCTCTGCGGTATTTTGCCGCACGGCATCATGTTCCTGTGCAAAGGACGCAGCCTGCTCCTGTGCTTTTTCGTCCGGGTAATCACCGTAGACACGGAGGCACTGGCGTGTTTCGGCGTCATACACGGCAGCGCCGTCATAGGCAAAACCGTCTTCCTCCATCGTACCGGCAACATAGCCCTGCGCCGCGGCCTCCGCTTCTTCCAGCGTTTGATAGTCCAGCTTATCGTCAAAGCCGTTTTCAAAATGGTGATAGGCTGCGACCTGATAGGGTGCGGCCATCTGCGCGGCATATCGGTCAATGGCTTCTGCGGTCAGCCATTCCGGTTTTTCCGGGAGGGCGTCATACAGCTCCCGCATTTTTTTGATCTGTGCGTGGACATTGCCTGCCCACAGGTGCTTTTCACTCCGCCCCCCAGCGCCGAGGAAGTAGTCGCAGTCGGCGCGCAGGCGGTCCAGCAGCGCGTAGTCCCCGCTGCGATCCGTCGAGTCCCCGCCAGCCAGCTTGGGATAGGTCTCGCCCAAAAGTTCCTGATGCAGCCTGGTATGGAATGCGGGCATATCGTAATAGAGCTTGGCAAGCCGCAGATCGCCGCTTTCGCTGACGATGCGCCGGATCGCCTCCGCCCCCTCCAAGAATGCGTTCTCCCGGTCTGAATTGCGGCAGGCGTTTCCAAACGTCGCATCTTTCATCAGGGCGTCGCCCACGGTTTGTTTGTACTGTGCAAACAGCTCCTTTACTGTGGGTTGAGGGGAGTCGGCAGAGGAAAAGGCGGGAAGCTCATCACTTCCTGCCTTTGCGGTTTCTTCTTGATTTAGCTGTAGATCAGGTCGTTCAGCACCAGCTCCTCCGCGCTGTGCTTGAGGTTGTTCATCAGGCCCGTCCAGCGCAGCGGATCGCGCTCCTTCAGCTCCTCCGTCACGCCCTCGGCCTGCGCCATCCGCGCCACGGTCTGCTCCACCATCTTCCGCGCGGTCTGCTCGATCTCCGCCAGATGCTCCGTCAGCTTGCCGCTGGTCTTGAGGTTGGTGTAAAGCACCCTGCGGTGCTTCTTCAGGTACTCTCTCCGCAGCTCCGCGTACTTGCCCAGATGCACCTCCGGCATCTGCGGCATCAGCAGGTTCGGCACCTGAAAGCCGTTCTGCATCCTGTAAGTGACCTCCATGCTGTTCGCTCCTTTCATGGGGTGTTTCGTGTTGTTCTGTGCGGCCATCATAACCGATTCTCGCGCGGTTTGCAAAAAACTGATCCCGCTGGGCCTGCATGACTGTGCGGCTGATCTCCCGCAGGCCCATCTCCGCGATGTCGCTGGTGGCGATGCCCAGGGCGTTGATGGTGGGCGGCGTGTTGAATTCATAAACGTGGGCAAACTCATCGGGCGAAAAATAATCGTCTGCCCGCAGGCCCAGCCGTGTCATCAGCATATATGCCACGCTGACCTCCAGCGCATCCCGGTAGAACACCTCTAAATTGAGATCGTCCAGCTCCTCCAGCAGGCTGTCCTCGCGGCAGTCGCGGAGATCTTGCAGGTAGTCTGTGATGTTATCTGCCACGGCATTGTGGCAGGCAGAGCGCACGGCGTCCGCAAGATTTTCTTTTTCGGCCAGGTTGCCGAAGGTGGCTTCTAAGGTTTCGATGACCTCCGGCTCAAAGGCCGGGTGCATCGTCCAGATGGGTAGCGGACGGGCAAAACGGGACGCATGGGTATCCGACACGTCGAAGTAGAGCTTCAGACAGTTTTGCCCGTCATCACCAAATACGGCGATGCTCTTGGCCCCACGATTGACCCAGCGGCCAAACTGACGGTTCCATCGCTCCATCTCAAGGACCGCCGTGGCGTCCGGGCGTTGTGCGTAGATCAGAATTTGATCATCAAAGGGGCATTTGTAGTTATAGCAGGCCGCGCGGAGAAAGCCCGTCCAGCTTTGATAGCTGCCGGTGACGCTCTGCACAGTCTGGTCATATAGCTCCGTAATAAGCTGAAATTTTGTAGGCAAGTTGGCACCTCCTATCTCTCCGGCTCCGCCCGCTTTTTTACTGCAAGCCGGTCATTCTTTTGCTGTTCTTTTTGGGCCTTTTCAAATGGCTTCCGCTGATAGCAATAAATATAAAACTGGTAATCACCTTTAACTGGCGTACAGCGAAGCATATACACATACCGCTGTGTTTTCGCCATGAATCCGCAAGAGGGAAGCAACGCACCCTTGATGGCGCAGATCTGCTCATACCGGTTGCAGTAGCGTTTCATGCTGTCAAAGTCCCGCAGCGGGGAGCCCGGCTGCTCCCGCAGCCAGTTTACGGTACGGTCAATGTCGGCCTTAAACTCCGGCGTGTTCAGCGCATCCTGCTGGTGGGGCCACCATGTTGTATAAAACTGCTTGCCGCTGCCAAAATCACCCCGCAGATGTCCCACGCAACCTACGGTCTTGTCCTGTTCCTCGCTGCGAGAGAAATAGAGAGCGTACAGTGCAGGCTCATTGACGCTGTAAAAGTCAATGACATCCTTATCGCTGGCGGGATATTTCTCCTGAAATTCCGCAAGGGTACGGCATCCGCCATCTTGAAAGGAAAGGCTGCCGTTCTCCAGCGGAATCCACCCATCAATGGGAAGCTGGAACGGCTCACGAGTGAGGACAGTGCCATAGAAGTTGACCATGAGGTTTCGGGCCAACTCCCTCGGTTCTCCCCAATCCTCATCCCCGTGGCGTAGCTCGTAGCGATATACGTCCTCCGGCAGGGTGGCTCGGTCAATGCGGCATTCCGTAAACAATGCCGGTCGGTCAAAAATCGTGACCTCCTGATAGGTCACCTTCTGCGCGTCATAGCTCATCTGGCTTCACCTCGTTCTTTGTGTTTCTTTTGTGTCCTCTGCTGCACCAAAAACTCCGGCACTTCCTTGAAACCAACGCTATCCGTGTAGTAGGCGGTTTTCTTTCCACCTTGCGTCAGTACCACGATGTCGCTTACAGACATGGAACGCATCCGATGGGCAAAGGGGCGGTGGTCGCTGTTGTGCTTTGTCCAAAGATGCTCCAGCGAATTTTCCTTTGCGTACATACCGGCGTAAGAACGCTGATAATCAGCGTTCTGGAGTTTTCCCTTTGCCTCTGCATAAGGCCGGAAACAGTAGTCTACATCAGCGATTGCAGGGATTTGGTAGATTTCATAGGTGCCGATCTCGGCGCTGATTTTCGGCGTTCTGGGAACATAGGTATTGCCGCTGCGTTCCTGCATTTCTGCAAACTCGCAAATATGATAGGCAGAATTACCGATGCAGACATGGCAATCGTCAATGTACTTGCAAGGGAAAACCATCTTTTCACCGTCAAAGCGGGTAATGACGATGCTTTCCCCGTCCTTGATGGTAAAGAGCGTGTGGTATTCACTGTCGATGAAGCGGATCACGCGCTCTTCCTTGTTAGGGTTTGGAAAGGCGATAACGCCCATGATGTTTACCGGCTCACGGTCACTCATCGTGCTGTACCTCTTTCTTTTTTCGGCTCAGTACGCTTTTGTTCATATTCTCTCAGCTTTTCTTTCGCCCAATCCGGTATCTTTTCTGGATTGGCTACGCCAAGAATGTCGGAAGCGTCCCACCGGCAACGCTCACCGGAATACAGCTCCTGAAAGAAAACCGCACGTCCACGGGAACCGGGCGTACAGCCGAAGCCGCTTATTGCAAAACCGAGTTGGCAGTCTGCGGTGCGGTATTCCGGGGCAAGACTGCTGGAGCGGACAACGATCAGTTTGCCTTGAAAGGATTCCTCTGATTGGGGAAGGCAGTCCTCTGCGCCCAAAACCACCTGCGGAATATTGCGGGCCGCACGGAACTCTTTTACCTTTTCCAGCTGCATCTGCAAGCGTTCTATAAAAGTATTCGCAATCTCAAGATAGTCCTTGCTGGCAACTGCTTCTGGATATATCGTTTCTCCAAGGAAATTGTACTGTTCATAGCAGGTCATATAGGTTCCGTCCATCGGATGAAAACCCATGAGCAAAACACGTCCACCCATGCGGATCTCCTGCATGATCTCGTAATCACCGACCTTGCGTTGTTTTGGTGCCTTTTGCTCTCCGTATCCAAGCTGTTCCGCTTTGTCCCGCAAGATAAGTTTTTTGAGATACGCGCCCTTTTCGGGCTGCTGTTCAAACCAATCTCGGACTTCTCCATCGCCAAGGGAAAGCTGGAAAGTAAATCTCATGATTTTGCTGCGATATTCGTCATTCTTTTCTTTTCGTTTCTGATAGTTCGTCATCTGGCCTCACCTTGTTCTTTCTTCAGCGCGGTGTGCTGGTGTTCTTGCTGCGCTATATAATCTCTCTGCTTTTTGTACTCATTTCCAGCCCGTTCACAGAAGTCCTCGATGCAGGAAGCACGGTCAGAGCGGTAATGCCCCCAAAAGAAGTTGGGCGGGCCGTCGCCATCATTTTTACAGTTGCGCTGCCATGTGACAAATGGATCTGGGGCCTTATCGCACTCTCCCATGACGAACTCCGCGCTGCCGACGTGAACGCGGGCGGTGATGTGGTATTCCTGATTGACCATTTCCCCCACTACATAGCTGCCGTGTTCTAACTGGACGGTGCAGCTCCCGTTTTGTGCAAAGGTCGCTGTCACCGGCATGGCCGGTACTCCACATAGCATATCCGGCAGCATGATGAACTGCGACCTTTGGCCCATCAGCTCTTGCGGCAGTTTGTCCACGGGCAGATAAAAGTGCTGTTTGCCCATGATCTCATAGCACAGTAAGAAACTGCTGACGGGATAGTACACGCTCATGATTGGGTCTTTGATATGGCCTTGGACGATGTTGGAATTCACATATCTTGCGTTGTCCAAATACCATTGCGGGTTTGCACCGGGCGTGTCCCATCCAAACATGGAACCTGCCAGCATGGCGGCCTCCTGAATGTCCGTGATGCCGCGCCGCGCATTGTGGCTGCTGGCGATCTCGCGGTTTTCTTCGCGTTTCCCAGTGTCCCACTCGGAGGGATAATAGCCGCGCTCACCGCACCGGATGATAATAAGCTGCCCGCTGGACGGCAGAATGGAAAAACAGGTTTCCGGCAGGTCATTCCTGCGCATCGGTTCGTTCCTCATCGCACCTGCTCCTGCTGCCGCTTGCGGTGCCAGCCCTCCAGCAGCTTGATAATGACATCTTCCATCTGCTTTGGGGTGTAGCTGGCGGGAAAGTATTTTTGCAGGCGGTCGTTGCGGATGGTGACCTTGCGTTCCAGCGGCTTTTCCTCCCGCATGATGAGGTCGATGATGTTATTTTCCAGTTTTCCCTCGCCGCTGAGCTGCTTGAGCCGCTGGGCCTGTCCCAGCGACGGGGATACCTCGTCGCGCTCCATGACCAGCAGGAGGTAGGTCTGTTCTTTTTCGGACAGGTGGGAGAGGAAATCCGCTGCGGGAACGAACTTGAGCGTTCCTGCGTCCACCGCGTCCAGCAGAGGGGGGATTAACTTGTTCAGCCGCACATAGCGTTGGATTGAAGTTACATTGTCAGTCGCTTGCTCAGCGAGGATTCTTACCGATGTTTTCTTGTTTAACTTCTCTCCAAGTTGGAGAGAAGTTAAATCTGTCCGCTGTCCCTGCCGTTTCATGGCGTCCAGCTTCAGCTTGTAGGCTTTGGCTTTCTCGCTGGGCAGCAAGTCCTCGCGGTTGATGTTATAGTCCACAACAAGGATGTCCGCCTCCTCGTCACTGTAATTGCGGACGATGACAGGACGGGTATCCAGCCCCACCGCTTTTGCGCAGTAATCGCGCCTGTGGCCGGAAATGATCTCATACCCGCTGCTCTCACGGGGGCGAACGATCAGCGGCTCAGCGATGCCGATGTGCTCAATGCTGTCCATGAGCCGCACCAAGTCAGGCGTGGGGCGGTCAATGGTGTACGGCTGGCGGGAATATGGGAAAACCTCTGCTGCGGGAACGATCTGGATGCGCTCCTGCCGGTCAGCTTCACGCTCTGCGTCTGTTTTGAACAGGTCATCGTACCGGGTCAGCTCGATGCCGCTTAATTTGCTTGCCAAGGCTCAACACCTCCCTCGTCAGATTTTCATACGCCAGCGCCGCCTTGCCGCTGCGGTCGTGGTCGTAAATACTTTTGTTTTCCACACTGATCTCTGCCGCCTTGATGGACCGGGGGATTTCGCTTGCGAACACATGACCGCCATAGGTTTTGCGGATGAGCGCGTTGATCTCCCGCGCCAGTGTGGTACGGCTGTCCACCATCGTCAGCACAATGCCGTCCACCTCCAGCTTCGGGTTGAGCTGCCGTTTCACGCGGGTGATGGTTCGCAAAAGCTGTTCCAGCCCCTTTGCAGGGAGATATTGCGCTTGCACGGGGATAATCACGCTGTCCGCCGCGGTCAGGGCGTTGATGGTCAGCATACCGAGGGACGGCATACAGTCGATGAGTGCGTAATCGTAGCGGTCTGCCACGGTGGACAGATATTGCCGCAGCACCGTTTCGCGGCTCATGGTGTTGACCAGCGTGACCTCCAGTGCCGACAGCTCGATATTGGCGGGGACAAGGTGGACGCCGGACGGGTGGTGCAGAATGCCCTCACCGGGGGCGATGGGCTGCTCTGCGATGATCTTCTCCATCAGAGTGGAGAGCGTGGGGGATAATTCGTCAGGCTGCGGCCAGCCCAACATCTGCGTGAGATTGCCTTGTGCATCGGCGTCGATCAGCAGGACTTTTTTACCTTGCCGAGAAAGACCAATGCCGAGGCTGGCGGCTGTGGTGGTCTTACCCACGCCGCCCTTCTGATTTGCCAGTGCGATTGTTTTCACGGGTTCGATGCTCCTTTCAGTCGTAAAATGGGTTTCAAAAAAGCAGAGCTGTTCGCTCTGCCTATCCGCTGTCGTGGAAGTCGTGATTCACTTTGGCGCGGTAGTAGCTGCCGCAGGTAGCCGGGGCGTTGAACAGCATCTCCAGCAGATAGGCTTTGATGTTGCGAATGTCCGCGGTGCTCTCCCGCAGGCAGTCCAGCACATACTCGATGTGGGAGGAATCCAGCTTCAGAAAACGCTCCTTCACTAACGCCGTATAAAGCTGCTTTCCACCGATCCGCATGAAGCTGCCCTGTGTGCAGAGGACCTCCAGCATGAGGTCCGCGATCTCGTCGATGTCGTCATAGGGATGCTGCCGGCGCAGGTGGTCATACTCGATGTTCTCCCGAATCTCTTTTCGGTATCCCTCGATCACCTCCTCCGGCTGCGCGCCCGGATGGATAGATAAATCAGTATTACTCAACTCAGTATTATTCTTATCAGTCTTATTACCCTCGGTTTTTCCGAGGTCTTGACTTCTGATTTTCCGAGGTCCAGACTTCGGTTTTTCAGAACTCTTGACTTCGGTTTTTCCGAAGTCTGGATTTCGGTAGCTCGGAGGCTCCGGTTCCGGCGTATCCTCGCCTGGTTCGTCCTCCATGCCCATGAAGCGGAGAACATAGATCTTTGCCGGCCTTCCCAGCCCTTGCTTGACACGCTTGATGAGTCCCACGCCTTTGGCGCTGTCCAGCTCCGCAAATAACTTGACCGCCTTATCCGTCTTGCAGCAGAGCTGTTCGCACGCCTCCTCCAGCGTAAAGTAGATATACACATGGCCGTCATCGTCCATCCAGCCGTTTCTCATGGACAGGCTCATGCGGTCCAGCATGAGGCCGTACAGCAGCTTCGCGTCGGTGGAGAGCCGCCGAAAGTACGGCTCGGTGATCAGGAGCTTGGGGATGCGGAAAAAGGCGTATTGCTCGGCGTCCATGCCAAGATGGTACGCAAAGATCGCCTGCGGCATATCTGACACCTCCGTTCTGCCACAGTTTTTTATATCTCTCAACGGCGGTCTGTGGTATAGTAAAAGGGAGCATTGACGCGCAATGCTCCCTTACCGTAACCGGACCTGCCGGTGGATTCTTATTCAGTTTGACTTAACACATCACTGTCAGCCGTTTGTCAAATAATTGTGTTTCCCCCATGGGGTTTTCCCTTGATTTTGCCCTTATCAGCTCACGCGGTCAAGGGTAACAGCGTATAAAAGAAGATAATTTCGGGTAGTTTTGATTTCTCAATAAACCCAGTGATTTCAATGCTTTGCGCCGATTTTGACGGTTGCTTATAACCGCTAATAACAGATGAAATATTTGGGCGGTGCGAATTTGAATTTGTCAAGGAGTGACTCACGTGGAAGAAAACAGAACGGAAGCACTGGGCAGCGCACCGGTTGGGAAGCTGCTGTTCCAGATGGCGACACCGGCGGTTGCGGCGCAGATCATCAATCTGCTGTATAACCTGGTGGACCGGATGTATATCGGCCATATCCATCCCATTGAGACGGTGGGAAAGCTGGCGCTGACCGGCGTTGGCGTCTGCCTGCCGATCATCATGGTGATTTCGGCCTTTGCGGCACTGGTCAGCATGGGCGGCGCCTCCCGGGCCTCCATCTACCTTGGAAAGCGGGAAAACGATACGGCGGAGCGGATCATGGGGAATTGCTTTACGCTGTTGGTTTTGATCGCCATTGCTCTGACACTGATTGTGCAGGTGTTTGCAAAAGACCTGCTGCTGGCCTTCGGCGCCAGCCCCAACACCATAGAGTATGCCCTGTCCTATATGAAAATTTACAGCCTGGGCACGCTGTTTGTCCAGCTGACCCTTGGTATGAACGCATTTATCACCGCCCAGGGCTTCTCCAAGACCAGCATGCTGACCATACTCATCGGCGCGGTCTGCAACATCATTTTGGACCCTATCTTCATTTTTGGACTGAAGCTTGGCGTGGCCGGCGCCGCACTGGCCACCATCATTTCCCAGGCGATCTCCATGACCTGGATTTTAAGATTCCTCACCGGCAGAAAGTCCACAATCCGTCTGCGCCCGGGAAAGCTGAAGCTCTCCGGAAAGATCATTCTGCCCTGCGTGGCGCTGGGGCTTGCGCCCTTTATCATGCAGTCCACCGAGAGCCTGATCGCTGTGTGCTTCAACTCCTCGCTGCTCAAATACGGCGGCGATCTGGCCGTGGGCGCCATGACCATCCTCACCAGCGTGATGCAGTTTTCCATGCTGCCCCTTCAGGGGCTGACCCAGGGCGCCCAGCCCATCATAAGCTATAATTACGGCGCGAAAAATGCCGGCAGGGTCCGCGGGACCTTCCGGCTGCTGCTGATCTGCTGCCTTGTGTACTCCACGGCCCTGTGGGGCGCGGTGCAGCTGTTCCCACAGGGGTTTATCGAAATTTTCAACAATGAACCGGAACTGGTGGCATTTACCGTCCATGCGCTGCGGATCTATATGGCGGTTTCCTTTGTGTTCGGCGCACAGCTGGCCTGCCAGCAGACCTTCATTGCCCTGGGAAATGCCAAAAGTTCGTTGTTCCTTGCGCTGCTGCGCAAAATCATCCTGCTGATCCCGCTGATTTACCTGCTGCCCGCGCTGATGGCCGACAAGACCACGGCGGTATTCCTGGCGGAGCCGGTGGCTGATTTCCTGGCGGTGTCCACCACAGTCACCCTCTTTACCATCCAGTTTAAAAAGGCCATGCACCGTCTGGATGCGCCGCTCCAAGAATAAGGGGCCGGTATTTCACGCTGTTTGGAACGCCCTTATGTGCTTCAAGACCGGGCGCTGAGAATGTGAGTCCGCCGGCTACGGAGCATCGGGTACTCTGACTGCGCCGCAATAAAAAGCCCCACCCGTTCCATCCGGGCGGGGCTTTTTGCAACTTGGGCAGCTAAAACGACCGCTTAGGGGCCAGGCACTTGCAAGCAGCGGGGAAATCGGATAGAGTGAAGCTGGAAGGGGGGAGGCCATTGAAAATCACCATAGAGGAGCTGCCCGGCGCGGAGCTGGAGATTATTCTCCGCTGTCCCAGGGCCGATGAACAGATCCGGTCCCTGGCAAATCGGATTTCTGCCCTGGTAGAGGGACGGATTGCCGTCCGGGCAGAGGAGGAGACCAGGCTTTTGGAGCCGGAAGAGGTGCTCTACATCGAGGCGGTGGAGGGGACCGCGTTTGTCTACACGGAGAACGCGGTCTGGCCCACCCGGCTGACGCTGAGCGAGACGGAGGGGCTGTCGGAGGGATTCTTCCGCTGCTCCAAAAGCATGGTGGTCAATCTCCGGCGGATTGAGCGGCTGTGCAGCGGGCTCAACGGAAGGCTGATCGCCACATTGGCCAATGGGGAAAAAATCCTGATCTCCCGCCATTACGCGGCGCCGATCCGGTGGGCGCTTTTGAACGGATAAGGAGGAGCATATGAAAGAGTTCAAAAAATTCTATGTCTGGGGCATGAATGCAAAGTTCTATATGGGGATATATTTTGCGGCGCTGGTATTTCTCTCCGGTTTGGTGACGGCGATCTCCGGCGGCGACTCGCTGAAGCTGATCCACTTGCTGCAAATGCTGCTGCTGGCCATGGTGGTGGCCCTGGCGCAGGTGCTGCTGCTGGAGGGGAAGCGGACCTACAATTCAAAGGAGATGGCTTGGCGATCCGGGCTTTGGGTGGCCGGCGCCGCCGGCGCCACGGTGATCTGCGCGCTGGCCTTTGGATGGATGGAGGGACTGGGCGGCTGGTGCCCCTACCTGCTGGGCCTGTTCATGACCTTCGGCTGCTGCGCCATGCTGATAGGGCTGAAGTTTGAGCGGGACGCGGACACCGTTCACCTGGAGCGGGAACTGGAGACGTACAAGAAAAGCGGCGGAAAATAGAGTACGGCAAAGAAAAAGCATCCGGCCCGGAGTAATCCGGGCCGGATGCTTGATTCATTTTTTCAGCAGTCTCTTTAAGTTGGAGACATCCAGCAGGAGATTGACGGTCTCAAATCTGCCTTTATAAAATACGGACCAGTTGTTGAAGACGCAGGGCAGCTCCTTGGCCTTTTGCAGCGAATCCACCGGGATAAAGGAGGCGGAGATGTCATTCGCCCCGCAATGCCGGCGCACCACCTCAATGGCTTGATGGATATAGGGGCACTGCAGATCGTAGTAAATGGTCAGCTCTTCCTCGTCAATCACCCCGGCTTTTGCAGCTGCTGTAAACTGCGGCGCTGTGCCGTCAAAGGAAAGCGCAAGCAGATCATAGCCATATCCGGTGGAATCCACCACCTCAAAGCCAAATTTTTTTGCAAAGGCCTGATCGGAGAGCCAGGCCTTCTGCTTGGTCGATCCAAGCATGCAGACGCCGGATTTCCCCTGCGCTTTTGCGTCTGCCAAGCAGTACTCCATCAGCGCCTTGCCATACCCGTTTCCCTTGAGGCCGCTTTCCACCCACAGGCAGTACACATAGAGATAATTGCCGCCGGTGACGGGAACCCACGCCGATTCAAGAGGCGCATATTCGATGAAAACCGTGGCCTTTGCGGCCAATTTTCGAAAGACGTGCCCCTCCTTCAGCCTCTCTGAAAGCCAGGCGCGCTTTGCCTCCACGCCCGGATGAGGCTTTTTGGTGCGTATGATGCAGCACAGGTGCTCATTGGCCAGGGTTTCTGCCGTTACATTGACGAATTCAGCACACATCGGCCGGTTTCCCCCTAAAAAGATTGGATGCTTTGAATGATGTCAGTATAGCACAGAACATGGCCGGAGGCAATCGCCTTCCGGGCGTCGGAACCGACCTAAATTTCCACTGTCACTTTGCGCGGGCGGCAAACGCTATCTGTTTTCCCGTTCCAGGCGGAGGAATACGCCGCGGGCATAGAGGGCGATCAGAAGCGATGATGCGGTGTGTAAAATTTCCTGATCCCTGGAGACACGGTAGTGGATGCTTACGACCACATCAATAAATCAGTCCTACTTTTTCCTCCGCATCTTATCCAAGTAACCGCAGGTCGTACCCTGATAGTTCACCTTTGTAATAGTAGTAACGCGGCACACGCTTGGAAATGGCACATAATAACTCATATGAAATAGTACCGCACAACCTGGCATTGGTTTCGCACAGAATATGCTCGCCGAATATTTCAACCTCATCGCCGACTGCAATTTCCGGGAGGTCGGTCACGTCAATCATGCACATATCCATACAGATGCGCCCCACCTGGGAGGCCCTGCCACAAGATGTGAGCACCTGTAACTTGCCCGAGAGTGATCGGTGCAGTCCATCGGCATAGCCGATGGGGAGAACAGCGATTCGGCTTGGACGGGCAGCAAAAAACCCTCGACCGTAGCTTACGGAAGTGCCGGCTGTTAATTCCTTGATTGTGGATACTGTGGTTTTGAGCGTCATGACCGGTTTAAGACCCATCTTTTTAGCAAGACTGTCTGTACCGTAGAGGATGATGCCGCAGCGCACCATGTCTTCCGCCCATTCGCTGTAGTTGGCGATGCCGCCGGAGTTGCAGCAGTGGCGAATGCGAAATTTGAAGCCGCCCCTTGACTCCACTGCCTCTATCATACGAACGAAACGGTCGTGCTGGATGTTGGTAAACGCGGTGTGCTCCGCTGCTGTTTCGTCGGAAACACAAAAGTGTGTGAATACACCCTCAACATCGAGCCCGGGCAGTTTAAGTACTTCAAGGATATCCCGCAGGCTTTTGTCAAAGTGTACGTCATCACACTGGAAGCCGAGGCGGCTCATGCCGGTGTCAAGTTTAATGTGCACCCGCATCTGCTTGCCTGAGGCAACAGCGGCATTGGAGAAAGCTCTGGCAATGTTGATGTCCTGCAGGGACTGTGTCATGTCGAGACGCAAAATGCGTTCCGCCTGATCGGAAGGTGTATAGCCAAGCATGAGAATAGGCAGATGGACACCGCTGAAACGCAGTTCCTCGCATTCATCGATATTGGAAACAGCAAGGAAGCTTGCGCCGATGGCCTCCAGATGCTTAGCCACCAGTACAGCGCCATGGCCATAAGCGTCAGCTTTTACGACTCCAAGAAGTTTTGTGCCGGGAGCGACGGTGCGTCGGATGGCTTCAAAATTATAGGTGAGGTTATCAAGGTTTATTTCTGCCCATGTACGTTTAAGAGTACTCTTCATTTTGAAATTTTTTTGTTCACCTCCTGGTGTAAATCCAGCAGAGATATTAAGGATATATCCCGGCAAGAGCTTGAAAGTGTGCATATCAAGCTTGTTGAAACAACTGGCTGTTTGGCTTGGTTTGAGTCGATGGCGGGCCTGGATCGCTTACCGCTTCCTGGCCTTATCATTCCGCACAACAACTCTGTTCGCCGCCTTATATCAAATCAGGGATTTCTTTATTCTCACTATTTTTTGGCCATGTGGGCCATCCCTGACCCACGGTCATAGAGATGAGTTTTTTATTGCGGAGCAATAAAAAATCTGTGCCGCGTGCTAATTTCAACGTAATTCTCAACACGCGGCACAGATTAAGAGCCGTAGAGAGCCGTATTATTGCTTACCTTTGCTTGGAACAGGCCTATCCAATTTGTGTGGTAACGCTTATTTCAGAGAAAAAAGCTTGCGCTCGATATCAGTCAACCGTTCAGGACCATTTTCGGTAATCAGTATTGTTTCACTGAAGCCAAGTCCCTGCGCCATTGTCAGCACATGGAAGACCATACCGGGCTGGAAGGTCCAATCGGAGCCAGGCACCAGTTCGCGGATGAACTCGCCCGCTGAAGGCCTGTAGGTAAGGCCAATGGAATAAGCCGTACGGTTCGTATAACTCTCCTTAGCACCGCTGCGGATCATCCCTTCGCGGAAGATACGGTCCACCTCGCCGGCGTTGGCACCGACCTGCATTTTTTCAATACCGGCATCCTGTATGGAGTAAATAGTATCGGCGAGGCGGCGCTGGGCGTCAGTAGGCTTGCCGTTGATTACCGTACGCATGGTGCGGGCGACATACCAACTCACGCTGCCAGTCAGCTCAAAGTAGACAGGATCACCAGGCTGTACAACGCGGTCTGTGAACCGTCCATGCAGCTCGACCGTCCGTTCGCCGGAAATGATTACACCGTCGACCGGCGACTCGCTCCCGCCCTTGATCAGCGAGGCGTACGTGGCTGTTGCAAGTTCGCGCTCTGTAATGCCGTCCTGCACGGCGGCGATGGCTCCGCGCATTCCAGCACAGACCGCTGCGGCTGCACGGCGGATGACCGCAATCTCATTAGGCGATTTGATGACGCGCAAAAGATCGACAATCTTGGGTTCTTCAACGAAAGTGACTTTTGGAAGCTGGCGCTTCAACTCATTTAAGCGCTCTGGCGTTAAAAACCAAGAGTGAAGGTCAACTCCGATCACACTTTCGGAAAGTCCCAGCTGCTCTACCGCACAGGCAGCGGCAGCGATCGAGGCAGGAACTGGATTCTTATCGTCAGCATAGGCTGTGCGCTGAGACACCCAGGCGGTGTTTCGCATCGCCCCCTCCTCCATGTCACGGATAATCAGCACGGGCTCGCCTTCCGCGGGGATCAGCAGTGCATGGTAGGAAAAAATACCGGTAGTAAAGAAGCCGCTAACATAGCGGATGTTTTCCGGTTGGTGCAGCAACAGCGCAGGAAGGTTGTTGTTAGCCATCTCTGCCTGTACCTTTTCCAATCTTGCACGATACTCCTCAATGGGAAATTCATAGGTTTGTTTTAATTGAATTTTTGTCAATTCCTTCTGAAACATTCGAAATCACTCCTCCTTTTAGGTAACAACGATTTCACAAGGGAAGGCGGCTTCCTGCTTGACCGCTTCTTGCAGAAAGCCTAAGCAGTTGTAGGTCCGTAGCCATTTTCTGGATGCCTGTGCGAAAGCCCCATGTGGGGATGATAGGCCATGCCACTGCTTTTTGCTTTACGCTTCGTTAGATTTCTCAGAGGCCTCATTTCCTTTTTTATTGGAGAGAAGGGACCCCACAACACAGATAATCAAACAAATACTGGAGCCAAGAATAACGCCGGCAATACCAGTTGCCTTGTTAAACGTGTAGTCCCAAATAGTTGAGACAAGGCAACCCGTCAGCATAGCGACATTTGCAACCTTTGCATTCATTTTCTTCCACAATACACCAAGCACCAGCGGGAAGAACACGCCTGCGCCGTAGGAGCTGCCGCCAACTCTGAACAGCTGGAATACATCGTCCCAGTACATGACAAGAAGGAGGATTACCACAGCAGAGCAGGGAATAATAATTCTGTTGAGCTTCAGCTTCCTGTCACTATCCATATTCGGAGCAAATCTGGGAATCACATCGTCTGTGAGAGTGGAGGAGATGATCAGCAGGAAAGAGTCGCCTGTCGTAAGCAGCAGGCCGAGAATTGCAGATAGCATCAGACCCTTCAGCACGGGCGGGAAATAAGCGGAAACGAGCATGGGAACATATTGAGAACCGTCTTCCAGTCCGGGGAAAATAAAAGGTATGCAATAAACGGACATGATGACGATGACGTAGGTCACGAATGCGATGATGCCCGCTATAGTAAGGCCTCTGGTGGCCGTCTTGGCATCTTTCGCGGCGAGCGCTCGCTGGGAATAGGCGGGATCGACAGAGACGGCAAGCACGTTTGCTAACACATAGCCCAGCATCGTGAGAGGCTCCATGCCCTTGAAAACATTCAAGCGATCCGGATCCGTATTTGCCAGGACAAATTCAACACCGCCCGCCTGATGGAAAGAAATAAAGGGAATGATAATCGCCATACCGACAATGAGGATGACAGATTGAAGGGTATCTGTTGTAGTAACACCCCAGAGACCACTGAATACCGTGAAAAGAACAATAACAAGCGCGCCGATCAAGGCCCCCGTAGTTCGATCCGTCAGTCCGAGAGCTTCGCAGGTAGTGCCAAAAGCGGTAAATTGTGCCGCGGTATAGCTGCAAGCCATCAAAAGAACGCACAAAGAGGAGATGGACCGGGTATTCTTGTTATAACGCATCTCCAGGAATTCAGGAATTGATGTAGCTCCACTCTTACGCAGAGGCTTGGAAAGAAGAATGAGGATGGGGAATCCCACGATGAAGTAGCATAAGGTCTGGGCATATCCCGACATACCATGTTTGTAAACATTGGCAAAGTTGCCGAAAATAACCCCTGCACCCATGCAGGTTGCAATGCTGGAACCAACAACAAGTTTCAGATTCAGGCTTTGTCCCGCGCTTGTAAAGTCTTTGGAATTTTTGACTTTCTTCCCACACATGATGCCAATGCCGATCATGATTACCATGTATAAAAAGATAACTGCAATATCCACAAATCCTATTGTACTCATAGCATTTTCTCCCTCTATTTATAGTATATAGTCGATTGTAAAACGCAAAAAATCCTGTAAATTTAACACTTCTTGGGAACGCTTAGTGCAGCAATTCCTCCGGCTGTTTTCTTGAAAGCACATATCGGCCTTGCAATAACCGTTTAAAAGCCGATGAAATTTTTCAGCTCAATGGGGGAGCCGCACTTAAAATTTCCATTTGATTTTTTGAAATCTCGAACTTTTACAATTGCCTACTCTATATGTCCTCCCACCTCCAAGCTCCATGATGAAATCAATATTTCGGTATCAGGTATTTCCAAATTCATCATGGCGAAATTTGTCCTATAATTTTATAAGATTCACTTAAGAGAAATTGCCCGCGCTCAATTGAGTAATCCATGTTCCCTGATTCTTAGCAATATTTACAGCCATGCTCAAAAAGGATATCATAAGTTCTTTTGCGCAGTTAAATGGTTTGGCTATTTCCGGATGGAACTGAGAGCCATACATCAGCCTCCCGGTGGCCCGAATCATTTCATTGCAAACAAACCCTTTGCTGTCTTTTGACGTCGCAAGAATTTCCCATCCTTCCGGGATAAGGGAAACCATCCATGAATGAAGCTCTGTACCATAAAACGGAGTACTCATACCCTTCCAAATGGGATCTTCTTTCTGGATAGAGATGGGAGGAATGTCTTGTTCAATAATATCCTGCAATTCGTTGGTCCTGTATGAGCGCCCTGTATCCCTTGCAGCAGTGCTGCCGTAAGCCATTCCCATCATCTGTATCCCCGCACAGGACCCCCAGACAGGGATATTGGTGGTCCTGATCAACTCATACTCGCCGTTGAATTCAAAAAGGGGAAGCTGGCAAAATACATTGGGGGAACCGGAAAGAAAGATAGCCAAAGGCTTATGCTTTATCTGCTCAAACATTTTCAGTGAAAACATGTGTGCGGGAAGCTCTAAAACATCCAAGTCCCATGGGGGAGCAATATGTCCGTCTGTTCCCTTTATCATCTTGCCGAAGTCGGTTTTCACTATGCCCTTTTCCGGTACAAAGCTAAAAATATTGCTTATTACAAGGACATAGTTTCCGTGAGGAACTTCGGGAACAGCAGGCTGAGCCCTTGAATACAGCAAAATATCATAGATTTTGGGACTGCGGCCATGCCAGGCTCTAATGCAGAGCCTGACGTATCGAGCTGAAATGTCCTTTTCAAGGTCGATAACTGCTCTGAAGGAATTTGCGCCCCTCCGCTCCGTTTCAGCAATATCCGTCCAGGTTTTATCATCATTGCTGTATTGCCAGATATATTCCGCCAGCCTTCCGTCAAGATTTGAAGGGTTTGCCCAATCAGATCCGCTTGCCAGGCAGGCTCGCCAACCGGCTGCCCCACTTGTCATGAAAATCCGCGAAAGTAATTTAGGTTCGCCCAAATCAAAGCGAATCCAGTGACTGGATTGTCCGGCGGCTCCTTCCCAATAGGTTTCGCTCTTGTCATTCCGGTCTAAAATATTCTCTTTGCCGTATCCGAACGACGTCGTAATATCGGATATTGGCAGCCTTAAATATTCAAAGCTGTCTTTTTCTGCGGTATCAATAAAAAACCTGGCTGTAATTCCCCCGTATTCTGTACTCCAGTCGCTCTCCACTCCCATGGAATCGACAGCTTTCACTCTCCAGAACCACTGGGTTTTGTCCTTCAATTCTTTTTCCACTCTTGCCGCAGAGATATAGACATCCTCCGGGATTCCCTCTACTTGAAAAAAGTCCGTAGTACAAAACGACTCATCGGTATCCATTTGAAGTATATATTTGCGGGGTGGAATCCCCCCATCGCTGTTTCTCCAGGTGAGAAGCGGTCTTGCATCGGTGCAAACCTCGTCAAGACGCGGAGAGCTCTCTGGCATCGGAGCCGTCAGTGCCATACTTTCATTCCTGTCCTTCCCGGGAATAAAACATAATTCAGGCGGTGAAATTTCTTGATGAATCGGAACCATTGTTTACCTCCTGATTGAATTTATAAAATAGCGCAACGCCAATTTGAAACATTGCTCCGCGGCTGGCTGGGGAATAGCCGCCCCGTCATTGATAGCCGTTCCCCTTACCGAGCCGGTTAAGCCATTTTACATATTTTCAAAAAGTACACGCTCCAGGGTGGTCAAGCGCTCGGGCCCATTGTCCGTTACAAGAACACTTTCGCTAAAGCCCATTCCGCCCGCCATCATCAGCATATGGAAAATCATTCCGGATTCCAATTTCCAATCCTTCCCGGGGACAAATTCACGGATAAATTCACCGGCGGAAGGGCGATAGTTAAGACCAATCGAGTAGCCGACACGGTTTGTATACGTCTCGCGCAGCCCAGCCTTCAGAATCGGTTCGCGGCAAGCGCTGTCAATTACGCTGGAAGGGGTTCCCGGCAGCATTAGCGAAATAGCCTTGTCCTGCGTGCGGAGGATTATCTCCGCGACACGCTTTTGCTCGTCGCTTGCCGGTCCCACAATGGCACTTCGCATCATTTTTGCGTCGTATTTGTGGCAGGAGGCAACCAGTTCAAAGTAGGCGATATCGCCGCGTTCAAGAACCCTATCACCATAGGCACCGTGCAATTGATTTGTTCTGCTGCCTGAGGTGATGATGCCGATGAGAGGGATTCCCGCGCCGGCATGGACTTCGGCGTTGAATACGGCAGCGGCTAATTCCTTTTCAACTGCTCCTTCTTTTACAGCGTTTAAACCTGCGCGCATGCCTGCTTCCACTTGACGGCAGGCCATACGCATATATTCGATTTCTCTTGGGGATTTAATAATACGCAGATGATCAACAATGCGGGGCTCCGCAACCAAGGTTGCATTAGGCAGCAGCTCCTGCATTTTTTTCCAACGTTCAACTGTCAAAAACCAGGAATGTTCATCCACACCAATTTTCCCGTTTTCAAGCCCCATTCCCTCGACTGCTCTGCGCGCCGCATCCAGCCAAACAGGCACAGGGTCGGCCGCATCTGAATAGACGGTAAAAGTCCTAACCCAAGATAGCGCCTCCGCGGCGGGGACCTCCATATCACGGACGATCAACACGGGGTCGCCTTCACTTGGGACAGCCAAAGCGTGGTATGAAAAAAATCCAGTTGAAGTGTAGAAGCCACTCAGATAGAGGATGTTTTCCGGCTGGTGCAGCAACAGCAACGGAAGACCGTGTTTTTTCATTTCTTCCTGTGCACGCCGCAGACGCATTTTGTACTCTTCAAGGGGAAATTCCAAACCAGAGGTCAAGGGAGCGTCAGAAATAACAAAATTATCCATTTTACAAGTCCCTTCCGTTTGAGTTTTATTGGTTCCTTATATAGATCTTCCGTATGGTGGCAAGCGGAAGAATATTAAGTACGGCGGCGCGTTCAAAAGAATATTACGCTTTTGAAACTCCCTTGTGGAGATAGGCGAGGAGTTCCTCTTTGCTCATGTTGTCAATACCAAGATAAGCGAGGCTGTAGCGGCTGGCCTCAAAGAAGTTCTTCCGGTGCATCGCCCCCGCCAGAACAATCATTGCGTCGATGATCGGGGTCTGCACGCCGTACTGCACACCCAGGTCATGATAAATCTTGCAGCCGATGGGAACGTCCTCGGTCATGTAACGATGGTGAATGCTGTTGGGGCCGGTGTTTCCTTCGGAAGAGGGCTGGTCAAGCGGAAAAACGACATTGTCGTCGCCATTTTCATCAAGGCCCATGTACTCTTGTGTCAGCACGCTGCGGCGGGAAAAAAACATTTCCTTCTTATAGGTAGGCGTGCCGACACCGATGGCCTTTGCCAATTGAATCTCCTCGCCGTAGAACTGATATTGCACCTCACAAATAGACGGGCACAGGCCGTGAGAATACATCGAATAACTGGTTTTATCATATCCGCCGAAAATTACACCCCAGTTTTCCATTGTGGAAACGCCAAGGACAGTGGCGGGAACATGGATAACGGGGTTGACGTTGGCGAAGTCGACGTCTAAGATCGTGTTGCCTTTGGATGGGCCGTCGCCGTTGGTCACAGCGTCCATACACGGCAGATATTTGGAGGCTTCCAGAAAGTCGTCCGTGTCAGTCATCGGGAGAGCGGCGCCGCGCAGCGTAATCGCGCGGTACTTTGCACTTACATGCGGAAACACACATTTTCCGATATTTTCGAGTCGGGTGCCATAAGGCGCGGAGGACCACCCACCGACAAGAATCTTCTTCGTGCAACCCATCTCCCGCATGAGTTTGCGCAGCAGCAGGCAGCCAAAGTTATCGGTAAACACATTGACAACCTGACCATCCTCCAAATAGGGGATCATCGCGCGGAACATTGCCTCATGTCCCCAGGAGCCACAGGAAACAACAATATGCCCCGCCCCCTTGACCGCTTTTTCGATGTCTGTTGTCACGATGTCGATAAACGCGCGCCCACTGCGCTCAAAGCAGTACTTGTTTCGCTGAATACCGTCAAAGAGAATGCCGGTCTTGTCAAGGTCCTTTAGGGACTTTTCAGCAAATGGCGGCACGTCAAACAGCCGCACCTCCCGGCCTGCCAGTTTGATGTCCGCGGCGCAGCTTTTGCCGACTGCGCCTCCGCCAAGCACTGCAACTGGCAGGTCTTTTAAATACTCCATCTTGCTCATGACCATACTACCTTTCCTTAAATGTTTTGTAAAAAGTCACGAATTTTCTTCTTTTTACTTTACAGATTCATTTTAAACAGCTAAGATAAATTTGTAAAATAAATAATTTTGATTGTTACAATCGTAAAATAAAATCGATTGGAATTTTTTGGAACAAAAGCAAATGGCGCTTTGCATTCAGCAGAAAGCGCCATACATGGAATGGAGAATTTATAATCGGAAGACGTACCAATTGATGTTATTTGAGGAGCAAAAATGGATACAAAAATTGTAAAAACTTTTTTATGCGTTGCTGAATTGGGTAATTTTACAAAAGCAGCAGAAAAATTGGGATACGTTCAATCTACGGTTACTGTTCAGGTACAGCAGTTGGAACAGGAATTGGGGTACCCTCTTTTTGACCGGATAGGGAAGAAAGTAGCGCTCACTTCCTTTGGAAAAGAATTTTTGCCATTTGCATATGAGATGCTGCATATTATGCAAAAGGCAACTTCACTTGGAACTTCTCCCTCCCAAATTCGGGGAACTCTCCGCATTGGCGCACTGGAAACCCTTCTTGACAGCAACATGCCGCTTATTCTTTCTTCTTATAAGTGGCAATATCCGCTTGTTGATATTGAGCTTAAAATGGGCCGTACCATCGATTTATTGGAATTACTTAAACAAAATCAACTGGACATGCTCTATGTGTGTGAAGACATCAATGCGGATCCGGAACTTTACTGCTGCTACAAAAGAAGGGAGCAGCTTATTTTTATTACAAGTCCTGAACATGAATTGGCAAAACAGAAAAACGTGTCACTGCGTGAAATTTTTGAGCATACTCTGATTGTTACGGAGCAAAGCGGCATTGTGTATAAACGGCTGAAAAATCTTGCAATTAGAGAAGGGATGAAGCTGCACCATTCTTTCATTGTGGATAGTTCAGTTGCGATTATCCGGATGGTGACTAAAAACTTAGGAATAGCATTCCTCCCTGAGTATTCTGTTATCAATCAAATACAAGATGGGCAACTTGCAAAAATTAATGTTGATATGCCCCCGCAAACGTATTACAGTCAGATTCTTTACCATACAAGCAAATGGGTTGCGCCTTTTGCTGAGGGACTCGTCGATATCATCCGAACAAGCTTTCCAGAAAAATAGCCGATTGCGGTCATACTGTGAAGACGATGGACACAAAGATGCAGATAAATGCGGCATGGTTTATGTCATAGAAAAGTCCGGCGGAGCTTTGTCAACAAAAATCCCCCCTGCGCGGAAAAACCGCGCAAGGGGGATTCGTATGTTTACAGGCCAAGGATCAGGATGATGAGGATCAGGACAGGCAGGATGAACTGAAGATAGAACTTCAAAACCCGGCTGCGGGGCATCCGCAGACCAGTGCCTGTGTTGGCCTCCTCCAGATACTTGTCGTAGCCCCAGCCCCATCTGCTGACGCAGAAGAGCAGATAGATCAGAGAGCCCAGGGGCAGCAGCAGGTTGCTGACCAGGAAGTCCTCGCTGTCCAGCACATCCTTGCCCAAGATGGGGCGGAAGTCGCTCAGTACATTATAGCCCAACAGGCAGGGCAGGCTGGCGATCAGGACGAAGACGCAGTTGATGACCACGGCTTTTTTCCGGCTCCAGCCGAAGTTGTCGATGCAGCTGGCCAGCAGGTTCTCAAACACCGCGATGACGGTGGAGAAGCTGGCAAAGGTCATGAACAGGAAAAACAGCGTGCCCCAGAGCCGGCCGCCGGCCATATTTACAAACACCCGGGGCAGCGTCATGAAGATCAGAGCCGGGCCCTGCGTGGTCTCCACATTGAAGGAGAAGCAGGCGGGGAAGATGATAAGGCCGGACATCAGCGCCACAAAGGTGTCCAGTCCGCAGATGCGGACGGCCTCGCCGGTGAGGGTGTGGTCCTTGGACATATAGCTGCCGAAAATCTCCATGGCGGCAATGCCCAGACTCAGGGTGAAGAAGGCCTGGTTCATGGCCGCGGTGATCACGTTGCCCAGCCCCACCTCGGAGGCCCGCTGGAAGTCGGGCAGCAGATAGAATTTTACGCCCTCCACAGCCCCTTCCAGGGTCAGGCTGTGAACCGCCAGCACTACAATCAGAAGCAGCAGCCCGGTCATCATGACCTTTGTGATGCGCTCCAGCCCCTTCTGGAGGCCGAAGCTGCACACAAGGAAGCCGGCCAGCACCGTGAGCACCATCCACATAGCCATTTCGGCGGGGGCACCCAGCATGGCGTTGAACACACCGTCGATGGCCTCACCTTCCAGTCCGGTAAAGGCGCCGCCGGCAAATTTGAAGAAATAGCCCAGCATCCAGCCGGACACGGTGGTGTAGTACATCATCAGCAGATAGCAGCCGATCACGCAGAACCAGCCGTGGATATGCCACTTGCTGCCCGGCTTCTCCAGCGCCTTGTAGCCCAGTACCGCGCTTTTCCGGCTGGCCCGGCCCACCGCCAGTTCCATGGTCAGCACGGGCACGCCCATGATGATCAGAAACAGCAGGTAGAAGAGCACAAACACGCCGCCGCCGTTGGCGCCGGTCACGTAGGGGAATTTCCAGACGTTCCCGATTCCGATGGCGCACCCGGCGCTCACCAGCAAAAAGCCCAGGCGGGATTGGAAGTTTTCTCGTTTCATTCGATCTTTCTCCTTCACGTACACTTACGCAGGCAAACACAACCCGCGGAAATCTAATACTGTATGGTAGCAGTTGGAAGGGAGAAAGTCAACCTTTTCACGGGAAAATGGAACGGAGAAGGAGAGAAAGGCAGAAAAATAAATGAAAAGTGCAGTTTTTCATGACTCTGCATGCAGAATGGCTTGAAGGGGGAATGGCGAATCTGATTCTTTAAAGCAAAAAAGACGCGTTGCGTCAAAGGGGACAGAGGCGATGCGGCAAAGAAAAGAGCGGAGGCGGAGATGTGGAAAAATGAAGGCGGCGTAGCAGGAGACCACAAAAAGCCACGGACCGCTTCTGCGGTCCGCGGCAGTGATATGTAGGCTATGCCTCCATTGGGACCTTTTCTTCTGCGAAATAGCGGATGATGTCCTTACGGGTAACAATGCCGATGAAGTTGCCCAGATCATCCACCACCGGGATGAAGTTCTGCTTTGTGGCGTTGTGCAGCAGGGCATCCATAGATACGGTGATCCGCACACAGGGGTACTGGCCCGGCCGGATGATGTCCCGCACGTGAAGGGTTTCCGTATCCTTCAGGGCAATGGGCTCCACCTCGCCCCGGGTATCCTGAACCAGCGCCCAAAGGAAATCCCCCTCGCTGACAGTGCCAATGTATTGACCGGACCGGGAGATGACCGGGATGGCGGTGTAACCGTGGTGCCGCATCTTCTCCAGACCTTGGCGGAAGGTACAGTCGTCATATAAAAACGCGACTTTGCTTTTTGGCATCAGAAAATACGCAATGTTCAAGCGATACGCCTCTTTCCGTCTGTTGTCCGGGAGGAGCACTCCCTTGTTATATACAGTATAACGCCTGGGAAAGAAAAAATCGTGAATAATTTGGAAACATCCGCAAAGGGGTCTGTTTACTTTTTTTGTGTCTTGCGATATGATAGAAAAAAGGTTGCCTTTGCAACAGATGAGAGGGGGAGCAGTTTATGATGACGCAGGAGGAAATTCGACGGAGCCCGCTTTTCGAGGGGATCAGCTATGACAGCTACCTTCAGATGGTGGATTGCTTCCAAATGAGAACCAAGGCCTATCAGCCCGGCGAGATCATTCTGAACTATGGGGAGGGAACCCCCCAGCAGGTGGGGATTTTGGAGGATGGGACAGCGGCCCTGCTGCGGATTGACGCCGACGGGAACAACACCATTCTGGAGGAGATGGGGGCCGGCAGCGTATTCGGCGAAACCGTGGCGTTTTCCGGCGTCGGCGGCGACAGCCTGATGGTGGTCTGCGAAAAGGACTGCCGGGTGGAGTTTGTGAATTATGCACATATCGTCAAGCGCTGTGAGCAGGCCTGCATCCACCACAGCATGCTGGTGCAGAATATGCTCCGGCTGATTTCCGATAAGACCCTGGCCCTTGGTGAGCGGGTGGAGGTGCTTTCCCAGCGCTCTATCCGGGATAAGCTGATGTGCTACTTTACCCTCCAGGCCTCGAAAAACGGCGGCAGCACCTTTCTTTTGCCCTTTTCACTGAGCCGTCTGGCGGAGTACATCAGCACCGACCGCAGCGCCATGATGCGGGAGCTGAAAAAGATCCGGGAAGAGGGGCTGGCGGAGGTGAAAAATGGGGAGATCACCCTGCTCCAGTAAGCAATTGTTCCACGCAGCGGCCCGACCGGCTGGGGGATTGTAAAACGTCGAAAATGACAAAAAAGTTGTTGAAATTCCGGCGAAAAGCCGATGAAAATCATTTGACGAGGTAGGCTTACCGTGTTAATATAATACCGTACGCTTGTTAATTGTTTGGCAATTATACAAAAGCAGCATACAGCGAAAGAGGAAGGACAACTCTGGATTACATGACTTTTGAGGGAAAGAAGGAACAGTATGTATCGCATCGTTAGAAGAGAGGCACTCCGGCCCACAGTGACGTTGCTGGAAGTGGAAGCGCCTCTGATTGCCAAAAAGGCCCGGCCGGGTCAGTTCATCATCCTGCGGGTGGATGAGGACGGGGAGCGCATCCCTCTGACCATCTATAATGCCGACGCAGCCAAGGGCACCATTACGATCATCTTCCAGATTGTGGGCGCGACCACCGAGAAGCTGAACCACAAGGCGGAAGGAGAATATCTGCAGGATTTCGTGGGTCCTCTGGGCAAGGCCACCGAGACGGAGGGCCGCAAGAAGGTCTGCGTGGTGGGCGGCGGCGTCGGCTGCGCCATTGCTTATCCCGTGGCCAAGGCCTTCCACGAATGCGGCACCGAGGTCCACACGGTGGTGGGCTTTAAGAATAAGGACCTGGTCATCCTTGAAGAGGATTTCCGTGCGGTCAGCGATGTGATGAAGCTGATGACTGACGACGGCACCTATGGCGAAAAGGGCCTTGTCACCGACGCCCTCAAGCAGCTCATCGAAGCGGGCAACACCTATGACGAGGTGTTTGCAATCGGCCCCATGATGATGATGAAGTTTGTCTCTTTGACCACCAAGCCCTACGGATTGAAGACCATCGTCTCCATGAGCCCCATCATGATCGACGGCACCGGCATGTGCGGCGGCTGCCGGATCAGCGTGGGCGGCGAGACCAAGTTTGCCTGTGTGGACGGCCCTGATTTTGACGGACACCAGGTGGATTGGGATCTGGCTGTGAAGCGCGGCGCCATGTACAAGGAATTTGAGCGCCATGCTTACGAGGAAGCCTGCAATCTGTTCAAACAGGAGGTCAAATAACAATGGCAAACATGTCTTTGAAGAAGAATCCAATGCCCTCTCAGGAGCCGGATGTCCGCAATAAGAATTTTGAGGAAGTGGCCTTGGGCTACACGGAGGAGCAGGCTCTGGACGAGGCACAGCGCTGCCTGCACTGCAAAAATAAGCCCTGCATGCAGGGCTGCCCGGTCATGGTACATATCCCCGATTTCATCGCCGAGGTGGCCAAGGGAGACTTTGAGGCGGCCTATCAGATCATCTCCGCCACCTCCGCCCTGCCCGCCGTCTGCGGTCGCGTCTGCCCCCAGGAGAGCCAGTGCGAGAAGTACTGTGTGCGCGGCGTCAAGGGTGAGCCGGTGGGAATCGGCCGTCTGGAGCGCTTTGTGGCCGACTGGCATAACGCACACTGTACCGAGGCCGCTGTCAAGCCGGCTTCCAACGGCCACAAGGTGGCTGTGGTGGGCTCCGGCCCTGCGGGATTGACCTGTGCCGGCGACCTGGCCCGCAAAGGCTACGAGGTCACTGTGTTTGAGGCGCTGCATCTGGCCGGCGGCGTGCTGGTCTACGGCATCCCCGAGTTCCGTCTGCCCAAGAGCATCGTGCAGAAGGAAGTGGACGGCCTGAAGGCCATGGGCGTCAAGGTGGAGACCGATATGGTCATCGGACGTGTGCTCTCCATCGACGAACTGATGGAGGAGTACGGCTTTGAGGCCGTGTTCATCGGCTCCGGCGCGGGACTGCCCATGTTCATGCACATCCCCGGCGAGAACCTCTGCGGCGTCTATTCTGCCAATGAGTTCTTGACCCGAATCAACCTGATGAAGGCCTATCAGCCCGGTTCCAACACACCCATCCAGCACGGCAGAAAAGTGGCCGTGGTGGGCGGCGGCAACGTGGCCATGGACGCGGCCCGCTGCGCCAAGCGCTTGGGCGCGGATGTCCACATTGTCTACCGCCGCGGCAAGGATGAGCTGCCTGCCCGCCGGGAGGAAGTGGAGCACGCCGAGGAAGAGGGCATCATCTTTGACCTGCTGACCAATCCCACGGAGATCATGGGCGACGACAAGGGCGACGTGTGCGGCATGAAGTGTATCCGCATGGAGTTGGGTGAGCCCGACGCCTCCGGTCGCCGCCGTCCTGTGGAGATCGCAGGGTCTGAGTTTGAGCTGGATGTGGACTGCGTCATCATGGCGCTGGGCACCAGCCCCAACCCCCTGATCAAGTCCACCACCAAGGGCCTGGAGATCAATAAGAAGGGCGGCATCATCGTCAACGAAGACGGTCTGACCTCCCGCGAGGGCGTCTATGCCGGCGGCGACGCCGTCACCGGCGCTGCCACTGTGATCCTTGCCATGGGCGCCGGCAAGACCGCCGCCAAGGCCATCGACGAGCAGTTGTCCAAATAAGCAAATATAAAAAGCGGCCCGGCCAAAAAGGCTGGGCCGCTTTTGCTGTTATCTTGCGTTGTGCAGGACCTCACGCCGGATGTAGTCAAAGGCGGCATCCTCCCCCTGGTCCCGGAGGATGAGGAGAATTTTCTCCAGCAGGGCGGAGGAGTTTTTGTTGAAGATGGTGTGGCTCTTGCCGCGGATGAAAAAGTCGTAGGGATCGCTGTCCTTGTAATCCCCCTTGTGGTAGGTCTTGCAGGCGGCCAGGCGGTCGCAGAACATCTCCGCCACGTATTTGACCGGCATCTCCATGCCTGTCATGTTGTGATCGCCGTTGGGGGAGTAATCGATCCAGTATTCCAGGTGGTGGCGGTTGCGACCCTTGTGGTGCAGCCACGAGGTGCTGCACCCCGTGGCCTGGCGCTCGGCATCGTTGGGGCTGCGGTCCCCCTGATAGTATTTGGCTCCAACCCAAAACTCCCTGGGGGAGTACTTGGACAGGTCGTGGGTCAGTCCCTGCCAGTAAAGCCCCAAACGGAAGCAGTATTTACACACCAGATAGCGATGATGGTTCACGGTTTTCAGGTGAGAGAGCGGGTGCATGACAAATCCCTCCTCAGGAATGGGCGCTTTTTGCGTTTAAGGCGTGCTGTATAGTAGGATGGGCGTTTGCGCATTGCTTATACCGGAGCGGGAAGCGGCGCCTACGGCTATTATATCACGGACGAATGAAAACGGAAAGAAGAATCGGCGTATAAAACGCTACTTCCCGCTCAAACTGGAGACGAGGTGAAAACATGATACAGGCTGGATTTTTAGGCGCATCGGAGTTGTTTGCGGCGGGGAGGCTGCCGCCGGAGGTCATCTGGATCGATCCCCAGCGCCCGGAGGTGCTCACCACCAGGCGCTGGGATTTACTGACGCTGAGCCGCGGGGGCTGCGAACGGCTGGAGGCGCATAAGGGCCTCTTCTGCGCCTGTGAAACGCTGCTGGTGCCTGGAGACTGCGGCGGGGCGCTGCTGCAGAGAATCCGGGCGGAGCGGGTAGTGGGCTACGGCGTGGATCGAAAGGACAGCCTGACCTTTTCCAGCATGGGCGACGGGCAGAAGGTGCTCTGCATCCAGCGGGAGCTGCGCAGTGTGGGCGGAACCACTGTCGAGCCCCAGGAGATTCCACTGCCGGATACAGTGCTCCACCTTCCGGAAGAGGGGGTTTTGGCTCTGATGGGGACCAGACTGCTGTTGGGAGCGCTGTTGCAATAGCTACTGACAAAAGGCGGCGGATGTGGTATGCTTTTCCCGTAAAAGGGGAGATACCGATGGCTGGTATCGTGCTGATTGTATGCGCTCGGACCGCTTGTGTCACAGGAGCGCAGCGCGATGCATCTCTCTCGCTGACACCGAGGCCGAATACAAAGGAGGGACGCCATGTCGCCGCAGATGATCATTGGTGGAATTGTGCTGCTTGCTGTTTGGATTGGGGTCTCCTGGTTCATGGCCGGGAAAGGCGGCGTTGATGGCTGCCACGGCTGACTGGGCCGGACCGGACCGTTGGTCCGCGAGCGGGTGGAGGGCCAGAAGAAACTGGATGAGATGCGAAAAGAAAACGAGAAAAAGGCGCCGTGAACTTCACGGCGCCTTTCTTTTTATCCGCCAAGATAGGCTTTTTTGATGGCTGGGCTCTGGATCAGCTCCGTCCCCGTGCCGGTGGTCACGATGGTGCCGGTTTCCAGCACGTAGCCACGGTCGGCGATGGAGAGAGCCATCAAGGCGTTTTGCTCCACCAGCAAAATGGTGGAGCCGGCCTTATGCAGGTCCTGGATGATGTCAAAAATCTGCTCCACTAAGATGGGGGCCAATCCCATGGAGGGCTCATCCAGCATCAGCAGCTTGGGGTGGCTCATCAGGGCGCGGCCCATGGCCAGCATCTGCTGCTCGCCGCCGGAAAGGGTGCCGGCAATCTGTCTGCGCCGTTCCTTCAGCCGGGGGAAGAGGCCGTAGACCTTCTCCAGGTCGCTGTCCACGCCGGAGCCCGGCTGGGTGTAAGCGCCCATCTCCAGGTTTTCCTCCACCGTCATCTGCAAAAAGACCCGCCGCCCCTCGGGAACCTGGGCCAGGCCCATCTCTACGATCTTGTGGGGCGCGATCCGGTCCAAAGGCTTGCCCATGAAGGAGATGGAGCCGGACTTGCTGTGCAGCAGGCCGGAAATCGTGTTCAGTGTGGTGGATTTACCGGCGCCGTTGGCGCCGATCAGCGTGACGATTTCTCCTTCACGGACTTCAAAGGAAACCCCTTTGATGGCGTGGATGCTGCCATAGTAGACGTTGATATCCTCCACTTTCAGAATCGTATCCATCGTTACGCCTCCTTTTTCTTGCCCAGGTAGGCCTCAATGACCGTGGGGTTGGCCTGAATCTCAGCAGGAGTGCCCTTGGCAATCACATGGCCGAAATTGAGGACGCAGATGCCCTCGCACACGTTCATCACCAAACTCATGTCGTGTTCGATGAGCATAATGGCGATGTGGAAGGTGTCCCGGATCATGCGGATGTGCTCCATCAGGTCCGCGGTCTCGGAGGGGTTCATGCCTGCCGCAGGTTCATCCAACAGCAGCAGGCTGGGATTGGTGGCCAGGGCGCGGACGATCTCCAGCCGGCGCTGCGCACCGTAGGGGAGAGAGCCGGCCCGGGCGGAGGCCAGATCCTGCATACCGAAAAAGGACAGCAGCTCCATGGCGCGGTCGTGAGCCACCTTTTCCTCCTTCCAGTAGCCGGGCAGGCGGAAAACACCGCTCCACATGTTATAGTGCATCTGGTTGTTCATGGCGACCTTTACGTTGTCCTCCACGCTGAGGGCGGTAAAGAGCCGAATGTTTTGGAAGGTGCGGGCAATGCCGGAGCGGTTGACCTGGGCTGTGGTCATGCTGTTGGTGTCCACACCGTCCAAGAGGATGGTGCCCCGGGTGGGCTGGTAGACCTTGGTCAGCAGGTTGAACACGGTGGTCTTACCGGCGCCGTTGGGGCCGATAAGGCCGGCGATCTCCGTGCGGCCGATGGTGAGATTGAAGTTGTCCACAGCGGCCAGGCCGCCGAATTTGATCCCCAGGTCGATGCACTCAAGGATCGGGGACTTGTCGATGTCCCGCTCAGGGACAATGCCCCGGCCGGGAACCGGTACCATTTTAGACATCTTCCGCTGCCCCCTTTCCCTTGCCTGCGATGGCGACTCTGATTTTGACGATGAATTGACGGACCTGGGGGCTGTTGGTGGCCAGCATCACCAGGATCAGGACAATGGCGTAGACCAGCATCCGGTAGTCGGAGAACTGACGCAGCGCCTCCGGCAGGATAGTCAGCGCCGCGGCGGCGATGATGGAGCCTAACATGTTGCCCAGGCCGCCTAAAACCACGAACACCAGGATCAGGATGGATGTGTTGAAATCGAACTTATTGGCCACGATGGTGGAATAGTTCATGGCAAAGAGGGTGCCCGCCGCGCCGGCCAGGGCGGCGGAGGTGACAAAGGCCATCATCTTGTAGCGGGTGATGTTGAGGCCGATGCTCTCCGCGGCGATGCGGTTGTCGCGGATGGCCATGATGGCCCGGCCGGAGCGGCTGTTCACCAGATTGAACACCACCGCCAGCGTGATGAGGATGAGAAGAAACCCGGCGGTGAAGGTGGAGATAGTCTGAATGCCGCCGACGCCCATGGGACCGCCGATAATCAGCTTTCCGCCCTCAGACAGATGGGTTTTGTCACTGAGGAGGCTCATGTGGAAGCCGCTGGAATCCAGGCCCACATAGAGGTTGTTGAAGATGCTCTTGATGATCTCGCCGAAGGCAAGGGTCACAATGGCCAGATAGTCGCCGTTGAGCCGCAGCACCGGGATGCCGATGAGGAAGCCGGCCAGGGCCGCAAAGGCGGCGCCCACCGCCATGGCGATGGCCAGACGCAGCGGAGCAAGAGGGATCAGGTCCTGGAGGGCGACGGCGGCGGTGACGCCGGTAAAGGCGCCCACGCTCATAAAGCCCGCGTGACCCAGGCTCAGCTCGCCCAGCACACCTACGGTCAGGTTCAAAGAGATGGCCATGACCACATAGGCGCAGATGGGTACCAGCATGCCCTGCAGCGAGTAGCCCACGGCTCCGGCGCCGTTTAAAATCTGAAGCACAACGTAGGCGACGATGACCAGCGCGTAAGTAATCAGGTTCCGACGAAAGACGCGGGAGCCGGTTTTGAGTTTTTTCATCCGTCCCACCTCACACTTTCTCGCGGAGCTGCTTGCCAAGAAGGCCCGCAGGCTTGACCAGCAGTACGATGATCAGCACGGCGAACACCACCGCGTCGCTGAGCTGGGTGGAGATGTAGGCCTTGGCAAAGATTTCGATGATGCCAAGCATCAATCCGCCCAAAAGCGCGCCGGGGATGGAGCCGATGCCGCCGAATACTGCGGCGGTAAAGGCCTTGATGCCGGGCATGGAGCCGGTGGTGGGCACCAGCGTGGGATAGGCGGAGCACAGCAGCACGCCGGCGATGGCGGCAAGACCGGAGCCGATGGCAAAGGTCAGGGAGATGGTGGAGTTGACGTTGATGCCCATCAGCTGCGCGGCGCCCTTGTCCTCTGAGCAGGCCCGCATGGCCTTGCCCATTTTGGTCTTGCCGGTGAAGAAGGTGAGGGCCAGCATAATGACCAGGCAGCTGACGATGGTGATGATGGTGACAAAGGAGATGTTCAGCGCGCCGCCAAAGAGCTGGATGCCGTTTTTCACCGTCTCACCGTCCGCGGTTTTCTCCGTAATGGTGAAGAAGTTGGGGAACATCTTGGTGTTGCTGGTCCACAGCAACAGCGCCGCGTTCTGCAAAAAATAGCTGACGCCGATGGCGGTGATCAGCACCGCCAGAGAGGGTGCCTGACGCAGCGGCTTGTAGGCCAGCCGCTCCACCACCATGCCTAACACCGTGCAGACCACAATGGCCAGCAAAATCCCCACCAGGGGCGGCAGGGAATAGGTGGATACGGCGAAAAAACAGACATACGCACCCACCATGATCACGTCGCCGTGGGCGAAGTTCAGCATCTTGGCAATGCCGTAGACCATGGTGTAGCCCAAGGCGATGATGGCGTAGATGCTGCCAAGACTGATCCCGTTGATCAGGAAATTGAGGAAAGTCATTTGCACACACCTCTTGATTCAAATTGACAGGAGGAAGAGCCCCCGCAGACGGGAGCAGAGCGCATCTGAAAAGTACCGGCAGCGCCGGCGCCTTTCAGATACGCACTGGCCCCCGGGGCCGGAGGGGGCGCACTGTGGCCCCCTCCGCCGGGTGATCTGTTGAGTTTTGATTAATCCAGGCCCACGTAAGAGCCGTTCTGAATGACCATGCCCTTGGGGCTCTTGGAGACGGCGCCGGAAGCTTCCCAGGTCATGCCGGATTCATCGCTGGTCAGACCCACAAAGGTCATGGAGGCGAACTGCTCCATCATGGCGCTGCACAGCTCCTCGTTGCTCATGTCGGGGGTGCAGCCGGCGGCTTCCAGAGCCTGCTTGTAGGCGTAGACGCAGTCATAGGCGTCGGCGGCGAACTGGTTGGGGATCTCATTGAACTGCTCCTGATACTTGGCGGTGAAAGCCTGGGTGCGCGCATCGCTGGAGTCGGCGGCAAAGGGAGTCAGCAGCATGACGCCCTCGGCCAGGGAGGTGTCAAAGCCTTCCACGGAGAGGATGCCGTCCATGCCGTCCACGCCGAACCACTTGGGCGCATAGCCCATGGAGTTGGCCTGGTTGAAGATCAGAGCGGCCACGTCATAGTACATGGGCAGGAACACCAGGTCGGCGCCCTTGCTCTGAGCGTCGGAGAGCTGGACGGAGAAGTCGGTGGCGTTGCCGTCGTTGAAGGTGGTGTCGGAGACAATCTCCAGGTTCAGATCCTTGGCCGCGGCGGTGAAGGTGTCGTACAGGCCCTTGGAATACACATCGTCGTTCTTCCAGATGACGGCGATCTTGGTGCCAAGGTCCTTGCTTGCGATGTACTCAGCGGACTTGGCGCCCTGGCCGGGGTCGGTAAAGCACATCTGGAAGACGTTGTCCTTGCCCTCGGTGGTGGCCACGGAGGAGGCGGAGGGGGTCAGGGCAAAAATGCGGTCCTCAAAGTTCTTGGCAGAGGTGGCCTCAGCGGGCTTGGAGGTGACGGAGCCCAGGGACAGCTGCATGCCCCAGCCCTTCAGGGCGTTGTAGGCGTTGACGGCTTTTTCGGCGTCGTGGGCGTCGTCTTCATACTTCAGCTCGAACTGGATGCCGCCCATGGCGTTGATCTCATCCACGGCGATCTGGGCGCCGTTGCGGGCAGCGATGCCGTAGATGGCGGCGCCGCCGGTCAGGGGGCCGGTGCCGCCCAGCTTAAAGGCCGCGCCGGAGGAGGAACCGGAGGAGGCAGCGCCGGAGCCGGACGCGGCGCCGGAACCGGAGGCGGAACCGGAAGAGCCGCCGGAATTACCGCAGCCTGCCAGACATGCGACGACCATAACCATGGCCATCATGAGACACACAAACTTTTTCATCTTTTCTGATCTCCTTTTTAATGTGATGACGATTTATACAAAAAAGTGGCTCTGCCAAAAGAGCAGAGCCACTTTTTGCATACCAGTTTAAGCGGTAAGCGCTCGTTCTCTTGGCGATTCAGTTGTCTCCAAAATCAAAAGGCTAATCAAGCATACCAGAATCATGGATACCAGGCATACGGATACAAGGATGCCCAGGCATACCAGAATAACAAAAAAGGACGCCAGAATGGCGTCCAGGACAACAACGGCAGTATGAGCGCAGGAAAAAGAAGCCTCTGCATCACAGGCAGACGCAAACGCGGGCTGATTGGCGTTGCGGTACATCGTCATAATGAGGCTCCTTTCTGCATGATTTTATGAAGGTATTTACTATAATAAAGAAGAGCGGAAGAAAAGTCAATCGTCGTATTTACCATCTTTTTGCATAAAATGGGAGAACGATCTCGCCCTTTTTAACAATATTGCACAAAGGGACCGTGGGAGAAAGCCTCCCACGGTCCTTTTTCACATTATCCCACGAGGCCGCGGCTGCCCAGGAAATCCCGGACCACATCGTCCACAGCACGGCCCTGGACGTCCACCTGATAGGTCATCTCCACCATGTCGTCGTTGGAGATCTGGCCGGCCAGCAGGTTCAGGACCTCCTCCAGGTTGGGGGCGGTGTCGGCAAACTTTTCAAAGGTATCCTCCCGAATCAGGAACGCGCCGTTGTAATCGGGGAAGAAGCCCTTGTCGTCCTCCAGGACCTTCAGCTTGGCCTTGCGGTTCAGGCCGTCGGTGGCGTACACCTCTGTGACGTCGAAGCTGCCCTTTTCCGCGGCGGCGTATTTGAGGCTCACGTCCACGGAGACGACATCCTTGAAGTCCAGACCGTAGAAAGCGGTGAAGGGACCGAACTTCATGCTGCCCTCCTGGGTAAAGAACTCATGCTCGGCGCCGAAAACCAGTCCCTTTGCCACCGGGATCAGATCGCTGACCGTCGTCAGGTTGTACTGCTCCGCCACGGTTTCCGGCACGGCGATGGCATAGGTATTGTCAAAGCCCAACTTTTCAAGCAACCGCATGTCGTAACGCTCCATGGCCTCCTCATTGACATAGTCGTAGATGGACATGCCCTCCGGCACATCCTCCGGGTCCTGTTTGAGGAAGGTGGTCAGGAGTGTACCGTCGTAACTGATCATCATGTCGCAGGTGTGGTTGTCTCCCTTGAGGGAGTTGAAGTTGTTCACCTGGGACATCTGGTCCTTGATGGTGACGGTCAGGTCCGTCTTATCCTCCACCAGCATTTTGATCATGTGGTGCATGACCTGGGTTTCGCTGTAGTCGCCGTCATAGAGGATCAGCTCGTTGGCTCCGGTGGTATCCCGCAGGCCGAAGGGGAGGATCAGCACGAAGGCAAGCAGCAGAGCCGCCACGGGGATCCACATCCGCTTGCCCCCGCCGCCGCGGGTCTTCTTCATCTTCTGCTCGAAGCCGCCCATCAGCAGGTCCAGCACCACGGCGATGATCATCAGCGCTCCTGTGCCGGAGAGGATCAGGCCCATGTCCTGAATGCGGATGCCCCGGGTGATGATGCTGCCCAGGCCGCCGCCGCCCACAAAGGCCGCGAACACAGCGGAGCCGATGGCATTGACCACGGCGATGCGCACGCCGGTGAACACCATGGGGAAGGCAAGGGGGAATTCCACGTTCACCAGCCGGTACATCCGGCTCATGCCCATGCCCCGGGCGGCTTCCTTGACGCCGGTGTCCACCTCCTGGAGCCCTAAGCAGGTGTTGCGCACAATGGGCAGCAGGGAGTAAAGGGTGATTCCAATGATGACCGTCAGCTTTCCGGCCCCAAGGAACACCATGATGATGCCAAGAAGGGCCAGGGAGGGGATGGTCTGCAGCAGGTCAACGATCCGCAGGATGACGGACCGGGCCTTGGGGAACATGTAGGACAGCACGCCTAACGGCAGGCCCACCAAAATGGACAGCACGCTGGCGGCCAGCACAATGAACAGGTGTTCCCATACCAGTGCCCAACTCATTTGCCCACCTCCTTGCGCATACCGCGGGGCGTGACCCTCTTTTGCAGCAGATCGATGACAGCGCCCACCGCAATGGCCAGGATGGCGGCGGGAATGGCGCCGGCAACAATCAGCGTGTTGTTGTTGGAGGATACGCCCTGATAGACGAAGTCACCCAGGCCGCCAAGTCCGATCATGGAGGCAAGGACGGTCCAGCTGACGGTATAAATGGCCGCCATCCGGAGCCCGGCGATGATGGTGGGCATAGCCAGCGGCAGCTCCACCTGGAAGAGGGTCTGGACGGCGGACATGCCGCAGCCCTTGGACGCCTCCACGTACTGGGGCGCCACGCCCAATATGCCGGTGTAGGTGTTTTTCAGCACCGGGAACATGGCGTAGATGGAAAGGGCGATGATGACCGTGGCGGGCACCATGCCGACGTAGAGAAACAGCACGCCGATGAATACCAGACCGGGAATGGTCTGGAAGATGGAGATGACCGGCAGGATGATGCCGGACCACTTGGGAATACGGGAGAGCAGAATGCCGAAGGCAAGTCCCAGCACAAAGCCGATGGCCACAGAGATCAGCACATACACGGTATGAATCCCAATGGCCTTGATCAGCATACTGCCGTATGTAGCAAAGAACTCTTTCATTTGCCGTCCCCCCAGAGGTTCTGCGCCACCGACCGGGCCACGCTGGTCTTGGTTACAATGCCGGCGATGGTGTTGTCCTCGTTCAGGATGACCACGTAGTTGGCGCCGGAATCCAGCAGGTAGTCGAAGCTCTCCCTGGCGTCGTCACCCACCTGAGCGGTCCGCACGCTCTGGCGGATCAGCGGCTCGATGCTGGTCAGCTCCCGGCCCCAGTGGCGGATGTCGCCGATGGAGACGGTGCCAAGGTACTTGCCGGTTTCATCGGTGACCAGCAGTGTATCCACGCTGTTGCGGGCCATCATCTCCGCGCACTCCAAGACGCCACGGTTCTTCTTGACCCGGAACACGTTGGTGCGCATGTAGTTTTCCACCTTAGAGGGGGCGGAGGACTCGGAGGTGTGCTTGCCTAAGAAGCTGCGCACCAGGTCGCTGGCGGGATGCTCCAGCATCTCCTCGGGAGAGGCCTGCTGCACGATCTCGCCGGACTCCATAAAGATGATGGTGTCCGCCAACTTCAGGGCCTCGCCCATGTCGTGGGTGACAAAGACGATGGTCTTGTTCAGCTTCTGCTGGAGGCTTTTCACCTCGTCCTGCAGCACCTCGCGGGTCATGGGGTCCAGCGCGCCGAAAGGCTCATCCATCAGCACAATGGGAGGGGAGGCAGCCAGGGCCCGCAGTACGCCGATGCGCTGCTGCTGTCCGCCGGAGAGCTCACTGGGGTATTTGTTGCCGTACTGCTCGTAGGGCAGGTTTACCATCTCCAGCAGTTCGCGGGCAATCTGGTCGCAGCGGGCTTTGTCGTACTTCAGCAGCCGGGGTACCACGCAGATGTTCTGAGCCACCGTCATGTTGGGGAACAGGCCGATCTGCTGGATGACGTAACCGATGTGGCGGCGCAGCTCCACCGGGTTCATCGCGGCGGCATCCTTCCCGTCGATGAGGATGTGGCCGCTGTCAGGCTCGATGAGCCGGTTGATCATTTTCAATGAGGTGGTCTTTCCACAGCCGGAGGGGCCGATCAAAACGACAAATTCGCCGTCGTTCAGGGTATAGGTCAGATCCTTCAGGATCTTCGTTTTCCCATAGGACTTTGACACGTGTTGAAATTCGATCATATTACACTCTCCTTTACAATTTTACGATTGACAAATTCCTCGGCGGCACTGACCGCCTCTTCACTTCCCACCATCAATATGACGTCTCCCGCGTACAGCTCGGCAAAGGGACCGGGAGAAAGGATCACGTGCTGCCCCCGCCGGATAGCCACGATGGTGCCGCCGGTGGCCTGCCAGAAGCGGATGGAGCCGATGCTCTTTCCAATCAGGGCGGAGTCCCTTGGAATGCGGATTTCGTAGTTTGGGAAGGGGCGGTTGGCGGCGGCGGAGTAGGTGGAGCCATTGCTGAGCAGCGCTGCAGACACGTCGATCAGCCGGTGGTTGAGTTCGGTGTACTCGCCGATCAGGTCCTTCAGCTGGGCGTACAGTGCAAAGGTGTCGGAGTGCTCGTCATACTGCTCAAGATACCGCCGGGCATTGTCCGCGGACAGCACATTGACGCCGCTTTGGGGCCGGACATCCACCACGCGCATGTCCGCTAACTGCTTCAGCGCCCGGCGGATGGTCTCCGGAGAGACGGAATACTCCGATGCCATCACGGACCGGCCGTAGATTTTGCTGCCCTCCTGGAATTCACCGCTGGCAATTCGGGACGCCAGATCGTAGGCGATTTGCAGGTATTGCGCGGGAACCACTTTTTCTGCCATGCAGTCACTTCCAATCCATCTGTAAGTAAGATGGACTTATTATATACTAACAACTTTCAAAAGTCAATAGGATGTCAGTTATTAATTATTTGTGAACATTGCAAAAACAGAATAAATTAAGAAGAAATGACGTTAATATTATGTAAAAAGTGTAATAATTTAATTACAACTTGCAATAAAATGGAAGTTGTCAGAATGAATTGGATAAAAAAATCCCCTCCGGCAAAAGCCGGAGGGGAAAGAGGAAAACAAATTTATTTGGCAAAGCTCTCGATGATGTCGACGATTTCCATGCCGATGCGCTGCTGGGCCTCCTGGGTACCGGCGCCGATGTGGGGGGTGCAGGAGACGTGGGGGTGGTTGAGCAGCTCCTGATTGCTGGCGGCCTCTTCGGCAAACACGTCCAGGCCGGCGGCACGGACCTTGCCGGAGTTCAGAGCCTCAAGCAGGGCCGCCTCGTCCACGTTGGTGCCCCGGGAGGTGTTGATGAAGATCACGCCGTCTTTCATCTTGGAAATGGTCTCACGGTTGATGAAGGGCTTGCCCTCGATGGCCGGGGTGTGGAGGGTGATGATGTCAGAGTTTGCCAGCACCTCATCCATCTCGGCATAGTGCATGGTGTCGCACTCCAAGCCGTCCACCTTGAAGATATCGTATGCAAGGACGTTCATGCCGAATGCCTGGGCCTTGGCGCCGATGGACTGGCCAATGCGGCCGTAGCCCAGTACGCCCAGAGTCTTGCCGGTGAGCTCCATGCCCTTGGAGTAGGCCTTCTTCTCCCACTTGCCTTCCCGCATGGTGTGGCCGGCCACGGACACGTTGCGGGCGCAGGAGAACATGTGGGCCAGAGCCAGCTCCGCCACGGCGTTGGAGGAGGCGCGGGGGGTGTTGCGGACTTCAATGCCGTTTTCCTTGGCGTAGTCCACATCGATGTTGTCCACGCCCACGCCGCCGCGGATGACGACCTTCAGCTTACCGCCTTTGGCCTCGTCGATCTGCTTTGCGCGCACCTTGGTGGCGCTGCGGACCACAGCCACGTCGAACTCTTTCAGCGCAGCGCCCAGGGCGTCGGGCTCATAGAACTGCTCCACCACCTCGTGACCGTTTTCCTTCAGCTTGGCCAGGGCGGTCTTGTCCATACCGTCAGTAACCAGAATACGCATATGAAAATCTCCTTTAATTTTATAATGTAGAGTCAGCGGCTTTTACTTGGTGTGCTCCGCCTCGTATTTGCTCAGGAAGTCCACCAGAGCCTCCACGCCTTCTTTGGGCATGGCGTTGTAGGTGGAAGCACGCAGCGCGCCCACGCTCTTGTGGCCCTTCAGATTGTCGTAGCCGGCGGCCTTGGTGGCGGCAACCACGTCGGCGTCCATCTCCTTGTCGCCGGTGGTGAAGGGGATGTTCATCAGGGAGCGGTACTCCTTCTCCACAGTGCCCTTGAACAGCTTGCTGGAATCAAGGAAGTCGTAGAGGACCTGGGCCTTTTCGATGTTGCGCTGATTCATGGCCTCCAGGCCGCCCATGTCCATCAGATACTTAAATACCTTGCCGCAGCAGTAGATTGCCCAGCAGTTGGGGGTGTTGTACATGGAGCCGCTGTCGGCGTGGGTCTTGTACTTCATATAGGTGGGCACATAGTCCGCCAGGTCGTCGCGGATCAGGTCCTCACGGACAATCACCACGGCCATGCCGGCGGGACCCACGTTCTTCTGGACGCCGGCCCAGATCAGGCCGTAGTCGGAGACGTTGCAGGGTCTGGACAGGAACATGGAGGACTGGTCGGAGACCAGGATCTTGCCCTTGGTGTTGGGCAGGGAGGTGTAGGTGGTGCCGTTGATGGTCTCGTTCTCGCAGATGTAGACATAGTCGGCGTTGTCGGGGATGTCCAGATCGGAGCAGTCGGGGACATAGGTGAAGTTCTTGTCGGCACTGGAGGCGACGACCTTCACCTCGCCGTACTTCCTGGCCTCGGCAATGGCCTTCTTGGACCAGGAGCCGGTTTCCACATAGCAGGCCACGCCGTTTTTCATCAGGTTCATGGGAACCATGGCGAACTGCAGCGTGCCGCCGCCCTGGACGAACAGGACCTTGTAGTTGTCGGGAATGCCCATCAGCTTGCGCAGATCAGCCTCTGTTTCGTCGATGATGGTCTGGTACACCTTGGAGCGGTGACTCATCTCCATCACACTCATACCGCTGCCGCGATAGTTCATCACCTCGGCGGCGATCTCCTCCAGGACAGGCTCAGGCATCATGGCGGGACCTGCGGAGAAATTAAATGTGCGACCGTACTTCATTTTCGTTGCCTCCATTTTCTGTTTTCAGTTGTGGGTACTCTGTTTTTTCATTTATGTCACCAGTATACGACATCCGGATGGGATATTCAACCAAGGAAGGTGAAAATTTTGAACTCTCAGCAATGAAAAAGCGTCATGTTGAAGCCGGGCCGCGGATCAAACGGCGGAATTTGTGTTTTTTGCCCCCGCGGAAAGGGAGTTGCATTCCGCAGAGGAATTTTTTATAATATTTTAACGGGATTTAAACGGCTCAACCGGGCCGGCTGGAATGAAGAGACGCATTTGAAGGGATGGGAGAGACGGCATGGACGCGTGCAGGGCATTTTTTTACCGGGTGAAGCTGTATCTGACCGCCCTGGGCAAGTGGGTGGCCCTGGCGGTGGTGACGGGCTTTTGCTGCGGGTTTCTTGGCGCGCTGTTCCACATGGGGGTGGAGATGGCGACGAAGTACCGGACGGAGCATCCCTGGCTTTTGTGGCTGCTGCCGGCAGCGGGTCTGGCCATTGTGGGGCTCTATAAACTGACCCGTACCGAGGGCCAGGGCACCAACGACATCATCGACGTGGTGCATTTGGGGAAGGGCCTTTCCATCTGGCTGCTGCCCACCATCTTTTTCAGCACGCTGCTGACCCACCTCTGCGGAGGCAGCGCGGGCCGCGAGGGCGCGGCGCTTCAGATGGGCGGCGACATCGGCTACCACATGGGCGCGGCCTTCCATATGGACGATCGGGACATCCGCACGGCCACGCTGTGCGGCATGGCGGCCTTTTTCTCCGCGCTTTTTGGGACGCCCCTCACCGCCACCGTGTTCGCCATCGTCGTGGTCAGCATCGGCGTGCTGTACCACGCCGCGTTTATCCCCTGCCTGGTGGGAGCGCTGACCGCCTATTGGGTCTCCCTGGAGTTGGGGGTGGAGCCCACCCACTTTGCCGTGGCCGCTCCGGAACTGGACGCGGCCATGATGGCCCGGGTGGCGATCCTGGGGGCGCTGTGCGCGCTGGTGTCCATTCTCTTTTGCAACAGCATCCACTTCCTCCAGCACATCCTGACAAGATGGCTGCCCAACCCGTGGATTCGGGCGGCCGCAGGCGGATTCGCCGTCATTGCGCTGACCTTCCTCTGCGGCACCGGGGACTACAACGGGGCCGGCATGGAGGTGATCGTCCGGGCGGTGGAGGGCGGCGCGGCGCGGCCTGAGTCGTTCCTTTTGAAGATTCTCTTCACCGCCGTGACGCTGGGCGCCGGGTTCAAGGGCGGCGAGGTGGTGCCGTCCTTTTTTGTGGGGGCCACCTTCGGCTGCTGGATGGGGCCGCTGCTGGGAATTCCGGCCGCCTTCGGCGCGGCGCTGGGACTGGTGTCCGTATTCTGCGGGGCGGTGAACTGTCCCATCGCCTCCATCTTTTTGAGCATTGAACTCTTCGGCGCCGGAGGGATGCTCTATTTCGCCCTTTCCTGCGGCATCAGCTACATGCTCTCCGGATACAACGGGCTGTACAGCAGCCAGACCATCCTCTATTCCAAGCTGAAGGCCCAGTACATCAATGCCAAGACCAACGAATACCACGCGGGACAGATCTGGGAAGAGGAGGAATAAATTCCGGCTTATGACACAAACTGCTCCCGTATTGCCCGGCAGGCCTTCTGCCGGGCCTGGCAGGAGGGGTTTTATGACTGAAGTGCTGAGTGTCGCCGGAATTTCCCTGGTTTCCCTGGGCGTTCTGCTGATTCTGACCAAGCTGATGGGCAGCAAGCAGGTCTCCCAGATGACCATGTTCGACTATGTGATTGGAATCACCATCGGTTCCATTGCCGCGGAGCTTGCAACGGAGCTGGAGCAGCCGATTCAGCCGCTGGTGGCGATGATCGTCTACGGCCTTGTGGCATTGGGTATCACCATCTGGACAAGCAAGTCCCTGAAGGCCCGCCGCATGCTCAGCGGGAAGCCCATCATTTTGCTGGACAAAGGGGTCATCTACCGGGAAAACCTGAAAAGGGCCAAGCTGGATCTGTCGGAATTTCTGACCTACTGCCGCATAGAGGGGTATTTCGACCTGAACCAGATTCAGACGGCCGTATTTGAGCACAACGGAAAGGTGAGCTTTTTGCCCAAGGCCATGCAGCGGCCGGCCACGCCGGCGGATTTCTCCATCCAGCCGCAGCAGGAGCTGCTGCAGCTGCCCCTGGTTCTGGACGGCCATGCGCTGCCCGGGAACCTGAAGCGGATGGGGAAGGATGAAACCTGGCTGCAGCGCACCCTTTCCAGGCAGGGCTACCACGGGGCGGAGGAGGTGCTTCTGGCGCTGTGCGACGGAAGCAATCAGCTCACCGTATTTCCCATGTATCCGCCGAAAGGACCGGAATCCGCCGGCATAGAATAGAGACGGGTGATGAAAGATGGATGGCTTCTGCCTGACAACGGGGATCAATACGCTGGCGGTGACGCTGGCGCAGACGCTGACGGACGACGAGCTGGCTCTGGCGGCGGCCTTCCTGACGCAGTTGGGAGATACGCTGGCCACGATTGCCGTGGTACGGGCGCAGTGTGAGGCAAAAAAGAATGGACCGGGATAGGCTCCCGGTCCATTCTTTATTCGTTTTCCTCCGACTGCCGGAGCAGCTCCCGCGCCTCCCGCACATTGCCGCTCTCAATCTCCCGCAGTGTTTCCACAGCCTGGCGCTGGACTTCGGGATTTTCCCCCAACTTCACGGCCCGGTCGATCATGGCCTTGAGGTCGTCGGTGGAAAGGCGCTCCAAATCCACGAACAGCTCCTGACCGATGTAGCGCAGAAAGGCGCTCACCTTCGGGTCATAGACCACACCCACCAGCGGGATCCCCTGACCGGCGGTAAAGATCAGCGCGTGGAGCCGCATGGAGACCACCACCTGCATCCGGGACAGCACGCCGATGATGGACCCAGCACCGCCCCCGTCGGGCAGGAAGTAATGGGGCACCTTGAGGTCCCGGGCGGCCAGCACCGCGGCCGAGGGGTCGGAGTGCTTTTCCACCGAAACGAAAACCGGAGTCAGGCCATAGGTGCTGTAGGCGTACTCCGCCGCCTCGCCGAAGCAGGCGGCGCGGGCGTCAAAGCCCTTCCAGTGGCGCAGGGCGAAACAGATATACCTGCCATGGGGTGGGATTCCGGCCTTCAGCATGGTGCTGTCCACCACGTCGTCGTCCGCCTTGGGAAGGGTCAGCGCCGGGTCCGCCGTCAGCAGGATTTTGGGCTTGGTGACGCCGATGGAGCGCAGCTCCTGGAGGGAGTCCGGCTCCCGGAGGGTGATGACGTCCACATAGCGGTTGAGCATATCGGCGGCCAGCTTCTTGTGGTTTTCCCGCAAAATGGGACCGATGCCGCAGCCGTACATCTGCACCTGGCAGCCGCGCCGTTTGGCGGTGGCGATGTTGTTGAGGTAGTACCACAGGGAGCGGCGGCTGGTGACATCCTGGATCAGGCTGCCGCCGCCGTTGATATAGAGTCTGCTGCGGCCCATGATCCGTGGCCAGACAAAGAGGTTGGAGCGGTGGACGGCCTGCACCCGGTAGGCGAGGCGGGTGTCCCTTGGATTTTTGCTCAGCACGGTAATGGGCATGTCCGGGTCAATTTGGCGCATCTCCCGGAGAATGGCCTCCAAAATGGCGTCATCCCCCGCGTTGCCCCGGCCATAGGCGCCGCAGATCACGGCGCCGTCCCGCTTCTGCTTGGGGCGGTGGTAGCGCCGCAGCACCTCCTCATAGATGTGCATCTGGGTATCCACCGTATTTTGAATGGAAAAATGGGTGGAGGCCTTTTCGTAGAGCCGCCGGCCCATGTCGCGGCGGAGCTGTTCGTCCCGGGTCAGGGTGATCAGGGAGCGGCCCAGGGCCTCGTGGTCCCCGGGAGTGAACAAAAAACCGTTGACGTCCTGGTCGATCAGATAGGGGATGCCGCCCACGGAGGTGGCCACCGTGGCCAGCTTCCAGCGGGCGCCCTCCGTGAGGGCATAGGGGAAGGTCTCGGACAGCGAGGTCAGGCAGTTGATGTCAAGCGCGTGGTAAAAGCGGTCCATGCCGCCGGATATCCACCCGGCAAAGCACACCGGCACCTGAAGCTCCTCTGCCAGTTTGCCCAACAGCTGGCGCTCCTCGCCGTCGCCCGCGATGACCAGCCGCAGATTGGGACATTGGCGGTAGGCGGCGGCATAGCCCCGAATCAGGGTGGACATGTCCTTGACCGGGTTTAAGCGGGCGGCGATGCCGGCCACCACGGAGTGCTCATCCACGTCCGCCCCAAGGGACCTGAGGTACTCCAGCCGGTCCTCGTCCACCGGCGTGGGGGTGAAGTCGATGCCATTGTAGATGGTGTAGAACCGGTCGGCGGGAAAGCCGCGGGAGATCAGCAGGTCCACCATGGCGTCGGACACGCCGATGCGGTAATCTAACTTCCGCAGCGCCCAGGAGTTGATGTTGCCGAAGGTGAGGCGGCTGAGGGGACGGCCCAGGTAGTCCAGCTTGTAGTCGCTGTGGACGGTGGTCACCACGGGAACCTGGAGCCGCCGGCGCAGCAGCGCGCCGATCATGTTGGCCCGGGAGCCGTGGCAGTGGATCACCTCAAAGCCCTCCGCCTGGATGTGGGCGCTCAGCTGGCGGCAGACGTGGCGCACGTTGTTGCCGCCCATGATTTGCGTCGGAATGCCCAGGCCCCTGGCCTCCTCCGCGAAGGGACCGTCCCGGAAACAGATCAGCTGGGCGGTGATGCTCCTGTTCAGGTTTTTCAGGAGGCTGAGCACGTGGGTTTTGGCCCCGCCGGAGTCGCCGCCGCTGATGAGATGAATGACTTTCATAGCTGTCCTCGAATCGTAAAGAATGAAGAATGGGACTTGTGCCGATGGAAAAACCATGGTACAATGTCAAAGTTGACGAAAGTATTATACAGTGCCTGTCCCATAAGGTCAAGCAAAGGAGTTTGCCATGAAAGAGAAGAAGCTGTTCGGGAAATTGAATATCATCGACTTCCTTGTGATCATACTGCTGGTCGTGGTGGTGGCGTTTGTGGGCTATAAGCTGCTCAACCGGGGCTCGGGTTCCGGAGGGGAAAGCAACCGCATCGGCATCAAGTACACGGTGAAGTGTGAGGAGATCAATGAGCGGGTTTACGACGAAGCCCTCAAATACATTCCCTCCCAGGTGATGTCAAACGGCGAGCTGTGTTCGGTGAACATCGTGGGCGTGGAGAAGGAGCCCCATTACGTGATGACCGCCGACGGACAGTGGGTGGAGGAGTACGGCAAGGTGGACCTGGTCTTCTCTCTGGAGGGCACGGTGGCAAACACCGCGGTCATCACCTCCGAGGTGGGGTCCCAGGAGATCCGCGTGGGCAAGAGCGACCACATCGTAAAGAGTGAGTTCATCGAAGTCACCGGCGGCGTGATCACCTCCGTGGAGTGGGACATCCCCGAGTAAAAGAGCGTGAAAAAGCCGCCTCCTGTTGGGGGCGGCTTTCTTATGTTCCGGCGCGGGCATCATAGCTCATCCTGACTCTTTTTAAAGGTGAGATACCCTTCCAGAATCAGCGCGGCAGCCACTGCGTCCACGGTTTTTTTTCGTTTTTTGGCGTTTTTGCCCGCGCCCATAAGAATCTGATGGGCGTCGATGGTGGTGCGCCGCTCATCCCACAGCGCAACCGGAAGCCCTGTGGAGCGCCGCAGAATCTCCGCCATGGCCTCCGCCTTTTCCGCCCGGGGACCGCGGGTGCCGTCCATATTCAGCGGATGGCCCAGCACCAGCTCCTCCACGCCATGGGTCCGGCACAGCTTGCAGAGCTCCGCCACTACCTGCTCCTGGCGCCTGGAGTGGATGGTGTCGGTGTGGCCGGCCAGAAAGCCGGTGGGGTCAGAGATGGCGATGCCGGTGTGGGCGTCGCCGTAGTCGATGGCCATGATACGCATAGAAAACTCCTTATTTCCGTTTGATGTTTTATTGCCGTGCAATAAAACATGCCATGCGCCGCTCCGTGGCGCGGCTGAAATGACAGGCATGGCGCAGAGCGGGCATAGAACAATAGCTCTTTGAGCTGTTTTCATTATCATATAATCTGCCGCCGCCGGAAAACGGGGAATGTGTCCGATTGAGCACACAACCGTTGCGGAAGGGCGGGAAATTTTCGGATTCAGCTGAAAAAGTGATTGACCTGATGATTTTCCTGTGTTAAACTTATACTTACCTGTGAAAAAGGGCTTTTTTGTCATGCGCTTTTTTCGCTTTTTACGCAGGGCAGAGAATTCCTTTTCCCAAAGCAGGGAGGCAAGCGGCGATCCCGAAGAGCGGATCGCCCAATAATAAGGAGGTGCCGTTAGATGCGCGTTAAGATCACTTTGAGATGCAACGAGTGCAAGCAGAGAAACTATAACACGATGAAGAACAAGAAGAATGACCCGGATCGTCTGGAGATGAACAAGTACTGCCCCTTCTGCCGTAAGCACACGCTTCATACCGAGACCAAGTAATGGAAAAACGGACGAATGAGAAAGGGCGTGTAAACTGAACATGGCAGAGGAAAAGAAAAAGAAGGATCGCGGCCGTTGGTTCCGCGAGATGAAAAGCGAACTAAAAAAGATCGTTTGGCCTGAAGGCAAGACCGTGGCAAAGAACACCGGTACGGTTTTGCTCTGTTCTCTGGCGATTGGCGTATGCATCTGGGTCTTTGACTATGTGGCCGTCAACGCCATTCAGCTGTTGATCGGCGCCTTCGCAGGTTAAGGGGACCGGTATGGCTGATAGCGCTAAGTGGTATGTGCTGCATACCTATTCCGGCTATGAAAATGCCGTAAAGACCAGCATTGAGAAGTTTGTCAAGGGCCGCGGCATGGAGGATATGGTCCTGAAGATGGAAATCCCCATGGAGATGGTCACCGAGGTTTCCGATTCCGGCGCCAGCAAGGAAGTGGAGCGGAAGGTGTTTCCCGGCTACGTGCTGATCAAAATGGTTCTGACCGATGAGACCTGGCACCTGGTGCGCAATGTCCGCGGTGTGACGGGGTTTGTCGGTTCTGCCAATAAGCCGATTCCTCTTTCCGAGGAGGAGGTGCTTGCCTTGGGCATGGAGAAACACGAGATCGTCGTGAAGTACAACGTGGGCGACCATGTGAAGATCGTGGACGGCCCGCTGGCCAGCTTTATGGGAATCGTGGAGGAGATCGAGCCGGAGAAGAACAAGGTCCGGGTCGTGGTGTCCATGTTCGGCAGAGAGACACCGGTGGAGCTTGAGCTTGACCAGGTGGAGACTCAGAAATAACAGGCCGCCTCGGCGGCATACCAAGTGGGAGGGGCTCCGGCCCCGCCAAATCCGGCCGCAGAGCGGCCGACACCACATTATTCAATTAGGAGGTGCTACTTCGTGGCACAGAAAATTACCGGTTATGTAAAACTGCAGATCCCCGCGGGCAAGGCAACTCCCGCGCCCCCCGTCGGACCCGCCCTGGGTCAGCACGGCGTCAATATCGCTGCATTTACCAAGGAGTTCAACGAGCGCACCAAGAACGACATGGGTATGATTATCCCCGTCGTGATCACGGTCTACGCCGACCGCTCCTTCTCCTTCATCACCAAGACGCCTCCCGCGGCTGTCCTGATCAAGAAGGAGTGCAACATCGAGTCCGGCTCCGGCGTCCCCAACAAGACCAAGGTGGCCACCATCTCCAAGGCTTCCGTTCAGAAGATTGCCGAGCTTAAGATGAAGGACCTGAACGCGGCCAGCCTGGAAGCAGCCATGAGCATGGTCGCCGGCACCGCCCGTTCCATGGGCGTCGTGGTGGGCGACTGATTCGTCACGGCAACCGCAAAAATACTCACATATTTGAGCGGCTTAGGCCGTTCCATACAGTGGGAGGAGTATTCCGAATAACCACTATGAGGAGGAAGTAACATTGTTTAGAGGCAAGAAGTATAAAGAGAGCGCGAAGCAGATCGACAAGAACACCCTGTACGATGCTGCCGAGGGCTTTGGTTTGATTTGTAAGACAGCTTCCGCCAAGTTTGACGAGACCGTCGAACTGCACGTGAAGTTGGGCGTTGACTCCCGTCACGCCGACCAGCAGGTCCGCGGCGCCATTGTGCTGCCCCACGGCACCGGCAAAACCGTCCGCGTCCTGGTGTTCGCCAAGGGCGATAAGGCCGACGCCGCCCGTGAGGCCGGCGCCGACTATGTGGGCGACATGGACCTGGTGGAGAAGATCCAGAAGGAAAACTGGTTTGATTTTGATGTGGTCATCGCCAGCCCCGATATGATGGGCGTGGTGGGCCGTCTTGGTAAGGTGCTGGGCCCCAAGGGCCTGATGCCCTCTCCCAAGGCCGGAACCGTGGCTCCCGACGTGGCAAAGGCTGTGAAGGAAGTCAAGGCCGGTAAGATTGAGTACCGCCTGGACAAGACCAACATCATTCACTGCCCCATCGGCAAGGTGTCCTTTGGCCCTGAGAAGCTGACGGACAACTACAACGCCCTGATGGGCGCCATCATCAAGGCGAAGCCCGCCTCCGCCAAGGGCCAGTATGTGAGAAGCTGCGTTGCTGCTTCCACCATGGGCCCCGGCGTGAAGATGAACGCCGCCAAGGTCTAATTATTCCACGTTCGGTATCTGCCGCGAAATTGTCTCTTGACAAATTCTGTCGGTTTGATATACTAAATGATGCGTTCCAAAGACAGCAGGAGGGGAATTCCCCATAAGACCTGCCGAGGACAGCAAGCGATTGCTACCCGTCCTTGTGTCTTTGCGCACAAGGACGGTTTTCTTTTTGAACGCACCGATCAATCTCTGGAGGTGAAAACAAGTATGCCTAACGCAAAAGTTCTCAGTGAGAAGCAAGCCATTGTCGCCAATCTGACTGAAAAGCTGCAGAAAGCCGCGGCGGGCGTGATCGTCGACTACAAGGGCATCAACGTTGCACAGGATACCGCTCTGCGCAGTGAGTGCCGCGAAAGCGGTGTGGACTATGCCGTGGTGAAGAACACGCTGCTCCGCTTTGCATTCAACAACGTTGGCCTCAATGAGCTGGACGAGCTGCTCAACGGCACTACGTCTCTGGCCCTGTCCGATGATCCCGTGGCTCCCGCCCGGGTCCTGTCCGGCTTTGCCAAGAAGTTGGACGGCAAGTTCGAGATCAAGGGCGGCTTTATGGAGGGCAAGGTTGTCCCCATGGAGACCATCCAGCGGCTGGCTTCCATCCCCGCTCTGCCTGTTCTGCAGGCTCAGGTGCTGGGCACCATGCTGGCCCCCATTTCCGGTCTGGCCTGCGTCCTGAAGCAGATCGCCGAAAAGAACGGCGCTGTGGACGCTCCCGCAGCTGAAGAGGCTGCTCCCGCCGCTGAATAACCAGCGGTACTAAAATCTGAAATTTACTATTAGGAGGCTAATCAAATGTCTGAAAAAGTTACTGCTATGATCGAAGAGATCAAGGCTCTGACCGTTCTGGAACTGTCCGAGCTGGTTCACGCTCTGGAGGAAGAGTTCGGCGTTTCCGCCGCTGCCATGGCCGCTCCCGCCGCTGGCGCCGCTGCTCCCGCTGCTGAGGAGAAGACCGACTTTGACGTTGTTCTGACCGGTTTTGACGCCGCTGCCAAGATCAAGGTCATCAAGGCTGTCCGTGAGATCACCGGCCAGGGCCTGGCCGAGGCCAAGGCCACCGTTGAAGGCGCTCCCAAGACCCTGAAGGAAGCTGTTTCCAAGGACGAGGCCGAGACCCTGAAGAAGACCCTGGAAGAGGCCGGCGCAAAGGTCGAGCTGAAGTAAGCCGCCTCAATCAGCACAAACCGTATTTCCATAAAAAGCCCCCAAGGCATTTGCCTTGGGGGCTTTTTCACGCAGTTGATATCAGGGGCGGGGAAGCGCCCCGCAAAAGATGAGAATCCCGTTGCTTCGTCCGAGAGACTTTCTTCAATCAAGAGTGGATCAAGGAGCGCCACAACGCCGGAAAAAGAAAATGAAAAGAGAACAGGGAAGAGGCGCGCCGCATCTGCGGCGCGCCTCTTCCCTGTTATGTGCAAATAGAGTGGATCGAATTTACTTTGCCGCCTTGGCCTCTTTCTTCAGCTTCACATCGGGCAGTCTGAATAGAGGGATAAAGCGATCCAAACCAGTGAAGGTGAGGACCAGGATGCTGACCACGGAGATCATGGACATCCAGTTGTTTCTGATGATGTCCCAGACGCTGATGTCGACGATGGGGAACACAGCGGAAGCGATGGCCAGGTAGAACACGGGGAAGCAGTGCCAGGGGATCATCTCAGAGCCGTACACGCCCAAGGCGTCGGTAAAGGTGGCCAGACGGGTACGAAGTCTGTAGTGCTCTTCCTCCGTGGCCTCCACGTTCTCCTCGACGATGCCGCGGACGATGGGGGAGAAGGTGGCGATCTCAGCGGACTCATCCGACAGGGCGGCGTTGCCGACGACGCACAGAATACCGCACCAGCCCATCAGATGGTGGACATTCTTGGACAGCTTGACTAACCAGATTCGCCAGTGGCTGGAAGGCGTTCATGCTGTTCATGATGCCGCCGAAGGCCGCGACCCACATCATCATGACGATGGCCCAGCTGCCGGACTCACCAAACGCGGACAGGACCATGTCGTTCAGCCAGGTCATGGGGGTGCAGGTGCCGGCAAAGGTTCCTAAAATCATGGCGGAGACCATGCCGCAGCCCAGGCACAGCATGGTGTTCATGCCGGTGAAGGCAGTGCCGATGACCACAACGAAGGGGATGGCCATGTAAATGGGGACACCGGTCTGGACCTGCTCCAGCAGAGCCAGTGCGGCGGGGCGCTCCACTTCCAGAGCCGCGTAGGCCTCGGGAGGAATGTTTTCCAGAGCCTCGGCCAGACTGCCCTGAGTGGAGGGCAGGGAGAGGGACATCGCAAAGGTGATGATCAGCGTAAGCACGACGCAGATGAGGGACCAAGGGCCCTGGTGCTTTACACGGTCGATGATCTTGATGTCCTGCATGCCGCAGGAAAGAACGGTGGTGTCGGAGATCATGCCGATGTTGTCGCCAAAGCAGGAGCCGCCGGCAATGGCGCCCAGCACCAGGACGGTGTTGCCGCCTAAGATGTAGTTCAGCCACAGGAAGATGGGGGCGCAGGCGGCAAAGGTGCCCCAGGAGGTACCGGTCGCCAGGGACAGCAGGCAGGTCAGAATAAAGGACAGTGGGGCGATGGTCTGACCGGTGACGCCGGCTGCCAGGGAGAGGTTGATGATGGCAGCGCCGACGCCGGTGGCCATGAAGCACTCACCTACGCCGTAGGCGAACATACTGACGAAGAATACCATGACAATGCTGCGGACGGAGTTGACGCCGAATTCAAAGGCGGCGTCGAAGTTGTTGCGGTTGACGTACATGCTCACCACAACGGCAGCGAAAACGGCGATGGGGGCGGCAACCAACAGGTCAAGCTGAAGGAAGATAACCAGCAGGATGAAGACGAGCAGGGGCAGGAACTTAAAGATTGCCAGTCCTACGGATTCCTCTCTCGGGCCCTTGTTTTTGGTATCTGTACTCATTGAATGAACATCCTTTCCGTTTTATATAGACTTTAGAAGTTACAAATTTTCACTGGTCTTTTAGCAACGATCGGAGTTTTTTTTGGCGGTTCCGTATGCTGGGATTCGTGCTGTGCGTCATGTTACTTTGAGACAGGCGCCTCAGAGTCCACAGGACGGTAGGTCTTCTTGCTGGGTTTCTGACCGGTCTTCCACTGGAACAGACCAGTAAAGCCCCAGACAACAGCGATCAGCGGGCAGATCCAGTTGAACAGGGCAAAAGGCAGGTAGGTAAAGCAGCCCACGCCCAACGCCGCTGAGGCGAAGGCACCGCACAGGTTCCAGGGAATCAGCAGGGAGGTGACGGTACCGGAGTCCTCCAGAGTACGGGACAGGCACTGGGGCAGCATATCCTTCTCCTTGTAGACGGGCATCATCAGCTTGCCGCCAAGGATGATGGTCATGTACTGGCTGGCGGTGACCAGGTTCAGCAGAATCTCGATCACTACGGTGGTGCAGACCATGGTGCCCACGGTGCGGGTCAGGCCGCGCATCTTGCTGAGGATCTCGTCAAGGACACCGCACTTTTCAAGGATGCCGCCGAAGGCCATGACGATGACGGTCAGGCTGGCGGTGTAGTGCATGGAAAACATACCGCCGCGGGAGAGGAGCTTGTCGATGTCATAGAAGCCGGTCTCAGAGACAAAGCCGTTTTCCATGATGCTCATGATGCTTGGGATGCTCTGGCCCTGGGCCAGGATCGCCATGGCGGCCGCCACCAGTGCGGAAATCAGCAGGGTCGGGAAGGCGGGGAACTTCATGATGGCGAGGGCCAGCACCAGAATAAGGGGAATCAGGGTGGTGAGGTTCAGGTGGAAGATGCTGTTCAGGGAATCCAGAATCTGGGCAATGGTCTCGCTGTTGGCGTCGCCGCTGGCGGACATGCCCATAACGGTGAAGCCCACCAGGGCGATCACGATGGCGGGGCCGCCGGTGGTGACCATGGCCTTGATGTGGTCAAAGAGGTCTGCGCCGGCCACAGCGGGGGCCACGTTGGTGGTATCGGACATGGGGGACATCTTGTCGCCGAAGGCGGCGCCGGAGACAATGGCGCCGGCGGTCATGGCGGGGTTCATATTCAGGCCCATGCCGACGCCCATCAGAGCGACGCCCACGGTGCCGATGGTGGACCAGGAGCTGCCGGTGGCCATGGCGGTGATCATGCAGGCGATGCAGGCGGTGGTCAGGAACAGGCCCGGGCTGATCAGCTTCAGGCCCCAGTAGATGATCATGGGTACCGTGCCGCTGGCAATCCAAGAGCCCATCACGGCGCCGATGGTGTACAGGATGATCAGCGTGGGAATGGTCAGGTTGCCGCTGGAGATGATGGCTTCTTCAATCTTGGAATAGGGGCAGCCGGTGAGCACCAGCATCAGGATGCAAAAGCCCATGCAGGTCAGCATGGTGATGTGCAGCTGCTGGCCGGTCAGGAAGATGGCGGAACACATGGCCGCAACCAGGAAAGCCATAATGACAAAGGATACCCAGGTTTTTGGACGGAAATAGTTTTGTTCGTTGTTTTCCATAATAGATTCCTCTCTCTTTCGGCCGGAACACACAGATCCGGCCTGATTTTTGACAAACAGTCAATTCACCTGTTTGCCGCCCAGATATGTGCCAACGGCGGAGATGGAGCGGAGATCGCTGGGGTCGACGGAAGTGGGATCACCGTTGAGTACGACGAAATCGGCGTACTTGCCGGCTTCCACGCTGCCTTTGGTGCCATCCTCAAAAGAGGCGTAGGCGGAGTCCAGGGTAAAGCCCTTGAGCACCTGGTCGATGGACAGGCGCTCCTCGGGATACCAGCCGCCCTCCGGCCAGCCAGTGAGGTCTTTGCGGTTGACCGCGATGTAAGCGCTGTCGATGGGGTTGACAGAGTCCACAGGGCAGTCAGAGGAAAGGGGGACCCGAAGGCCCATTTCATTCATGGTGCGGTAGGCATAGGATTCCTTCATACGCTCTTTGCCCACCCGGTCCTCCACGCAGTGCATGTCGGCGCCCACGCAGATCGGCTCGCCATAGGCAAGGATGTGGTTTTTGAGCATACGGTTCAGGATTTCCTTTGTGGTGATCTGAACATGGATGATGCCGCTTCTTGGGTCCTCCACAGGGTGCTCGCTCTGCGCCTTTTCATAGGCGTTGAGCACCATGTCCATGGCGCCGTCGCCGATGGCGTGGCAGACAACCTGCATCCCGTTGGCATATGCCGTGCAGATCAGCTCATCCAGCTCATCCTGGGTAAAGACATGGATACCGCGGGTGCTGGGGTCGTCGGAGTAGGGCGCGTTGAGATAGGCGGTACGCTGGCCGATGGAACCGTCCGTCAACAGCTTGAGAGGCCCGATCTTGAACATGTCGGAACCCACACCGGTCTTGTAGCCGGCGGACAGGAACTGATTGAACCGGTCGATCTGGGGCAGCAGGCACTGCTCATAGACGCGGACCTTCAGCCTGCCCTCGGCCTCCAGCTCCTGATAAGCCTGGATGACGTTCTTCCAGTTCTTGGAGGAGAAGGTCTCAAAGTCGTCCGTCTGAACGGAGGTGAGACCCAGCCTGGAGACGAAGTCGATGGCATCATAGAGCATCTCCTTGATTTCGGCGACGCTCTTGTCGGGAACCTTGGAATAGGCCAAATACCGGGCGTTTTCCTTCAGCACGCCGGTGGCGCGGCCGGTGGCGTCCCGCTCGATCTCGCCGCCCTCCGGATTGGGGGTGGAGTCATCGATGCCGATGAGCTCCAGGGCCTTGGAGTTGACCGCCACGATATGCTCACACACGCGGGTGAAGATTATGGGGTACTCCGTGGAAATTGCGTCCAGATCATCCCGGTTCGGGGTCCGCTTTTCCGGGAAGGAGCTCTGGTTCCAGCCGGCGCCGGAGACCCAGGACCCGGGGGCTGGCCTGCGCTCTGAAAGCCACTTTCTGGAGCGCTCCTGCACCTCCGCGATGGAACCGGTCCCGTACAGATTGATCTTGGTGCGGGAGTAGGCGAAATTCAAAAGGTGCAGGTGGCTGTCGTTGAATCCGGGGAGCACGGTGTTGCCCGAAAGATCCACCACAGCCGCGTCGGAACCGGCGGCTGCAAGGACTTCCTCCCGGCTGCCGACCCTGACGAACCTGTCGTCTTCCACCAAAAACGCTTCAGCCCTGGGCTGAGCGGGATTGATGGTGATGACATTTGCGTTTACATATGCTGTTTTCAAATTGATCGCGCCTTTCTGTTTCACCGATCAGGCGGTTTCGCCGCCGTCGATGGGAATGTGCTGGCCGGTGATGTACTTGGCTTCATCAGAGGCAAGGAACGCATAGAGAGCGGCCACTTCCTCAGGCTCGGCGTGGCGTTTCATGGGGATGCCCTCGTTGACCACTGCCAGCATTTCGTCGGTGTACTCAGCGCGCTGCATGGGGGTCAGCACATAGCCGGGGCACACGGAGTTGACCCGCAGGTAGGGAGCGCACTCCAGAGCCAGGGAGCGGCCTAACAGGATCACGCCGGCCTTGGATGCGTTGTAGTCGGTGTAATAGGGATGGCCTTCCATGCCGTTGGTGGAAGCAGTCATCAGGATGACGCCGGACTTCTGGGGCATCATGCGGGACACGGCCTCTTTGCAGCACAGGAACATGCCGTCCAGATTGATGCCCATGACCTTGCGCCACTGGGCAAAATCGGTTTCCACGAACTTCTTGCGGACGCTGATGCCCGCGTTGGAGACCAGAACGTCGATGCCGCCGATCAGCTCGTCAACCTTTTTGAAGCCGTTGACAACGCTCTCTTCACTGCTGACGTCCACTGCGACGGTGCCGGCCAGGCCGGGGATTTCCGCCTTCACGGCTTCCAGCGCTTTTTCGTTGATGTCGAACGCCACGACTTTGGCGCCCTCATCTACAAAGCGCTGAACAGTTGCCTTGCCGATGCCGCTGGCGCCGCCAGTGACAACGACTCTTTTGCCTTTCAGCTCCTCGTATTTTTTTACCATTGAAATTCCTCCTATTCTCTATTTACCTATTTGAATCAAGCAGGCAGGTGCCCGCTGAATTCCGCTTTTTAGATCTCGTGGATCTACCCTCTCTTCATTCGATCAAACATTATCTGCGGGAGTAAACTTCCTTGCCGCCAAGATAGGTCTTTTCCACATGGATATCCTTGATTGCCATGGGGTCCACTTCAAAGAGATCGGAGTCCAGCACCACAAAGTCGGCAAGCTTGCCGGGGGCGATGGTTCCCTTGATGTCTTCTTCGTAGGAGGAGTACGCGGCATTCTTCGTAAACATGGCCACCGCCTCATACACGGTGACGCGGTTTTCAGGATACCAGCCGCCTTCCGGGAAACCGGACATATCTTTGCGGTTGACCACCGCGTATATGCCCTCAATGGGATCGTAGCTTTCGCAGGGGGCGTCGGAGCCCGCCGTCAGGATCAGCCCCTCGTCGATGAGGCGGCGCCAGCAGTATAAGTACTTATGACGCTCCTCTCTGACCCGGCTGCCCACCCACTTCAAATCCGTGGAGATGAACAGGGGCTGCATGTCGATGACCACCGGGAGCTTCTTGATCCGTTCGATCAGCTCATCGCTGAGCAGCGCCAGGTGGATCATGCGGAACCGGGCGTCCGGCCTCGGATGCTCTGAATAGACTGTCTCGATCGCGGTGGTAAACATCTCCACCGCACGGTCGCCGATGGCGTGGGCGCCGACCTGGAATCCGCGTTCGTAGCCGGCCCGCACCAGAGCGTTCAGTTCCTCCTGGGTGTAGTTGGGCGTGCCCGCGTTGCCGGGATCGTCCGCGTAGGGCTCGGTCATATAGGCGTTGCGGCCGCCCAAGTTGCCGTCAAGATACAGCTTATAAAAGCCGTATTTTACCATGTCGTCGCCCAGGCCGGTGTGGAAGTGGAGGTTCTGGCCGGGCAGCTCATCATAATTCACATAGACGCGGACAGTCAGCCGGCCCTCACGGTTCAGCTCCTGATAGGCGTCTAAATACTCGGGGAGGTCGCAGTGCAGGCCCTGGATGGGGTGTACACCGGTGAGGCCGTGGCTGTTCAGGTCGCGGCAGGCTTTTTCCAGAATATCCTTTTTCGCCTCCAGGGATTTCAGGGGATCGGGAGCAAGGGCGATAACGTCCGAGCCGGCGGCGTCAAACAGAACTCCGGTGGGCTCCCCGTCTGCGTCAAACTCCACGGTATTGGGAACCTTGGGCTGGAAGCCGCGGCCAATGCCGCCGGCGGCCAGCGCCATGGAGTTGACGGAAAACATATGGGCGCAGTAGCGGGACAGGACCACGGGATTGCGGGGACTGACCCGGTCCAGCATCTCCCGGGTGGGCAGCACACGCTGATCGGTGAAAATCTCCTGATCGAACCCGGCTCCCAGGATCCACTGTCCGTCCGGAGTCTCTTCAGCGCGCTGACGAACCCGCTCAAGCAGTTCAGCCATGGTGGTCACATGCTTCAGGTCCAGCCGTGTCAGGTTGCGTGCGGAGGCAAACAGATGCTGGTGCGTGTCAATCATTCCAGGCAGGACCGCAGCCCCGCCCAAGTCGACAATCTCCTGCGCCATCTGAACCGCGCCGTCATTGCTGCCGCAGTAAACAAATTTACCGTTTTCCACAACAACCGCCTGGCAGACGTCGTGCTCTTTTTCCATTGTGTAAAATTTGCCGTTGATATAAGCCTTTGCCATGAAAGTCCCCCCGTTCTCTATTTTGCCTGTTTGGAATTCAAAAGCGCTTTGTCAGGTCCGGTCTCTGCCGATCTTACAAATCTGCTCTTCCATATAGTTGATGATGACCCGTACATACCCGGAGAGCAGTTCATCCACCTCGCTGTCGCCGGTATCCACAAGCAGGGGGCTTCCCTGGAGATGGAACAGCTTTTCCTGGGTGGCCAGCACATGGAGCCGCTCTTTGCCGATGCGGCGCATTACCGCCGCGCTGAGCTGCTGGTTGCCGCGCCCAAGAAGGAAGCCCTGTCCGCCGGTGGGGGTGATGATCAGGTGGGTTTCCCGCTCATCCATGCGGCGCAGGATATCCTGCTCGCAGAGGTCGGACTGTACCAGCTGCTTGTTTAAGATCAGATCCACGCCGATCAGGGTATCCGGCAGTCCCAGCACGTCCATCAGCGTTTTGGTGGTGGAGCCGGGGCCGACCAGATAATAGAGGTCGGGCTTCATCTGGTCGATCATCTCCCAGGCGATGTTCACCTGCTGGGAGTGCTCGCTCAGGGGGGACGGCGCCTTGCTGCTCTGCAAAAACCGCCGTTCGTAGGGAACCTGCAGATAGCCGTAGAGGCTGGTGCTGACGCGCCCTTCCCGATAGGCGGACTCGTCGATGTCCACCACCTCGGCCTCGCGGGTCTGGGCGCAGCCGCCCTTGAGATAGTTTAAGGCCAGGCTGCCGGCCGCCTCAGGCCGGATGGCGTATACGGGGGAGTGGATTTTTACGCCGGCGGGGATGCCAAGGGCCACCTTCTCGCCGCCAACGGCGGACACCACGTCACGGGCCGTGCCGTCGCCGCCTGCAAAGAGCAGCAGGTCGGCGTCCTTCATGGCGCGGGCGGCGGCGATGGTGTCGGAGGCGGAGCTCTCCCGGGTACAGGTGGTGTAAACCACCTGTACCCGAAAGCCCAAGCTTTTTGCCAAATCTTCCCCCATCTCGCCGGAGGCGCACAGCACCAGCAGTTCGTCCTTCAGAGGGAGCAGCGCCTTCAGCGCCACGGCGGCACGGTCGTTGGCCTTGCGCACCGCGCCGCGGCGCACCGCCTCCTCATACATGCCGTCGGTCCCCTTGAGTCCCACGCTTCCGCCCATGCCTGCGATGGGGTTGATGAGTAAGCCTAAGGTTTTCAATTGAACTTCTTCTGATAGCAGCGCCAGGTGACAGCCCACTGGTCGGGATCGTCCATGTTGGACTCATCCAACTGGTGGCAGACACTCTGATAGGGAGCGCCCTTGACCTTTTCAGGATTGTTGTAGGCCTCGTCGAAGACATACTTCAGAGTCTCGATGTATTCGTCGATATCATCCTTGGAGGGAGTCTCGGTGGGCTCCAGGGTCATGGGCTCGGGCACATAGTAGGGGTGGTGGCTCTGCCAATAGTGCATGCCGAAGTCCATCATGCGGCGCTGCACGTCGGCGGTGGAGACGCCGGTCTCGTCGAAGAGGGTCTCAAGGGTGTAGCGGCACTGCTCGATGCGCTGCTTGCCGGGGATGTAGGGAGCATCCACACAGTGGAGATCCATCAGCTTCTTGAACATGTAGTTGTTGTTCAAAACAGCGGTCTTGGCCACCTGATACAGGCCGTCGGGACCCATGGAGCGGATCCAGGCATAGGCCTTCAGGATAACGGGCGCCACGCCATTGAACTCGCGGACCTTTCCGATGGCGGAGGGATCGGAGGTAATGTCGTAGTTGTAGAAGTACTTCTCTCCATCAAAATCCACCAGGGGGCCGGGCAGGAACTTCTCAAGGAACTTGGCGCAGCCGGTGGCGCCGCAGGCGGGGCCACCGCAGCCGTGAGGCGTGGAGAAGGTCTTGTGCAGGTTGAAGAAGCACATGTCAAAGCCGGCTTCTCTTGCGCGGGTGACACCCAGCAGGCCGTTGGCGTTTGCCTGGTCATAGCCGCACAGGCCGCCCTTTTCGTGGACCAGCTTGGTGAATTCCAGAACATTCTTGTTGTAGACGCCGGTGTCCTCGGGGTTGGCCACGATGAAAGCGGCGGTGTGCTCGTTTACGGCAGCCTTAAAGGCCTCGTAGTCGGGATAGCCGTCCTTGTCGGGGTGGATGTAGATGATCTTGAAGCCCTTGACATGGGGGGCTGCGGCGTCGGAGGGGTGGGAGTAGATGGTGGTGATGATCTCGTTGCGCTCGTTCTCCTCGCCTCTGGACTTGAAATAGGAGTAGACCAGGGAGGCCATGGTCAGGATACCCTGGCTGCCGCCGCTGGGCTGGAAGGTGAAGCGGTCCATGCCGGAAATCTCGCACATGTAGCGGTTGGTGTCGTACATGATCTGCATGATGCCCTGGCAGGTGCTCTCGTCCTGCAGGGGGTGCATTTCACGCATCTCAGGCAGGTTGGCCAGCTGGTCGTTGACCTTGGGGCTGTACTTCACGGTGCAGGTGCCCTGGCCGATTTCGATGTTCACATCGGCGCCCAGGGTCTCCTGAGCCAGACGGGCATAGTGGCGCAGCACCCGGGGCTGAGAGATCTCAGGCAGGGCGGGAGCGCTCTTGCGCTGCAAAAACTCGGGCATGGCGGAGGTTCCGGCCACCGCCTGCTGAACGGCGGGGCTGGCCTTGGGGACCAGGATGCCGCGCTCGCCGGGCTTGGTCAGTTCAAAAATAACAGGTTCGTCCCACTTGGCCTGGTGAAACCCCGTGCGAACCTTGGAGCTTCTGTCAATCTTTTTCATATTCGTTTCTCCTTTCACACATCACAGGATCTCGCCCAGAGCGGAGACCAGGCGGTCGATGTCTTCCTTGGTGTGGATTTCTGTCACACAGTACATGGCGCACTGACCCAGGGCCGGGAAGTCCTTGGACAGATCCTTGCCGCCGAAGATGCCCTTGTCCAGAAGAGCCTTGTTGACCTGCTCCACCGTCTTGCCGGTCTTGGAGAAGTCAACGACAAACTCCTTGAAGAAGGGGGTGGAGAAGCGAATGGAGACATTGCTCAGCCCGGCGATTTCCTTGGCGGCGTACTGGGCGTTCTGCATGATGGTCTCGCCCACTTCCTGCATGCCCTTGGGGCCCATGGTGGCCAGGTACACGCCGGCGGTGATGCCCCACAGGGCGGACTGGGTGCCCACATACTCCTTGGCCTTCTCACGCAGGTGGCCGAAAGAGGTGCGGTCATAGGCGACGTCGCCGAAGGCATACTCGCCCGGGGTGTTGGTGCAGCAGATGCCGAACAGGCGGGAGGGGAACTCCAGCACGTACTTGGGGTCATCCATGGTGGCCATGAAGCCGGACTGACCGCCGCCGTAGTTCATGTGGATGCCCAGAGGCTGCAAATCGCCGCAGACGATGTCCGCGCCATAGGAGCGGGGGACGGAGACGACGCCCAAGGAGATGGGATCCACACCCACCACGCACTGTGCGCCCGCGGCGTGGGCCGCGTCGGCAATCTGCTGGGCCTGAACCTCCAGAACGCCCAGATAGGAGGGGTTCTCAAAGTAGACAACGCCGGTCTTGCCGGAGAGCTTGCTCTTGAGGTCATTGAGATCCATGCAGCCGGTGGCGCTGTCGATGGCCACGGTCACGATCTCCAGATCGGGCTCGCAGTAGTTCTTGATGACCGCTAACTTTTCCGGGTCAATGGAGCCGGTCAGCAGCACCTGGGTGCGGTCCGCGACACGGCAGCCCATGCGGATGGCGGTGGCGGCGGCCTGGGCCCAGTCCATGGTGGGGACGTTGACCACTTCCATGTCCACCAGCTCTGCCATCAGGCTCTCATATTCAAAGAGGCTCTGGAACCGGCCGAAATCGTTGTAGGACTCGCCGCCGTACGCGGTGACGAACTCGCCCTTGCCGTTGACCTCGTCGCAGATGGCGGGCACATAGTGCTGCCAGCAGCCGGCGCCTAAGAAGTTCAGGTTGTCGGCGCAGGTCTTGTTCTTCTTCAGAACGCCCTCCACATGGCGGCGCAGCTCATATTCGGAGCCAAAGGCCTCGGGGAGATCCATCTGATCCTTGAGGATGATCTCATCGGGCACTTCGGCGTGGAGCTCTTCTATGGAATTCAGACCCAGCTCGCGGAGCATCTCCTGCTCTACTTCCGGAACGGAATTCGGGATGTACGGGTGACTTTTAAAACCTTTCACGCTCATAGCATTCATTTCCTTTCTGTATTGATGGGATTAGGCGATGCCGCCGCCGTCCACCACCAGCGCAGCGCCGGTGACCCAGCTGGCCAGGTCGGAGCAGAGGAAGAGCACGCCGTTGGCAATGTCCTCGGGCTGACCGATGCGGGCCAGGGGGCGGCCAGCGCCGCAGGACTTGAGGAACTCGTCGATGTCGGCGTCGCTCTTGATCTCGCCGGTCTGGCGGCCCTCGCTGACCATCATGGCGGTGACTGTGTCACCGGGGTTGATGGAGTTGACGCGGATGTTGTCCTTGCCGTGGTCAATGGCCATGGCGCGGGTGACGTTGACGATGCCGCCCTTCACGGCGCAGTAAGCGGCAGCCAGGTCGCCGCCCTTGAGACCCCAGCCGGAGCCGGTGTTGACAATGGAGCCGCCGCCGACCTTCTTCATCTCGGGGATCACGTGCTTGCTCATCAGGAACAGGCCCTTCAGACCCACGTCCAAAACGAAGTCCCATTCCTTCTCAGCCAGATCCTCAATGGTCTTGCGGACGGTGACGCCGGCGTTGTTGTGCAGGATGTCGATACGGCCAAACTTATCGACAATGGCCTTGACGGTGGCGATGACGCTCTCTTCGTTGGTGACATCGCACTTGAAGAAGGCGGCCTGACGGCCGGCGTCGCGCAGCTCCTGGGCCTTTTCCTCCGCCTTGTCGCTCACGTCCACGATGGCTACCGCAGCGCCATAGGCGGACAGCAGCTGGGAGACACCCAGGCCGATTCCGGAACCGCCGCCGGTGATGACGGCGACTTTGCCGGTCAGATTCAGCGGATCTTTTTTCTGTAACATGATTACGTCCTCCTCTTTTTTCTAAGAAACAAATCAAATTGACAATTACGCGGAATTCTCAATTTTTTGTCTGCCAAGATTTATAAAGCAATTAGCGTGCCACTTTCTTTCAGAAGGCGAATAAATGAAAAAAAGTGAAAAAATGAACAAAAAATGAACGATGTTTTTGTGATACAAGGAGAAAATAACAGGAAAATTCAATGGAAAAAATTTGAATTGACAGAAATGTGACAAGCTTGTATAGACAGATTTGCCAAGACAAATGACAAATTTGTCAAATGCCGCTGTGATGGCACTTGCATTTTTAAGGATGTCATGGTAAACTCCTCACTGTGAATATAAAGTCAGCTGTTTTTATGTTTTTTTAAAAATTTCAGGGGATTTTTGCAGTATTACACAAAAAATCCGCGTATTTTATATGGAGGCGGCAGCTGGCCAAAAAAGAACGGCCCAAACCGGAAAGCGGGAGCGGGCGGAAGGGAGCAGCATGGATTTACAGGCGCATTCCGCGGAATTGTCACAGGTTTTGCAGCTGATCCAGCATCTGTTTGGCATAGAATCTGCCATTTTTGACAATTCGGCAACCCTGGTGGTCAGCAGCAGCAAGTACCTTGAAAAGAAGGGGACCATGGTGCACAAGCCATCGATCCTTGAGGTCATTGAGCAGGATGAGGTCACCGTGTTCACACCCGGCAACATGCCCTCATGCATCGGCTGCCGGTTCAACGGAAACTGTCCCGCCACGCTGGAGATATTAAAACGGATTATGCTTGCGGACTATCCGGTGGGCGTGCTGTCCTTCTCCGCCTTTTCCAAGAGCGACCACGACAGGCTCACACGGGACATCGAGTTTTTCAAGCAGATCATCTACGATTTTGTGGAGCTGATCTCCAATTTGCTGCGGGGATCCGGCGGGGACATCAACAGCGGAAACATCGACGGATATCTCTCCGCCCTGACGGAACTGATGCCGGACGGCCTGCTGGTCACGGACCGGCAGGGAAACATCCTCAGCATGAACGGGGCGGCGCTTGGGATGCTGAGCGGCTCGTGTCTGAAATCCGTCAGGGACTTTTTGCCGGAGGAACTGGTCGCCATGATCCTGGAGGGAAGCCGGGTGGAGGACCACAGCGTCACCGCGGACAAGGAGAACTCCTTTTCCGTCAGCACCGTTCCCATCAAAACCGCCGAGGAGGTGGAGGGAGCGGCGGTCCGGCTGGTGCGCAAGTCCGGGCGGATATTGGCCAAGGCAAAACTGCCGGAGACAGACACCATGCAGGGCAGCGGCGCCCACATGAGCAGCATCAAGCGCCGAATGAAGAAAGTGGTCAACAGTCCCTCCTCCGTGTTCATCTCCGGAGAGACGGGGACCGGCAAGGGGCTGCTGGCCAAATCCATTCACTATGAGAGCGACCGCAGCGACAAGCCCTTTGTGACCATCAGCTGTGCCAACATCCCGGAGTCCCTTTTTGAAAGCGAGCTGTTCGGATATGAGGCGGGCGCTTTTACCGGGGCACTGAAGTCCGGGAAGCGGGGCAAACTGGAGATGGCCGAGGGAGGGACGCTGTTTTTGGATGAAATCAGCGAGATGCCCATGAACATGCAGGCCAAGCTGCTCAACGTGCTGCAGGACTACCGCTTTGAGCGGGTGGGCGGCACAAACACCGTTCGTGTCAACGCCAGGATCATCTCGGCCTCCAACGCGGATATGAACCAGCGGATTGCGGAGAACCGCTTCCGCGCGGACCTCTTTTACCGGCTGAATGTCATCAACATTGAGATGCTGCCCCTGCGGGAGCGGATGGAGGACATGCCGCAGCTGCTGACCGCCTTCCTGGCCAAGTTCAACCAGCGGCTCAATTCCCATGTGGTTTCCTTCAGCCAGGAGGTGCTGGACCTCTTCTACCGCTACAGCTGGCCGGGCAATATCCGGCAGCTGGAGAATATTGTGGAGTACTGCGTCAATATGGCGGAGGGGTCTACGGTGAAGGTGGAGGACCTGCCGGCCTATTTCCTCCGGGAGGTCAGCAATCAGCCCGCGCCCACCCTGAAGGGGATGGAGAGCGCCACCATCCGGGAGATGCTGGACCACTACGGCTGGGATATGAAGGGCAAAGCCCGCACCGCCGAGGCGCTGGGGATCAGTCTGCGAACACTGTATCGGAAGATGGATCAGGCCCATTTTTCAGATAAATGACCGAAAAAAGGAGACGTACAAATGGAACCCAATGAACTGAAGCAAGAGCCTTTCAAGGCGGAGATCGAGCTGGAGGATTTCCGGAAGTTGGATTTTCGGATCTGCCAGGTGGTAGCCTGTGAAGAGGTGGTCAAGAGCCGCAACTTCCTGAAGCTCACCGTCAACGACGGCCAGGGAGAGCGGACCATCATGTCCACCATCCGCTCCTACTACAAGCCCGAGGAACTGGTGGGGAAGAAGATCGTGGTGCTGGTGAATCTGAAGCCCCACAAGTTCTGCGGTGTGGTCAGCGAGGGCATGCTGATCGCCGTGGACATGCCGGAGCAGGACGACTGCAAGGTCCTCTTTGCCCACGACGGCTGCCCCGTGGGCCAGAGCGTCAGCTGAGCCGCCGGGCGCAGAGACCGCCCGCATTCCATATAAGAAAAGACATGGTACGGAATTTCCGTACCATGTCTTTTCTTATGCCGCGGTCAGCTGAACAGCCTTGTGATATTGATCAGCAGGATCGGCATGAGGCAGGCGGGCACCAGGTTCATGACCTTGATGCGGGTAAGCCCCAGCATATTGAGGGAGAGGGCCACGATGAGGATGGAGCCCACGCAGGTCATCTCCGTGATGATCTCAGGGGCCAGCAGGGGGGTGAGAAAGGAGGCCAGCAGGGCGATGGTTCCCTGGTAGAGAAAAACCGCGAAGGCGGAGAAGAGAACGCCTACGCCAAGGGAGGAGGCAAACAGGATGGAGCCCACGCCGTCCAGCAGGGCTTTGGCGAACAGGGTGGAGTGGTCGCCGGTGAGCCCGTCCTCCAGGGCGCCCACAATGGCCATGGCGCCCACGCAGAAAAGGAGGCAGGAGGTGACGAACCCCTCTGAGACGTTGACGGTGCCGCTGCCCTTCAGAAGGCCGGATACCTTCTTCTGAAGCCAGTCTCCAAGGCCCTGCATCCTTGCGTCCAGGTCCAGCAGCTCGCCGATCACGGCTCCGATGACCATGGACAAAATGGCCACCAAGGTGTTTTCCCCCTCCAGCATTCCGTCCACGCCGATGTAAAACACGCACAGGGAAAGGCCCTTCATAATAATTTCCTGGAGCCGGTCGCCAAGGGTCAGCTGCCCGGCCGCGCTTTTTTCGCCGGGCAGACCCGCCAGACGCCGGAGGAGCAGGCCGACCAACGCGCCGGCCATAATGGCAAGGGCATTGACAGTAGTACCAATCAACATTGTGCTTCTCTCTCTTTCACCAAATCTGTTACCACACGGGAGGCCAGCATCAGCCCCGCGCAGGCCGGGACCCAGGGCGTGCTGGCGGGGACGCTGCGCCGTCCCGGCGGCGGAGCCTCAAGCTGCTCGGTGGGGACCGGCTCCTCCGGGCTGAAGACCACGTTCAGGTGCTCGATTCCCCGGCCCCGCAGCTCCCGGCGCATGACCCGGGCCAGCGGGCAGCCGTAGGTTCTGGAGAGGTCGGTGATCTGCAGAAGGGAGGGGTCTAACTTATTGCCGGTGCCAAGGGCACTGAGAATGGGAATCCGGAGGCGCCGGGCGGTCTCGATCAGATCGATCTTGCAGGAGACCAGATCGATGGCGTCCACAATGTAGTCGTAGCGGCAGCCCTCCGGAAAGAACGCCTCCCGGTGGGCCGCGTCGTAGGCGGCGCAGACCGGATGAAGCAACGCCTCCGGATGGATGTCCCTGGCCCGGGCGGCAATGGCCTCGGCCTTGCTCTGCCCGAGGGTGGAGTGGAGGGCCTCCAGCTGGCGGTTCAGGTTGGTGGCGGCCACGGTGTCGCTGTCCACCAGGGTCAGCTCTCCCACGCCGGAGCGGACCAGAGCCTCCACGGCGTAGCTGCCCACACCGCCCAGGCCGAAGACGATGACGTGGGAGGCGGCAAGCCGCTCCTGGCCCGATCTCCCCCAGATCATTTCATTTCGTAAAAATTGTCCGTCCATAAAAACCTCATAAAAGAGCCGGCTTTGCGTGAACAAAGCCGGCTCTTCGAATCAACCAACGTATTGCAGGCCCAACTTTGAGGTGGTGGCCTCATAGCCGGAGGTGACTTCCTCGTACCATGTGTTGTAATCCTTGGTACGCAGGGTGTTTTCCACCTGCACCTGCCAGTAAGGGGCGTCCTGTCCCACAAAATACATGATGTGGCAGCCATAGTCGGTTTCCACGATGCCGGTGTCGCCAGTCTTGCGGTTCTCGTCGAAGCACCAGTCGTTGAAGGAGGCGACCATCTGTCCCTTGTAGACCTGCTCATAGAGGCCGCCGTTGGTGTTGGAACCGGGGTCGGAGGACTGCTCATTGGCCAGTTCGGCAAAGGAGTCCTCGGTGGCCGCGCCGTCCTTCCACGCCTGGTACAGGCTTTCCGCTTGGCTCTTGGCCTGAGCTTTCAGGCGCTCCACATCGGCGTCGTATCCCTCGTCGGACTCAGCCAGCTGGGAGGCTTCGGTCTGGATCAGAATGTGGCGGACGTCCACAGTGCTGTAGTCATGACGGCTGCGGGAGTGGAAGAGCGCCACATAGTAGCCGGTGTCGGCCTCAAGGACAGTGACGTCTCCCTCTTTGCGGGAGATGTCGAACAGCCACTCCTGGGCGGCCGCGGGAGCGGAGGAGTAAGTGGACTCCTCTGCAAAATTGTAGCTCAGGTCCTCATTTGCAGCGGACTGGGCCTCCAGGGTCTCGCCGGACTGGAAGGCGGTGAGCACGCCGTCGGCGGCGGTCTTGGCCTCCGCCATGGCGGCCGCGGTCATCTCATCGGTGACCTCCACGTCGTTGCCGTCGGCGTCTTTGGTGGGCACGGAGCCGCTGACGTAAATGCTCTCGTAGTTCACCACATCGTAGTTCTGCCGGTTGACCTCATATTCGGCCTTCAGGTCGTCCGGAGTGTAGGAGAGCTGGTTGTTCTGATAGTCGCTGGAGAATGCGGAGGCAATGATGGCCAGGCGGACCTGCTCTTTGTAGAGGTCCATGGTCATCTTTTCGCCGTACATGGCCTGCAGGTAGGTTTCGGCCGTATAGGAGGTGGTGTTGTTGGTGTTGAACTCCTCCACAAAGGCGGCCAGGTCATCCAAATTGGTCTGGACCTGCTGATCCAGATCATCCACCGTAAACCCTTCCGCCTCGGCCTTGTCGGCCAGGGCGTGGACGGAGGACATGGTTGCCAGGCCCTGGTCCACAAAATACTCATGCCAGGTCTGCCCCTCGCTGAAGGCGGACTGCTGGGCCTTCAGTGACTGGGTGGGGTCCAGGCCGATATAGGAGATATAGTCGCCGTACTGATTGAGGAAGCTGTTGTAGGCGTTGACATAGTAGTAATTGACTTCCTCGGCCTTGTATTTTTCGCCGTGAATGGTGGCCGCGGCGACGGTGTTTTGCAGCACGCCGGACTTGACCACGAGGACAATCAAAGCCACCACCGCAAAGAGCACGCCGATGGTGGCGTACAGGATGTTGGACCGCTTTTCCTGCCTGCGGTTTTCCGCCTCCCGGGCGGTGCGGGGGTCGTTGAAACCGGTGCCCTCCTGGCCCTGCCGGTTTTTCTTCTCTCGTGAAGCGCTCATTTCATTCAATCCTCTCAATAGTATTGCAAACCAAACTTTGTTAAATTACAAAATGCAGTTGTTATTATACTGGATGCCGGCGCATTCTGCAAGTCCCAATTATAGGCCGGCTTGCTGAAACATACCTGAAACAACTCAAAAAGGAGCCGGCCAACTGGCCGGCTCCCTGACGTTTGCTTGATCCAAGCCCCGCCGCGGCCGTGCAGACCCCGCTATAACCTGCACCTTTACCGGCAGGTGGGTTGCCTCCAGCCTGGTTCACTGCTTCCAACTTCCGGCCGCAGACAGCAGCCGGGAGGCCTGCAATCCGCAGACTGATCTGGCATCCCTTATAACGAAATGTGGGTTATAAAAAATGATCTGACACGTACCGCGCAGGGCAACTTTAAGATAGCACGTTTTCCGTCAACATGCAATCAGTTTTTGGAGAAAAGGCGCTTCAGCTTTTTAGGAATCTTCTTCCTCGTCTTCCAGCAGCTGCTCCATAAACAGCTCGTAAACCCGGTCCAGTTCCGCGTCGTCATCCAGGGTGGAGAGAAGCTCCTCACCGTTTTCCAGCACGGATTTCAAAATGACAAGGCCGTAGTCCTCGGCGTTTTCCACCTGCTCCGGGTCCTGCTCATCCGCCACCACGGGGAAAAAGGCCATATAGGTCTGGCCGTTATGCTCCAGCGCGTCCACATACTCCAGTTCGATTTCGTTGCCGTCCTCGTCGGTCAGGGTGATAAAATTGGGTCCAAACTCCTCGCTCATGGGCTGATCCTCCTTCATAAAGGTAAGGGTAGTGTATCCTGTTTGGCGGCAAAAAGCAAGCGGAAGGAGAAAAAAGCCGTTTTCAGAAAAAACCTGGAACATTTTCCAGCAAAAATGCGTCATTTTAGAAGTTGACATCGGTGTTATAATAAAACTTATCTTGGAGTTTTTTACTCCATGAATTTTGGAAGAAAGGGAGGTGCCCTGTCATGGATCATGAACATCAGGAGCGTCAGCCGGCTCAGCGGCGCAGACGCCGTAAAAAGCAGAGCACCGGAAAACGGATTGCGAAGATCATCGGTACACTGATGCTGGTCTTTGTCCTGACCTGCTGCTTCTTTGCGGGAATTTTTATGACCTATGTGAATACCACGCTGTCCAAGGAAGCCTCCTTGGACATGAGTGAATTCACCAGCGACCAGACCTCTTTCATCTATTATATGGACAGGGATTCCGGCCAGTGGGAGGAGCTGCAGATTCTCAAGAGCGAGGTCAACCGCATCGAGGTGACCATCGACAAGATTCCGAAAAATTTGCAGGATGCCTGCGTCGCCATTGAGGACGCCCGCTTCTATACCCACAACGGCGTGGACTGGAAGCGGACTGCCGGCGCGGTGGTCAACATGTTTTTCGGTATGCGGGATACCTTCGGCGGCTCCACCATCACTCAGCAGCTGATCAAGAACCTGACCGGCGACAAAGAGGGAACCGTCAAGCGCAAGGTGACGGAGATTTTCCGGGCCCTGGACCTGGAGAAGCGGTACGAGAAGAGCGAAATCCTGGAGATGTACCTCAACGAAATCTTCCTTGGATACAACTGCTATGGCGTACAGTCGGCTTCCCAGTACTATTTCGGCAAGGACGTGTCGGCGCTCTCCCTGGCGGAGTGCGCCAGCCTGATCGGCATCACCAACAACCCCTGGGTATATGACCCCCTGCGCAATGAGAAGAGCCTGGCCAACAACCAGAGCCGTAAGGAGACCATCCTGTACGAGATGCAGGACCAGGGCTACATCACCCAGGAGGAGTACGACAGCGCCATGGCGGAGAAGGTGGTCTTCACCGAGGACGCCACGGAGCCGGAGGATGATTCCGACGGCGTGAAGTACAACTCCTACTTTGTGGATCAGGTGATCCGGGATGTGTCCGCGGATCTTGCTGAAAAGTTAGACATTTCGGAGAAGGCGGCCACGCATCAGCTCTATTACAACGGCTATAAGATCTACACCACCATCGATCCGGAGATCCAGTCCATTGCCGAGTCCGTGTTTGAGGACCGCTCCAACGCGGACTACACGTCGCGCAAAGGACAGCCGCTTCACTCAGCCATCACCATTGTGGAGCCCACCACCGGAAACGTGGTGGCCATGGTGGGCGATGTGGGGGCGAAAGAGGGCGATCTGGTGTGGAACTGGGCCACCACGGTGCGCCAGTGCGGCTCCTCCATCAAGCCTATTGCCTCTTATGCGCCGGCCCTGGATTCCGGTGTCATCACCATGGCCTCTGTCCTTGACAACTCGCCGGTGCAGCTGCTCAATGGAAATCCCTGGCCCAAGAACTCCAACGGAACTTACACCGGATTGATGACGCTGAGCGCCGCCGTGGCCGGTTCCGTCAACGCCGTGGCGGTCCGGGTCAACCAGATGTTAGGCGTGTCCAACTCCTACTCCTTCCTTGAGAACAACCTGGGCATCACCACACTGGTGGACGACGACCTGAATCTGTCGGCCCTGGGCCTGGGCGGATTGACCTATGGCGTCACCACGGAGCAGATGGCCGCCGCCTTTGCCTCCTTTGCCAATGACGGCGTCTACAACAAGCCCCGGCTGTATACGGAGGTCCGGGATTCCTCGGACGAGCTGGTTCTGGAGAATCCCCAGGAGTCCCAGGTGGCTATGAAGGAGACCACGGCCTACTTTATGAACAAGCTGCTCAAGGGGGTTGTCAGCGGCGGAACCGGCGGCGGCGCCTACTTCCCCGGAATGACCATCGCCGGAAAGACCGGCACCACCTCCGACAACTACGACCGGTATTTCGTAGGCTACACGCCCTATTACAGCGCCGCCGTCTGGTGCGGCTATAAGGAGAATGAGAAGATCGTCTCCAGCGTCAACCCCTCCGCGGCCCTGTGGCGCAAGGTCATGAGCAAGGTCCATGAGGGCCTTTCCAACAAGGACTTCTCCAAGCCAAGCAGCGGTCTTGTGACGGTGCAGGTCTGCAAGGACAGCGGCCTTTTGGCCACAGACGCCTGCGCCCACGACATCCGGGGTGAGAGCCGGGTTCAGTCGGTGGAGGTGGCAAAGGGAACCGAGCCTACGGAAACCTGCAGCCTCCACACGGAAATTCAGTACTGCACAGAGGGAAAGTGCATTGCCGGTGAGTATTGCCCGGAGGATACGGTGACCACCGTGTCCGTCCTGGACTACACCCGTGACAGCTTCGGCGCCTCTGTGGCGGACACGCCCTATCTTCTGGGCACGCTGGAGGCCGCCGCGGAAGAGGCCAAGGCCGCCTCGGGCACTACCTGCACCGTTCACACCACAGCTCCCGAGCCGCCTCCGGAAGAGGGAGGCGAACCCGGCGGAGATCCTGGCGGCAGCGGCGGCGAGGGAGAGAACCCCGGCGGCAGCGGCTCCGGCAGCAGCTCCGGTGGAAATACAGACAGCCCGGAGGGGGGAGGGGACAACTGGTTTGACGAGTTCTGGGGTCCCTCAGAGCCTTCCGAGCCCATCCAGTGACGCGATTGACTCCATCCGATTTCAACCAAAAGAGGAGACCTCCCACGGGAGGCCTCCTCTTTGTCTTTTATTTCCACAAATGCAGCCAGCCGGAGTCCTGAAGCTGCTTGAGCAGCAGCAGCAAAAACGGGAAGAAAATCATCCCCGCAAGACCAAGGGAGCGGTAGCCAAGATACATGGCCGCCAGGGCGGCAATAGGGGGCAGTCCGGCCTGAGAGGCCATGAGCTTCGGCTCCATGAAGCTGTGGACCAGGAGGATCACCGCATAGAGGGCCAGCAATCCGACACCCCGGGGAACGGCACCGCTCAAAAAACAGAACAGCCCCCACGGCAGCAGCACCGTGCCCACCCCTAAGATGGGCAGGGCGTCGATCACCGCCGTCAGCACGGCCATCAGCAGCGCGTAGTCCACCCTCAGCAGTAAAAAACCGGCCAGCAGCTGAACAAAGGTCAGGAGGATCAGTATGCACTCCGCCCGCAGCCAGCGGCTCAGCGTGACCAGCACGCTCTTTTTTACGCCCCGGGCCGAAGGGCGCCACCGCTCGGGCAGCTGGCGCACGATGAAAGCGCGGATTTGAGGATAGCGGCTGGTGGTGTAGAAGACGGCCAGCACGGTGGTCACAAGGAACAGAACCAGGTCCGGCAGCTTTTCCGCGCAGGCGGAGAGAAGGTCCAGCAGCTCCTGGGACAGGCGGGTGGCGGCCTGGGGCGCCTGACTTGCCACGGCCTCCGGCAGGGTGCGCAGCCAGTTTTGCATCCCTTCCGGGCAGGCCGCGCAAAACCGCTCCAATTTTTGTTCCCACCCGGCCAGCACATTTGGCAGCGGCGCCATCAAAGAGGGCAGCTGCTGTAAAAAGCCGTAGGCTTCCTCTGCCAGGGTGGTGAAGCCCCGGATCAGCAGGAAGAGCGCCAGCCCCAACAGGAGGAGCGTCAGACTGGCGGATGAAAATCCACGCTGAAACCCAAAGCGCCGGCGCAGCCACTGCACCGCCGGCTCCAGGCAGGCGGCAATGGCCAGGGCCAGCACAAACGGCAGCATCCAGGGGAGAAAATACCGAAAGGCCAGATAGAAGAGCGCGATCCCGGCAGACGCGCACCCGATCCACAGCAAAAAGGAAATCTGACGGTTCATAGAGGCTCCTCTCCGGTTCATAAATTTCCTGAGAAAGAAACTGTCGAAATTTGGATAAAATTTTGCTTGCCCATTGCGGACAGATGTGTTATGATGATGAACATTCAAAGACAAATGCCTATAGGAGGTGGACACCATGAGTATTCAGATCAAATATTACCTGGTGGCGGCGGACGCGCTGCCTGAGATTTTCATCAAGGTGGCCGAGGCCAAGCGCATGATGCAGACAGGGGAGGCGGATACGGTGGGCGCGGCCACCCGGCAGGTGGGCATCAGCCGCAGCGCGTTCTACAAATATAAGGATGCGGTGCAGCCCTTCAACGACATGAAGGCCGGGCGGATCATCACCTTTTACGCCATGCTGAAGGACAACACGGGCGTTTTGTCCAGCGTCCTGTCTATTTTTGCCAACTCGGGGGCAAATATACTGACCATCAATCAGAGCATTCCCACCAACGGGTGCGCCGCCGTGACCATCTCCGCGGAGACCTCCGACATGGAGGAGACGCTGGAGGCGCTGATCGCGGAGGTCTCCTCCGCGCCCGGAGTGGTGAAATTTGAAATTCTGGCCGGATAACCGGATAAGGAGAGAGCAGAAATGATTCAGATCGCGATTATGGGATTTGGCACGGTGGGCGGCGGCGTGGCCGAGGTGCTTTCCCGCAACGGCATGCAGATTGCCCAGAAGTTGGGGGAGGAGGTGGCCGTCAAGACCATCCTGGTGCGCCGCTTTAAGGACGGTTCCTACCGTTCGCTGATGACCGACGACTTTTCCCGGATTGAAGACGACCCGGACCTCTCCGTGGTGGTGGAAACCATCGGCGGCGTGGACGCGGCCTATGACTACACCCGCCGGGCCCTTGAGGCGGGAAAGCACGTGGTCACCGCCAACAAGCAGCTGGTGGCCGAACGGGGCGCGGAACTGCTGAGGATAGCCGAGGAGAAGAATGTGAACTATCTCTTTGAGGCCAGCGTGGGCGGGGGCATTCCCATCCTGCGCCCTCTGAGCCAGTGCATGGCCGCCAACCAGATTGAAGAGGTCTACGGCATCCTCAACGGGACCACCAACTACATCCTCACCCGCATGGTCCACACCGGCGCCTTTTTCACCGACGCGCTGCGGGAGGCTCAGGCTAAGGGCTACGCGGAGGCGGACCCTACCGCCGACATCGAGGGCATCGACGCCGGGCGGAAGACCTGCATTCTGGCGGATTTGGCCTTTGGCCAGCAGGTGCTGCCGGCGAGCGTGCCCATGGAGGGAATCTCCCGGCTTTCGCTGCGGGATGTGAAGGTGGCAGAGCGGGCCGGATACCGGATCAAACTCTTAGGCCGCGCCATGCGGTTGCCCGACGGCAGCCGCACCGCCTATGTGGCGCCCCATCTGATTCCCGAGGATGTGCCCATCGCCACGGTGGAGGACGTGTTCAACGCCATCGTGGTCAAGGGCAATGCCACCGGCGAGGTGATGTTCTACGGCCGGGGCGCGGGCGCCCTGCCCACGGCCTCCGCCGTGGTGGCCGATGTGATCGACGCGCTGCAGCACCGGGAAAAACGGAAGGAGATCGGCTGGTCTGAAAACGGCGCCGGCTTTGTGGGGCCGGAGACGCTGCCCATGCGCTTTTACTTCCGCATCGACGGCAGTCTGACCGACGCCGCCCTGGCATTTGGCCAGGTGGAGGTGCTGTCGGAGGATGGCGAAACCGCGTTTCTGACCGAACCCATCCCCGGCATCGAAGCGGCCAGCCGGGCAAAGAATCTGAACGTGCTGTCCAAATTCCGGGTGCTTGACACCTGAGGTGCCGGATACAACTATAATGGTATGAAACCGCCCCAGCGGTGAGTACTTGTAAAGAGGGGAAAACAATGAGTTTAATTGTCCAGAAATTCGGGGGCAGCTCCGTCCGGGACGCCCAGCGGATTTTTCATGTTGCCGACATTATCGCGGAGACCTACAGGGCCGGCAACGATGTGATCGTTGTGCTGTCCGCCCAGGGCGACACCACTGATGAGCTGATCAGCAAGGCCAATGAGATCAATCCTCACGCCTCAAAACGGGAGATGGATATGCTGCTGTCCACCGGGGAGCAGATATCCGTCGCTCTGTGCGCCATGGCATTGGAGAAAATCGGCGTGCCGGCGGTCTCCCTGGCCGCGTGGCAGGTGGGGATTCAAAGCAACAGCGTCCACAGCGACGCGCGGGTCAAGCGCATTGACGAAGAGCGCGTCCGGGGAGAGCTGAACCAGCGCAGGGTGGTGCTGGTGGCCGGATTCCAGGCGGTGAACAAGAACGGTGACGTCACCACCTTGGGCCGGGGCGGCAGCGACACCAGCGCCGTGGCGCTGGCGGCGTCGTTCCAGGCCGACCTGTGCCAGATCTATACCGACGTGGATGGAATCTACACCTGCGATCCAAGGATTGTGCCCAACGCCCGGAAATTGGAGGCCATTACTTACGACGAGATGCTGGAGCTGGCGTCTCAGGGGGCCCAGGTGCTGCACAACCGCAGCGTGGAACTGGCCAAGAAGTACCATGTGAATCTGGAGGTCCTCTCCAGCTTGGAAAAGAAGCCGGGCACAAAAGTCAAGGAGGTCGTCAAAATGGAAAAAACCAATATCGCCGGTGTGGCGAAGGATACAAGCGTGGCCCGGGTGGCGCTGGTGGGCCTGCAGCACAATCCCGGCGTGGCCTTCCAGGTCTTCTCCCTTTTGGGCAAGGCAAACATCAACGTGGACGTCATCATCCAGTCCATCGGCCGGGGCGACACCAAGGACATCAGCTTCACGGTTCACAAAAAGGACCTGGAGGATGCCCAGCAGGTGTTGGAGGACAACAAGGATGTGCTGAAGTTCGATCACGTGGCGGTGGACGACAAGATCGGCAAGGTGTCCATCGTGGGCGCGGGCATGATGTCCAACGCCGGCGTGGCCGCCAAGATGTTCGAGGCGCTTTACGAGGCGGGTATCAACATCCAGATGATCAACACCTCGGAAATCCGGGTCTCCGTGCTGATCGACGAGAATGATGTGGACCGGGCCGTCCGCGCCGTCCATGCCAAGTTCTTCGACGAAGTTTAAACGCAAAAAGCCGGTCTCATTCCGAGACCGGCTTTTGTTCTCTTTTTCCCAATTGCGCATAAGGATAGGACGAGGTGATCCGAATTGAAACAGGTTTCGTTCTACCGGTTCTGCATCGGCTTTCTGGCCGCAATTTTTCTGGGAGTGATCTTTGCCTGCCTGCAGTCCAACTGGCCCTGCTGGCTGACCAACCTGTTCGCGCCCGTATGCGGCAGCCCATGGGAACAGAGCAAGCTGGCGTTCTGGCCCATCTTAGGCGGAATGGCCATTGCAAGAGTGTCCACAAAGGAAAAGGGCGGAGCAGAGCTGCCCATGCTGGTGCTGACGCCGATTGCACTGTGCCTTGCACTGTGGCTGACCCAGTCTCACGGCAGCTACTTCCTGCTTCTTTGGGTGGTGGCCCTGGCGGCGGGATGGGCTCTTTCCGGACGCGGCTGCAAGGGGAGGCAGGTGTGGCTGCTTCTTGCGGCGGCAATGGCGGCGGCCTATGTGCTCTTCACGTTTCTGCCGCCCATGGCGGGGCCGTTTCTGGACCCAAGCGATGTGGCGGCCTTGGCCACAATCCCCTGCTGAAAAAAGGAGGCTTCCGGTCGGAAGCCTCCTTTTTTATTCCGCGGCGCCGCCAAAGCGGTCCCGGTCCCGCTGGATCTGCTTTTGATAGCGGTCCTCCTCGGAGAAGACGCAGCCGCAGTATTTCTGCATATAGAGGCCGATCTCCCGGGCCTTGGCCTGGCCCTGGCGAAAGCCGGGACGGAAATCCCGGTAGAGGAAGTGAACGCCGTACCGCGCCGCCATCTCTTCGGCGACGGCGGCGATGCGCTCATGCTGCTGATAGGGGGAGATGAGCAGCGTGGTGGTGAAGGCGGAGAAGCCGCGCTCCGACGCGCAGCGGGCCGCCTCCTCCATGCGGCAGGCGTAGCACCAGCCGCAGCGGTGGGGGATGTCACTGGCCACATGGACCACAAAGTCCCGCAGACCGTACTCCTCCCGGACGATCAGCTCCATGCCGATGGAGGACGCATAGTCCGTCAGGGTATCCCGCCGGGCTTTATACTCCTGCCAGGGATGGATGTTGGGGTTGTACCAAAAGGCGGTGGGTTCAATGCCCTCCTGCCGCAGAGAGTCGACGCAGAAGACGGAGCAGGGGGCACAGCAGCAGTGCAGCAGAATGGATTCCATATCCGTGGCCTCAATTCGTGAAGAGATTAGTCGGTATTTCCGCTCTGCGGTTATTATAACACGGCTTGCCTGACCCGGCAAGCGGCCGGTCCCAGTAAAGAATCCGTTAAGAAATCGCGCTGGAGGGCTCTGCTAAACATTTCCGGCAGTTTGCCCATTGAATCTTTGGAGAAAGTCCGCTAAAATGAGGACGTAATGCGAATCCTTCGCATTTTTATCAAAGGAGGCTATTCCTTGAAAGTTGGATTGGACGTCGGATCCACTACCATCAAATGTGTGGTTCTGGATGATTCCGACCGAATCATATATCATACATACGAACGACATTTCTCCCATATTCTGGAAAAGTCGGAGGCGCTTTTGCATCACGTCGCAAAGCAGTATCTCCGCGGGCAGAGCGCGCTGTTTGCAATCTCCGGCTCCGCCGGGATGGGGCTTGCGGACTCCTGCGGCATCTCGTTCGTACAGGAGGTTTTCGCCACCCGCGTGGCGGCGAACCGGCTGGCGCCCGGCACCGATGTGGTGATCGAGTTGGGCGGCGAGGACGCCAAAATCCTCTTTCTGACCGGCGGCATGGAGGTGCGCATGAACGGCAGCTGCGCCGGAGGCACCGGGGCGTTCATCGACCAGATGGCCACGCTGCTGAAGATGAGTGCCGAGGATATGAACCTGGCCGCGGCCAGGGCCGAAAAGACCTATACCATTGCAAGCCGCTGCGGCGTATTTGCCAAAAGCGACATTCAGCCACTGATCAACCAGGGAGCCCGGTCGGAGGACATTGCCGCCAGCATCTACCAGGCGGTGGTGAACCAGACCATTGCCGGGCTGGCCCAGGGCCGGCCCATCCAGGGGAACGTGTTGTATTTAGGCGGTCCGCTGACCTTCAGCCAGGTGCTGCGGGAGGATTTCGACGCCACGCTTGGAGTGGAGGGAAGCTGCCCGGAGAACAGCCTGCTCTACGTTGCACTGGGCGCTGCCTTCTACGCGGACACGGCCTATGACCTGGAACTGCTGGCCCGGAGGCTGAGCGGGGTCAATGCCACGGCCCACTATGTGAGCCAGTCGCCGCTTTTTCAAAACCAGGCTGAATACGACGAATTTGCGGCCCGGCATGCCAGGGCCACGGTGCCTCACGCGCCCTTTGACGAGACATGCGGACCGGTGCACATCGGCATCGACTCCGGTTCCACCACGGTGAAGATCGTGGTGATCGATGAGAAGGATCATATCCTTTTCAGCGACTACCGCCCCAATTTGGGCAACCCCATCCCCCTGATCCGCACCGTTTTGCAGCAGATTTATCAGGAGCACCCCAATTTGCAGGTGGCCAGCGTTACCACCACCGGATACGGCGAGGAACTGGCCCAACATGCCTTTCACGCCGATTGCGGCGTGGTGGAAACGGTGGCTCATTTTACTGCCGCCCGCCACTTTATGCCGGATGTGGACTTCATCATCGACATCGGCGGACAGGATATGAAGTGCTTTCAGATCGAGGATGGGGCCATCAGCAACATCTTTCTCAACGAGGCCTGCTCCTCCGGCTGCGGCAGCTTTCTCCAGACCTTTGCCCAGACGCTGGGGTATGACGTGAAGGAGTTTGCCAAGCTGGGCCTTTTTGCCGACCGGCCCGTGGACCTTGGCAGCCGCTGCACCGTATTTATGAACTCCAGCGTGAAGCAGGCACAAAAGGACGGCGCCACGGTGGAGAATATCTCGGCGGGCCTCTCCATCAGTGTGGTGAAAAACGCGCTCTACAAGGTGATTCGGGCCTCCTCGCCCGAGGAACTGGGCCGCAACATCGTGGTCCAGGGCGGCACCTTTTACAACGAGGCCGTTCTCCGCGCCTTTGAAAAGGAGATGGGGGTGGAGGTGATCCGCCCGGACATCGCCGGACTGATGGGCGCCTTCGGCGCGGCCCTCCATGGAAAAAAGAAGTCTGTGCCGGGAAAGAGAAGCACGCTGCTCTCCGCCCGGGAATTGGAGCATTTCACCCAGGAAACCCGCTCCGTTCAGTGCAGGGGCTGCGGCAACCACTGCCAGCTGACGGTGAACCTCTTTTCCGACGGGAAGAAGCTGGTCAGCGGCAACCGGTGCGACCGGCCCGTCACCGGAGAGGCCGACTCCGGGGAGTGGAACCTCTATGCGTATAAGCGGCAGCTGATAGATCAGTACCAGCCGGTTCCCGGCTTCCGGGGCAGGATCGGGCTTCCGCTGGTGTTGAACTTCTATGAGCTGCTGCCCTTCTGGCACACATTTTTCACAAAGCTGGGCTTTGAGGTACACGTCAGCCCCGTCTCCTCCCGGAAGCTGTATCTGGAGGGGCAGGCCACCATCCCAAGCGACACCGCCTGCTTCCCCGCCAAGCTGGCCCACGGGCACATCAAGGCGCTGTCCCGGATGGAGTTGGACGCCATCTTCTATCCCTGCATGACCTACAACCTGGACGAGGGACTGGGCGACAACCACTACAACTGTCCGGTGGTGGCCTACTATCCGGAGGTGATCGCCGGCAATTGCCCGGAACTGTCCGGCACCCGGTTCATCTATGACTATGTGGGTATCCACCGGCCCAAGGACTTCCCCGTACACATGACGGGGATTCTGGCCAAGTACTTTGACGGCATCTCCCTTCAGGAGGTGCGGCACGCGGCCGACGATGCCTATGAGGAATACCGCCGCCACATGGAGCAGGTCCGCCGGCGGGGAAGTGAGATTATTGACAGGGCCAGGGAGGAGCGCCGGCCGATCATTGTCCTGGCCGGGCGGCCCTACCACGTGGACCCGGAGGTAAACCACGGCATCGACACGCTGCTCACCCGCTATGGGGCGGCGGTGGTGACGGAGGACTCCGTCTCCTGTCTGGTGGAGAAATTCCCAACCTCGGTGCTGAATCAGTGGACCTACCACTCCAGGCTCTATGCGGCCGCCAGGTACTGCTGTACACAGAGGGATATGAACCTGGTGCAGCTGGTGAGCTTCGGCTGCGGCGTGGATGCCATCACCACCGATGAGACCCGGGAGATTCTCCAGGCCGGCGGCAAGCTCTACACCCAGCTGAAAATTGACGAAATCACAAACTTAGGGGCTGTGAACATCCGTCTGCGGAGTTTGTTCGCGGCTCTGGACGAACAAGAAGAAAGGGAGGGATGAGATGGATTATCCCAAGTTCACCCCGGAGATGAAGAAGACACACACCATTCTCATCCCCAACATGGCGGTGACGCAGTTCACCATTTTAAAGGCCGTGTTGGATCACGAGGGGTATAAAAGCGAAATCCTGGGCAACTGCGGAAGCGAGGTTGCCCAGCTGGGGCTGAAGTACGTGCACAACGACACCTGCTATCCGGCGCTGCTGGTGATCGGACAGTTCTTAGACGCGCTGAACTCCGGAAAGTACGACCTGGACCACACGGCGCTGCTGATCACCCAGACCGGCGGCGGGTGCCGGGCCTCCAACTACATCCACCTGCTGCGCAAGGCGCTGGACCGGGCGGGCTACGGCCAGATTCCCGTGGCCAGCCTGAACTTCTCGGGCCTTGAGAAGGACAGCGGCTTCCAGATGACGCTGCCGCTGATCCGCCAGCTCATCGCCGCCGTGTTCTACGGAGATATGCTGGTGGCCCTGCGCTCCCAGACAGCACCCTATGAAACGCAGAAGGGCGCGGCGGAGGCCATGACCCAAAGGTGGCTGGATCGCATCTGCGCCGACATCCGCCGGGGGAAGGGCTATTCCTTCCGGGCCATGAAGCGCACCATGCCCCGGATCGCCGCCGAGTTCGCATCCATTCCCGTGGACCGCTCCGTCCCCAAGGTCAAGGTTGGCGTAGTGGGTGAGATCTACGTGAAGTACTCGCCCCTTGGCAACAACGACCTGGAGCAGTTCCTGGCCTCTCAGGACTGCGAGGTCAACCTGCCGGGGCTGATGGGATTTTTGCAATACTGTATCTACAACCTGTCCGAGACGGCAAGGCTCTACGGCGGGAAGTGGGTGGAACAGCACCTGTCCGGCTGGCTGCTGCGCCTCCTTGCCGGACCGGAGAAGGCTATGGCCGATGCGCTGCGAAAAAACGGCTACCATGCGCCGCTGCCCTTTGTGGAGCTGGTGCGCCAGGCCGACGGCATCATCGGTACCGGCGATAAAATGGGCGAGGGCTGGCTGCTCACGGCGGAGATGGTGGAGCTTGTCCGCTCGGGCTATGAGAACATCGTCTGCGCCCAGCCATTCGGGTGCCTCCCCAACCACATCTGCGGCAAGGGCATGGTCAGCAAAATCCGCGCCCTGTACCCTGAGGCCAACATCACGCCCATAGACTACGACCCCAGCGCCACCCGGGTCAACCAGGAGAATCGGATCAAGCTGATGCTTGCCGTGGCCCGGGAGCGGCTTCCCCAGAAGGAGGCCGCGGAGTCCGGCGGCTCACCGGCTCCGGAGACCAGAGGGCACAAAGCAAAAGTGCTGCTGACCTCCAAAGGCGCGGCCTGTATTTGAAGCATCGCTTAACCGGGGAGGAATCTTCCAGAAAAAGGAAGGTTTCTCCCCGGTCCTTTTTTGTGAACGACCTGTAAATAAAGTGAAAGCGGTTGACGGGGCAAACAGAACAGAGGTATAATAAAATGATTTGTTATACGAACCGGCCCGCCGCGATCGGGCGCGGACGGAAAGCGGAGGGAAGCGAACATGTGGATTGCGGACAAATGGCAGGACTATGAGCTGCTGGACTGCGGCGGAGGCGAAAAGTTAGAGCGCTGGGGCAGGCAGATTCTGGTGCGGCCGGATCCGCAGGCCATTTGGGAGACGCCTCACAAAAATCCCAACTGGCGCAGGGCCAATGCCCGGTATCTGCGCTCCGCCACCGGCGGCGGCCACTGGGAGAAACGGAACCTGCCGGAGCAGTGGAGCGCCCGGTATGGAGAGCTGACCTTCCAGATCAAACCCATGAATTTCAAGCACACGGGCCTCTTTCCCGAGCAGGCGGTGAACTGGGACTTTGCCATGGAAAAAATCCGCTCCGCCGGCCGTCCCATTCGAGTGTTGAATCTCTTTGCCTACACAGGCGGCGCCACCGTGGCCTGCGCGGCGGCGGGCGCGTCGGTGTGCCATGTGGACGCGGCCAAGGGCATGGTTTCCTGGGCCAGGGAGAACGCCCGCGCCTCCGGCCTGGAGGAGGCCCCCATCCGGTGGATTGTGGACGACTGCGCCAAATTCGTGGAGCGGGAAATCCGCCGGGGCAAGACCTACGACGCCATCATCATGGACCCGCCCTCCTATGGCCGTGGCCCTTCCGGCGAGGTCTGGAAGTTGGAGGACAACCTCTACGAGTTTGTGAAGCTGTGCGCCGGGGTGCTGTCGGACAAGCCCCTTTTTGTGCTGATCAACTCCTACACCACCGGCCTGGCCCCGTCTGTATTAGGATATCTGCTCAGCCTGCTGGTGGGGCAGAAGTACGGCGGCCGCTGCGAGTGGGACGAGTTGGGACTGCCCGTCACCGAGACGGGGCTGTGGCTGCCCTGCGGTGCCACCGGCCGCTGGATGAGCGAATAGCAATTCTTTCATGGAGAAAGTGGAATAAGTTATGTCAACTATGATCCAAACGGAACAGCTTGCATATTCCTACCCGGCGGAGGAGGGGCACAAGCGCGCCGCCGCCCTCCACGGGATTGACCTGAGCATAGAGAAGGGGAGCTTTGTGGCGGTCCTGGGCCACAACGGCTCCGGAAAGTCCACCCTGGCCAAGCACTTCAACGCCATCCTGCTGCCCTCCGGCGGCAGGGTGTGGGTGGCGGGCCGCGACACCATGGATGAGTCCGCCCTGCTGGAGATCCGCCGCCGGGTGGGGATGGTGTTTCAAAACCCGGACAACCAGATAGTGGCCAATGTGGTGGAGGAGGACGTGGCCTTTGCTCCCGAGAACATGGGCGTTCCCACGGAGGAGATCCGCCATCGGGTGGACAGCGCCCTGCGCGCGGTGGGAATGAGCGAATTTGCCCGCCACGCGCCCCACCTTCTCTCCGGCGGCCAGAAACAGCGCATCGCCATTGCCGGAGTCATCGCCATGGAGCCGGAGTGTATTGTGCTGGATGAGTCCACGGCCATGCTGGATCCCATCGGCCGGCAGGAGGTGCTCTCCACCGTTCACCGTCTGAACAGGGAGAAGGGAATCACCATTGTGCTCATCACCCACCACATGAACGAGGCGGCGGAGGCCGACCGGGTGGTGGTCATGTCCGACGGGAAAGTGGAAATGGACGGTACGCCAAGGGAGGTCTTTGTTCAGGTGCAGAGGCTCCATGAGCTTGGACTGACCGTGCCGGACACGGTAGAGCTTTTATATGAGCTGAAACAGGACGGAGTGGAGGTGGCGCTGGACGCCCTCTCCGTGGAAGAATGCGCGGACGCTGTCATCCAGGCGCTGCCGGAAGGGAAGGGAAGATGACAGTGGAGCCGATACTGCAAGTGGAACACCTGGTGCACACCTACAGCGAGGGGACGCCCTTTTGCCGCAGCGCGGTGCAGGATATGTCCTTTTCGGTGCGCCGGGGCGAATTTTTGGGCGTCATCGGGCACACCGGGTCCGGGAAGTCCACGCTGATCCAGCATTTGAACGGGCTGCTGAAGCCCACCTCCGGCCGGATTCTCATGGACGGGAAGGATATCTGGGCGGAGCCCAAGAAAATCCGGGACGTGCGGTTCCGGGTGGGACTGGTGTTTCAGTACCCGGAGTACCAGCTCTTTGAGGAGACGGTCTATAAGGACATTGCCTTCGGTCCCACCAACATGGGGAAAACACCGGAGGAGGTGGACCGGTGCGTCCGGGAGGCCGCGGCCTTTGCGGGCGTCTCCGAGCAGCAGCTGAACCAGTCGCCCTTTGATCTCTCCGGCGGCCAGAAGCGCCGGGTGGCCATTGCCGGAGTCATCGCCATGGATCCGGAGGTGCTGATCCTGGACGAACCCTCGGCCGGCCTCGATCCGCAGGGGCGGGAGCGCCTGCTCTCCAACATCCGGGCCTATCACGCCGCCAAGGGCAATACGGTGATCCTGGTCAGCCACAGCATGGACGAGATTGCCCGGAACGTGGACCGCATCCTGGTGCTGAAGGATGCCAAGGTCCTGATGCAGGGCACGCCAAGAGAGGTGTTCGCCCGGGCGGAGGAGTTGGAGTCCGCGGGACTCAATGTGCCCCAAGTGACGAAGATCGCCCGGGCCCTCCACCGGCGGGGCCTGCCCATTGACCCGGCGGTCTACACGGTGGAGGAGCTTCGCCGGGCGATTCTGGCGCTGAGGGGAGGCGGAGGCGTATGCTGAAAGACATCACCCTGGGCCAGTACTTCCCGGGAGATACCATTGCCCACCGGCTGGACCCCCGCACCAAGCTGATTTTGGTGGTGCTCTATATCGTGGGGCTGTTCTGCGCCAAAAGCGTGGTGACCTATGCCATGATGATGGCCGCGCTGCTTCTGTGCGTCAAAGTGTCCAAAGTGGGCGCCAGAGCCCTGTTCCGGGGGTTAAAGCCGGTGCTGCTGATCATCGCCTTCACGGCGGTGCTGAATCTGTTCTTCACCTCCGGAGACACTCTGGTGCAGTGGTGGGTGTTCCGCATCACAAAGCAGGGGCTTCAGATGGCGGTGTTCATGGTGCTGCGCATCACCATGCTCATCATGGGCACCTTCCTCCTGACCTACACCACCAGCCCCATCACCCTGACGGACGGGCTGGAGAGCCTGATGAACCCCCTGAAAAAGCTCCGGCTGCCGGTGCATGAGCTCTCCATGATGATGTCCATCGCCCTGCGCTTCATCCCCACTCTCATCGAGGAGACGGATAAAATCATGTCCGCACAGAAGGCCCGGGGCGCGGACTTTGAAAGCGGAAACCTGCTCCAGCGGGCCAAGGCCATGATCCCACTGCTGGTACCCCTGTTCATCAGCGCCTTCCGCCGGGCGGACGAGCTGGCGGTGGCCATGGAGTGCCGCTGCTACCACGGCGGAGAGGGCCGTACCAAGCTCCGCGTGCTGCGCTACAGGGCGGCGGATTACCTTGTGATCATGGGAGGACTGATTTTGACAACAGCAGTGATTTTGCTGGGTAGAATGGGTTATTGAGCATGAGAAACATTGCCTTAAAGCTGATGTACAACGGCACGGCCTACCATGGCTGGCAGGTGCAGAAAAACGACGTCACCGTCTGCGGCACCCTGGAGAGGGCCATTGCCAAGGTCTGCGGTGGGAGGGTCCACCTCACCGGCTGCGGCCGCACCGACGCCGGCGTGCACGCCGAGTGCTATGTGGCCAATTTCCGCACGGAGTCCCGCATCCCGGTGGACCGCCTGCCCTTTGCCGTCAACACCCACACCCCGGAGGACATTGTGGTGAGGGAGGCCCTGGAGGTGCCGGAGGAGTTCAACGCCATCGGCTCGTGCCTGAAAAAGGAGTATACCTACCGGATCTACAACTCCCGGATCAAAAATCCATTTTACGTAAACCGCGCCTATTTTTATCCAAAGCATCTGGACGAGGAGTTCCTGAACCGGGCGGCCCGGGCGTTTGAAGGGACGCACGACTTTGCGGCGGTGCGCTCCGTGGGCACGGATGTGAGGAGCACGGTGCGGACAATTTACTATTGTTATGTCACCCGGCAGTCGGACCTTCTGGAACTGAAGGTCTGCGCCAACGGTTTTTTGTATAATATGGTACGAGCCATCACAGGCACGGTGCTCTATGCGGCGGAGGGCAAGCTGACGCCGGAGGACATCCCGCTGATTCTGGAGCGGGGTGAGCGGACGGCGGCCGGCCCCACGGTTCCGCCGGGGGGACTGTACCTGACAAAACTTTGGTATGAGGATGAACGGCTCAATGGATGAGAAGAAAAAGACTCAAGGGCGGCTGCGCCGCTTTTTGATTTTCCTCCTGACGCTAATTGTGGTTTTGGCCGTCGTTTTGGTGGCGGCCTACCGGGACGGCACCGGCTTTGACGTGCTGCGCCGCTATTTCTCCTATGGAACCTCCGAGGGGTCCGGCGCGGTTCCCTTTACTTATGACGCCAGTACCTCCAACCGCTTTGCCCCCATGGGCGGCGGATTGGCCATGGTGTCCGCCACTGCCGCACAGGTGATGACCGCCAAGGAGAGCTGCACCCAGGAGGTTAAGATGACCCATCCTGCGATAGATGTGGGCAAGGACCACATGGTGGCCTACGACATCGGCGGTACCAGCCTCTACGTGCTCAGCGCCCAGGAGACGATGCTGGAGCTGAAGGCGGAGGCGGAGGAGCCCTTCCTCAGCGCAAATCTCAACGGCTCCGACTACCTGGCGGTGACATCGGAGAAAAGGGGGTACAAGGGGAGCGTCAGCGTCTATGACCCCAGCGGCGAGCTGCTGTTTTCCTTCCACTCCTCCGACCGCTTTGTGACGGACGGCTATGTGCTGGAAAACTGCAGGAGTGTGGCTGTGGTGACGCTGGGCCAGAAGGACAGCACCTTCCTCAGCACTGTGGTGATCTATCCCCTGGATTCAGAGGAGCCCTCCGGCAGCTATACCATCTCCGACGGAATGGTGCTGGCCATGGGCGGCGTCAACGGCCGGCTGGCCACGGTATCCGATACCCAGCTGACCTTTGCCGACGAGAGCGGCGGCGTGAAGGGGACGTATTCCTATGGCGGCGGCTATTTGAGGGAATATGACCTGGGCGGCGGCGATTTTGTGCCGCTGCTGCTGAACCGCTACAAAGCCGGCAGCGTGGGACGGCTGGTGACGGTGTCGAACTCCGGGGAAGAGATCGCGTCGTTAGACGTGAATGACGAGGTGTTCAACCTCTCCGCCGCGGGCAGGTATGTGGCTGTGCTCTATGCCGACCGGCTGGTGATCTACACCGAGGAGCTCCAGGAGTACGCCATTTTGATGGACACCTCCAGCGCAAGAGACGTGCTGGTTCGCCCGGACGGCTCCGCGCTGCTGCTGGAGTCGGAGAAGGCTACGCTGTTCCTTCCCTGATATTCCCCGCCCTGCCGGAAAGAGGCAGGCTTTGAAAGGTAGGCAAGAATGAATCAAGCTGTTATAATAGACCTGTGTCTGCTGGCAGTGCTGCTGTGCGCCTTTTTCATGGGCGCCCGCAGGGGGCTGTTCCGCTCCCTGGCCGGCCTGGTGGTGATCGTGGTGTCGCTGGTGTGCGCCACGCTGCTGGCCAACGTGCTGACGGAGCCGGTGATGGAGATTTTCCATCCCATGCTGGAGGCAAAGTTAGAGCAGAAGGTGGACCGGGTGATGGACGGAGGAGCTGCCGCCACTGACGGCGGCGTCACCATGCCGGAGAGCGGGCCTGATCCCATTTGGGAGCAGGCACGGCAGCTGCTCCAGGCTCTGGGGATGGGGGATCACCAGGCGGGGTCCCTTGCGGACCGGGTCCAGGAGAAGGTGCGGGACACCGGTATGGAGATCGCCTCCGCTGTGGGGGAGAGTCTGCTGTATTCCATCATACATGGGATTTTGTTTGTGTTGTCCTTTGTGGTGGTGCTGTTCGCGCTGCGGCTTGTGGTCGCGGCCACGGACCTGGCGCTGAAGCTGCCGGGGCTCCATTTCCTCAACAGCGCCGGCGGGGGACTTTTGGGCATGGGAGAGGGATTTTTACTCCTGTTTTTAGCGGTTTGGGCGCTGGAGCAGTTTGGAGTGAGTTTTTCCAAGGAGTTGGTGGAGTCCACCTATCTGCTGGAACTGTTTGTGACAAAGAGTCCTCTGGACTTGCTGTCATCTCTATAGGGCGGACTGTGGCCGCCAATGTAAATCTGGAGGTCGATTATGCAACCTACACTTTGTTCAAGATGTAAGAAAAACGTGGCCGTGGTCTTTATTTCCAAGTTAGAAGAGGGCAAAACGGTGAACGAGGGGCTCTGCCTCAAGTGCGCCAAGGAACTGGGGCTGCCCCAGGTGGACGACATGATGAAGCGCATGGGCATCTCCGACGAGGACCTGGAGAACATCAACTCCGAGATGCTCCAGGCCTTTGGCGGCGCTGAAAACGCGGAGGACCTGCCTGACGGGGACGACGAGGAGGAAGAGGAGGGCAAGACCGCCACGTTCCCCTTCCTGAACCGTCTCTTCTCCAACGAGTCCGGCTCCTCCGCCAACTCCTCGCCCGCCGGCGGCGAGGGCGAGGAAACCGGCCGCCGGGAAAAGGAGCGCAAGGGCGATAAAAAGCGTAAGTATCTGGAGAGCTACTGCATCAGCCTGAGTCAAAAGGCCATAGACGGGAAGCTGGACAATATCGTGGGCCGTGAGCAGGAGATCGAGCGGGTGATCCAGATTCTGAACCGCCGCCAGAAGAACAACCCCTGCCTCATCGGCGAGCCCGGCGTGGGCAAGACCGCCATTGCCGAGGGGCTTGCCCAGCGGATTGCCGGCGGCAGCGTGCCCTTCAAGCTCCAGGGGAAGGAGGTCTATCTCCTGGACCTCACCGCCCTGGTGGCGGGCACCCAGTTCCGGGGCCAGTTCGAAAGCCGGATGAAGGGCCTGATCGACGAGGTCAAGCGGCTGGGCAACATCATTCTGGTCATCGACGAGGTGCACAACATCGTGGGGGCCGGCGACGCGGAGGGCAGCATGAATGCCGCCAATATTTTAAAGCCCGCTCTCAGCCGCGGCGAAATCCAGGTCATCGGCGCCACCACCTTCACCGAATACCGCAAGAGCATTGAGAAGGACACCGCCCTGGAGCGGCGCTTTCAGCCCGTGACGGTGAACGAGCCCAACCTGGAGGACACGCTGAAAATTCTCAAGGGCATTGCCCACTATTATGAGTCCTATCACGGCGTGAAAATCCCGGATGGGATTTTGCGCCAGGCGGTGGTGCTCAGCGAGCGCTATATCACCGACCGCTTCCTGCCGGACAAGGCCATTGACCTCATTGACGAGGCCTGCTCGGACCTGAATTTGAAGGACCCGTCCATCTCACGCCGGATGATGGCCCAGCGCGAGATGGACGACTATGAAAAAGAGCGGGCCATGCTGGAGGAGAAAGAGGAGAAGACCAACAGCGACTACGAGCGCCTGGCCTACCTCAAGAGCAAGGAACTGAAGCTGAAGACCGAGTTGGATGAGCTGTGCGCCAAGGGCGATCCCAAGCTCTCCATGGAGAACCTGGCCCATGTCATCGAGCTGTGGACCAAGATTCCGGCCTCCCGTATCCGGGAGGAGGAGTTCCGCCGCCTGGCGGAGCTGGAGGGCCGGCTGAAGGCCCATATCATCGGTCAGGACGAGGCCATTGCCGCCGTTGCCGCGGCGGTTCGCCGCAACCGGGTGGGCATTTCCCCCAAGCATAAGCCGGTCTCCTTCATCTTTGTGGGCTCCACCGGCGTGGGCAAGACGGAGTTGGTCAAACAGCTGGCCGACGACCTGTTCAATACCCCGGACGCCCTGATCCGGCTGGATATGTCTGAGTTTATGGAGAAGCACTCCGTCTCCCGCATCGTGGGTTCGCCGCCCGGCTATGTGGGCTACGACGAGGCCGGCCAGCTGACGGAAAAAATCCGCCGCAAGCCCTACGCGGTGATTCTCTTTGACGAGATTGAAAAGGCTCATCCCGATGTGCTGAACATTCTTTTACAGATTTTGGACGACGGCGAGATCACCGACGCCCACGGCAGGAAGGTCAACTTTGAGAACACGGTGATCGTCATGACCTCCAACGCCGGAAGCGATAAAAAAGAGGGTACCGTCGGCTTTGACCGCACCCGCAACGACCAGGGCAGGGACCGGGCGCTGAAGGCGCTGGGCCAGTTCCTGCGGCCAGAGTTTATTAACCGGGTGGACGAAATCGTCTACTTCAACCAGCTGACGGAGGAGAATTTCCGATCCATCGCCCGCATTATGTTGGGAGAACTGACGGACTCCCTGAAGGAGAAGGGCATTGCCCTCAGCTGCGACGACGCGCTGGTGGATTGGCTGACCCACAAATCCTACTCCCTGGCCTACGGCGCAAGAAATCTGCGCCGCACCATCCAAAAGGAGTTGGAGGACCCCATGGCCATGGCCATTATTCAGAGCTACGAGTCCCCGGTGACGCAGATCAGAGCCACTGTGGAGGACAATGCCGTCAAGCTGTACACGCTTTAAAAGGGGGAATGCCGCGTGCTGTTTCGCAAGGATATCGAACCCTGCTGCATTTACTGTAAAAAGGGAAGCCCCATCAGTGAAAAAGAGGTGGCATGCCTGAAAAAGGGCATCGTGCCATCTGAAGGCCACTGCCGGGCCTTCCGGTACGACCCCCTGAAGCGGGTGCCGCCCCGCCCTGCGGCACTGGACACCGGCAAGCTGAAGCAGGAGGATTTTTCGCTGTAGGGGCGTGCCCGCTGCCGCGCTCCGCTCTGAGCGCGAACTGAGAGAAAAGGGGAAATCAAGATGAAGATGGAAAAAGTCTGGGCTGTCTACTGGAGCGCCACGCTAACCACGGAGAAAGTGGTATCCGCCATGGCGGAGGAGGCGTCAAAGCGCCTGAATCTGCCGCTGGAGAAGATCGATTTTACGCTTCCCCGCATGCGGGAGAAGGTGTTTTCCTTCCGGGAGACGGATTTGGTGTTTTTCGGAACGCCCACCTATGCGGGCAAGGTGCCCAACAAGGTGCTGCCCTTTGTTCAGAGCCAATTTGTGGGAAACGGAGCTTTGGCGGTGAGCGTGGTGCTCTTTGGCAACCGCAGCTTTGACAACTCCCTGGCGGAGCTTTCTTTCGAGCTGGAGAACCACGGTTTCCACACGGTGGCGGCGGCCGCCTTTGTGGGCCAGCACGCCTTTTCCGACGTCCTGGCCGCCGGCCGGCCGGCTGAGGCGGATTTGCGCCAGGCGGCGGACTTTGCCTCGCAGGTCGCCGACAAGGTGAGCGGCCTCACCGCCCTTCCCGGGCCGATCCAGGTGCCCGGCGACCCGGCGGCGCCCTACTATGTGCCCATGGGCGTGGACGGCCAGAGCGCCAAATTCCTGAAGGCCAAGCCCAAGACCGATCCCGGCAGGTGCGTCTCCTGCGGACTCTGCGCCAGCATCTGTCCCATGGGCGCCATCGATCCGGCGGATGTGTCCAACGTGCCGGGGCTATGCATCAAGTGCCACGCCTGCATCAAGCGCTGCCCCACCCACGCCAAGTACTTAGATGACCCGGCCTTCCTCTCCCACAAGGCCATGCTGGAGCAAACCTTCTCAGAGGCGAAGGAGAACAGGGTGATCCTGTGAGATTTCTATCAAAAAGGAGAGGACCGTATGGAAATCAGCATCCGGATGGCGACGGCGGAGGACGCTGAGGCCCTTGTGGCCATTTACGCCCCCTATGTGGAGCAGACGGCCATCAGCTTTGAGTACGAGGTGCCTGCGGCAGCGGAGTTTGCCGGCCGGATTCAAAAGACGTTGGAGCGCTACCCCTACCTGGTGGCGGAGCGGGACGGAAAGCCGATGGGCTACGCTTACGCCTCCGCCTTCCATGACCGGGCCGCCTACAGCTGGGCGGTGGAATGCTCCGTCTATGTGGAGCAGGGCTGCCGGCGCGGCGGTGTGGGCAGGCGGCTCTACCAAACCTTGGAGGAGCTGCTGGCGCGGCAGAATGTCCTCAACGTCTATGCCTGCATCGCCTATCCCAACCCGGGCAGCATTGCCTTCCATCAGCACATGGGCTACCGGACCATCGGCCACTTCACTCAGTGCGGCTATAAGTTGGGCCGCTGGTGGGACATGGTTTGGATGGAGAAGATGCTGGCCGGCCACCCGGAGTGTCCGGAGCCGCTGCTGCCTGTCGGAACACTGTGATATAAAAATAGGGAAAAGCGCCATTTTACGCCATAGCCGCTCCGCGGACATGGCTGAAGCTTTGGCCGCGTCCACAGTGGCGCATGGGTGTTTATTGCGGTGATACAAAAAAGAAGCGGGACTTCCCGCTTCTTTTTTATGGATTGCGGATGCCATTTCCACCGCTTTCGCATAGCTTGGAGAGAGAGGAGGAAAGATGCATGTCAATTCGTTTTTTCCTCGGCGCAAACAGCGGCGAGGGATTCCAGAGCCTATACCCGCAGATGCTGGATCTGCACGAAACCCACGATTTCCTGATTTTAAAGGGCGGCCCGGGGGCGGGCAAGTCCACATTTATGAAGCGGATCGCCCAGGCGGCCGAACAGGCCGGCACCCCGGTGGAGTACATCTACTGTTCCGGAGACCCGGATTCCCTGGACGCGGTTTTGCTGCCGGAGTGCCGCACCGCCATTGCGGACGGCACATCCCCCCACGGGAGAGCAACGAAAGGACACAGCGTCCGAAAGAGGTGCCGCCGGCTTTGCCGGGCCCAGGTCAGAGACAATTCGGACAGGCTTCCCTTTGGGCGTGCTTCCCGCAGATTAGGAAGACATCACCCGGGCTGAGGCCGCCGGCCCGCCCGTTCGGGAGAAGGAAAACACAAATCGGAGCTTGCCCAACGGCGGCGGAAGGGTGTATCCTACACATAGGCCAAGGCGATGATACAGCAAGAGAGAAGGACTTGATTATTTTTAAGGGGGAAAACAAATGGGGAAAAACTATACGCTTTCCGGGATTGAGCCTGCGGACGTGTGGAACTATTTTTATCAGATTTCCCAAATCCCAAGGAATTCCGGCAACGCAGGGCCGATCACAGCCTATCTGATGGACTTTTGCGGCAAGCACGGAATCAAAGCGCGCCGGGACGAAGCGTACAACGTGATTGCGGAGATCCCGGCCACGCCGGGATATGAGCATGCGCCCTCCGTCATCCTGCATTCTCACGTGGATATGGTCTGCATAAAGGACGAGGGCGTGGAACATGATTTTTCCAAAGACCCAATCCGTGTGTATGCGGAAAACGGCATCGTCACTGCCGAAGGGACTACCCTTGGTGGGGACGACGGGATCGGAATGGCGTTTATGCTGGCATACATGGCTGATACTGAAGCGGAGCACCCTGCCCTGGAGTGTGTATTTACAGCCAATGAGGAAACCGATATGGACGGTGGCCGACGGCTGGACTATAGTCGGATTCAAAGCAGGTACTATATCAACATCGACGGCATGGGGGTTGCGGTGGGCAGTGCGGGCGAGATCGATGTGCGCCTTTTGATGCCCCGCGGCCATACGCCTGTCAAGGAGCACAGCGCGGTTTATAAGGTGTCCGTCAGTGGGCTCAAGGGCGGCCACAGCGGAGCGGAAGCGCTTTTTGAGCGGGCCAATGCGATCACTCTGCTCAACCGTGTTCTGATAGAGCTGACGAAACATGGGGACATTCAGATTCTCTCCCTCCAGGGTGGGCGCTCAGGCGGCTGCATGGCCACCGCGATCCCCACCTTGGCGTCGGCGCTCATCGCCGTTCCGGAATCCTGTCCGGACAGCGCCTGCGATGTGGTGGCCGCATGCGCGGCCATGCTGAAAAAGGAGTACGCCAGACGGGATCCGGATATTTCAATCATGATGGAGCCTTGCAAGAGCCGCTTGGACGCCCTTTGCGACCAGGATGCGGCCAAGGTACTGGACCTTCTCACGCTTTTGCCCGATGGACTGCGGTCTACCCATCAGGACTTTGCCCAGACCCTTGGCAGCTCGTCCAACGTGGGCGTACTGGAGAGCCGGGAGGATGTGGTGGAATTCGCTCTGACCATCCGCAGCACCGATACAAAGCGGTTTTATCTCTATGAGCAGGTCTGCCGCCTTGCTGGAATCTTAGGGGTGGATGTGGAGCTGCTGTGTGATTTTCCCGCCTGGGAGTACAGCGTCAATGACCGGTGGATGGATATGGTCCGCAGGCTCTACCCGGAGTATCCGCCCTTCCTGCTGGGCGGCACGGGGGAGATCGGATACTTTACCAAGCACATCCCCGGGCTGAACGCGGTGTCTCTGACACCCTCCGCCTACAACTGCCACTCCACAGGCGAATATCTGGACATTCAGGAGTGCGCCTACTTTTACAACAATCTGAAAACCCTTCTGAAGCAGATGAAGGAGCTTGAAGAATAGCGCCCTTTAAAAATGGCGGTCTCAGGAAAACGGAGGAGAGGAACGCTCTCCTCTGTTTTTTTGGAAATTGGAGAGAGCACTCCGGAAAAAGCTTGATAAATTAAACTGTATCTGGTATTGTTACAGTATAAACTGTAACTGAAAATATTACAGATTCAAACGGGCTCGCCAAACAGCCTTTGGACAGGAGTGATAAAATATGGACAGTTCGTTTTGCGTTGCGGTGCATGCCCTGGTCTATCTAAATCACAAAGCGTGTATGCTCTCAAGTGAGGACCTGGCGGAAAACATCTGCACGAATCCGGCCCGGGTGCGCAGAGTGATGTCCGCGCTGAAGAAGGCGGGGATGGTGCATACGAAAGAGGGCAGTGTGGGGGGATATCGGTTTGCAGGCGATCCGGAGCAGCTTACGCTGGACCTGGTTGCGGATGCACTGGGAGCGCGGTTTGTGGATTCCTCGTGGCACAGCGGGGACGCCGACATGGAATGTCTGGTGGCCTCCGGCATGGCGGATTTGATGGATGAACTTTTTCTTGACCTGAATACGCGCTGCAAAGAACGGCTGGCGCAGGTCAGCATTGCCGATCTGGATCATCGGATTTTCTGCACTGACCGGCAAAAAAATGCGGAAAGGAGCATGGTATGAACTTATCCCTTGGAACCAGCATACCCGCGATTACGGTGTTTTTTCAGGGGCTGCTGAGCTTTTTCTCTCCCTGCGTGCTGCCTCTGGTTCCGCTTTATGTGAGCTATCTGGCGGGAGGCGCCAGGACGGTGGATGGACAGGGGAACATCCGCTACCCCAGGGGGAAGGTTATGGTCAACACGGCGTTTTTCGTGGTGGGCGTCAGTTTTGCATTTTTCCTGCTGGGATTCGGCTTTACCGCTCTGGGGCGTTTTTTCAGCTCCAATCAGCGGCTTTTCACCACAGTCAGCGGTTTGATTATGTTCCTGTTCGGCGTTTACCAGCTTGGCGCCTTTGGGACGTCCGGCGTGTTGGAGCGGGAGCACCGGCTGCCTTTCCGGCTTGATCAATGGGCCATGAACCCTGTAGTGGCACTGCTCCTTGGCTTTACCTTCAGCTTTGCCTGGACTCCCTGCGTGGGTCCCACACTGGGCAGCGTGCTGCTGATGGCCTCCTCCGCGTCCAGCGCCGGCATGGGATTCCTTCTCATCGGCGTGTATACCCTGGGCTTTGTGATTCCGTTTTTGGCGGTGGGACTCTTTACCGGGGCTGTACTGGGCTTTTTCAAGCACCACCAGCAGGTGGTGCGCTACACGGTGAAGATCGGGGCGGTGCTTTTGATCCTCATGGGAGTCATGACCATGACCGGCTTTATGAACGGCATCTCCGGCTATCTCTCCACCACCGGCGGAGCCCAGCAGAGCGGAAGTCCGTCCGCCTCCCAGGTGTCGCCGGAATCCGGTCAAGAGGACACGGTGGCCGCGCCGGACTTCACGCTTGTGGATCAGGATGGGAACACGCATACCCTCTCCGACTATCAGGGCAAGACCGTGTTTTTAAATTTCTGGGCCACCTGGTGCGGACCCTGCCAGCGCGAGATGCCGGAGATTCAGGAGCTCTATGAGGATTACGGCAGCAACGAAGAGGACATTGTGGTATTGGGTGTGGCCAATCCCAAGTCCAAGGAGTATCCCTATAATCAGGATAAGACCCAGGAGGAGGTGGAGCAGTTCCTGAAGGACGGAGGCTATACCTTCCCGGTGGTGATGGATACCACAGGCCAGGTCTTTGGCAACTACGGCATTCAGGCATTTCCCACCACTTTCCTCATCGACTCTGACGGAAATGTATTCGGATACGTCTCCGGTCAGATGTCCCGGGAGATGATGGAAAGCGCCATTGAACAGACCATAAGCGGTCAGCGAAAGAAATAAAAAATGGCAGATGTGCGGAGTCTCCGCACATCTGCTTTTTCATATCCTGAGGAAGGGAGCGCATATGCTCTGGTGGAGGCGATTTGCATGAAGGAAACCACCATCATATGGGAAGAGCAGTTCCAGTCCGATGAAGATAGCGCCCGGCGGGAGCGGCTCCGCCAGGAGGTGGAGCGTTGGCTCAGGGATGAGCTGAGCAGATGAGCCGCAGCGCCGCAAGTGAGGAGGCGGAGCGGATGCTCTGCGCGGTTTATGCCCGGCTGAGTAAGGAGGACGAGGAAAAAAAGACCGAATCCGAAAGTATCCAGAACCAAAAGTCCATCCTGGTCCGCTATGCGTTAGAGCGGGGGTGGGAGGTGTACCAGATCTACTGCGACGAGGACTACTCCGGCGCGGATGGTCTGCGGCCGGACTTTAACCGGATGATGGAGGACGCGCGGCAGGGGCGCTTTCAGGTGATTCTCTGCAAGAGCCAGTCCCGGTTCACCCGGGACATGGAGCTGGTGGAAAAGTACATTCACGGCCTTTTTCCTCTCTGGGGCATCCGCTTCATCGCGGTGGCCGACAACGTGGACACCGAGGTCCGGGGCAACAAAAAGGCCCGCCAGATCAACGGACTCATCAATGAGTGGTATCTGGAGGATCTGTCGGAAAATGTGCGCATGGTCCTGGACCTGAAGAGGCGGGAAGGGCAGTACATCGGCGCGGCAGCGCTCTACGGCTATCGAAAGGATCCACACGACAGAAACCGGCTCCTTGTGGACCCGCCGGCGGCTGCGGTGGTACGCCAGATTTTTCTCTGGTCCGTGGAGGGCCGGGGCATCCAGGAGATCGCCCGGCTGCTCAACCGGCGGGGGACGCCGAGTCCGGCTGGTTATCGGTCGGAGGAGAAGTTAGACGGCCTGTGGAACAAGACAACGGTATGGCGTATCCTCCGCAATGAGATGTACACCGGCGTCATGATCCAAGGGCGGCGAAAAAAACTCAGCTATAAGTCAAAAAAGCTTCTCAGCGTGCCCAAGGACCGGTGGTACCGGGTGGAGGGAACCCACGAGGCCATCATCGACCGGAACATTTTTGACGATGTCCAGCGCGGCCTGGGCCTGCGGGCCAGATCCGACGGAAGGGGGGAGGCCCACCTGCTGTCCTCCCTGGTGAAGTGCATGGACTGCGGCGGCACTATGAGCAGAACCTCAAGCGGGCGGAAGGGACAGGCGAAGGCGTATTACCTCCGGTGCGGGCGCTATGCCGCCGGAGGGGGACAGTGCACCCGGCACTCCATCCGGCTTGAACCGCTCATCGAAGGGATTTTAGACCGGATCCGCCAGTATGTCCGAAAGTACGCTGCCATAGAGAGACTGGAGGTTACACCCCATCCCTCCATCTGCCGGGAGGCGCTGGAGCAGGAGAAAAAGGCCCTGGCCCTCCAGATAGAGCGGCGCGGCCAGGCGATGAGAAGCCTTTATCTGGATAAGGCGTCCGGCATACTCAGCGAGGCGCAGTTTTTAGAGCTGAATCAGGCATTTCAGAAGGAAAGAAGCCGCTTGGAACAGCGGCTCTCCCAAATGGAAGAGGAGGCGCCCGCCGGCAGGGAGGACCTGATGGAGCGGGCATGGGAGCTGCTGGAGCTGAAGACGGTTCCCCGTGAACTGGTGGTGCGGCTGATAGAACAGATTGAAATCGGGGAACGGGACCCGGAAACCGGCCGACAGGAGGTCAAAGTCATCTGGAGATTTTAAACCTGCCGCCTTTCCGGCCGCTGGGTTCCCAGTTGGAAAGTGTCCCGGGGTTGCGCTCTCCCACGTGATCGAGGCACAGTATCCGGCGGCAGTAGACCGTTATGTCAACTTGGGGCAGTTCTACGACATAGAGGCCGCGAAGGCCTGCCGCAGCGAGGTGATCGCCCACAGCGACGCGTGCCACGCGGCTTACGCCCGGGCGTTCCGGCGGCTGAAGGCCGCGCACCAGGTGGAATGCGACGCCATGGAGCAGGTTCGTCTAAACAAGGTGAAGGCGGAGCGCCGCGCCCGGGGAATCATCGCCCGGGAGCTGCGCAAAAAAAACGGCCGGGTCGGGAAGACCACTCTGCGCTTTTTGGGCAGCGTCACCTACAAGGGGCACATTTGCTTCTTTGACACGGTGGAGGAACTTTGTTCAAAAGTCTATGTGCTGACAGATCACTACCACCTGGCCGGCGGAATGATAGAGCGGTTCCATCAGGCGGCCCTCGCGTCAGGGCACGATGTGATTGCCTGCCCCAGCCCGGAGGATCCCAAAACCCTGCGCCATCTGCTGATCCCCGACCTGGGGCTGGCCTTTGTCACCTCAGACGATCAGGAACCTTACACGGGCCAGGTTTACCGGCGCATTCGGGTGGACTCCATGGCGGAGATCACAAGCCGCAGTCAGCTCCGATTCTCCCTCCGCATGGTCGAACTGCTGCGGGAGGAGGCGATTCAGGCGCTGCGGGAGGCAAAGAAGTCCCATGACGCCCTGGAGGCGGTCTATAACCCCTATGTGGATTTCGACGGCGTGCATGCCCTGGCGGGGCAGGAGGCGGCCAGAATCCTGTCCTATCTGGAGCGGGAGTGATACAAGCGAAAAAAGAAGCCCCTGGAGCATTCCAGGGGCTCTTGCTTTTGCATGGAACCGGTGTTGGCCTCCGAGCCGTCCACCCATTGGAAAGACGCTATTTCTCCTGTTCCGCCCGCTCCAGCGCGGCCTGGATGGCCCGGGACTTTTCCCGGCGGTTGTTTCGCTCCAAAATCGCGGCAATCTGACCTTCCACCTGCTCGACCTCCGCGTGGAAGGCACTGGCCGGGACCCGGAGGGCGCCATGGCCCAGGATGATGAGTTGCTCGGGTCCGTCTGAGGTGGCGACCCGGACCCGGTGCTCCCGACCGATCTCATAGGTGACGCGCTCGATGTAGGCGTCCGCCGTCTCCGCCTCTTTGGTGTACACCACGTGGATGTTGTGGTAGCGGCTGACGGAGCCGGGGTTGCCCGGTACCTTGTATGCGTCAAAGACAAGGATGACCACGCACTTGCGGTACCCCTGGTAGTTGCTGAGCAGGTCCATCAGCAGTTTCCGGGCGGCGTCCAGGCTGTCCTGGGCCACAGCCTTCAGCTCGTCCCAGGCAAAGATGATGTTGTATCCGTCCACCAGCAGGTATTCCGGACGGCTGTCCGCCGGGCGGATGGGACGCTTTTCCGGAGGAGCGGGTTGGGGTGGTTCTTTTCGGAAGGGGTCCCTGCGCTTCACGGGACCATAGGTCCGCTCAAAAATTTCGGCCAGCTCCTTGTCCTGCTGAGCAGAGCCGGTATAGGCGGCGGATACGCTTCTGCGCTGAGGAAGCGTCTTCGTCTGCTGGGGCCGCAGAAAGCTGGGCAGATGCATCCGGGCGGGCACCTCGTTCCATTTGACCACTACCCCGGCGCCATGGGAGCAGAACACGGAGTCGGCCGGATTGTCCACATCCCGCTGGCAGTCGTAGCCGATGGAGGCCACCACTTCCTCCTGGTTGTGGCAGGGCTGATAGCCCCGCAGGTCGCACAGCAGCCGCCCCAGACCCCGGGTATAGGCGGTGACTTGGGAGGCGTAGCCCTGAAGCTTGCTGACCGGCGCACAGCCGGTGAGAAGGGAGACCTCACCCTGGGCCTGGGGCGGCTCCACCTGACCGGACATGCGCTGAAGGTCGGACATGGCCCGGCCCACATACTGGGCAGGAAGCTCCAGCTGGAAGTCATACCAGGGCTCCAGCAAAATGTTCTGCGCCCCCATCAGCCCCTGACGGACAGCCCGGTAGGTGGCCTGGCGGAAATCGCCGCCCTCGGTGTGTTTGACGTGGGCGCGCCCGGCGGTAAGAGTGATTTTCATGTCTGTGATGGGCGATCCGGTGAGAACGCCCAAGTGGGTTTTCTCCTTTAGATGGGTGAGCACCAGATGCTGCCAGCTCTTGTCCAGCACATCCTCACCGCACACGGAGGCAAAATGAAGGCCGCTGCCCGGCTCACCGGGCTCCAGAAGAAGGTGGACCTCCGCATAGTGGCGCAGCGGCTCGAAATGCCCAACGCCCTCCACCGGCGCGGCGATGGTCTCCCGGTAGACGATGCTGCCCGGACCGAACTCCACCGAAAGGCCGAAGCGCTCTGAAATCTGCCGCTTTAAAATCTCCAGCTGGATTTCGCCCATCAGCTGAAGATGGATTTCCCGCAGCTGGTCGTTCCAGACGATGTGGAGCTGGGGGTCCTCCTCTTCCAATTGGACCAGTCTGGACCAGGCGCTGTGGGGATCACACCCCTTGGGAAGCAGCAGCCTGTAGGCCAGCACCGCCGAGAGCACCGGCTCCGGGGAGGGCGGCTCCGCTCCGAGGCCGTCGCCGGGGCGGGTGCGGCTCAGCCCGGTCACGGCGCAGACCGTCCCCGCCTCCGCCTCCTCCGTGGGGACGAACTTGGCCCCGGAGTAAATGCGGATTTGATCTACCTTTTCCGACCAGGTTTCCGGGCTTTGTCCTCCGGAAAGGAGGGCCTTGACCTTCAGGCTGCCGCCGGTGATCTTCAGATAGGTCAGCCGGTTCCCCTGAGGATCCCGGGCGATCTTGAAAACCTTTGCGCCGAACTCCGCGCTGTAGTCAGGGCGGCGGGCAAAGCGCCGGATGCCGTCCAAGAACCCGTCGATACCCTCCAATTTCAGCGCCGAGCCGAAGTAGCAGGGGAAGAGCTGGCGGCGGCGGATCAGAGCGGCGACCTCCGCCTCTTCCACTTGGCCATGTTCCAGATACTGACTCAGCGCTGCTTCACCGCACATGGCCACGCTTTCCCAGAGGGAGTCGCCGCTTTCGGAAAAGTCCACGCAGCTCTCGCTCAGCCGCCCCTTAAGCGATTCCATCACGGCGGAGCGATCCGTTCCGGCCAGGTCCATCTTGTTGACAAACAAAAACGTTGGAATGCGGTAGCGGGTCAAAAGGCGCCAGAGGGTCTGGGTGTGGCCCTGAACCATATCCGTGCCGCTGATGACCAGAATGGCATAGTCCAGCACCTGAAGCGTCCGCTCCATTTCACTGGAAAAGTCGGCGTGGCCCGGGGTGTCCAGCAGCGTCAGCTCCAGACCCTCCAAAGGGAGGATGGCCTGCTTGGAAAAGATGGTGATGCCCCGTTCCCTCTCTATGTGATCCGTATCCAAAAAGGCGTCCTGATGGTCCACCCGGCCCAGGGTGCGCAGAGCTCCGCTCCGGTAGAGCAGCGCCTCCGACAGCGTGGTCTTTCCCGCATCCACGTGGGCCAGTATGCCGACAGCTAATTTGTTCATAGGTCGTTCTCCGCAGTAAAATTTAGGTGGTGCCCGTTGGGGCAGGGAGAAGGCGCCGTTTCCCGGAAACGGCGCCTTTTTCTCAGTTCAAGAAGTCCTTCAGCTTTTTGCTGCGGCTGGGATGGCGCAGCTTGCGCAGGGCCTTCGCCTCAATCTGACGGATGCGCTCACGGGTCACGTTGAACTCCTTACCCACCTCTTCAAGGGTGCGGGTGCGGCCGTCCTCAATGCCAAAGCGCAGTTTGAGAACCTTTTCCTCACGGGGCGTCAGCGTGGACAGCACATCCACCAGCTGCTCCTTAAGCAGCGTGAAGGAGGCGGCCTCAGAGGGCTCCGAGGCGCCCTCGTCGGGAATGAAGTCCCCCAGATGGGAGTCCTCCTCCTCGCCGATTGGCGTCTCAAGAGACACGGGCTCCTGGGCGATCTTCAGAATTTCCCGGACCTTCTCCACAGGCATGTTCATCTCGGCCGCCACCTCCATGGGGGAGGGATCGTGTCCTAATTCCTGAAGCAGCTGCCGGGAGACGCGGATCACCTTGTTGATGGTCTCCACCATGTGTACGGGAATGCGGATGGTGCGGGCCTGGTCGGCGATGGCGCGGGTGATGGCCTGACGGATCCACCAGGTGGCGTAGGTGGAGAACTTGTAGCCCTTGGTGTAATCAAATTTTTCCACCGCCTTGATGAGGCCAAGGTTGCCCTCCTGGATCAGGTCCAGAAACAGCATCCCGCGGCCCACATAGCGCTTGGCGATGGAGACCACGAGACGGAGGTTGGCCTCCGCTAACTTCTGCTTGGCCTTTTCACCGGTGCGGCTGACTTTTTTCAGCCTGGCCTCCTCTTCCGCGTCAACGGCTTCGCCGGCCCTGCGGGCCTTGTCCATCTCCTGGAGCTTCCGGTCGGCCTCGTTGCCGTCGGACATCTGCTGGGCCAGCTCCACCTCCTCGTCCGGGGAGAGCAGAGGAACCTTGCCGATCTCCTTGAGGTACATGCGGACCGGATCGTCAATGGAGAAGCTGTCCACCAGGGTATTGGGGTCTACCAGCTCCTCTTCCTCGATCTCAGCGATCTCCTCGATGGGAGGCTCCGCGTCGTCGGGCAGATCGGGGAGCAGGTCCTCGTCGTTGCCCACCTCGATATTCAGAGTCTCCAGGGAATCATAGATGTGATCCATCTGGTCGCTGTCCAGGTCCATGTCGTCCAGGACCTCCATCAGCTCCGCAGATTCTAACTTGCCCTTCTTTCTGCCCTTGGCCAACAAATCCCGCAGCTTTTCGCTGCTTTGAATGACGGCGGCGGCAGGCAGGGAGGCGATCAGCTTTTCATCCAACGGACCAGGGGCGGCCTTGGCCTCGGGTGCGGGGGAGTCGTCTTTATTTTTTTTTGTGTCCTCGGCCTCGGCGGCGGCCAGGATGGCGTCCGCCTGCTCGGTCAGAAGATCGGATTCTTTTTTCTTTGTCATTTACGCTTTCCTTCCCTTTTTCTCTTTGTATTTTTCCTGCGCCGCCAGAAGGGGGTCCAGACCGGCCTGGCGGGTTCGCTTGGTATATTCATCATTGACCACCCGTATGTAGTCCTGGAGCGCCTGGGCGCTGTTGGCCAGGACCTCCGGCTTTTGCATCACGCCGGTGAGATGGCTCATCTCCTCCGGCGTAAGGTCGCTGGCCATTGCGGCGATGCTCAGGGGCCTGCCCTGGGCCCTGGCATCTTTGAGCGCCGCGTAGATCCGGCGCAGCAGCGGTGAGGAAAACCTCTCCTCCGGCAGAGAGAACTCCTCCGGCTTCAGGGAGTCGTCCAGCGCCAGCAGCCGGAGAATCCCCTCCTCGGCAAGGGCGGAGCGGACATTTTCATAACGCAGTGAGCGCTGGCGGGGCTGGAGCTCCGCGGCCGGATTGAGCTCCTTTTTGAGCTGGGCCTTTTTCTCCTGGCTCAGGCGCCGCTTCAGGGCGCGCTGTACCTCCGAGCGCATGGCTTCCGGGGATATCCGGGCAGTCTCAGCGGCGCGGACGGCGTAGACCTCCCGCTCCACCGCGTTGGAGAGAGTGGAGAGCAGGGCGCTGATCTCCTCGCTGTAGGCCACCCGGGCCGTGTCGTCATTTAAATCATATTTCGCGGCAACCTGGGCCATGCGGAATTCCATGCCATTTTCGCTGCCGGAGAGCAGACGCTCAAAGGCGTCCTTTCCCTGAAACTTGATAAAGTCGTCGGCGTCCTGCTTGACGTACTCCCCATTGTTCAGACGGCGCGGGAGCTGAAGCACCCGGACGGAGAATTCGGAGTTGTTCAAAATCTGGAGGGCCCGCTCCGTGGCGATCCTGCCCGCTCCGTCGTTGTCATAGCAGAGGACCAGCTCCTTGGTGTAGCGGGAGAGGAGGCGGGTCTGCTCCACGGTGAGGGCGGTGCCCATGGAGGCCACGGCGTTGTCAAAGCCGGCCTGATGGAGCATCACCACATCGATGTTGCCCTCGCAGAGGATAATGTTGGGCCGTTTGGTTTTTTTGGCCAGGTTCAGCCCGTAGAGAAGGCGCCGTTTGCTGTAGACGGCTGTTTCCGAGGTGTTCATATACTTTGGCTCCGACTGATCTATCACCCGGCCGCCGAAGGCCACCACGTCGCCCCGCACGTCGATGACCGGAAACATCAGCCGGTTGCGGAACTTGTCGTAGATGCCGCCGTTCTTCCCCTGGACCGCCAGTCCGGCGGCCAGGAGCTCCGTCTTGGTGTAGCCCTTTTTTCCCATGGCGTGGGTGAGGGCGTCCCATTCATCCAAAGAGGCGCCCAGGCCGAACCGCACTGCGGTGGCACGGGTGATCCGGCGCCGGCTGAGATAGGCGGCCACCGCCTCTGCCTCTTTTTGCTGAAGCATCTGGTAATAAAACCGGGCCGCCTCCCGGTTTAAGTCCAGCAGCCGGGCCCGGCGTCGGCCGGCCTCACGGTCTCCGTCCTCCTCCGGCACCTCCATGCCCGCGCGTTTTGCAAGGAAGCGGACAGCGTCCGGGAAGGAGAGGTTTTCCTCCTCCATAATGAAGTTGACCACCCCGCCGCCCTTTTTACAGCCGAAGCAGTAGTAGATCTGCTTGTCCGGCGAGACGGAAAAGGAGCCGGTCTTCTCACTGTGAAATGGACACAGCCCGAACAGGTTGCTGCCTTTACGGGTCAGCTGTACATAGCTCCCCACCACATCCACGATGTCGCTTCTATCGATCAGCTCGTCCAAAAAGCTCTGCGGAAAAGGCATTTTGCCGCCTCCTTTCCATGAGTTTCGCCCAATTCAGCCTGAATTATACGGCAAAAAGTCCCTCTTATCGAAGGATTCACATATGATATACCCCATAAAATAAAAAAATCCTCTTTTTTTCTGAAAATTTTCGAAAAAAAGGAGTGGGAGCTCAGATTGGGGCTGTTTACAGTAAGTTTACTTTACAGAGCGGCCGGTTGGTTGTAAAATAAAGCCGAAAAAAGGGGGGAAAGCTGTGGACATGGAATTGTGGGCCGTTGAGCTGACGCGCCCGCTGACCGAAAAGGAGGAGGCGGACCTGCTGTCGCTGATGCCGCCGGAACGGCGGGAGCGGGCGCTGCGCATCCGGGAACGGGAGCGGCGGCGTGAGCCGCTTTGCGCCTATATGCTGCTGCGCTATGCCCTCTATGAGAAGTTGGGTTGGAAAGAGCTGCCGGAGATCGGCCTTGAGTCCATGGGAAAACCCTTCTTCCCCCAGTTTCCAACCGTCCACTTCAACCTCAGCCACACCCGGGGGGCCGTGCTGGTAGGGCTCCATGACCGCCCACTGGGCGTGGACATCGAGCGAATCCGCCCGGTGAGCCAGCGGGCCGTGCAGCGCCTGGCCGGCGTGGCCACGGAAAAGGCCTTTTTTGAGAGCTGGGTCCGGCGGGAAGCCAGGGCCAAGCGCTCCGGCAGCGGGGTTGGGATGCTGCTTGGGGCGGAGACGGAGCTTATGCCGGGCGAGCACTTTTACTTTGTGGAGACCTTCCAGGGCTTTGTGGCCGGCGTGGCCACAAAGAGCCTGGACCCGCCGGGAAAGGTCCGGCGGTTTTCACTGGACGATTTGGTGAAATAGGCCCTCTGTTGAGTCAAAGGAGCGCCGCGCTCTGGGCCGGAAGGAAGAAAAAAGCCCCGCAGCGGAAGCTGCGGGGCTTTTTTTCGATCTTAAATGCGCGGACATTGGGGACAGGCGCCGCCCGAGGCGGGAGAAATTCATCGGATATATAGAATGTGAGGATTGAACTGAGGCTGGCTGAGCACTTCATAGCCGTCCTTTTTAATAAGGATGGTATCCTCAATGTGGTACAGCCGCCCGTCACAGGTGATCAGCGGCTCCACATTGAACACCATGTTTTCCTGTAAAATGAATTCCTGAGACGGGGAGAGCATGGGTTCTTCATGGAGGTCGATGCCCAGAGAGTGTCCGATGTGGGGCATGGTAAAGGGAAGGCGGGCGGCGGCGCACCTTGTTTTGCACAGATCGAAAAGCTCACGTGTGGAGACGCCGGCACGCATGGTGGAAACCACCTCATAATATACCTCGCACAGCCGCTGGAAAATCTCAATGTGCTTGCGGCAGCCCGGCCCGATCACCGCGGTCCGGGCCAAATCCGCGTTGTACAGAGAAAAGCGGGCGCCGTAGTCCATGCGCATCACCTCGCCCTGCGTGAAAACAGTGTCGTCCGGAAGGGCATGGACCAACAGGGATTTCTCTCCCGTGCCCATGCAATAGAAGGTGAAGTCCTGAGCGCCCAGGTCCAAAAGATTCCGCTTGATCCGGTGGTCAAGCATGCGCTCTGTGTCGCCCACGGAAGTTTCGGAGAAGGCTTTCTCCACCGCTTGACAAATGCCCTGGGCGGCTCGGGACAGGCACTCGATTTCCAGGGGCTCTTTGACCATGCGGACTTTTTTCAGCGTATTGGTGCAGGAGACAAACGTGGCCTCCGGCAGGGCTTCGGTCAGTTCCCGGTAGAAACGGGTGGTCAGGTAATCCATTTCCAGTCCGATGGTTCTGCGGGCAAAGCCTTTTTCCCGCAGAATCTGGATAACAGGTTCCATGGGGGACTGGACAAATTCCGTATAGTAGCGTTTGTCCTTGATCCAGCACTCCGCCTCTGCAATGGACCGCTCCACGCTGCAGGCGACGAAAGCGGGCTCGCCGTCCAGGGGAAAGAGTCCCAGCCCCAGCCTGTCACGCAGCGTGGTCTGCGTTACAATGTAGGTCTGCATAAAGTAATAGGAGTTCTCCGGAGAACAGGCGATGACAAGATCCAGACCATCGGCCTCCATTTGACGCTTGAGCTTTTCGTAGCGCGGATGATACATAGACAGAACCTCCAGATTGTAGTTCAGGGCCGGGCCCTGTAGTTTTGGCTGTGCTATGGCATCAACAGGCCGGGGACAAAGGTGACAATGGCCGGAACGTAGGCGCAAAGGAAAACGACGGCCAGCATGGCGATGACAAAGGGCCAGATGACCACTTTGGTGACCGGGACCTTGGCAATGGAGGCGGCCACATACAGCTGCAGCCCCACCGGCGGGGTAATTGTCCCGATCATGATGACCATCAGAATGATCAGGGCGAAGTGGATGGGAGAGAAGCCCATGGTTTCTCCCAGGGGGAAGAGGATAGGCGCAAAGGTTATCAGCGCCACGGTGCCGTCCACAAACAGCCCCACAATCATCAGCAGCACGATGACCAGCAGCATGACCACATTGGGGTCGGTGGAAATGCGGAAGAGGAAGCCCACCAGAATGCTGGCGAAATTCTCCCGGGTGATGACAAAGCCGAACAGGGAGGCGAAACTGATAATCAGGCAGGGAACCGCCGTGTTCAGAGCGGCCCGCAGCAGTATCTTTGGAATGTCTTTCAAAGACATGTCCCGGTAAATGACAATGCTGACAAAGAGACAGTACATCACAGCGATGGTGGCCGCCTCGGTGGCGGTGCAGATGCCGTTGAGCATGGAGCCGATGATGATAACCGGGGCGAACAGGGCCCAGACGGCGCTTTTTGTGGCCGTCCATTTTTCCGCCCATGTGGAGCGGGGATACTTGGGCCAGCCCAGCTTTTTTCCAAAGTACACCGTTATGAGCATCTGGGAAAGGCCGATAAGGACTCCGGGCACGATTCCGCCCATGAAGAGTTTTCCAATGGACAGTCCTGTGATGCCGCCGTAGAGAACCATGATGATGCTGGGCGGTATGATGGGTCCAATGCAGGAGGAGGCGGCCGTCACGCCGGCGGAATATTCAGGGGAATAGCCGTCCTCCACCATGGCGGGGATCATGATGGCCCCCACGGATACCGCGTCGGCGGTGGCGGAGCCGGAAAAGCCGGCCATAAGCATACTGGTGACAATGTTGGCGTGGGACAGCGAGCCGCGCCAGTGCCGCAGCATGGAGTTGCAAAACGATACGATTCGTCGCGTGATGCCGCCGGTGTTCATAATTTCGCCTGTCAGCACAAACAGGGGAACCGCCAGCAGTGGAAAGGAGTTAAGCGCCATGAAAATTTTCTGGGGAATCACAACGGAAGCCACGCCGTCCAAGGTGAAAATGCCGATCAGACCGGAGATGCCCATGGAGAAAGCCGCCGGCATGCCGAGCGCCAGAAAGATGGCGAAGGCAAGGAACATTATCAGCATCAGAAGACATCTCCCTTCTGGTCAAAATAGGCGGTGCGGTATTTCAGCATTTTGCAGAGCTCACGCAGGATGTTTAAGATCATGATGCCGCATCCAATGGGAAGCCCAAGATAGATGACGCCAAGATTGGTGGCATAAGTGCTGTAGAGCGGCTTGGAGTAGTTGAGCGCCGAGTAATCCAGACCGGTCTTCAAAATGACGGCCAAAAACAGGAGCATCATGAGATAAAAAATCAGGCTCAGCGCGAATTTAAGCTTGACTGGGAATTTATTGAGCAGCACGTCCACTGCCAGGTGGCCACCTTTTGCAAATGCTGCGCCGGAGCCGATGAAGACGATCCATGCAAACAGGTATTTGGCAATTTCCTGGCTCCAGATAAAGGAAAAGGAAAACAGCGCGCGGCCTATAATTTCGGCGGCCAGGATCAACACAAGGGCGGCGAACAGCGCAACAAGGGTAAAATTGGTGAGAAAATCCAGAGCGCGGTAGAAGCCGGCCGCAAATTTTTTAAGAAGCTTCATACTATTCTCTCCTTACCCGGCCCTGGCCGTTGCTGCGGCCAGGGCCTTGGTGCGTCACATGGCTTTATACTCTTCTTTCACCTTCAGGATGAGGTCCACGATTTCCTGACGAACCGGGTCATCCCCAATCCACTTTTCCCGGACAGGAGCCATACGCTCCTGCAGCTGCTCCAGCTCTCCGTCGGGCAGCTCGTGAAGGACCACGCCGGAGTCCTCAATTTTTTTGCGGGCGTCCGCTACCTGGTCCTTCACGCGGGCGAAGGCGTTTTCACCGGCCTCCCGGCCCGCGTCCAGAACCGCTTGCTGGATATCGGAAGGGAATGACTGGAACAGGGCCTCGTTGATCACCACGGCCTGGCACAGGATCATATGGTCGGTGATCAGACCGTACTTGACCACATCCTGCATGTTGGCGTCGGTAATGGAGGTGTAGGGACACTCGCACCCTTCGGCCAGGCTGGTCTGCAGGGCGCTGTAGGTCTCGCCCCAAGTGACGGAAATGGGATTGGCGCCAATGGCGCGCAGCATTTCAAGGTAGAGCATGCTCTCGGGGGCGCGGATTTTCATACCCTCGATCTGAGTGAAGGAGGTAATTTCCCTGCCGGAGAAGTACATCTGGCGGAATCCGCAGGGAATCCAGGTCAGGATGCGGGCGCCCCGGTCAATCATGTTGGAGCCCAGGACCTCCCCCACCTCGGACTCATTGAAGATGTAGTAGAATTCCTCATCGCTGTCGAACAAAAAGGGAAGGCAGTCCACGGCGAATCCGTCCACAACGTCGTTGTAGGCGGTGGTGCTGACATAAGTCAAATCCATAGAGCCGATCATCACCGCCTCGGCCGCCTCAAACTCCTGACCCAACTGGGCACCGGAAAAGACATCCACCCTGACGCGGCCGTCGGTTTTTTCCGCCAGCAAGCCGGCAAAATCGTTGGAGGTGATGTCGCCGATACTGCCTACGTTGAGATGAGTGCCAAGCTTCAGCACATAGTCCGGAGCGGTGCCTTGCCCGTCTTCTGCGCCGTTATTCAACGGCGTGCTCTGAGCCGGCGCGCCGCCTGTCGCGCCGCAGCCCGCGCAAAGTGCCAAAAGGAGAACCATAGCAAGGGAAAATAACTTCTTTCTCATTTTCAAGACCTCCTTGTTGTTTAGATGGTATAGTCTCAAATCCGCTGTAAACCCAGGAAAATATGGCATCACCTCCGGAGGTCTGGTTGAGTGGAATTGGGCAGGCGCCTCACAGCGCGGCCAGGGTGCTGCGTAGATGCTCGATGGAATCTTCATCTACGTGGAACTGTATGGTGATAACAGGCACTGCACACGCAATCCCATGAAGAGCAGAGACGGCGGCATAGTTGGCCACCACCACATCGCTTGCAGCGAAGACCTGCTCCAAAGCATGGGGATCATCCAAATCGCATACGCCCTGGACATGGGTGTACCCGTACATGAGCAGAAATCCGCGCAGCAGGGAAAGGGTCTGCTGGTTGCTGGCCACCAGGCCCACCCGGGCGCTCTTGCTGTAGGCCGTCACCTCGGAGACGGATTTGGCATTGGGTAAGTGGTGCATGGCAAGAATTTTACCCGGATACTGCGCCTGGAGGCTGAGCAGCTCCTGGATGTGGTAATAGGTGGTGCAGACCAGAGAAAACTCAGAGAGCAGTTCCGGCTTTTGCAGCACATCGTCCACCAGCAGCGGTGTGACCTCAATGGGAAGCTTGACCCGCAACTCGTTGCAGATACCCTCCAGATCGTAAGGGCTGCACTCCACGAAAGCAATCCGCATCAGAGGCTTGCGGTAGACATCGCCTATGGCGCCGGCAAACGTCTGCTGCACCTCCTCCATGGAGCGGCCCATCAGCCGGGCGGTAGTCACATAACGCCGCACGCCATCCCAAATGGACTCATCCTGGTCCAGTTCCTCGCTGCAGCTTGCCACATAGGCTCCGTCGCCATGCTTAATGGTGATCCAGTGTTCCTCCTCCAAAAGCTTATAGGCGGTGTGGACCGTGCTTTTATTGATCTGGAGCTGGTCAGAGAGCTCCCGTATACTGGGGAGCCGGGTTCCCACACTCCAGCGGTTTTTCACAATGAGATCCTTGATGGCCTCTTTTACAGAGGTTGTATTTGTCGCCATGCTCATCCTCTTTTCTCCATACTGTATACTGTTTTTAAACAGTATACAGTATGGGAGGCGCGTTGTCAAGAACCAGATGCAAACTGTGACGTTGGGCCGGTTTGATGGAAGATTTACGCGTTTACCCCGCTTTTTGCAGCAAAAAGCGCCGCCTCCGGAGTCCAGACCGGAGACGGCGCGTATGTTTGATCAAGTGCGGGAAGGCTGATTGCCTTGAGGCTGACAAGGGGCCCGGGCCGGGGAACATGGAGAATCCATGGAAGCGGATTCTGATGGTCCTCCGCGGCGGAGGCGCCTTCCCGGGCGGCGGAAACCACAGAGCAATCCGACGGCGCTACAGGTCCACAATGGTGGGCTCGTGGCCGGTGTAGGGCAGGAATACATTCAGAATATCACTTGTCCTGAGTTTCAAAGAGGACGTGCAGATGCACGGGTGGCAGGAGATGTATTCCGATTCATAGGTCTCCCGGTCCATCAGCAATCGGACGCGGTGGCCGCGGTCGTGCATCAGTCCTAAGATGGTGGCGGAGCCGGGGGTGACGTGGAGCAGCTCCCAGAGCATCTCCTCCGGCGCAAAGGAGAGCCGGGCCGAGCCGATCTGATGGGACAGGTCCTTGGTGTGAAAGGGCTTTTCCGGCGGCATGGCCAGCAGGTAGAACTCCGTCTTCTGCCGGTTGCACAAAAAGAGGTTTTTGCAGATGGGCACGCCTAAGACCCGGCTGACCTCGGCGCACTTTTCCATGGTGTCGGCGCTTTCGCTGGAGACCCGGACGTAGGGGATATTAAGCTGGTGCAGCAGGTCAAAGGCCGACCGCTCCTGAGGCAGCAGCTCTCCCTCAGGGGGGGTATTTTCAAAGGCTTTTGTAACGTACATTGTCAATCCCTCTCCAACAATTTTTCTCCGGCCCGGTAGATGTCCCCCGCCCCCACGGTCAGTATCAGGTCTCCGGGGCGGGCCAGCTCCTCCAGTGCGTCAGCCACTTTATCCAGGGTGGAGCAGTAGACGGAACCGGGGATATTCCGGCACAGGTCGGCGGAGGAGATGCCGATGGTGTTTTTCTCCCGGGCCGCGTAAATCTCAGCCAGCACCGCCACGTCCGGCAGCTTCAGCTCCTGGACAAATTCGTCAAAAAGGGCGTGGGTGCGGGAGTAGGTGTGGGGCTGGAAGGCGCAGATGATCCGCTGGTAGCCCAGACCACTGGCGGTGGTGAGCAGGGCATGGAGCTCTCCTGGGTGATGGGCGTAGTCGTCATAAACGTCCGCCCCGTGGTAGCGGCCCTTGTACTCGAACCGGCGTCCGGCGCCGGTGAAGGCGGAGAGGCCCTCTTCCACCGCTGAGGCGGGCAGTCCAAGGACATACGCCGCGGCCGCTGCGGCCAGGGCGTTGTAGATGTTGTGTCTTCCGTAGACATGGAGCTCCACGTGGGCGTAATGGCGACCCTGGACCGTTACATCAAAGACCGGGCGGCCCTCAATCTCGCTGAGATTTTCGACCGCGCAGTCGGCGCCGGCGCCCAGGCCGAAGGTGAAGACCGGACGATCCAGCTCCCGGAGGGACTCCCTGACGCCCGGGTCGTCGCCATTGGCCACCACGTAGCCGGAGGGAGGAACCAGCTCCGCGAAGCGCCGGAAGGAGTGCTCCACGTCCTCAAGGTCCCTGAAGAAGTCCAAGTGGTCGGCCTCCACATTTAAAATCACCGCCACGGTGGGGTAGAAAGAGAGAAAGGAGTTGCAGTATTCGCAGGACTCAAGGATGATGGTATCGCCTTTTCCCACCCGGTAGCCGGAATGGAGCAGAGGCAGCGTGCCGCCGATCATGACCGTGGGGTCCGACTGGGCGGCCATGAAGACATGGGTGCACATGCAGGTGGTGGTGGTTTTGCCGTGGGTGCCCGCCACGCACAGGGCGTTGGGATAGTGCTGCATGATGGCGCCCCAGGCCTGGGCCCGCTCATAGACCGGGATTCCCCGGGCCACGGCGCCGGAAATCTCGGGATTGTCGTCGTGAATGGCGGCGCTGCGGATCACAAAGTCGCATTCGCCCAAGTTTTCCGCGCTGTGGCCGATTGCGACGGGAATTCCAAGGGTACGCAGGTGACGGACCAAATCGCCCTCCGCCATGTCCGAGCCCTGGACTGCCAGGCCCATCCCGCGAAGCACTTCCGCCAGAGGGCACATGGACACACCGCCGATCCCGGCCAGATGAACCCGCAGGCCGGGCCGCAGGTATTCGCGTACGTTTTTCGGATTATTCATCATGCAGACAGCCCTTTCCCGATTACCGGCGGCAATTGCAAACCGCCGGACGATTGTGTATAATTTCCTTAGACTCAGTTTACCCTTTTATGAGGAAAGGAAACAATTTCAAATCGCTTTATTATAATCCATCCTCCTATCAAGTGCAACCAATAATCTCTATGGGCAGGTGAAGAAAGTGATTCCACAGGATGTTGCCGAGGTGCTGGCAAGACTCTCCCGTTCCGGATATGAGGCCTGGTGCGTGGGCGGCTGCGTTCGGGACGCGCTTTTGGGCGCGGAGCCCCAGGACTGGGATGTGACCACCAGCGCCCTGCCGGAGCAGGTGGAGCGGATTTTTCCCGGCAGAACGATCCCCACGGGCGTCAAGCACGGCACCGTCACCGTCCGCAGCGGCGGTCGGAGCATTGAGGTGACTACCTTCCGGCGGGATGGGGCGTATCTGGATGGCCGTCACCCGGAACACGTGACCTTCACCGCCTCTTTGAGGGAGGACCTTGCCCGGCGGGACTTTACGGTGAACGCCATGGCCATGAATGCGGACGGGACCATCGTGGACTGCTGGGGCGGCCGGGAGGACCTGCGCCGGGGGATCATCCGATGCGTGGGGGAGGCGGAGCGCCGGTTTGAGGAGGATGCGCTGCGGATCATGCGGGCGCTGCGCTTTGCCGCGGTCCTGGGCTTTACCATTGAACGGGAGACCTCCTACGCCCTCCGGCGCGACCGGGAACGGCTGCGCGCCATTGCGGCGGAGCGGATTTATACGGAGTTCACCAAGCTCATCTGCGGGAAGCACATGGCCCCGATCTTACGGGAGTATCCCGATGTGCTGGCGGTTTTCCTGCCGGAAATCGGGCCCATGGTGGGCTTTGACCAGCGAAACCCCCATCACTGCTATGACCTGTGGGAGCACACCATCCGTGCCATGGAGGCCGTCCCTCCCGAGGCGGTCCTCCGCTATACCATGCTGCTGCACGATATTGGGAAGGTAAAAAGCTTTACAGTAGATGAGAAGGGGATCGGGCACTTTTACGGCCATCCCCGGCTCAGCCGGGAGATGGCCGAAGCCATAGCGCGCCGGCTGAAGATGGACAACGAGCGCCGGGAGCTGATTCTCACCTTGGTGGAGTGGCACGACCGGGTGATTCCCCGCACGGAGAAAGGCGTTGCCCGGGCGCTGCGGAAGCTGGGGGAGGAGAGGTTCCGCCTGCTGCTCCAGGTGAAGCGGGCGGACAATATGGCCCAGGCCAGCCAGGCCTTTCAAACAGAGATAGACAGGACGGAGGAACTCTGCGCCAGACTGGTGGGGCAGGGGAGGTGCCTGTCTTTGCGGCAGCTGGCGGTCAACGGCCGGGACCTGATGGAGCTGGGCTACCGGGGGACGGAGATCGGCCGGGAGCTGGAGCACCTTTTGGACCTGGTGGTGGACGGCGTCAGGGCAAACGACCGCCGGGAGCTGCTGGACATCGCCCGGCGGGGGAAGAGCGGACAAAAGGACGGCTCTTTTTGAATAAATGCCGGCGCCCGGGAAAGGGCGCCGGCATTGTTCATACGATCTGGCAGAGCTCCCGCAGATCGGAGATGGTATAGTCGATCCGCAGGTCCGCCGGAGGCTTCAGCCCATTGGGGTTGAACCAGCAGCAGGGGAGCCCGGCATTGTTGGCGCCCCGGATGTCCGTGGCGATGGAATCGCCCACCATTAGGCAGTTTTCCCGGGTAATGCCGTCGATGCGGGAGAAGACATAGTCAAAATAGGCCGGGTCCGGCTTGCCGGCGCCGGCCTCCTCTGATATAAAGGCGGCTTTTATGTACGGCGCAATGGCACTGCCGGAGAGGCGTCCTTTCTGCACCGAGGCCACGGCGTTGGTGACGATATAGAGCTGGTGGGTCCGGGAGAGAGTTCGGCAGACCTCCTCCGCGTGGGGCAGGAGAAAGGAACCGCGGCTCAGGGATTCCAACTGGACGCTGTTGCAGCCCTCCGGGTCGGCGCTGGATCCGATGGCTTTCAGAAAGCGGACAAATCGCTCCACCACCAGAAACTCCTTGGTGATAAGACCCTGATCGAACTGATTCCAGAGACCCTGGTTGATCCGGGAAAAGGCCTCATACATCTCTTGGGTGTCGGGAAAACCGCCGTAGCGGCTGGTGGCGGAAAAGGCCAGACGGTCGGCGCGGTTGAAGTCGAAAAGCGTGTGGTCCGCGTCCAACAAAAGATAAGGGTATCTGCTCATAAAAATCCTCCATAGAATGAATCTTGCGTTCCCCGGGATCATACCACAAAATCCGGAAGCAATCAATCACCCTCCCATGGGCCGGGGCATAGCATAAAGGCAGAGGGGGAGTTGAATGAAACGGACATTTGCATTGCTTGGCGGAGATACGCGGCAAACCTGCCTCGCGCGGCTGATAGCAGAGGACGGACATCAAGTGATTACATGGGGGGTACCGGATTGTGACGCCGGTGCCCTGAAAGAGACTGCGGAGGCACAGTGCGTGCTTTTGCCGCTGCCGCTGTCCCGGGAGAGAGGCATGCTTAACTGCACCAAGGAAACGCTTGCGCTTGCGCAGCTGTGGCGTGTTTTAACACCGTCCCAACTGATCTGCGCCGGCCAGGCCGGACCCGAAGCCATACAGGGTGCGAAAGAACAGGGACTGGAACTGGAGGATTATTTTCTTCGTGAGGAGCTCACGGTGATCAATGCGGTTGCCACCGCGGAGGGAGCGCTCCAGCTGGCTATGGAGCACTTGCCTGTTACATTGTGGGGCACGGAGTGCATAGTGATCGGCTACGGCCGGATCGGAAAGCTCCTTGCCCGCCGGCTCCGTGGATTGGGCGCCTCCGTCACAGTTGCGGCAAGAAGCTATGCGGCCCGCTCCTGGGCCCTGGCAGACGGCATGAAGGCCATTTCCACAGAAGACCTGACGGGAAAGCTTCGAAATCCCCGGCTGATATTCAACACCGCCCCCTCTCTCATCCTGAATCGCGGCCTTTTGCGGCAGCTGCCGCCGAAGTGCCTGTGCATAGACCTTGCCTCCCGGCAGGGGATCGACGGCGCGGCGGCGGAGGAGCTGGGGATCCCATTCCTGTGGGCCCGGGGTTTGCCGGGAAAAGCTGCGCCGGAGACAGCTGCCGCCGCGATCCGGGATGCGGTATATCATATTCTCGAAGAACGAGGTGAGACCGTTTGAAAACGGAACGAGTGGGGTTCGCAATTTGCGGCTCCTTCTGCACCCATGACCGAATACTTAGTGAGCTGGAACAGATAACCCGGGAGTACGCCACCGTCATCCCCATTTTGTCGGAGATCAGCGCGGCGACCGATACCCGGTTCGGCGAGGCCGAGGCCTTTGTGGAAAAAGTGGAGGCAATCACCGGCACAAAGGCCTGGAAGGATATTCCGTCGGTGGAGCCCATCGGCCCTCAGGGCCTGCTGGATGTGCTGGTGATTGCACCGTGCACGGGAAACACCATTGCCAAACTGGCCAACGGCATTACGGACACCGCCGTCACCATGGCGGCAAAGGCACATTTGCGCAACGGCCGCCCTGTGGTCATCGCCATGGCAAGCAACGACGGATTGTCCGGCGGCGCGAAAAACATCGGCGAGCTGCTGGTGCGGAAAAACTATTACTTTGTGCCCTTTGGGCAGGACAACGCCCTGTCAAAGCCCTGTTCGCTGATGGCGGATTTCACGCTGATATCCGCCACGGTGGAAGAGGCGATGCGGGGCCGCCAGATTCAGCCTCTCCTTTTGGGCTGAGTACAAACATCCGCGGAGGACACCTCCGCGGATGTTTTGCGCGGTCCCCGGCAGGCAAAGCGGCAGGGCGGGCGTTAAAATCTTGTGAAAAATACCGCTGTTTTCCGTTAAGAAAATCAGCTATACTATACACAAATACAATTATAAAATAAAAAGGAACAGGAAAAGCGGCGGTGGGAACGGAGGATTTTATGGCGCAGACCACAAAGAGGGCCCTTGCAGACTCCATGAAAAAGCTGTTGGCGAAAAGTCCCCTGGATAAAATCACGGTGAAAGACCTTGTGGAGGACTGCGGCGTGAACCGCCAGACCTTCTACTACCACTTTCACGATGTGTACGACCTGGTGGAATGGATTTTTCGGGAGGAACTTGCCGAAATTGCCAGGGAGGAGATCAATTACAGCAGCTGGAGCGAGGTGCTCTACCGCCTCGCAGATCACCTGACCCAGAACCGGGCCCTGATCCTGAACGTATATAACTCCGTCTCCCACGGGGAAGTGACCCGGTACGTAAACAAGGCGATGCGCCCCTATGTGGCGGCCGTCGTGGAGGAGCAGGCTGAAGGCGTTAAGGTCTCCCTGGAAAACCGGGAATTTGTGACGGACCTCTGCACCAGGGGGGCCGCCGGCCTCATGTGCAACTGGATTGAAACCGGTATGCGCCGGTCCCAGCTGCTGCGGCTGGAGAAGTTTGAGCGGGCTGTGGACGGGAGCCTGAGACTGATGCTGAAAAACTTTGAGGAAAAATAATGGCGTGCCGTTTGGAAGGAGCCCATCGCAATCTTGCGATGGGTTCCGCCTTTTTTCGGCAGGTGTCGGAATTTTGGACAGATTGGGGGTTTTGACTATACTCATTTTATGGGCGGTGGGATATATCTGGACTTAGAAAAGAGAAAGGATGTGGCGGTATGAACCTCACCAATGCCATTAAAAAACTCTCCCTGAACAAGGCCTATGAATATCTGGACCGGGACCCGGAGAATAACATCCCCAAAATGCTGGATCTGGCAGAGAAGCTGGATCAGGACGGTGGGATTGCCCGCCAGCTGGGTCCGGTCCGCCAGGCGCTCTCCGACCCGGACAACAACTGGTTCCAACTGGCCAAAAGTCTGTGGACCGACGTGGACAGTGAGGTGCGCAAGACGCTTTTCACCAATTTTGTGGTGAACGCCAATATGATTTCCAATCCAAAACTGACGGAAAACCGGGAAAAATACGGATGCAATATCCCCTGGGCCATTTTGATGGACCCCACTTCCGCCTGCAACCTGCACTGCACCGGCTGTTGGGCGGCGGAGTACGGCAATCGGATGAACATGTCCTTTGATGAGCTGGACTCCATCATCGAGCAGGGCAAGGCCCTTGGCACCTATATGTACATCTACTCCGGCGGCGAGCCCCTGGTCCGAAAGGACGATCTCATCGCGCTGTGCAACAAACACTCCGACTGCCAGTTTTTGGCCTTTACCAACGGCACGCTGATCGACGAGGCATTTGCCGATGAGATGCTGCGGGTCAAGAATTTTGTGCCGGCCATCTCCGTGGAGGGGTTTGAAGAGGACACGGATTTCCGCCGGGGGAAGGAAACATTTGAAAAGCTGCGCCGCGGCACGGAGATCCTGCGGGAGAAAAAGCTGCCCTTTGGCGTCTCCTGCTGCTATACCAGCAGGAATTATAAGATGATCGGCTCGGAGGAGTATTTTGACGCCATGGTGGAGTGGGGCGCGAAATTCGCTTGGTTTTTCACCTATATGCCCGTTGGAGTGGGGGCCCCCACCGATCTGATGGCCACTGCGGAGCAGAGGGAGTTTATGTACCGCCGCATCCGGGAGTTTAGAAAGACCAAGCCGTTGTTCACCATGGACTTCTGGAACGATGGGGAATACGTGCAGGGGTGCATTGCCGGCGGCCGCTGTTACCTCCACATCAACGCCAACGGCGACATCGAGCCCTGTGCGTTTATCCACTATTCCGACTCCAACATCCGGGAGAAGACACTGATAGAAGCCTATCGGTCCCCTATGTTCATGGCTTATCACAACAACCAGCCCTTCAATGAAAACCATCTGCGCCCCTGCCCGCTGCTGGACAATCCGGGCCGCCTAACCCAAATGGTGGAGAGCTCCGGCGCCCATTCCACAGACCTCCAGGACCCGGAGGATGTCCATGACCTTACAGAAAAATGCAGGGAGAAAGCGGAGAAGTGGGCACCTGTGGCGGATCACCTCTGGGAATGTTCTCACGGCTGCGCCTCCTGCGTCGGCTGCCAGAAAGAAGGAAAGTAATCAGATTTGCTTATGGAGGGGCAGGAGGCTGCCGCAGCAGCTGAATGCCCTTCCGGTGTTTTTCATAAAAAAGAGGGCCTTTTACACAAATCTGAGCAAAAAGTGTAAAAAATGAAAAAAGAGGCTTGACTTTTGTAAAAACCTTTGGTATCCTAATCAAGCTATCCCACACGGAACACTGTGGACCGATCCCGCAAAGCCTTGCAGCAGCTGAAAAAAGAGGTTGACAAGAGTGGGGGAGATGGGGTATAATAGCAATGTTCCGCCGGTGAGGCGTGCACCTTGTAAATTAAACAACGTAACGAAAAGAAAGCACCAGACGGTAAGCGCACTTGTGAGAAATCACGGTGCGCGCCGATAAAGGCTTTGCAAGTAGGGGTTTAGTCAATTACCCGAACGCGGAGCGAAAAACAAGAAGCTATGGAAATAGCTCTGTAAGTCAAGATTAGCTCAGGCCACGGCCTGTGTTGATACGAATTTATAGAGAGTTTGATCCTGGCTCAGGACGAACGCTGGCGGCGTGCTTAACACATGCAAGTCGAACGGAGCACCCCTGAAGGAGTTTTCGGACAACGGAAGGGAATGCTTAGTGGCGGACTGGTGAGTAACGCGTGAGGAACCTGCCTTTCAGAGGGGGACAACAGTTGGAAACGACTGCTAATACCGCATGATGCATATTGACCGCATGGTCGATATGTCAAAGATTTATCGCTGAAAGATGGCCTCGCGTCTGATTAGCTTGTTGGTGAGGTAACGGCCCACCAAGGCGACGATCAGTAGCCGGACTGAGAGGTTGACCGGCCACATTGGGACTGAGATACGGCCCAGACTCCTACGGGAGGCAGCAGTGGGGAATATTGGGCAATGGACGCAAGTCTGACCCAGCAACGCCGCGTGAAGGAAGAAGGCTTTCGGGTTGTAAACTTCTTTGACAGGGGAAGAGTAGAAGACGGTACCCTGAAAACAAGCCACGGCTAACTACGTGCCAGCAGCCGCGGTAATACGTAGGTGGCAAGCGTTGTCCGGATTTACTGGGTGTAAAGGGCGTGTAGCCGGGAAGGCAAGTCAGATGTGAAATCTGGAGGCTCAACCTCCAAACTGCATTTGAAACTGCTTTTCTTGAGTATCGGAGAGGTCATCGGAATTCCTTGTGTAGCGGTGAAATGCGTAGATATAAGGAGGAACACCAGTGGCGAAGGCGGATGACTGGACGACAACTGACGGTGAGGCGCGAAAGCGTGGGGAGCAAACAGGATTAGATACCCTGGTAGTCCACGCTGTAAACGATCAATACTAGGTGTGCGGGGACTGACCCCCTGCGTGCCGGAGTTAACACAATAAGTATTGCACCTGGGGAGTACGATCGCAAGGTTGAAACTCAAAGGAATTGACGGGGGCCCGCACAAGCGGTGGATTATGTGGTTTAATTCGAAGCAACGCGAAGAACCTTACCAGGGCTTGACATCCTACTAATGAAGCAGAGATGCATTAAGTGCCCTTCGGGGAAAGTAGAGACAGGTGGTGCATGGTTGTCGTCAGCTCGTGTCGTGAGATGTTGGGTTAAGTCCCGCAACGAGCGCAACCCCTATTGTTAGTTGCTACGCAAGAGCACTCTAGCGAGACTGCCGTTGACAAAACGGAGGAAGGTGGGGACGACGTCAAATCATCATGCCCCTTATGTCCTGGGCCACACACGTAATACAATGGCGGTAAACAGAGGGATGCAAAGCCGTGAGGTGGAGCGAACCCCTAAAAGCCGTCCCAGTTCGGATTGCAGGCTGCAACCCGCCTGCATGAAGTCGGAATCGCTAGTAATCGCGGATCAGCATGCCGCGGTGAATACGTTCCCGGGCCTTGTACACACCGCCCGTCACACCATGAGAGTCGGGAACACCCGAAGCCCGTAGCCTAACAGCAATGAGGGCGCGGTCGAAGGTGGGTTCGATAATTGGGGTGAAGTCGTAACAAGGTAGCCGTATCGGAAGGTGCGGCTGGATCACCTCCTTTCTAAGGAGACATTACCAGGGCCGAGGTTCTGGTATAACATCCTAAGGTCAGCCGGAAGGCGCGGGCTGAGTAGTTACGTTGTTTAATTTAGAGGGTGCAGCCCTCGGTGGTTATGGGCCCGTAGCTCAGCTGGCTAGAGCGTACGACTGATAATCGTAAGGTCGGTGGTTCGAGCCCACTCGGGCCCACCACAAAAAAGGAAGCCGTACCTGAAAGAGGGCGGAATGGAATAGAGCCGGGGATATAGCTCAGCTGGGAGAGCGCCTGCCTTGCAAGCAGGAGGTCGCCGGTTCGATCCCGACTATCTCCACCAATTGAGATCAGATTGAAGCATTTAAGGGATTAAATGTTTCAATCTGGCTTCAAAAGGAGCCGGAAAAAAGAATACGTCGTATCCAACTCCGACGCAACCCAGCGAAAGCGGTTGCGGAGGAAGAGGAGATGCAGCGAAATGAACGAGCTTTGCCACTTGTGGGAAAGCGAGTGATATGGAGCCTGCATGGACGCGTGCACCTTGAAAACTGAACAATGATATGATGAAAGACATGTAAGGCAACAGAAGAGGTCTTCTGGACAAAAGTTCGGAAGGTAATTTAATTGTGGAACAACATCTGAAAAGATGAGGGTAACAATTACAATTTCAAAAAAAAGAATTCTGAGGAAGCCTGCATAATTCAACTAAGAGAACCAATTGAAAGATTGTTCGAAATAGGTCAAGCTAAAAAGAGCGCAAGGGGAATGCCTTGGCATCAGGAGCCGACGAAGGACGTGACAAGCTGCGATAAGCTTCGGGGAGGAGCAAATATCCATTGATCCGGAGATTTCCGAATGGGGCAACCCGGCAGAGCAATACTCTGTCAGCGTGCGTTGAATAAAATAGGCGTACGCGGGGAACCGCCTGAACTGAAACATCTAAGTAGGGCGAGGAAAAGACATCAACAGAGATTCCGTAAGTAGTGGCGAGCGAACGCGGAAGAGGCCAAACCAGAGGATTTATTCTCTGGGGTTGAGGACTCACAAAACGGCGCAATAGTTTAGGAGAACGGCATGGGAAGGCCGGCCATAGCGGGTGAGAGCCCCGTATCCGAAAGATGAGTTGCGTCAGTGAGTATCCAGAGTACCGCCGGACACGTGAAACCCGGTGGGAAACAGGGGGGACCACCCTCCAAGCCTAAATACTACCTGATGACCGATAGAGGAGCAGTACCGTGAGGGAAAGGTGAAAAGGACCCCGGAAGGGGAGTGAAAGAGAACCTGAAACCTTGTGCTTACAAGCAGTCAAAGCACGTTAAAGTGTGATGACGTACTTTTTGTAGAACGGTCCGGCGAGTTATAGTAACGAGCAAGCTTAAGGCATTCAGTGCCGGAGGCGCAGCGAGAGCGAGTCTGAATAGGGCGTATGAAGTTCGTTGCCATAGACCCGAAACCGGGTGACCTATCCATGAGCAGGTTGAAGTGGGGGTAAAACCCCATGGAGGACCGAACCGACCCCCGTTGCAATGGTGGCGGATGACTTGTGGATAGCGGAGAAATTCCAATCGAACTCGGAGATAGCTGGTTCTCCCCGAAATAGCTTTAGGGTTAGCGTTATGTTAGATTACCGGAGGTAAAGCACTGAATGGTCGAGGGGTCGATAAGATTACCAACGCCTATCAAACTCTGAATGCCGGATAATTGATGCATAGCAGTCAGACAGTGTGAGATAAGTTTCATTGTCAAAAGGGAAACAGCCCAGACCCACAGCTAAGGTCCCTAATGTATGCTAAGTGGAAAACGATGTGGAGCTGCAAAAACAACCAGGATGTTGGCTTAGAAGCAGCCACTCATTAAAAGAGTGCGTAATAGCTCACTGGTCGAGTGGTTCTGCGCGGAAAATATAACGGGGCTAAGCATACAACCGAAGCTTGGGATGCGTGTGAAAACGCGCGTGGTAGGGGAGCGTTGTGTACGGGGTGAAGTCTGAGCGGAAGCACAGGTGGACTGTACACAAGTGAGAATGCCGGAATGAGTAGCGAGAATTATGTGGGAATCATAATGGCCGAAAATCTAAGGTTTCTTGGGGAAGGTTCGTCCGCCCAAGGTAAGCCGGGGGCTAAGGCGAGGCCGAAAGGCGTAGTCGATGCACATACGGTAGAAATTCCGTAGCCACCGAACCTTAAGCATGAGGGACACTTTGAGATAGCAGAACCCGGGCGTTGGTAGCCCCGGGCGAAAGGGACCGAAAATATAGTAGGGAAGTCTGCGATGCTTGAAGGCGAGAAAAGCTCATGTGTATGCTAAGGTGCCCGTACCGCAAACCGACACAGGTAGATGAGGAGAGAATCCTAAGGCCAACGGGAGAAGGGTTGTTAAGGAACTCGGCAAGTTGACCCCGTAACTTCGGAAGAAGGGGAGCCCCGAAAGGGGCCGCAGTGAATAGGCCCAAGCAACTGTTTACCAAAAACACAGGTCTATGCTAAATCGAAAGATGACGTATATGGGCTGACGCCTGCCCGGTGCCGGAAGGTTAAGAGGAGATGTCAGGCCGCAAGGCCGAAGCATTGAATTGAAGCCCCGGTAAACGGCGGCCGTAACTATAACGGTCCTAAGGTAGCGAAATTCCTTGTCAGGTAAGTTCTGACCCGCACGAAAGGCGTAATGATTTGGGCACTGTCTCAACAGCCCGCCCGGCGAAATTGTAGTACTGGTGAAGATGCCAGTTACCCGCAACTAGACGGAAAGACCCCATGGAGCTTTACTGCAGCTTAATACTGGAAATCGGTAATTCATGTACAGGATAGGTGGGAGACTTGGAAGCTGGGCCGTCAGGTTCAGTGGAGTCGCCGGTGGGATACCACTCTTGGATTGCTGGTTTTCTAACCTGCGGCCCTGAATCGGGTCGGGGGACACTGTTAGGCGGGCAGTTTGACTGGGGCGGTCGCCTCCAAAAGAGTAACGGAGGCGCTCAAAGGTTCGTTCAGCACGGACGGAAATCGTGCAGTGAGTGTAAACGCATAAACGAGCCTAACTGCGAGACCGACGGGTCGAGCAGTAACGAAAGTTGGAGTTAGTGATCCGGTGGTATGTGAGTGGAAATGCCATCGCTCAACGGATAAAAGCTACCCTGGGGATAACAGGCTGATCTCCCCCAAGCGTCCACAGCGACGGGGAGGTTTGGCACCTCGATGTCGGCTCGTCGCATCCTGGGGCTGAATTCGGTCCCAAGGGTTTGGCTGTTCGCCAATTAAAGCGGCACGCGAGCTGGGTTCAGAACGTCGTGAGACAGTTCGGTCCCTATCTGTTGCGGGCGTAAGAGATTTGAAGGGAGCTGTCCTTAGTACGAGAGGACCGGGATGGACGTACCTCTGGTGCACCAGTTGTCCTGCCAAGGGCATAGCTGGGTAGCTATGTACGGACGAGATAAACGCTGAAGGCATCTAAGCGTGAAACTCCCCCTAAGATGAGATCTCTCACTCTATATGAGGTAAGGGCCCAGGAAGACTACCTGGTTGATAGGCCGGAAGTGGAAGTGCGGCAACGTATGCAGCTGACCGGTACTAATCGCCCGAGGGCTTGACCTACAATGAAAATGCAGGCGGCCTGAAATAGAAGGACATCATATCGTTGTTCGGTTTTGAGGGTGCATGGAGCGGCCATGAACCCCGTAAAGAGCAATGTCCACGTAAATCGGCATGCAAAGCAGCGCAGCGTTTGTGTGTCGAAAAGGAAGGGCAACGGAGCAATACGGAGTTTCCGCCGGGGGCGGAAATGAAGCGAGCGCAGTTTGCCCCGATGACGACGCGGCCCGTTGGTCAAGTGGTTAAGACAGCGGCCTCTCACGCCGTTAACATCGGTTCGAATCCGGTACGGGTCACCAGATCAAAGCAAGTTGCGGGGAAACCCGTATTGACGAATATGCGCCTTTAGCTCAGTTGGTAGAGCAACTGACTCTTAATCAGTGGGTCCCGGGTTCGAGTCCCTGAAGGCGCACCAAAGTCAGCCGTTGAGGGTTGAGAATGGGAAGCGAGCGGGAGTTTGCTTCCGGTTCTAAGTCCTCAAAAAGGGCTTGACAAGAGTCTCAAAAAACCTTATAATTTGTTTGTTTTCCGGAGCTTCCGGATGACAGTTGGTGCTGATTAGAGCGAGGGTCCACCCGTTCCCATTCCGAACACGGCAGTTAAGCTCGCTTCTGCTCACAATACTTGGCTGGAGACGGCCCGGGAAGATAGGTAGCGCCAACACGATAAGGCCGGACAGGGAAACCTGTCCGGCCTGCTTTTTTTGCAAGCATGCGCGGCCTTCCGCCGTTGCTTATGGAAGAGCTGCTTCTCCGCTCTTCCTTCCCGCGTCTGACGGAATATCCCGCCCTGCCTCCTGCCCGCTCGCCCCCCTCTTGTGCTTTCTCTTTGATTTGATAAAATCTGATAAAAGGGGTACTTTCATATGATTGATCCGAATCATCCCACGCTCCGACCTCCAATCCATCGCAGTTGGTTGCGCCTGAGGCTTGGAAAAGCATACTACGCTGGAAAAAGGTATCTTTTGTGGTGCTCCCGGAAGTATCACTGGGCGATTACGCGGCAGAAGGAGCCGCTGCCATGTGTCTGCTTTTCCCATGCAACACCGCTTTTTCGCCAGCTGAAGGGCGAGGAGATGCAGCTGCAAAAGAATAAGGTTACAAATTTACGGTTGGCGGTAGCCCGCTTAGACGGCTTGATTCTCCATCCGGGTGAGACCTTCAGCTATTGGAGGCTGATCGGTAAACCCAGCCGGAGAAAGGGGTATCTGGATGGAATGGTGCTCTTTTTAGGGCGGATTGGAAGTGATGTGGGTGGGGGCCTGTGCCAGCTGTCTAACCTGATTTTCTGGATGACACTTCACACACCTTTGACTGTGATTGAGCGCTACCGCCATTCTCACGATGTATTTCCGGACTCCAACCGGACACAGCCCTTTGGCAGCGGGGCCACCTGTGCCTATCCCCACCGTGATCTGATGATTCGAAATGATACAGAGCAGGATATTCAGCTTTGTCTCCGGGTGACTGAGACGCATCTGGAGGGTGAGTGGCGGTCCATGGAGGCGCCCGCAGTCCGCTATCAAATTGTGGAGCGGGATGCCAGGATGGAGCAGGGCTATTGGGGCGGGTATGTGCGTCACAACGCCCTGTACCGTAAAATCTTTGATATATCCGGGGCACTTCTTGAGGAGCAGTTTCTTTTCACCAATGATGCCATCATGATGTACAGCCCGCTGTTGCCGCAGACAGAGACAAAATAGAAAACGAGGATGGTAATGAATACCATCCTCGTTTTCTAGTCAACGCGCTGAAAGTGAATCAGCAGCTGCAATCCTCCACATACAGCTCGCGGACCGCGTTGGGATCTGCGGCGGCAGCGGGGGGGGCCACAGGCTCCTCCTTGTGGGGATTGTCCCGGTAATCCAGGAATTTGGGAGCGACCTGGGGGAACAGGGCCAAGCTGAGGATGTCCTCCTCACTCTTGGCGATGTCCTTATACTCCGCACGATACTTCTCCAACTCAGGCTCCAGAAGATCGGCAGGCCGGCAGGTAATCACGTCCTCAGGAGCGATGCCCGCTTTGGCGCGGACCTCCTCATTGATCTCACCGGGCAGCTTGCCGTACTCGCCGCGGAGCATGGCCTTGGACTCCTTGGGGAAAGTCTTGTAGCGCTGGCCGGTGATGACGTTCATGACAGCCTGGGTGCCCACGATCTGTGAGGAGGGGGTCACCAGGGGAGGATAACCGAAATCTTTGCGGACCCGGGGAATTTCGGCCAGGACGTCGTAATACTGATCCTCTTTCCCAGCCTGCTTCAGCTGGGAGATCAGGTTGCTGAGCATACCGCCGGGAACCTGATAGAGCAGCGTGTTGGTGTCCACATGGAGAACCTTGGGATCCAAAGAGCCCTCAGCCTGCAGCCGGTCGGCCACCTTGCGGAAATGCTTGGCGGCTTCGCTCATCTTGCCAAGGTCCAAGCCGGTATCCCGGGGAGTACCCTTCAGCGTGGCCACCAGAGACTCTGTAGCCGGCTGAGAGGTGCCGTTGGCCATGGGGGACAGAGCGGTATCCACAATGTCCACGCCGGCCATGGCGGCCATCAGATAGACCATATCGCCGGTGCCGGTGGTGTTGTGGGTGTGCAGGTGAATGGGAACGGAGACCGTTTCCTTCAGATGCTTTACAAGGGAGTAGGCGTCCATGGGCAGGAGCAGATTGGCCATGTCCTTGACGCAAATGGCGTCGGCGCCCATTTCCTCCAGCTCCTTTGCCAGCTTGACAAAGTACTCCTCACTGTGGATGGGGGAGATGGTATAGGAGAGGGTGGCTTCCACCTGGCCACCGTATTTCTTGGTGGACTTGATGGCCTGCTCCAGGTTGCGGATGTCGTTGAGGGCATCGAAGATGCGGATGATGTCAATGCCGTTTTCAATGGACTTGCGGCAGAAGGCGTCGACCACATCGTCGGCATAGTGCTTGTAGCCAAGGATGTTCTGGCCGCGGAAGAGCATCTGCAGCTTGGTGTTGGGAAGGGCCTTGCGCAGGGCGCGCAGGCGCTCCCAGGGGTCCTCGTTGAGGAAGCGCATGCAGCTGTCAAACGTTGCGCCGCCCCAGCACTCCAGGGAGTAGTAGCCGATGCTGTCCAACACCTCACAGGCAGGCAGCATATCCTCCAGCCGCATTCTGGTGGCGGCCTGGGACTGATGCGCGTCGCGGAGAATGGTGTCGGTGATCAGCAGGGGCTTGTTGCTTAAAAATTCCATGTTGTCCTCCTATTAGCCGAACAGTGCCATCAGCACGCCGGCTGCAATTGCGGAACCGATCACGCCGGCCACGTTGGGGCCCATGGCGTGCATCAGCAGGAAGTTGGCAGGATTGGCCTTCTGGCCCTCCACCTGGGAGACACGAGCGGCCATCGGCACGGCGGAGACGCCGGCGGAACCGATCAGGGGATTGATTTTCTCCTTCAGGAACAGGTTCATGAACTTGGCCAGCAGAAGTCCGCCTGCGGTGCCGCAGCCGAAGGCCACAACGCCCATGGCCATGATCAACAGTGTCTTGCCGGCCAGGAAGGTGCTGGCGGTGGCGGTGGCGCCCACGGATATGCCCAGGAAAATGGTGACGATGTTGATGAGCTCATTCTGGACGGTCTTGCTCAGGCGATCCACAACGCCGGCTTCCTTGAAGAGGTTGCCCAACATCAAGCAGGCAATCAGAGGAGCGGCGGAAGGCACCAGCAGGGCCACGAACACAGTGACGACGATGGGGAAGATGATCTTTTCCTTCTTGGAGACCACTCGCAGGGGCTTCATGACGATCTCGCGTTCCTCCTTGGTGGTCAGCGCACGCATGATGGGGGGCTGGATCACAGGCACCAGGGCCATGTAGGAGTAGGCGGCCACGGCGATGGGGCCCAACAGCTGGGGAGCTAACTTGGTGGTGACGAAGATGGCGGTGGGGCCGTCGGCGCCGCCGATGATGCCGATGGAGGCGGCCTCAGCCGGGGTAAACTGGCCGGACAGGTTGCAGCCCACGAAGGTCATGAAAATGCCCAACTGTGCGGCAGCGCCCAGAAGCAGGCTCTTGGGGTTGGCGATCAGGGGGCCGAAGTCAGTCATGGCGCCCACGCCCATGAAGATCAGGCAGGGGTAGATGCCAAGCTTGACGCCTAAGTACAGATAGTCGATCAGGCCCTTGGTCACTGCCGGATCACCGAAGGCGGCCCAGTCCACATGGCCGCCGGCAAAAAGGGCCTCATGGTACATGTCCGCGCCGGGGAGATTGGTGATGAGCATGCCGAACGCGATGGTCACAAGCAGCATGGGCTCAAACTTTTTCACCACTGCAAGATACATCAGAACGAAGGAGACGACGATCATGATCAGGCATTTCCAGTTGTCACCCACACCGAACTGGTAAAAGCCCGTCTGTTGAATAAAATTCAGAATTGCTTCCATTTTTCTTACTCCTGTCTCAAGACTTTACTGAATGACACACAGCAGCGTACCGGATTCCACAGTGGCGCCCTTGGTGGTATTCACGGAGGCGATGGTGCCGTCGCAGGGGCACATGATCTCGTTTTCCATCTTCATAGCCTCAAGGATCATCAGAACCTGGCCCTTTTTCACCGCGTCGCCGGCAGCGACATTGATGGAGAGGATGGTGCCGGGCATGGGGCTTGCCACCTTTTCGCCATTGGCGGGAGCGGCGGCAGGAGCAGCAGGCGCGGCAGCGGGAGCGGCCGGCGCGGGAGCGGCAACAGGCGCAGCAGCAGGAGCAGCGGTGGGGGCGGAACCGGAGATGTCTTCAAGGGTGATTTCATAGGCGGTTCCGTTGACATTGACTTTGTACTTCTTCATGTTCTTCTTCTCCTATTACTTAAAGTTTTTTCATAGACAGAATGCGGATAGCGGAGATATCGGTGCCCAATTCGTCCGCCACGGCAGCGGAAATCGCGGCAATCATCTCCTGCCGATTCGGAATGGACGCTTCGGCGGGTACGGGGGCGGATGCGGCAGCGGCAGGCGCTGCGGCCGCAGGGACTTTCGATGCCTTTGCTCCGCATGCCTTGCTCATGAGAGTGGCCAGAACAATGATGCAAATCAGACCGAAAAATACGGTTCCGATTCCCAGCAGGCATACGAACACATTGGAATACGCCATGACTGATCCTCCTTAATGCCAATTTGAATTCATTGTAACAAAATTGTGAACGAAATACAATGACTTCCGTGACATAATTTTTTAATGTGCTGACAAAATTGTGTTAATTTTTTGTGTGAAACATACAAATAACGGGGGAAAGCTTGCAAAAATTATGCTTTCCTCTTGGAGAAAACCGTGATAAAATGACACTGTTCTTGCACTCTGTATGGGTAGAAAGGCGGGGTAAAATGCAGTATCGGGATGTCAAACGCGCCCGTTTTCTGGAGCGGCCGAACCGGTTCATCGCCTATGTGGACCTGGAGGGCAGGCGCCAGATCTGCCATGTGAAAAATACAGGCCGCTGCCGGGAACTGCTTCTCCCCGGCGCGGAGGTCTTTTTGGAAATAGCGGAGAATCCCAACCGGAAGACACCCTATGACCTGATTGCGGTACGCAAGGGAGGACGGCTCATCAACATGGACTCCCAGGCGCCCAACCATGTCTTTGGGGAGTGGGCGGCGGACCACTGGCCCGGAGTGCGGGAGATTCACCCGGAGTACACCTATGGGCATTCCCGGTTCGATTTCCGCATAGACACAGAACAGGGGACCGAATTTGTGGAGGTCAAGGGCGTCACACTGGAAGAGGGCGGATTCGCCCGGTTTCCGGACGCGCCCACGGAGCGGGGCGTCAAGCACATTGAGGAGCTGCAGCGGGCGGCGGAGGCGGGATACGGCGCCACGCTGTTTTTTGTGGTGCAGATGGAGGGCATCCATGCTGTGGCGCCCAACGACGACACCCATCCGGCATTTGGAGAGGCGCTGCGCCAGGCATCCCGGAATGGCGTCCGGGTACTGGCATATGACTGCCTGATTTCCCCGGACCGCCTGGAGCTCCACTCCAGCGTGCCGGTGATTCTATAGACAGAGAGGAGAAAGACGTTTGGGAGCTCTGGAATTGTTTCTGATTGGCATGGGCCTTTCCATGGATGCCTTTGCGGTGGCGGTGTGCAAAGGACTTTGTATGAAGACGGTGAACCTGAGGCACACCGCTGCCATTGCGCTGTTTTTTGGCGGGTTTCAGGCGCTGATGCCCTTTTTGGGCTGGTGGCTTGGGTCCCAGTTTTCCAGTTATATTGTCTCCGTTGACCACTGGGTGGCATTTTTGCTGCTGGGGTTTATCGGCGGGAAGATGGTGAAGGAGAGCTTTGGGGGAGGAGAAGAGGTGTCGTGTGAGACAGATCAGCGGCTGGATTACAAAGAGCTTCTGATCCTGGCCGTGGCCACCAGCATTGACGCGCTGGCCGTGGGCATCACCTTTGCCTTTTTGGACGTTACCATTGGAACAGCCGTCTCCATCATCGGACTGACCACCTTTGTGCTGTCCTTTGCGGGTGTATTTGTGGGGAATGTCTTCGGCACCCGGTACAAGCAGCGGGCGGAGCTGGCCGGCGGTGTGATTTTGATCCTCATCGGGGTGAAGATCCTGGCAGAACACCTGGGGCTTATCTGAGGAAGGTCTTTTCCGATTCCAGGGCGCATATCCTGAGTCCCATGGAGGGACTGTATGGAGGTGCTGACCGGGATTTTATGCGCTTTGGCGCTGTTTCTCTTTGGCATGTCGCTGCTGGGGGAAAGCCTGCAGGCGATGTTTGAGAAGGGAGGGGCTTTACATACGCTGCCCAAACGGGGCGGCTTTCTGCTTGGAGCTGGGGTGACCGCACTGCTCCAATCCTCTTCCGCCACCACGGTGCTGGCGGTTTCGCTCTGTGACTCCGGGCTACTGTCCTTTTCCCAGGCTTCCGCGGCCATTGCCGGAGCCAATGTGGGGACGACCTCCACGGCCTGGCTTTTGTGTCTGGGGTGGAGTGTGCCGGATGGAGAACAGGTGGTGCTGGCCCTGCTGGCTGTGGCCGGACTGGGGCTGTATCTTGCCAGCGGGCACAGGACGGCTGGGGCGGCGCTGACAGGGCTTTTTTTGCTGCTCAGCGGAATGCGGAGCCTGGTGGCCGCCGCCGCGCCGATAGGGGACACGGCGCTTTTCCTGCGATTGGCTTCTCTGGCGGAGCATCCGGCTGCGGGATTTTTGGCGGGCGCGGCCTTCACCGGTGTGCTTCAAAGCTCCAGCGTCAGCGTGGGCATGCTTCAGGCGCTGGCCGCCGGCGGGACGCTGCGGCGGGCGGCTGCGGTGCCGCTGCTGTTGGGAATCAATGTGGGGACCTGCTCCACCACACTGCTCTCTGCCCTGAGCTGCGGCGGAGCGGGCCGGAGGGCCGCGGCGTTCCATCTGCGGTTCAATCTGGTGGGCGCTGTACTCTGGACGCCCCTGTGCCTCCTGCGGGGCCTGCTGGCCGCGCCGGTGACGCCGGTGGAGATCGCTGTCTTCCACACGCTTTTCAACCTGACTGCCTCGGCGGTCGTGCTGCCCACAGCGGGGACCTGTCACAAGTTCCATCCGGACGGATCACAGTTCCCGGCGGGCCGAAAAAAGGGAAGAGCGGTCCAAGGGGTCAAATCAAAAGCCGAGTGAAGATTCACTCGGCTTTTTTATAGATTGGGCCCTATGGCCGGAGGAGAACCGTCTGACCGGTCGCCAGACTCTGGGGAACGGAGATCAGGCGCTGGTTGCGGCTGCCCCGCCAGGGGAGGGACAAGGTCCTCTGCTCCAGAAGGAAGGGGCCGTCTACCAGCACGTCAAGCTCCCGCAGAAGGGCCTGCTGGGCCGGTGTGCCCCGGAGCAGCTGCTCGTAGGTGAAGCCGGAGTAGCTCCACACATTCAGGCCGTTTTCATGGGCGACCCGGGCCAGCATCAAACACTCCTCCGGCTGCTCGAAAGGCTCTCCCCCAGAGAGGGTCAGCCCGTCGGTCAGGGGGTTGGACAGCATCCGACTCACCAACTCCTCCACCGGGTGCTCCGACCCGCCTGCGGGGTCGTGGGTTTCGGGGTTGTGACAGCCGGGGCATCGGCGGCCGCAGCCCTGGACGAACACGGTGAATCGAAAGCCCGGCCCGTCCACAATGGAGTCCTGTACCGTGGCGGCAATACGCATTCCGATCCCGCCTTTCAGCGCTGCGTCAGGGAGTGATTCACCCGGTCCCGGACCTCCGCCCGCTTGGCGTCGTTGAACCGGTCCAGGGTGCCCACCAGGTATCCGGTGATGCGGCGGATCCGCTCAAACCCCATGTCGCCCTCGTCCTCCCGGCGGCCGCAGCCCGGACACTCGTCGTTGATGATGCCGTTGTAGCCGCACAGGGGGTCCCGGTCCACCGGGTGGTTGATGGAGCCGTAGCCGATGCCCTGCTCCTTCATGCAGCGGATGACCTTTTCAAATGCCTCCAGATTCTGCACCGGATCGCCGTCCAACTCGACGTAGCTGATGTGTCCGGCGTTGGTCAGGGCGTGGTAAGGCGCCTCCAACTGGATTTTCCGGAAGGCGGAGATGGGGTAGTAGACAGGGATGTGGAAGCTGTTGGTGTAGTAGTCCCGGTCGGTGACGCCGGGGAGAATGCCGAAGCGCTGCTTGTCAATCTTCACAAACCGACCCGAAAGGCCTTCGGCCGGTGTGGCCAGCAGCGTGAAATTCAGTCCCCGTTTCCGGGACTCCTCGTCCATTCTGGAGCGCATATGGGCCACAATCTCAAGGCCCAGCCGCTCCGAGCGTTCGTCCTCCCCATGGTGATGGCCGGTGAGTGCCACCAATGTCTCCGCCAGGCCGATAAAGCCAACGGACAGCGTGCCGTGGCGGAGCACCTCCCGCACCTCGTCGTTCCAGCCCAGCCGCTCCGAGTCCAGCCAAACGCCCTGGCCCATCAAAAAGGGGTAGTTGCGCACATGTTTGCGGCACTGGATCTCAAATCGCTCTATCAGCTGTTCCACGCAAAGGTCCAGCATCCGGTCTAAAGAGTCGAAAAAGACTTCGATGTCGCCCTTTGCCCGGATGCCCAGGCGGGGCAGGTTGATGGTGGTAAAGCTCAGGTTGCCACGGCGGTTGCAGATTTCCCGGGACGGGTCATAGATGTTGCCGATGACCCGGGTGCGGCAGCCCATGTAGGCAATCTCCGTCTCAGGATGGCCGGGCTTGTAGTACCGGAGGTTGAAGGGAGCGTCCAAAAAGCTGAAATTGGGGAAGAGCCTCTTGGCGCTGCATCGCATGGCCAGCTGGAAGAGATCGTAGTTGGGGTCGCCGGGATTGTAGTTGACTCCCTCCTTGACCCGGAAGATATGGATGGGGAAGATGGGCGTTTCCCCGCCGCCAAGGCCCGCCTCCGTGGCCAGCAGCAGCTTTTCCATCACCAGCCGCCCCTCCGGAGAGGTGTCGCAGCCGTAGTTGATGGAGGAGAAGGGCACCTGGGCGCCGGCCCGGGAATGCATGGTGTTCAGGTTGTGGAGCAGGGCCTCCATGGCCTGATAGGTGGCCCGCTCCGTCTCCTGCACGGCCTGGCGGCAGGCAAAGGACTGATACCGCTCAGCCTGGCCCTCTTCAAGGTGGAAGCGCTCCATGAGGACGGGCCGCTCTGCCTGCTGATAGGCGCCGCAGTCCGACAGGGCGGGCCGCAGCCCCGACTGCTCGTTGATCTCATTTTGCAGCTCACGCAGCGCATCGTCGCAGCCCTCCACACCACATTCCAGACTCAGCGCCCGACACAGGTTCTGGCGGTAGGCGCGCCGAAAGGTTTTTGCAACGCCCATGGCCATGCCGTAGTCAAAGTCGCAGATGGACTGACCGCCGTGCTGGTCGTTTTGATTGGACTGGATGGCGATGCAGGCCAGGGCAGCATAGGAGGAGATGTCGTTGGGCTCCCGCAGTGTGCCGCTGCCGGTGCAGAAGCCGCCGGAGAACAATCTGCGGATGTCGATCTGGGTGCAGGTGGTGGTGAGGGTGTAAAAATCCAGATCGTGGATGTGGATGTCGCCTTCCCGGTGGGCCTTGGCGTGCTCCGGCTTCATGACGAACATCTGGTAGAACTGCTTGGCGCCCTCGCTGCCGTATTTAAGCATGGAGCCCATTGCGGTGTCGCCGTCGATGTTGGCATTTTCCCGCTTGATGTCGCTGTCAATGGCATCGGCATAGGTGATGTCCTCGTATATTTTCATCAGGCGGGTGTTCATCTCCCGGGCGCGGCTGCGCTCATTGCGGTAGAGTATATAGGCCTTGGCGGTCTGGATATAGCCGTTGTCCATCAGCACCCGCTCCACCAGGTCCTGAATGTGCTCCACCTCCGGTTCTTCGATCCCCTCCACCTCCAGGATGGAGGTTACCTCGGCGGCCAGCTGCCGGGCGGCCTCCGTCTGGCCCGGCTTATAGGTGGCATCAAAGGCCTTGGCAATGGCTCTTGCGATCTTTTCCTGGTCAAACTCTGCCATGCGGCCGTCGCGCTTTCGGATTTTTGTAATGGTCATGTCAGGAATGCCCTCATTTCTCTTACCATATCTTGTGGAATATTTTGATGTGCGTTTCAGAAAGTTACTATTTATCGTATCACCGGCAGGTTGGGCTGTCAATATGGAGCCTGTCGCCGCCCGGCAGGGACCGGGTGCGGCGGAGCACACAGCAAAGCTCCCGCGCCGCAAGGCGCGGGAGCCCGTTATGAAAGTGAAATACCCTTAGCAGCAGGCGGGACCGTTGTTGCAGCCGCAGCCGTTGTTGCAGCCGCAGCCACTGTTGCAGCCGCAGCCACAGCCACCCCAGCTGTTGCCGCCGCCACAGCAGCAGCAAATGATGATCAACAGAATGATGATCCAGCAGCAGCTGTTGCCGCCGCCAAAGAAGCCCTGATTACACATACCGGGAACCTCCTATGAAATGTTTGACCGGTGAACCGGTCTCAACTCATAGTATGCTGCCGTGGGAAAAGGGTGCACGGCGGTTTAAAAGATTCGGCTGCCGGTTATCATGGCTCTGGCGGAGAGAAGTTCATCGGAGGTAAAGACGCCGCTGTCCATCAGCTTTTGCACTAAGGTTCCGGAGCCGCCGCTCAAAGCGGCATCCAAGGCGTAATAGGAGACATACACCAGTTGGGCCCGGAGGAACGTGTCTGACTGGAGCATGGCCGCTTCGGCATCGGTGAGGACACCGGCGCTGCGGGCCGTTGCCATTGTGGCCGAGAGGTCTGTGTTGGCAGAGGAGCTGTATCCCAGGGCGCGCAGTAAAAACTCCATGTACTGATTGGCGGAGATGGCCTGATCCGGCTTAAAAAGCGTGGCGGTGAAACCGTTGGTATAGCCCCTCGAATAGGCATAGGAGACATAGTGCTCCGACAAAGAGCCCTTGGCGATGTCGGTGAAGGGAATGGGGCCGGTATAGGAAAGGGCCTCCTCTTCCTCGCCCAATACGCGGATAAACATGATGAGGGCCTGAATGCGGGTAGGCGCCATCTCAAGGTCAAAGCCGGAACCATAGCCGGTATAGCTTCCTTTAAATAGATGCAGGGCTTTTAAAGCCGAAGCAATGGCATTGTAATCCACGGAGTCGGAGAGGGTGAACCGGCAGGGCCCCTCATAGTGCACCACCGCGGTCTTGGACGTGACGGTAAAGGAAGCCGTGGTATCCTCCGCCACCAAATATCTGTGGTTGGCCGTCAGAGCCGTGCCGCTGGGAACCTCTTTGCCGGTGGTGATGTCCACCACGGCGCCGGACGGGAAGGTGACTTTCATAGAGCCGGCTAACAGCAGGCAGTCCGTGCCGGTGCTGCCGCCCAACACGTCCCCTTCCTTCAGGCGGATTTCCTGTGTGGATGCGGCGTAGGCGCCTCCGTCGGCACTTGTCTGGCCGGACGCATTCAGCCGGGCATCCACTGCGCTGTTGACCTTGTCGGTAAAGGCACCGTTGAGATAGGAGAGGGAGACCAGCGGATCGGAGCTGTCTCCTCCGCTGGCCAGTGCTGCCAAAATACAGCAGGCCGCGGCCAGAAAGGCAATGGGCCCCAGTGCTCTTTTGTTCATAGGACTCCTTCCGTTTACGGATTGACGATCCGGTAGCTGAGCGTCAGCAAACTGTCGGAAAAGTGGATGTTCTCGATCTTGACTTCCGGGTTGGAGGAGACAAGCTCTAAGTTGGTAAAATTCCAGAACCCGCGGATACCAAGGGCTGTCAGGCGGTCCGCCAAATCCTGGGCAATGGATTTGGGCACGGTGAGGGAGACCACGTCCACCTTATGGGCGCGGATATAGTCCTCCAACTCGTCCATATGATAAATATGTACGCCGTTGATGTCCGTTCCGATGATGGAGGGCGCAATATCAAAGGCCGCATCCACGGTGAAGCCGCACTGGGAGAACCGAAAATTCTGGAGCAGGGCGTGACCTAAGTTGCCCACGCCGATCATAATCAGATGATGGCTCTGGTCCACGCCCAGGATGTGTCCGATTTCGGAGCGCAATTCCTCCACATTGTAGCCGTATCCCTGCTGGCCGAACTCACCGAAACAGCTGAAATCCTGCCGGATCTGAGAGGCAGTGATCCCCATCTTCACACCCAGGGAATGCGAGGAGATGCGAATGACACCTTTGTTGCACAGATCGTTCAGATGTCTGTAATACCTGGGAAGGCGCCGGATCACGGCGTCGGATATGTTCTGCTTTTTCATATGATTACTCCTACCTGCGTCTGGTAAAAAGATGCACAAATTGACAACATTGCAATAAAGTAAATTTCCGTATTCAGTTTATCGCAAAAGGAGCAAGTTTGTCAAATTTTTTAACAATCTTTTTTTGAAAAATTTTTCTTTACAGATTTGGTTTTATGTGCTATCCTTTACAAAGATGCGCGCCCGTAGCTCAGTTGGATAGAGCGTTAGACTCCGACTCTAAAGGCCGCTGGTTCGAATCCAGTCGGGCGTACCATATCAGAAATACCCGGTGGACGCAGAGTTTCATAAAGAGGAACTCTGCGTCCACCGGGTATTTTGCCAGGATGACCCATACCTGGCCCTTGAAGAGGAGGCTTCAAGGGCCAGGTTTTTTTATTGAAGTACATATAAAAAAAAGTGTACAGATGACCTCTCCTCTATTTTTGTCAAACGCTTCACCATCGTATACGGTTCTGCTGTTTCAAAACCTCAGAGGGTCTGTGTTTGAAAATATTTTAGTATTTGCAGAGCATTCGCGCAATTTCGTGTTTTTTCTGTGTTAATGTCAAAAAAATGCAGGACATTCCCACAGAAAGGATGAGGAAACATGAAGATTTTTACGTATCACGGGATGAAAAACGTCTCGGGGTCCCGCGTCCGGAAGGCAAGAAGAGCGCTGAAGCTGTCGCAGACGGAGCTGGCGGCACAGCTTCAGATCCGTGGAGTCAGCCTTGAGCGGGATACCATCAGCCGGATGGAGATGGGGGACCGGATCATAGCGGATTACGAGCTGCGCACTCTGGCGGAAATACTGAAAGTGGACGTGGCGTGGCTGCTTGATGCGGAAGGTGAGGAAGAGATGGTGAGCCGGGCCGCAGAGGGACGGGGCGCCTATTGACCGTCAAGCAGCAGGGAGAGGATATGTCGATAGAGCGCTGTTTGAAAACGGAGGAACGAAACCGCGGGATAAGAAAAGAGGGGTAGTATGTCAAAGGATGAAAAGAACATGAAGAAGTATTGTAAGAAAGTGAGCGGGCGCGGTTCAGGCAGAGCGTTTGAAAAGCAAATGGCCCTTGGCAGTGTATTGCGGGGGAATAAAGTTTACGTATTTGACTGTTGACTGAGGTGTACCTCATAGCGGCGTGACCCGGCATTAGGTAAAATTTTCCTATATTCTGTCGAATTGGGGAGGTTTTGCTGATGCGTCAATACAAAACACTGCTTCAGGTATTTCTCCGCAACTCGATCTATGCCTTCCGCAAGGAGATGGGATACAGCCAGGAGCGCATGGCGGAGCTTCTGCATATCTCACCCCGCTCGTACATCGACCAGGAGCATGGCAAGTACAGCTTCTCCGCACTCTCGGTGATCTTTTTTCTGATAACGATACCGGAGGAAAGGGTGCTGTCTCTGCTGCGCGCATTCAGGAAGCTTTTGCAGGAGGAGGGGGAGCGTGGAGACGTGGCGTGATGGGGAGAAGCTGCTTTCGGAAATATATGATCTGCTGTACCGGATGGGGCTGACAGCGAACTACACCGGTTTTTTCCGGATCTCCTACGCGATCTACCTATCGGTGGAGAATCCGCAGCGGCTGGCGCTTGTGACAAAGTGGCTGTACCCGGAGGTGGCCAGGCATTACGGGACGACGTGGCAGGCGGTGGAACGGAACATCCGGTCCGCGATTGCCATCATATGGAACCAGAAAACGCCGATTTTGACGGAGCTCTTTGGAGCGCCGCTGCCGGCCAAGCCCCGTAATGCCCAGTTCCTTGCCCTTGTGGCCGGACACTTTTCCCTTTCCCCTGTCGCATAACCGACCGAAAAGGACTACAGGACTGCGTTGAAATCAGATAAGGGAGAAGGCCCCCGGGGAATTTTCCCCGGGGGGAGCGGCAAATCCGCTTTGGAATTGAGAGAAGCCGTCCCGTTATGGGGCGGCTTCCGCTTCTTCCACGATCTGCTCCAGAACCGCAATGAGATCATGGAGATTGTTCAGATGGACGTCGCGGGAGAGGATTTCATTTTTGAGATCAATGGACAGCGACTCCAGCTTGGGCCGGAGCACCGGATTGACATAGGACATTCAGATCACCTCTGTTCATGGTATGGGAAGCGGTTATTGTTTGGATTCCGGTTCCTCTGTGCTGAGGCTGTGCTTCAAATGTTCACCGATCATGGTCAGCTCTCCCGGGGAGCAGATGTCGGCGCCTGATCGGTTGATGAAGGAGCGCACCTGCACGGGCAGAGAGTTGAAGTACTCCTCCATCTTTGGGTCCTGATATTTCATGGAATCACCCTTGCTTAGCTTTTCCCGCGGTCGGGCGCTTTATGATGCATTGCAAATGCAATGCATCATAAAGATGTCGGATGTAGTAAAATCATGGAAAAGAGATTGCAAAGGATGGGGAAGATGGCACCTTTCAAAATTCCAAAACTGCCTGCAACAACCAATAAAACAATTCGCTTTCCGGATGACGTGATCGAGGAGGTCGAGGCCGCAATTGCCGGAAAAGAATGTACCTTTTCCGCCTTTGTCATTGCAGCGGTCAGGAACGTGCTGGACAACGAATATCGAAAGCCGTATGTGGTACTATTCAATGACGTCACAGATGCCATACAGGAGTTGGACCAGAGAAATGTTGCCGGGGCGAGGGCGCTGCTGATGCGGGCCCAGCAGCAGGCGGAGGCGGCCTTTGTGGAGTTTGGAGAGGGAAAAAGTGAATCGTGAGGGGAAATCCTCCTGCGGGAAACGCCGCGGGAGGGTTTTCCTTTTTGGCTCAGGTGTGGTACAGTAGGGAAATGATACAAAAATGATGGAACGTTGACGCAAACTGTAGAAAAGAGGTGAGTGCGTTGAATCGAATCCTGATCGCGGAGGACGAGGCCCCCATTGCCAACCTGGTGCGCACGGCGCTGGAGGAGGCGGGATATTCTTGCCGCTGGGCGCCGGACGGGGACGCCGCTGCGGACCTAATGGAAAAAGAACTGTTTGACCTGGTGCTGTTAGATATCATGCTGCCCAGGGTGAACGGATATGAGCTGTTGGAGTACTCTCAGGAACTGGATGTGCCGGTGATCTTCCTCACCGCCAAGGGCGAGCTTCAGGACAGGGTGAAGGGGCTGCGCATGGGGGCGGAGGACTATATCACCAAACCCTTTGAGCTGATGGAACTGCTGGCCCGGGTGGAGACGGTGCTGCGCCGCTGCGGCAAGAGCGGACGGGTGATCTCCCTGATGCCGGACATTGAGATCGATACCGCCTCCCGGGTGGTGAAAAAGAATGGGGCGGCGGTGGCACTGACTGTAAAGGAGTATGACTTGCTGCTGCTCTTTTGCCAAAACCGGAACGTGGCCCTGTATCGGGACCGGATTTACGAGCGGGTCTGGGGCGAGGAGTACCTGGGGGACAGCCGCACGGTGGACCTGCACATCCAGCGTCTGCGCAGAAAATTGGGACTGGAGGACCGGCTGGTGGCGGTCTATAAAGTGGGGTACAGGCTGGAGGTGTGACATGCGGCTGTTCTGGAAACTCTTTTGCTCCACGGTGCTCATCACCGTCCTGGCCTGTAGTTTGGGCGGTTATTTTCTCATTGACTCCTTTTTCCGCTCCTCATTGGAGAGGGAGGTGACGGCGGTGTATGAGGAAAACGATCTGCTGCGCTACACCTTGGGGCGGGAGATGGACCTGTACTTCCCCTCCGTCACCAAGGAGGACGTGGCCACGGCCGCCTCCCGGCTGACCATCACCACCTCTCGGGGGACCGTGGCCTTCCGTCTCAGCGACCAGGACGGGAACCAGCTCTCCGGCAGCGGGACGCTGCCCATGGACTCCGCCATGACCGCAAAACTGGAGGACGGCCAGCGGGGCTGGGAGCTGAGGCGGGGCTGGGGCAGCTACTATATCCACGCCGCAAGCCCCCTGGCCATCGGCGGCGGGACGCTCTACCTTGAAAACTGCCGGAAGGTGGGGGAGCTGTTTCTCACCCGTGAGGAGCAGTACAGGACTTTTTTCTACCTGATGCTGGGCTTGGTGGCGGCGGTGGGGCTGGTCTCATTGTCGGTGTCCGTGGTGATGCTGCGCCCCCTGGGGCGGCTGTCGGCGGCCACAAAGCGGATGGCGGCGGGCGAGCTTTCCGAGCGGGTGGCCGTGAAAGGCGACGACGAGCTCTCACAGCTCTCCGCTGACTTCAATGTGATGGCGGCCCGGCTGGAGGCCCAGGTGGAGGAGCTGAAAGCGGCGGCCCGGCGGCAGGAGGACTTCCTCAACAGCTTTGCCCACGAAACAAAGACGCCCCTGACCTCCATCATCGGCTATGCGGACCTGCTGCGCTCCCGCCCTGCCTCGCCGGAGCAGGTGCGCCAGAGCGCAAGCTATATTTTCAATGAAGGGCGGCGGATGGAGTCGCTGTCCCGGAAGCTGATGGACCTGATCGTGCTGGAAAAGCAGGACTTTGTCCTCCGGGAATCACCCATGGACGCCTTTTTGGAGCGGGTGGGCGGCGTGCTGCGGCCGGCGCTGGAGAAGCAGGGCATCCGTCTGCGCCTCCGCGCTAAGGCCGCCCTTGTGCCCATTGAGCCGGATTTGATGGAGACGGTTTGTCTCAATCTGCTGGACAACGCCCGCAAGGCCATCTCCGGCCCCGGACTCATCCTGTTGGAAGGCATTGAGGAGGAGGGAGGCTACTGTATCCGGGTGACGGATACGGGAAAGGGCATTCCCCCCGAGGACCTGAGCCGTGTCACCGAGGCCTTTTATATGGTGGATAAGTCCCGGGCCCGTGCCCAGGGCGGCGCGGGAATGGGGCTTGCGGTGTGCCGGAAGATCGTGGCGCTCCACGGCGGGGCCATGGAGTTTCGCAGCATAGTGGGCCAGGGTACTCAGGTACGCGTCCACCTGAAAGGGGGCGGCGGGGCGTGATCAGATGGAAACGGTGGCTGCTGCCTGTGCTCTCCGGTGCCGCGGTGCTGGCCTCCCTCTGTCTGCCACAGTGGGTCTCGGGAATCCGGGACCGGGAGCTGATGGGCACGGTGCACGCCGAGGTCATGGACGCCAGACAGAACCTGCCCGTTTTGCCGTCCACTTTGCAGGAGAAGATGGAGCTGCTCTTCGACAGCTATGGAACGCTGGCGGAGGGGGAAATCGGAACGGTGGAGCAGGAATTGGGAAACTCAGAGGAGCTGCAGGCATGGCTCGGGGAGCTGGCCGGCAGTACGCTGGAGCAGCTGTCCAACGTTCATCTCCTGCCCAAGGAGGCCATCACCGAAGAACTGCCCAAAATCGATGGAATCAGAAAGGTGTGCCGCAGGATGGGGGATGGCGCCAGCGCAAGCTTTGTCCACATCTGGTCCGTGGGCGGGGACGGGTTTTACTTCTCCGGCGTGTTGGATGAGGAGAGCGGCCTGGTGCTTCAGGCGGAGCTCAACGTACCCTATCTCCCCAAATACGACTCCTACCTCTCTGAAGCGGTGGACGGCGGGATTCAGTACTTCCTTGGAATGGGGATAGAGGCGGAGCTCATCGGGGAGGGCGACGGCTCGGCCCTGTTCGCGGTGGACGGCACGGATGAGCTGGTCTATTCCTTTGATATAAGGGGCGACTGGCTGAGTTTCGGACCCGTGGGCCACAGAGGGGACTTTGTGGTTCAGCGCTGGCCCGCCGGCGCAGAAGCAAAGACAGTCAATTGATGCCAATTTGATACAAAAATGTGACGAAAATGACGACTTGATATCGTATCATAGGTATACACCAAAGAAGGAGAGTGTATCCATGGCTGAGAACAGAATGATGCGATATGAAGAAGAGATTCCAGATCGGGAGTACTTTGTCGCGCCCCGGCACGCACGGCGCCGGCGCCGCGTCTCTTGGAAGCTGTTGCTGCTGTGCGCGGTGCTGTTTTTAAGCGGACTCCTGCTTGGAAGGGCACTGGCGGCGGAAGTGGATATGGAAGGCGGATACCGTGCGGGAGGGACATCCGCCGGGGCGGGTCCGGTGCAGGCTATCGCGCCGGTGGCGGAGCAGAAGAAGGACACGGAGGAGTGGCAGCTGCTGCTGGTCAACAGGGATCACCTGCTGAGCGAGGACTACAAGATTCATGAGATGACCAAACTGCGCGGCGGTCACAGCGTGGACAGCCGCATCTATCCGGACCTTCAGAAGATGATGGACGACGCAAGAGCGGAGGGCCTCCAGCCCCTGATCTGCTCGTCCTACCGCACATGGGACAAGCAGGAGGAGCTCTTTCAAAGAAAGGTGAGCTATTACCTCCGGCAGGGCTGTGACCGGCAGGAGGCGGAGGAGAAGGCCTCCGCCTGGGTGGCGCGCCCCGGGACCAGTGAGCATCAGGCGGGATTGGCGGTGGACATCGTGGATGTTGCCTATCAGGTACTGGATGAACAGCAGGAGCAGACCGAGGTGCAGCAGTGGCTGATGGAGCACTGCGCGGAGTACGGCTTTATCCTCCGCTACCCCACGGACAAAAGCGAGCTGACCGGCGTCTCCTATGAGCCGTGGCATTACCGATATGTGGGGAAGGAGGCTGCCCGCGAACTCACGGAGCAGGGCCTCTGTCTGGAGGAGTACTTAAGCGGGCAATCAGTAGTATTGTTTTAAAACCGAACAGGCAACGGGCAGGGCGCCATTTCAAATTTGAAATGGCGCCCTGCCCGTTGCCTGTAACAGCGGAATTTTCCTGGATTTAACATGGTTCCGATGGAGGATTTAACATGCGCTCCGCTATACTGGTAATTGAGTATAGAAAGAACAAGGGGAAGCAAACCATGTATGCAGTGATTGACATCGGATCCAACACCATTCGGTTGGTGCTCTACCGAGTGGTTGACGGGGAGATTCATCAGATGCTCAACAGCAAGGCGGCTGCCGGGCTGGTGGGCTATATCGACGAAAAAAATTGTCTCAGCGCCAAGGGAATCCGCAAAGCGGTGACTGTGCTGAACCGGTTTCTTCAAACGCTGAAGAGTGTGGAGGTGGAGCATTTTTTTGCCTTTGCAACAGCTTCCCTGCGCAATATTAACAACACGGAGGAGGTATTGGACGCGCTCTGGGCGGAGTGCGGCGTGAGGGTCCGGGTGCTGACGGGGGATGAAGAGGCTGTATTTGACTATTTCGGGGCCATCAAAAGCCTTGCGGTGTCAGATGGGCTGATGGTGGACGTGGGCGGCGGAAGCACGGAGTTGGTGCTGTTCGCCCGGGGCGAGGTGGTGGCCACCCGGTCGCTGCCCATGGGATCGCTGAGCCTCTACACCGCCTATGTACACGGAATCGTCCCCACTAAAAAAGAGCTGGATCAGATCGCGGAGCACGCCGCGCGGCTGCTGCGGCCGGTGGACTTCCCCGGCGGGGAACAGCCCACGGCGGTGCTGTGCGGAGTCGGGGGTACCGCCCGGGCCAGCTGCCAGCTCAGCGACGAGTTGTTTGATGAAACCTCCGGCTACGGAGGCTATCCCTGCCGGCGAATGAAAAAAATATTGAAACTGGTGAAAAGTGACCGGGGAAAATTGGTGCCCGCCATGATTAAGGCCGCTCCGGACCGGTTGCACACACTGCTACCCGGGCTGGCGGTGCTGCAGGCGGTGGCGGAGCGCTATGGCTGCCGCCAATTCACCGCCAGCCCCTATGGCGTCCGGGAGGGGTATCTGCTCTACATGCTGGAAGGCGGCGAGGCCAATGGATAAGTACATGCAAAACCGGGAACTCTCCTGGCTGCGGTTCAACGAACGGGTGTTAATGGAGGCCACGGATGAGAGCGTGCCGCTTCTGGAGAGGTTGAAGTTCGCGGCAATTTTTACCAGCAACCTGGACGAGTTCTTCATGATTCGTGTGGGCAGCCTCCACGACCTGTCACTGATCAAAAAAGGAGCGGTGGACAATAAGACGGGGCTCAGCGCGGAGGAGCAGCTTCAGAAGATCTACCAGGCGGTGGGGCCGCTGACTGTGGAAAAGGACGAGATATACGCGCGGCTGAACAGCCAGCTCTGCTCCTATGGGATTACGGCGCTCAAACTGGAGGAGCTGGAGAAAAGCGAACAGAAATACATCAAACAGCTTTATCAAAATGAGATAGACCCCATCTTGTCGCCTCAGATTGTGGACAGCCATCATCCCTTTCCCCATCTTGTCAACAAGGTGCTGCATATCGGGGCGCGGCTCAAGGGGAAAGGACCGGAGGTGTTCGGGGTAATCCCCGTGCCGGCATCGCTGCCGGAGGTTGTGTATCTGCCGGGCGCCGATGTCCGCTATGTGTTCACAGAAGACATCATATTGTCCCAGGTGGAGAAGATTTTCAAGTCTTATGATGTGGAGGAAAAAACCGTTTTCTGCATTACCCGCAATGCGGACATCACACCAAACGATGAAAACTTCGAGGTGGACGAGGACTTCCGCAACAAGATGAAAAAGCTGCTGCGCCAGCGCACCAAATTGGCTGCGGTCCGCCTGGAACTCAGCTGCGGCGTTTCCGGGCAATTTTTGCAATACTTCTGTGAAAAACTGCTGCTGAGCAGAGAGCAGGTGTACGTGACCCATTCGCCTATGAAATTGTCCTTTGCGTTCTCCCTGCCGGATCATGTGGACTCGCTGGTGCGCCGGAATCTGGTGTATCCGGATTTTGCCCCGCAAAGAACTCTGCCTGCGGGGGAGAGCGTCCTCCGCCAGGCGGCAAAAGGCGACCTGCTTCTCTCCTATCCCTTTGAGAGCATGGAGCCCTTTTTGCAGCTGCTGCGGGAGGCGTCAAGAGACGACTCGGTTATTTCCATCAAAATTTCCATTTACCGTCTGGCCAGCCGGGCCAAGCTGGTGGAGTATCTCTGCGCGGCGGCGGAGAACGGAAAAGACGTGACGGTGCTCATTGAGCTGCGGGCCCGGTTTGACGAGCAGAACAACATCGACTGGTCCCAGCGGCTGGAGGAGGCGGGCTGCCGGATCCTCTATGGATTCGACGCATACAAAGTCCATTCAAAAGTCTGCCTGATTACCCGGAAAGAGCGCTCGGGCATCTCCTATGTCACCCAGATCGGCACCGGAAATTACAATGAAAAGACCGCCGCCCAATATACGGACCTCTCCTACATAACCGCCAATCTGGATATCGGAAACGACGCCAACGAATTTTTCAAAAATATGGCCATCGGAAACCTGAGAGGAAACTACCAGCACCTTCTCGTCGCGCCCTACGCCATGAAAGACCGGCTGATCGAGCTGATTGACGGAGAGATACGGAAAGGGTCCCAGGGCAGGATTTTTCTCAAGCTCAATTCAATTACCGATTTGGATCTCATCCAAAAGCTGCGGGAGGCATCCCGCTCCGGCGTGCGGATTGAGATGATTGTCCGGGGAATTTGCTGTATTTTGCCGGGCGTGGCAGGGGAGACCGAAAATATTCAGGTGACCAGCATCGTGGGCCGGTACTTGGAGCACTCCCGCATCTATCTCTTTGGCAGCGGCGAGGATGAGAAGATGTATCTCTCCTCCGCCGATTTCATGACCCGCAATATGGACCGCCGGGTGGAGGTGGGATGCCCCGTTTACAGCCGGAGCGCAAGGGAAAAAATCCACCGACTGATTGAGGCGCAGCGGCTGGACAATGTAAAGGCGCGGCGGATGGGCAGCGATGGGATTTACCGCCCTGTCCCCGGCAGCCATGCCCCGCTCAACAGCCAAGAGGTGCTGATGGAGGATGCGCAGAGGGCGGTGCCGGCGGAAACGGAGGCGCGCATCTCCCTGATCGAACGCGTAAAGCGGTGGCTCCACGGATAGACGGAAGCGCTTCCCTTCACCGCGCGGGAAGGACGCTCCAACCCAAAAAGCGCGGCGGGAAGAGGACCCGGTATGAAGAAAACATACGTCATTGATACAAACGTTTTAATCCAGGCGCCCTATGCCCTTAGCTGTTTCGAGGACAACGATATCGTCCTTCCTCTGGCGGTGATAGAGGAATTGGATGGACTGAAACGATCTGCCGGCGAACGGGGTGCGAACGCAAGGGCGGCGATCCGGTCTCTGGAAGAGCTTCGCTCCCAAGGGGACCTGCTTTACGGTGTTTCGCTTGCGGGCGGCGGCATATTGAGGGTGGAAAAAAACTTTACCGATGTGGCGCTGCCGGAGGATTTGCCGGAGCAGCGGCCGGATAACCGGATTCTCAAAGTCTGCAGGGGGCTGAGCCAGGGGGAGGGGCAGGTGATCCTGGTCACAAAGGACCTGGTTATGCGCATTAAGGCCCAGATTCTGGGAATCCGGGCGGAGGACTTCACCACCGAGCAGGTCACCGATGCCGACGCCCAGTACACCGGGCGCGCAGAAGTTTACCTGCCGGAGGAACTGGTGAAGGACTTCAAAAAGAGCGGGGTGCCGGTTTCCGCGCTTTACACGGCGGACAGCCATGGGGAGAGAATCCCGCTGGAGCTGACGGAAAATGAATTTTTGACAATCCAGCCAGATCAGACGTCAAAGAAAACGCTGCTGGGCCGGGTGGAGGGGGAAAAGGCGGTCCCGCTGAGCTACAAAAAAAGCAAGCCCTACGGCGTGACGCCCCGGAATATGGGCCAGTATTTTATCCAGGAGGCGCTGATGCAGAGCGCGGAGCGGGCGCCGCTGGTGATCATTAAGGGGATGGCCGGGACGGCAAAGACCTTTTATTCCCTGGCGGTTGGCCTGGAGAAAGTCTACAACAACCGGGAGTACCGCCGCATTCTGGTCAGCCGGCCCAACGCACAGTTTGACGAGGATATCGGATTTTTGCCCGGCGACGAGCAGGAGAAGATCGCTCCGCTGATGCGTCCGGTGGTGGATAACCTGGAGCAGCTCCTGGATTCGGATGAAAAAAGCCGGTATGAAGACGAGGCGCTCCTTGGCGACAAGGTGAAGGAGGTATTCGAGCGGGGAATCATTCAGACAGAGGCGCTGAATTTTATCCGCGGCCGCTCCATTTCCAAGACCTATTTGATCATTGATGAAGTGCAGAATATGACGCCCAATCAGGTGAAGGGGATCATCACCCGCGCGGGAAAGGACACAAAGATCATCCTGCTGGGCGATCCAGATCAGATTGACCGGCCGTTCTTAGACGAGCGTACCAATGGGCTCAGCTATGCGGCCAAATGTATGCGGGGCAGTCCGCTGTGCTGGCAGATCACGCTTTCCGCCCAGGAATGTGAGCGCTCTGTGCTGGCCACGGACGCAGTCAAGCGGCTGTAGGAAAATCAAGAGCATTGCCCGGCTCAGCGGACAATGCTCTCCACAAGGGTCTGCATTTCTTCTTTGGAGTGTACGCGGTGGGTTTGGCTGATGATCGCCTGCTGCTGTTCCGGCGTCATGGAGGAGAAGGCCTCCATGGCACTTTGGTTTTGCACCAGGGCCATGCCGAATCCCATGGGAAGGTCCCGCAGCGGATCCATATTCGCTCACCTCACCCATAGTCTTCCGCGCCTGTCCGGTTTTATGTGTGCCTTTTCCGCCTGAATCAGGCAAAAGCGGCGCTTTTGCCGATGTGCAGGAAAAGATTCATTTTAAAAGACCAAAAAAGCTTGGGTGGGACGGTCAATCAGTTGTGCGCAACATGAGAAATCTTCATGTTAAACATGAAGGATACTACTTTGACTTCATATTGAGGCCATGATAATGTAAGAGCATAATGAAATAACGGCAGACGAAGTTCATAGAAAAACAGCGTAAATGCTTACCGAAGGAGTAAAACTCTCAGGTGTCCGGAACCGGACGGGGACTATGAACAGATGTGGCTCTGGAGAAACTCAGATTGAGTGCCGAAGGTGCAATGCGCGCAATGCGCAAATCTCTCAGGCAAAAGGACAGAGTAGACAGAAAAGAGGCGTTTGAAAATAAGCGGTCCTCTTGTTGTCTTATGGAGCCAAGTGCAGGATTTCCTGCATTTGGCTTTTTTGCTGTCTGCCGGAAAAAAACAGGGGAGAGTAGAAATGGAAGTATTGGAGCAGATTGTAAAGACACTGAATACCTACCTTTGGGACAAAAACATCCTCTTGGTTCTGCTGTGCGGCAGCGGGATCTATTTCACCATCCGTCTGCGCTTCATCCAGGTGCGCAGGTTCCGGTCGGGCTGGAAGCGGCTGTTCGGCAACTTCAGCCTCCGGGGAAAGAAGGCGGGCGACGACGGGATGAGCTCCTTTCAGGCGCTGACAACGGCCATTGCGGCCCAGGTGGGCACCGGCAATATCGCCGGCGCGGCCACCGCCATTGCCTCCGGCGGGCCGGGCGCGATTTTCTGGATGTGGGTCTCCGCCTTTTTCGGCATGGCCACGATTTACGGCGAGGCGGTTTTGGCGCAAAAGTATAAGACTGTGGTGGACGGCGCGGTCACCGGCGGCCCCATCTACTATATCCGTGCAGCCTTCAAGGGAAAGTTCGGCAGGTTCCTGGCAGGCTTTTTCTCCGTGGCCATCATCCTGGCCCTGGGCTTTATGGGCAATATGGTGCAGTCCAACTCCATCGGCGAGTCCTTTAAGGCCGCGTTCCATGTGAAGCCGCTGTATGTGGGCATTGTGCTTGCGGTGATCGCCGCGTTCATCTTCCTTGGCGGTGTCAAACGTATTGCCGCCTTCACCGAGAAGGTTGTGCCCGTTATGGCGGCGCTGTACATCACCGGCTGCGTGGTGATTTTGTTCATCAACCATGCCGTGCTGCTGGACTCCATCCGGCAGATTTTTGTCATGGCCTTCAATCCCCAGGCCATGGGCGGCGGTGTCCTGGGCATCACCATCCAGAAGGCCCTGCGCTTTGGCGTTGCAAGAGGGCTCTTTTCCAACGAGGCCGGCATGGGCTCCACACCCCATGCCCACGCACTGGCAAAGGTGCAAAAGCCCCAGGACCAGGGCGAGGTGGCCATGATGGGCGTGTTCATCGACACCTTTGTCATCCTGACTCTGACAGCGCTGGTCATCATCTCCTCCGGCGCGGTTTCCTCCGGTGAGACCGGATCCGTCCTTGCTCAGATGGCCTTTGACCGGGCGTTTGGCAGCTTCGGTACGATCTTCATCGCCATCTGCATGCTGTTTTTCGCCTTCTCCACCATTGTGGGCTGGTACTTCTTCGGCGAGACCAACGTCAAGGCGCTCTTTGGCAAGGCGGGCGTCAAGGTCTATGCGCTGATCGTGGTGGTTTGCATTGTGCTGGGTTCCGCCTTGAAGGTAGATCTGGTGTGGAATATGTCCGACATGTTCAACGGCCTGATGGTGGCGCCCAACCTGCTGGCCCTGCTGGCTCTGTCCGGCACGGTGTCCAGAATCGCAAAGGGAGAGGACACGGAGATGTTCTCCCGCAGATAAGAGAAAAAAAGGCCCGCGCCACATGGCGCGGGCCTTTTTTTGCCTATTTGGCCTCCGGGGTAAAGCCCAGGTCTTCCAACTCGCCCAGAGCCGTCTGGAGGCACTGGGCGCAGCCGTCAATGGTGACGGTCTTGTCGGCCAGGCTGACGGTGAACTTCAAATCCGCATCGGTCAGCGCCTTGGTGATGCGGCTGACACAATTTTCGCACATCATGTCGGGGACGTTGATTACTTTCATGTTGAAGCCTCATTTCATCAATTTTTGTATGGTGGTCAGGAGGTCGTCCACAACCTCCGTGTGCCCGTTCTGAATGTCCTGCACCACGCAGGTCTTGATATGGCTGCCCAACAGCTCTTTGGAGAAGGCGTTCAGCGCCGATTGAACGGCGGAGACCTGGGTCAGGATATCCGTGCAGTAGGCATCCTTCTCCACCATGCCCCGGATGCCCCGCACCTGGCCCTCAATCCGGTTCAGCCGGCGGATCAGTGCTTCGTACTCCGGCTGTTCCCGGTGCTTATGCCGGCTGCGGTCGCAAAAGTCTTCCATGGCGATTCTCCTTTACAGTTTCTTGGTCCGCAGCCGCAGGGCGTTGGTGACCACGCAGATGGAGCTCAGGGACATGGCCGCGCCGGCAAACATAGGCGAGAGCAGAAGGTCATGGCTCAGATACAGCGCGCCGGCGGCGATGGGGATGCCGATGGTGTTGTAGCAAAAGGCCCAGAAGAGGTTCTGCTTGATGTTGCGGATGGTAAGTCGGCTTAAACGGATGGCCCGGGACACGTCGCTCAGGTCGCTGCGCATCAGAATCAGGTCCGCGGACTCAATGGCAATGTCGCTGCCTCCGCCGATGGCGCAGCCCACGTCGGACTGGACCAGGGCCGGGGCGTCGTTGATGCCATCGCCCACCATCATGACCTGCTTGCCCTGGGCCTGAAGGGACTGAATCTTGCCGGCCTTGTCCTGCGGGAGTACCTCGGCGATGATCTCGTCCACGCCGGCCTGGGCGCCGATCTGCTCCGCCGCGGCTTTGCTGTCCCCGGTGAGCAGCACGGTGTGCAGGCCCATCTTCCGCAGGCGCCGGATGGCCTCCGCGCTGGAGGGCTTGATGGCGTCTGCCACGCCGATGAGGCCAGCGGCCCTGCCGTCCACGGCGAAAAGCAGCGCGGTCTGGCCCTTGCCGGCCAGCTGACCGGCCCGCTCCAGCAGGGGGGAGCAGTCGATGTGTTCGGATTCAAGAAAGCGGCGGCTGCCGGTCAGCACCACACGGCCATCCTCCAACACAGCGCGCAGGCCCAGCCCCGAGCGGTTTTCAAACTCCGCTGTCCGATAGGGGGAGCTGCCCTGATACTCCAGCACCGCCCTTGCCAGCGGATGGGCGGAGCTGGACTCCACAGCCACGGCGATGTTCACCAGCTCCTCCTGGTCCATGCCCAGGGGGAACACACTGGTGACGGCGGGTTTTCCCTCGGTGACGGTGCCGGTTTTGTCCAGTACCACGGTGTCGATCTTGTGGGCGGTCTCCAGCGCTTCACCGCTGCGGATCAATATGCCGTGGGAGGCGCCAAGGCCCGTGCCTACCATGATGGCGGTTGGCGTGGCAAGCCCCAGGGCGCAGGGGCAGGCGATGACCAGCACGGAGGTGAAGATGCGCAGGGCAAAGGAGAACTCCTGCCCGGCGGCCAGCCAGAGAATGGCGGCGATCAGGGCGATGGCCATGACCACCGGTACAAATACGCCGGCAACCCGGTCCGCCAGTTTGGAGATGGGGGCCTTTTTCCCCTGGGCATCCTCCACGAACTGGATGATCTTTGACAGTGTGGAGTCGCTGCCCACCCGGGTCACGGAGACGTGGAGAGCACCGTCCTCGTTGATGCTGCCGCCGATGACCTCGTCGCCGGTGTGCTTTTCCACCGGCAGGCTTTCTCCAGTGAGCATGGCCTCGTTGACGCTGCTTTCACCACGGACCACCTTGCCGTCGGCGGCGATCCGGTCGCCGGGCCGGATGAGGATCACATCGCCCACCTTCAGGGAGCCGGTGGGCACGGTTTCACCGGTTTGCGCAAGCACGGCCATGTCCGGCGAGAGCTCCATCAGGGCGGTGATGGCGCCCTTGGTCTTCTGCACGCTGCGGCTCTCCAGGAATTTGCCTAACATGATCAGCGTCAGCACCACCGCCGCCGACTCATAGTAGAGGTGGTGGACATGGTGGGGGATATCAGAGATCAAAAAGGTCATCACCAGACTGTAGAGGAAGGAGCAGGTGCTGCCGATGGCCACAAGGGAGTCCATGTTGGGATTCAGATGGAAGAGGGCCTTGAAGCCGCCGATCAGGTAGTCCCGCCCAAACCACATCACCGGTATGGTCAGGATCAGCTGCGCCATGGCAAAATTCACCGGATGTGTCACCATGGAGAGGATGTCCGGCAGCGGCAGGGGAGTGGGCAGCATCTGGCCCATGGACACATAGAGAAGCACCACGGTGGTCATTGCGGCGCCGATCAGATTCTGCCGCTTGGCTTTGAGCGGGTCCGCCTCCTCTTCCGCGGACACCTCCGCCTTTTCCTCCTCTCTGGGCCGGCAGCCAAAGCCGGCCTTTTCCACCTTGGCGATGATCTGCTCCGGCGACACCTGGGCCTCGTCATAGGAGATGGTCATCAGCCCTGTGGTCAGGTTCACGTCGCTGCGCTCCACACCACTTAGCTTCCGGGTGACCCGCTCCACAGAGGAACTGCACGCGGCGCAGTGCATGCCTTCTATTCGATACTGTTCTTCGCGCATGGGAATGTCTCCTTTATAATACCCCGTGGGGGTATTTTTTGATTTACTATATACCCAGGTGGGGTATTTGTCAAGGCCGTTATCAATAGTATGTGCCCAAAAAGAGAGTGGGTATTCCGCAAAAGCCGGAAAACGCCATACGCAGCGCCGGTGCCATCAAGAAAAGCCGCGCTGCGCAGAGGCCGAACCTAAAAAAGGGCGCGGCGATCCACATGACCCGTACGCGCAAAAAAACGCGCGCCTTGCGGGTTGACTTTTGAATAAAGTCAATGATATAACAGTGCTGCGAACCAAAGAAGGCGCGGCAGGCACTTTTTCTCTGCATATCTTTTGAAAAGACATAACGGTATGGACAGCGGGAGGCGCGATATGGGCATGGCGGTAAAGGATCAGATTTTAGAGGTATTGGACCAGTGTCCGGGCTTGACCGACACGGAGCTTGAAAAAAGACTGCAAAAGCGCCATCAGCAGATAAACAGCGCATGCAATGCGCTGTACAAAGAAGGGCGGATCCTCCGACGGCGAAATCCGGATAAGAATATGTGCTTTTGCAATTATCCGGCACAGCTTTCCGGCCTTGCGCCCAGCCCCCGGGAGAAGCAGCCGGAGGGGGCGAAGGAGAGAGGAAGGGACTTCGACGAAGACGCGGTGAAGGCCTTTGTCAAAAACTGGCTGGAGCGCCAGGGCTGGGATGTGTCGGTTGCCTGGGGAAAGGCACACGGCGTGGATATAGAAGCGAAAAAGGACGGCGGGCGCTGGCTCATTGAAGTAAAAGGTCCTGGCTCGCGGCAGGCAATGCGGCATAACTATTTTCTCAGCATCATAGGCGAAACGCTCTATCGCATGGACGACGAAAAGGCCAGGTACAGCATTGCGTTTCCCGATATGCCTGTATACAGAGGCCTGTGGCGGCGCCTGCCCGAACTGGCGAAGCGGAGGACCGGGATCGATCTGCTGCTGGTGGATGAGGACGGGGGTATATCGGTTCTCAAATAGGAAAGCCGGCTTTTCAAATACCCTGGAAAATGGGGGCGCATCAGGCGGCTGTGAAAGAAACCGGGCTCCGCCTTTTCCTGGCGGGGCCCGGTTTGATATCGGCGCGGACAGCGGCATGGACCAGCCGCAGCAGGGGAGAGGTATGGCAACTGGAAGAAAAAACTCCTTTGCCGCCCTTCCAATACAGTCAATAGACACCTTCCGGCAGAGGCAGTTCATAACCCGTGCCTATGGGGGCCTCCATGTAGGCGATGAGGAAGTCCGCCCAGGCCCCTTCCCGTCCGCTGAGGCCGTAACGGCGCAGCTTCTCAACGGCCGCGGCCTCCTGCTCGGGATAGAGGTCGGAGCCGTAGGCTGTGAGGGATACCACGTGTCTTGAATCCTCCATGGAGTTTTCGTTGTCCGCCAACAGCTGGGCAAATTGGATGGGGTAGAGGAAGAAGGCGTTGGCCAGCACTCTGGAGTAGTTCTCCGAGTAAAACCCATCCAGATTGGACTGGACGCCCATCTGGAGACCCAAAATCTCATCCTTGCTGAGATCGCCCACAGTTTCCAGCCAGTAGGTCAGTTTTTCGCAGGCGGCGATTTCCTGACCGGCCTCCCCCAACTGTCCATAGGCCGGCCAGTCCAGATAGCGGAGATTTTCAAAAATGGTGCGGCGGCACTGGTACTGCTCCTCACCGGAGAGGTTGGCGTCGGTGGTCAGGGTTTGAAAGGCGATGTATACAGCCCGGGTCGCGTCGATCTCCTCCCGCTCCGGTTCGGTCCGCTGGGAAAAGTCCGGCTCTCCATCCACCACCGGGAAGCGGGAGACATTGTCCGGGGCATAGGCGTCCATGCCGAGGTCGAACATGTTCTCCAGTCGCAGACCGGCCACATGGCCGTCCTGCATGTAGAAGACGATGCTGTAGGTAGGGGCATCCGTGGTCTGAAAGGCGTAATAGCAGTCGTGGCGCACCAGGATGTCGGAGCCGTGCTCCTTTATGCAGTAGACCAGCTTGTCCCCATAGGCCCGGAGCAGATCCGCCTTGGGACTGCCCACGCCGATGCCCCGGGATGTCTCGTATCCCGCGCCGATGGTCTTTATTCTGGAGATCACCTGCCCCGAGCCGTCGTCCGCGTCACAATAGGTCAGGTAGAGGGCGCCGCAGGTGACGTCGTGGAAATCCACGCCCCAGTCGCTTCCGTAGACCCACTCCCGGGCGGTGAGCTCCAAAGAGGTGCCAAAGGGGAAGCAATCCTCCTGCTCACCAAGGGACAGGCGCTCCGGATCGCCGCCCGCGTTCCAGCAGAGGGTGAAGTCACTGAGAGCCTCACCGGCCGCCTCGGAGGAGGGCGGCGGCACAGACGAGTTGGGCATCGTGCCGGAGGACTCGGGCATCAGGATAAACCAGAGGGACATCCCCACAATCACCATGAGGGCAACGGCGATGGGTATGAGGAAAAAAGAGAGCGGGCCGCGCTCGGGTGCAGGGGTTTCCGGCGCGGGCGCCTCAGCGGCTTCTTTTTGAATGGCCAGTTCATCGGCGGAGACGCCAAACAATTCGGCCATGGCCAGAAGATTGGCGGTGTCCGGCAAGGTCTGACCGGTCTCCCATTTGGAAACGGCCTGGCGGCTGACGCCCAGCGCCGCACCAAGGCCCTCCTGTGAAAGGCCCTGCGCCTTACGCAGCTGTTGGATGTGTTCGCCCAATGTCATAAGCGTACCTCCTTTGCCCTGCCATTGTAACAAAATAGGGGATAAAAAGCTACCACCCGGGCGTCAACTATCGGTTGCGCTTCGCGGTTTTGTCCATTCCTGCATGTTTTCTCAAAAAATGAATAATTACAAATTTTCCACCGCTCTTTTAGGAGGGTGGGTAAAAAAAGAGGGCAAAGGGGGGATTTTTATCCTTTGACCTGAAATAATCGTGGAATAAACGAATATCCGCCATTGACCGCAGCCCGCGAATTTGCTATGATATAAATCCAAATGTCCCTGTGTCAGAAAGGCGGAACATTCAAAAAAACAGATAAAGAGGATCGTATCGCATGCTTACACTGGATCAATTCAAAGAGGCCCGCGGCGTGCTGCAGGGCGTCATCTCCCAGACAAACCTGGTTTACAGCCGGTATTTTTCCCAGCTTTGCGGCAATCAGGTCTACTTAAAGCCGGAAAACATGCAGGTCACCGGCGCCTACAAGATTCGCGGAGCCTATTATAAGACCACCAAGCTGACGGAAGAGCAAAAGGGCCATGGGCTGATTACCGCCTCTGCGGGCAATCACGCGCAGGGCGTGGCTTATGCGGCCAAAGTGGCCGGGGTGAAGGCCACTGTGGTTATGCCCACCACCACGCCGCTGATGAAGGTCAACCACACCAAGGAGTACGGCGCGGAGGTGATTCTCCACGGCGCGGTGTTTGATGATGCGGCGGATTATGCGGTGAAGTTGGCGGAGAAAAACGGCATGACCTATATTCCGCCCTTCAACGATCTGGATATCGCCTGCGGACAGGGCACCATTGCCTACGAGATTTTTCAGTCCCTTCCGGACGTGGACGTCATCCTGGTGCCTGTCGGCGGCGGAGGACTGGCGGCGGGGGTCTCGACCCTGGCCAAATTGCTGAATCCTCACGTGCGGATCATCGGCGTGGAGCCGGCGGGCGCCGCTTCCATGAAGGCATCTGTGGAGGCCGGTCACGTGGTGTCGCTCCCTTCCGCTGTCACCATTGCGGACGGAGTGGCCGTGCGGACACCCGGTGACGTGGTGTTCCCCTATGTGCAGCAGAACGTGGACGAGTTTCTCACCATCGAGGACGACGAGTTGGTGGAAGCGTTTCTTGACATTATGGAGAACCACAAGATGGTGGTGGAAAACGCGGGACTGCTGTCTGTGGCGGCACTGAAGCAGCTGAACGACCAGGGAAAAAATGTGGTGTCCATCCTCTCCGGTGGCAATATGGACGTTATTACCATGTCCAGCCTGGTACAGCACGGCCTGATCAGCCGCGGGAGAGTGTTCACCTTCTCCGTTATGCTGCCGGATCGCCCCGGCGAGCTGCTCCATGTGGCGGAGATCGTGGCCCGGGAGAACGGAAATATCATCAAATTAGACCACAACCAGTTCGTGAACATCAACCGCCAGAGCAAGGTGGAGCTGCGTGTGACACTGGAGGCGTTTGGCCACGAGCATAAAGAGGCCATTTTGGAAGCCATGCGGAAAGAAGGCTACCACGCCTGCCTGGTGGACTCCAAGAATATCTACAACTGAAACAATCGGGCCGCTGCCTGGATATAGGAAAAGAGAGGGAGTTCGCCCTCTCTTTTTCCATACCCGGCTCATCCGGAATTTGGGCCGCTTCCACAAATGAACAGACACCGCCATGCCGCCGACCTTGAGACGGCAAACAGATTTACAGCTGTATACCGAGTTCGTTCAATGAAAATTTTTACGCTTTGCCGGCTGCCAAAAGGAGAAAGAAAAACCGCTCCGGTGAAGGAGCGGCAAAAAATCAATCGTTTTATCTTGGTCTGCCGGGAGGGGTGATAGGCGGCCTCACAGGGGGACGCCCCGCAGGCGGTCTCGGCGGCGGGCCCACAGGCGGTCTTACAGGCGGCCGACCCACAGGGGGCCTTATGGGCGGTCTCACCGCCGGCGGAAAGAGGATCGGCGGCCATATGAAAGGCGGGCGGATATTGGGCAGACAGCCGTTGGGAGGGCAGGGGGGTGCCGGAGGAGCGGGTGGAACCCCATCAGACTGGTCAGCGGTAATCCGCAGGGCGTTGATTTGCGGCGGGATGCTGTTGGTCATGACGCCATTATACCAGATATTAACCACATTGCCGGGGCGGAACTGGCGGGAAGCGATGGTATTTACAATTACATTTTGTCGTGTGTCAAGGTCAATCACCAACAGGTGGTCCAGATGTACCTCGATTACGACGGCTTGCATGAACATGCGTTCACCTCCGATCATACTTCAGAATATGTTGCGCGGAGGCGGGAGGGCACAGCCGAAGCGGCCGGGAAAAAAGAAAACCGCCCCGTGACCGGGGCGGCTGTAGCTCAGGGGGTGGCATCGCCGACGGAACCATCGCCTTTCAGCTCATGGTAGACCTTGAGCTGCGGGCCGCTGGTGCCGTCGATGATGGGCTTTGCGTGCTCTTGTGCCATGTTTGGCCTTTCCCTGGATTTCCGGAACAGGCGCGGCGTCATTGCGGGGCTGCGTGTGCGTCCGGTCCGGCCGGGCCATTCCTTTCTTTGCCATCAAAATCACCTCATGGGTAGTTTGCCCGATCAATCGGCTCACATCCATCTCCGGACGCGTGATTCTTTCCGCCTTTTAAAAGTCCGGATGCTCAAAATTTAACAGCATGGCACAAGGAGGCCGGATGCGTGACATCCGGCCTCCTCTTTACAACGGTCTTCGGGAAAATGCGTCGCCGGAAGCCTTTACCGGTAGCTCAGCGTATTTTTAAAGGGATCCGTCATCCCCCGCAGAATGCCGGACACGGTAAAGCGGATCAGCGTGGCCACATCGAAAATGGGAACGCCGGTGGCCCGGTTGACCGCGGGGGTGTAGGGGGCGAAATTGGTTCCCTCGCAGACAATGGCGCCCACGTCGGGATGCTGGCGCATCAGTTGCAGGGAGGCCTCCACAATGTCTCTGCGGATGTCCTCGTAGACATAGCTGACCGCGCCCCGGGGGAAGGTGTCGTAAAAATAGGTGCCCTGCATACCCTGGACGGCGATGCGGCTTTCATCGATTCCCGGAACAAGGAAGTGGCTGAGGTCCAGGGTATCGGAGTTGGCGGTGAGAATACCCACCTTTTTATTAGGGGGCAGCATCCGGGCCACCATGGGAACCTGGAGCAGACCGGAGGTGATGACGGGAATGTCCACCGCCGCGGCGATCTGCTTTTGAAAGGCGATGACAAAGCCGCAGCTTGAGGAGATGCACCGGCAGCCCTGAGCCTGGAGAAAGCGGGCGCCCTCAATGAATTTCTCAATCAGCGTGTAGTCGGTCCGTTCGATGATCCGGGAGCCGTTGGAGCCCTCCACGGTATAAAAGGCCACCGGAAAATCATAGGTAAAGGCGTTGCCCACATCTCCGGGAATCCGGGGAATCTGGCGGTCCTGCATCAAAATGCCCACCACAACGCCCTGACTGGCGGTTCCGCCGTACATGGTTGTCATACGCATCCCCCTTTCCCTGCTTCCTCAGAATCCATAGGCGGCCTGCCCCATGAAGGCGGTACGCCGGTATCCCCGCCGTTGAGCCGATTTTGAAAGGGAGAGGTCATTCCCCGCAGGATGCCGGAGGCCACCAGACGGATCAGCGTCACAATGTCAAAGGTGGGCAGGCCGGTCATACGGTTGACGGCGGGGGAGAAGGGGGCGAGGTCCGCCCCCTCGCAGACGATGGCGCCAATGTCCGGGTGCTCTCTTATCAACTTGCCGGCGGCCCACAGCACGTCAGCCTCCACTTCCTCATAGACGTACCGGTCCGTCCCGCTGTAAAAGGCGGGATAGAAGGCCTTCGTATCCTCCAGGCCCTGAATGGCAATGCGCTCTTTGGTGAGACCGTAGCCGGTGCAGTAGCGCGGGTCCAGGGACCGGGCGCTGTCGGTGAGGATGCCTATTTTTTTGTGGGGCTGGATGATCTGGGCCGCAAAAGAGGCCTGGAGCAGGCTGGAGGTGAAAACGGGAATCTGTACCGCCGAGGCCAGTTGGTCCTGAAAGGCGATCAGGGAGCCGCAGCTGGTGGTAATGGCCTGACATCCCTCCGCTTCCAGGAACCGGGCCCCATCAAGGAGGGCGTCTGCCAGTTCCGGGTCCACTCCCTTGCTGATCCGCTCCGCTGTGGCGCCCTTCACTGTGTAAAACCGCACCGGGAAGTCATAGGTAAAGCCGTTGCCCACGTCGCCAGGTATTCGGGCAGATACGGTGTCGGCCATCAAAATGCCGATGGGCGTGCCCTGACTGGCTGTGCCGCCTCTCATGATGGTCATATGTTGTCCTCCTTGTTCGATCAGATAATCTGCGATTTCCTGTCTCCTGCCTCAGCGGCAGGAGACAGGAAATGAACGCTCAATAGTTGACCCAGGTTCCGATGCCCGACTCCTTTGCCCGCCGGTAGACGCGGCTGGCAATTGCGATGTCCAGGACTCCCATGCCCACGGGCTTGTAGTAGAGGAACTCCCGGTCGCTCTCCCGGCCGGCCTTATCGCCGCAGAGGACCTCGCCGATCTCCTGGACATAGATGTCCTCATCCCGCACCTTTCCGGCAAGGCCGTCCACGGCAAGGTAGCACGATCCCCTGTGGCGCACCTGCTTCCAGGAGTCGCAGAGGATTTTGTCCGCTTTTTTGTAGAGGTCCGGATGATCCAGACCACCCACGCAGATGTGGAGGCTGCCGGGGGCCGCGACGGACAGGTCCATCACGGGGACCTGCGCGCTGGAGGCGTTGACGGTGATATCCGGCGTGCGGCCGCAGTCGGCGATTTTGGTAATGGGAGTAATGGAGATTCCAAGGGTGCTGCCCATCTCATCGGCAAAACGCTCCGCGCTCTCCCGGACGATATCCACTATATAGAAGTGGTCTAACTGAGGGCAGGCGCGGTAGATGGCCTCCAGTTGCTTGCGGTTCTGATAGCCCGCACCCACAAGCATCAGCGTATCCGCACCCCGCCGGGCCAGGTATTTGGCGGCCACTCCGCTGGACGCGCCTGTGCGCATGGCGCTGATCTCGCTGCCGTTCATCAGGCAGACCGGGAACTTGGTGTCCGGATCGTTGAGTATGGTGATGGAGCTTGCCCGGGGCAGCCCTTTCTCCATATTCTTAGGGTTGCTGCCGATCCATTTGATACCGGCCATCTGGTATTTGCCGCCTAAGAATCCGGGCATGGCGTTGATGCGCCCCTTGTCACTTTCCTCCAGGAAGGATTTCCCAAAACCCATGGCGATTTTCTCGGGCACAATGGCGTCGCCCTGGTATACAAGCTTCAGCGCCTCCTCTACGTCCGCCAGGGCCAGATTCATATCTCCGGCCCCAAGGGAGGATACCTCGTCTCCGCTGAGATAGAGCAGCTTGATAGAGTCCATGATTTGCGTTCCTTTCTTCAAAAATAATGTTACAGATTGCCGCGCTGTTCCATGACCGGCTTGCGGTTCCAAAGGCCCACCAGCATGCACAGGAGGATCAGCGCGATGGAAATGCCCACGAAGAGCAGTCCGCACTTCAGCGCGCCCATAGCCACGATGAGATAGGGATAGGCGGTGGTAATGAGGCCGCCGCCCACAAAGGGCGAGACGAACGGCGTGCCCAGGCCGTAGACGGTGCCGGCCTCGGTCTTCATCTCAGGGTCGCAGGTGCGTAGCAGCATCAGACCGATGGCAGCCACGCCGGTGGCCACGCCGAAGCGGGTGATGGCGCACTCAAACCAGTGCTTTTTGTAGAGCCGGGGACTGGTCCACCAAAAGAGCCAAATGATGATCGCAGTGACCAGGGTGCAGGAGATCAGCAACGGCTTCCAGTTCTCCAAAATCACGGGAATGGAGACAGAGGCCACGGCGGCCACGATCAAAAAGTCCATGGTCAGGCTCTGGATGTGCACAAAAATGCCGCGGTCCATCAGTTCGGCCAGCGGAGTCCGCTGGAGCACCATGTTGAGAAGCCATCCGCCGATCATGGCGAAGGGGAACAGGGGAAGGCTGTAGTGGAATACCAGGTCAAAGAGATAGATGATGACCTTGCCGATGAAAATGGCAATACCGATCAGCGCTGCGTGGAAGGCGAAAGTCTCCACCACATTGCCGCTGATGGTGGTGTAAGTAGAGGGTTTCTTTTCGCCGCCGGTGAAGGTTTCCTGACCGGCGTTGAGGGCGCTGCTGTCCTCCAGGACCGTTGTGTATCTGCGCTTGACGCCCATGTTGATGAGGATGATGCCGCCTACAATGGCAATGATCAGACCGATGGTGGCCGTGGTCTGCCCCACGTCTCCGCCGGCGGCCCAGCCCAATTCGGCGTAGACTTCGGTCATGCCGCCGGCAGTGCCGTGTCCGCCTTCAAAGCCGACCTCTACGATGCAGCCGAAAATGGAGTTGGTCCCCCAGAGCGGCGTGAACAAAAGGGCGGTGAGCAGGCAGGTGACGCCCACCTGGACAAAGCTGTAGAGGTATCCCTGAATCACAGAGGGGGCGGAGAGGATCAGGGCGTCTTTGAGGTTGGAGCGCTTGACGCCAAGCTGCATACAGGCAAAGACAATGACGATGAAGGGAGTGGGCATGGCGGAAAGAGAACTGCGCATCTCCGCTGAGAAGAGGCCCAGGACATAGGGCCCAAGGATCAGACCAATGATGCCGGCAATTAATGAAGCTGGGATAAATGCCTTTTTTAGAAAATTGATTTTCAGTCTGAGGACGGTAGCAACGAAGAGAAGAATGCCGATGATTGCGAGGTAGAGAATAAAATTGGTGATGGTTCCACTTGCAATTTTTTCAACTGGTAGCATATTTTTCTCCTTTCTGTGCTGCGTATCGAATACGATGATCGTCCACGTGGCCCGAGCTCTATTTTGAAAATAACACGAAAATATATTTTTGTAAATATATATTTTAGAAAAATATTTTTTATAGAAGAATACAAGAAATATAATTTTACTTCAATTTACGGAAAGAGTATGCTAAAATTGGCTCAACAGAAGAGATCGCGCAAAATATAAGCCGAGGATGACGACTATGCAGAAATTGCTCAGACAGCTCCAGGAGAGTCAATCGGAGTTTTCTCCCGCCCAGAAGGCGGTGGCGGACTATATTGTGTCCCACTATATGGACATCCCGTTCCAGACCATCTCCCAGATCGCCCAGCTCACCGGTACCAGCGAGACGACCATCTCCAAATTCTGCAATGAGCTGGGCTTTTCCGGCTTCAGCGGCTTTAAGCGTCTGGCGGCGGAGTATGTGAACAACGCCCTGCCCATCAACAACCGTTTGGAAAATACGGCGGCCAGCATGGAAGAGGGGGACGCGGTCAGCGAGATCATGCGCTATGATATCGACGACATCCAAGCTACGCTGAAAAATCCTGCGAACCTTGCCAATATCCAGCCCTTTTTGGCCATGGTGGACCAGGCGAGACACGTCTATACCCTTGGCGGCCGGAGCGCCAGCTTTTTTGCCGCCTTTTTTGCCTTCAAGCTGCGCCAGCAGGATGTGAACGTGTCCAACATTGAATTCGGTGTGGGGGACTATGTGGACAAGATGATGATGATCCGCCCCGGGGACCTGGTGATTGCCTTTTCCTTTTCCCGGTACACCAAAAAGGTGGTGGAGATGGTCAGGCGGCTCAAGCAGCGCGGCGTCTCCATCGTTCTGCTGACCAGCGAGGGGCTTTCGCCTGCCTTTGAGTATGCGGACCTGGTTTTCACCTGCCGGACGGTTTCCCGCTCCTATGTGGCGTCCTATACCGCGTGCCTGTCCCTGCTCAACACGCTTTTGATCACCCGGGCGCTGCGTCACAAGGTGCGTATGGAGGAGTATCTGAAGGAACTGGAAAGGAACCTAATGGACTTTGATATGTTCTGCTGAAAAGTCAAGCGCCCGGCGGCATTTTAAATGCCGCCGGGCGTTTAGCCGCTGCCGCAAAGGGGCGTTGATCCCCTTATACAAAAGGCTGAAAAGGAATGGGGATTGACAGAAGGAGGGCCCATCTGATATAGTAAGTATTGGAAGAGCAAAGGCATTTGCGGATCATACCTTTTGATCTGCAGGTGTCTTTTTTTGCCTCAAATCTCTTTTGGAAAGGATGCGGTTTTTATGCGTTGGAAGAATGTTGCAATGGATGTGGCCTGCGAGACGGCGGGCAGCTTTTTGGTGGCGGTGGCGCTCTATAATTTTGCGCTGTACGCCGGATTCCCCTTAAGCGGTTTCTCCGGAATCGCCATGATCCTCTACCGTCTGTTCAATCTGCCCATCGGCCTGACAACCATTGCCTTGAATATCCCAGTGGCCATCGCCTGCTACCGGCTCATCGGGCGGACGTTTATGCTGAAGTCCCTCCGCTGTATGATCATCTCCTCTCTGATGATCGACTATGTGGCGCCGCTGCTGCCTGTCTACCAGGGCCAGCAGATGCTGATCGCCATTGTGACCGGCGTGCTCAGCGGCATCGGCTATGCGCTCATCTACATGCGCAATGCGCAAATCCTCCACCGGCGGGTCTGATTTTGTCATCATGGCCATCAAGGCGGTCAAGCCCCACATGAAGTTGGGCACCATCACGTTTTTCGCCGATGCCGCAACCATTCTGGTGGGCGGCGCGATGCTGCGCAGCGTGGACGGGATCATCTATGGCCTGCTCATCAACTTCCTCATTGCCACTGCGGTGGATAAGGTGATGGGCGGTCTCAACTCCGGAAAGGTGGGGTTGGTTGTGACGGAGCAGGGGGAGGAGGTCTGCGACCTCATCGACCAGTGCACCGGCCGGGGCTCCACCATCCTTGAAGGCCGGGGCGGATACAGGAGGGGGAAGAAGCAGGTGGTGATGGTGGCCTGCAACTCCAAGGAGATGTACCAGATCCAGCAGGAGGTCAAGCATCTGGACGAGGACGCCTTTATGATTGTGATGAACTCCACGGAGGTCCACGGAGAGGGTTTCCGGGTGATCTGATCCCTACATAGGCAAAAAAAGAGGAGCAGGCCGAAGCCTGCTCCTCTTTACTGTTCCTCTTGCGCTGTCTGCTGCCGGAACTCCTCCTTGGCCTGCTGCAGGAGCTTGCGCTCTGCCTTGGTGGCCAGCTTGCTCTCGTCGAACTGGGCGAAAAGGTCCGGCCGACGGAGCATGGTGCGCTTGTAGCTCTCTTTCCGGCGCCAGGCCGCCACATTGCCGTGATGGCCAGAGAGCAGCACCTCCGGCACACGGCGCCCATGCCACTGCTCGGGTCTGGAGTACTGGGGGTATTCCAACAGGTGGTCCCAGTGGGACTCCTCCATAAAGCACTCCTCGTCGGGCAGCACACCGGGCACCATGCGGCACACGGCGTCAGCCACCGCAATGGCCGGTATCTCTCCGCCGGTGAGCACGAAATCCCCCATGGAAATCTCCTCGTCCACGCACTCGTCGATGAAGCGCTGATCCACGCCCTCATAGTGGCCGCAGACCAGGATCAGGTGGTCGTGGCTCTCCTTCAGCTCCCGGGCCACCTGCTGGGTGAAGACGCGGCCGCAGGGGGAGAGAAAGATGGTGTGGGGCCGCAGCCCAACCTCTTCGCACACGTGGGCCCAGCAGCGGTAAAGGGGATCCGCCTGCATGACCGCCCCCCGTCCGCCGCCGTAGGGATAGTCGTCTACCTGCATCTGTTTGTTGGTGGTATAGTCCCGGATTTGATGGGTACGGATGGTGATGTACCCCCGCTCCTGAGCCCGGCCCAGAATGCTGACCTTGGTATAGGCGTCCACGGAGTCGGGGAACAGCGTCAGAATGTCAATTCTCATCGGTGGCCAACCCCTCCATCATGTGCACCCGCATCTCATTGGCATCAAGGTCCGTGGATACGATGAACACGTCCTGGACAGCGGGAATCAGGTACTCACGCTGCCCCACCACCCGGTAGAGGTTGTGGGCGGGGTAGGGAAGAACCTCCTTCAGCTCGCCCAGGGAGTCGCCTGTGTCGGCGTCCACCACCTGAAGCCCAAGAAGCTCATCGTCAAAGAAGACGCCCTCAGGCAGGGCGGCGTCCTCCCGCCGGATGGAAAGCACCTTGCCCTTCATGGCCAGGGCGGAGTCCATGTCCTCAATGCCGGGCAGCTTCAAAAGGACCAGACTTTTGTGTACCCGGCAGGATTCCGGATGGACCGGCTGCCCGTCCAGGTAGAGGGTCCTGAACTGCGTGAGAAAGTCCGGCGACTGTCCCATGGGCTGTACCCGCAGGTCGCCCCGTATGCCATGGGCGTTGACCACCCGTCCGACTTTGATATACTGTAGCTTCATGTGTGGCTCCTTCCAATGCGCGTTGATTGGTTTCATTATAGCGGAAGGAGACTTTCTTGGCAAGTGGGGAAGAGGCGGGCCGGGGGAGATAGATGGAGCGCAGCCGCTCGCCGATGGCGGAATAGCTGCGCTGCTCGGCGATCTTTCTTCCGGCTGCGGCAAGACACGGCAGCGAGCCGTCCAACATCCCATTCAGCAGCATTTGGAACTGCTCCAGGTCCCGTCCCTTATAGACTTCCTGCCCGTCTTGCAGCCAACCCTCATAGACGGGGATGTCCCGCAGCAGGATCGGCGTCCCGCAGGCCAGGGCCTCCAGCACCACGATCCCCTCGGTTTCCTCGTGGCTGAGGAAGGCAAAGGCGTCGGCGCCGCAATAGGCCTCCCGCAGGCCCTCACGGTCCACAAAGCCGGGGAAGGTCACGTTGGGAGGAGCCTGGACGATGGCCTGGCGCACATGGGCGGGGATCAGATTCAGGTTGGTGTAGCCGAACCAGAAAAACCGCACGTCCGGCATCCGCCGGGCAAGCTCCAAAAAGTCCAGGATTCCCTTGCGCTGGATGTAGTGGCCTACAGAGATCACCACTTTTTCCCGGGAGGTGATGCTCCAGCGGGCGCGGAAGGCTTGGCGGCGCTGCTCACTGGGGGCGAAGAAGCGGGTGTCGATGCCGTTGGAGACGGCGTGGATGGGCCGTCGGATGCCGTAGCTTTTCAGTATGGCGGCGGAGTACTCGGTGGGAGTGATAACCACATCCCCCAGCCCATAGCAAAAGCAGATCCAGCGCTTAAAAAGGGGCGCAAGCCAGGAAGAGCCCTTAAAGGAGTTCCGGAAGTCCTCCATGGTGGAGTGGCCATAATAGACCACTTTTTTGCCCATCAGTCGGGAGAGGACCGCCATTGCCGCAGAGTCGGGGAACACGGTGTTCAGTTGAACTGCCTCGGAGGGGGAAAAGAAAGTGGATGTGGTCTGGAGCCCGGCCAGGCGAAGCATCTCCCGCTGATGGGAGATGGCTTGTCCCACGCCGCTTCTTCCCACGATGCGGCTGCCTCCGGTGTAGAGGTGAATGGTCATAACAGTGCCTTCCTTTCAAGTGAGGTACGCGATCACCTGGGTCCAAATCGCGGCCAGACCCAGGCTGTAGAGGGCGATGGCCGCGGGCTTGCCCAGCAGGATGATGAGGGCGAACTGGGTCCAGCTCATGCGCGTGGTGCCTGCCAGATAGCAGAGAAAGTCGTCGGGAGCCACCGGCAGGAAAATGGCCAGAGCGAACCACTTGGCAAAGTGCCGGTCCGTCCAACTGCTGTAGCGCTGGATCAGGGATGGGGAAAAGAGCCGGTACAGCAGGGGTCTTCCGCAGCAGCGGGCAATGGCGAAGGCCAGCAGAGAGCCGACGCAGATGCCGATGTAGTTGTAGAAAAAGCCGTGCAGCCCTCCAAAAAGCAGTACGCCGGCAAGACACCCCAGGCCGCCTGGCAGGATGGGCAGTACCACCTGGACGATCTGAAAGGCGACAAACAGCAAGATACCCGCCACACCGGCCTTGCCTACAAAAGCGGCCATCGCCTCCGGAGAGGTCAGCAGTCTGGCCCGCCAGCCCCAGATGGCAAGGACCACGCACAGACAGAACCCTGCGATGGAGAGAAGCTGCAAGGCAGCCTGGATTCCATTGGACTGAACAGATTTGTTGGAAGAGTTCATGGCTGTTGCTCCTTTGCCGGTTTATTCATAATACGAAAGGGAAAAGCCTCTTTCTTCAAAAACCTCGAAAAAAGTGGAGCTTTGCCGAAATTGTGTTATATCCAACCATAAGATAGCAGAGAAAGATGAACGTTACATGTTTGATTGATGAAGTTTCTATGAATTGGGGTTGAAAACATAAAAAGCCCCGGCAGGCATGCGACGGCATGCCTGCCGGGATCCGCGGACGCCGTCCGCGCTTATTGATCTACAATGTCAACGGAAACCTTCACGCCGGTGCGCTGGGCATAGGAGCGGACAACCGTGCGAATCTCCTTGGCAATGCGGCCCTGACGGCCGATTACCTTGCCCATGTCCTCCGGAGCGACGCGCAGCTCCAACGTCAGTTCCTGATCGCCGGGGACTTCTGTCACGCTCACAGCGTCGGGATCATCCACGAGGTTTCTGGCGATGTAGAGCAGCAAGTCTTTCATGATTTGCCCTCCAGATTAAAGTACATCCGCCTTTTTCAACAGCGCCCGGACGGTATCGGTGGGCTGAGCACCGGTCTTGATCCAAGCCTTGGCGCGCTCCGCGTCGATCTTGATCTCGGCGGGGGAGACACAGGGATTGTAGGTACCGATCTCCTCGATGAAGCGGCCGTTGCGGGGAGCGCGGGAATCCGCCACAACCACTCTGTAGAAAGGGGCCTTCTTGGCGCCCAGTCTGCGCAGTCTGATTTTAACCATAAGTCATTCACCTCCAACTTGTGATTCTAAAAGTTCTATTTATAAATGCGTGAGCACTTATATACCGATCAGCGGAACCGTTTCTTCCGGCCAAAGCCCCGCATCTTGCCGCCCATACCGCCGCCCATCCGGCCGTGGGAGAGCTGACGGGTCAGCTGCTGCATCATGTCAAACTGCTTAAGCAGCCGGTTCACATCCACCACTTGGAGTCCGCAACCGGCGGCAATGCGCTTTTTCCGGCTGGCACCCAAGATTTGGGGATTCTCCCGTTCCAGGGGTGTCATGGACAGGATAATGGCCTCCGTGCGGGAGAGAGCCTTTTCGTCAATGGTGGCGCCCTGAAGCTGCTTGCCCATGGCGCCCGGCATCATGCCGGCCAGCTGGCTCAAATCGCCCATGCCCCGCAGCTGCAGCAGCTGGTCATAGTAGTCCTGGAGCGTAAAGCGGTTTTTCCGGAGCTTTTCCTCCAATTTTTTTGCCTGTTTTTCGTCGTAGTTCTGCTCCGCCTTTTCAATGAAGGACAGCATGTCCCCCATCCCAAGAATACGGGAGGCCATGCGGTCGGGGTGGAACAGCTCGATCATATCCAACTTTTCACCGGTGCCCACGAATTTGATGGGCTTGCCGGTGGTGGCCCGGATGGAGAGGGCGGCGCCGCCCCGGGCGTCACCGTCCAGCTTGGTCAGCACCACGCCGTCGATCCCCAGGGCCTCGTCAAAGGCGGAGGCGGCGTTGACCGCGTCCTGACCGGTCATGGCGTCCACGACCAGCAGGATTTCGTTGGGATGGACAGCGGCTTTCATCCGCTTGAGCTCATCCATCAGCTCCGCGTCCACGTGGAGCCGTCCCGCGGTATCCAGCAGCACCATGTCGTTGCCATGGTCCCGGGCGTGGCGGATGGCCTCCTCGGCGATGTTCACCGGATCGCCCTGCCCCAATTCAAAGACAGGAATGTCCAGCTGGCCGCCCACGACCTTCAGCTGCTCGATGGCGGCGGGCCGGTACACGTCGCAGGCCGCCAACAGGGGCCGCTTGCCGAACTGACGGCGCATCAACCCGGCCAGCTTTGCGCCGTTTGTGGTCTTGCCGGCGCCCTGAAGGCCAACCATCATCACCACGGTGGGTCCGCTGTTGGCCATGGAAATTTTGGAGTTGGTGCTGCCCATGAGAGCGGTCATCTCTTCGTTGACGATTTTGATAACCTGCTGGGCGGGAGTCAGGCTGTCCAGTACGTCGGCGCCGGTGGCCCGCTCGGTGACGTGGGAGACGAACTCCTTGACCACCTTAAAGCTGACATCGGCTTCAAGAAGCGCCAGGCGCACCTCGCGCATGGCCTCTTTGACGTCGTTTTCCGTCAGGCGGCCCTTGCCGCGCAGCCGCTTAAATGTAGCGTTCAGTTTTTCACTCAGGCCTTCAAACGCCATAGTTACTCCTTCAGCGCAGCGGCAGCGGCGGAGATCTGCTTGCTCAGCTCCTGCAGGCGGGGATCCTCATACTGCCGGTAGTTGATGGTTTTGATCTCAGAGGCGGCCGACTCAATGGCCTCCAGATGCTGGCGCATCTGCAAAAAGCGGCGGATCAATCCGGTCTTGTCCTCAATTTCCGTCATGTACGCTTCCGCCCGAACGATCACATCCCGGACGCCCTGGCGGGAGATCCCGGCATTTTCAGCGATCTCGGAAAGGGACAGGTCCTCGTTGTAGTAGAGATCAAAAAACTCCTTCTGACGGTCGGTCAGGAGTTCTCCGTAAAAATCGAACAGCATGGTCATCCGATATGTCTGGTTTTTCACGGCAAACACCCCTTCTGTAAAGTTATATCGCTTTACAACATGGAATAGTTTACAGGAATTCGCCGCAAAAGTCAAGGGAAAAAACGCAATTTTTTGGATTGCTTTCTGATTTCTTCTCCATATCTGGCGGAATGGTGCAAAGCGCTTCCAGAATGGAGCAGCTTTTCCAGAATTCGTGTGTTGCATCCTCCGGGAGCCCTGAAATACAATGGGCTTATCGTATTTGCAGAAAAGGGGAAACGAATGTGAATGCTGCTGTAAAAAGAGGAATTTTGCTGTTGGCGGTGCTTTCCATGGCGCTGGCCCTGTTTGTCCTGCCGGCCTCGGCGGGCACTGCATACCCGTCTGAAAGCAGGGCTGTGGTAGGGTACTATGCAAGCTGGGCCGCCTACCAGGGGGTCACGCCGGACCAGCTTCCGGGAGATCAGCTGACCCACATCAACTACGCCTTTGCCGCCATTGACCCCAACGACAGCACGCTGCTTCTGGAGAACCCGGAACAGGACCGGAAAAATCTGAAGCTTCTGCGCGCGCTGCGTGAAAAGCATCCCCACCTGAAGCTTTTGATTTCCGTGGGGGGGTGGGACGACTCTCTCTATTTCTCCAACGCGGCCGCCACCGCCCAGCGGCGGGAGCGGTTTGCACAGAGCTGCCTGGACTTTCTTCTGGAGCATGGTCTTGACGGCGTGGACATAGACTGGGAGTACCCGGTGTCGGGCGGCCCCTCCGGTATGGTGCACCGTCCTCAGGATAAGCAGAACTTCACCCTGCTGCTTCAGGCCGTGCGGGACAAGCTGGACCGGCAGAGCAAACAGGACGGAAGGCCCTATTACCTGACCATCGCGGGCGGCGCCGGTTCCGAGTACCTCAATAAAATTGAGGTGGAAGCCGTTGCCCGGACAGTGGACCACATCTTCCTGATGGCCTATGATATCCATGGCCCCTGGGACACCTACGCGGATCTGAATGCCCCGCTCTACACGCCGGAGGAGAACTCGCCGCAGTATAAGAGCAGCGTCTTTGACAGTGTGCAGACGTACTTAAACCGGGGGATGAGTCCGGAGAAGATAGTGCTGGGCATGCCGCTCTACGGCTACCGCTATGACGGAGTGAGCAGCAGGAACAACGGACTCTACAGCACGTTTTCCTCCGCGGCCTCCGTCCCATACCATGTGCTGGAGCGGAACTATCTCAGCCAGTCCAAATACCGGAAGCTCTACCACAAGGAGGCGGAGGCTCCCTATCTCTATGGGGAGGGGACCTTTCTCTCCTATGAGACCCCGCAGTCCATGGCGGCCAAGGCGGAGCTGGCCAGAACCCACGGACTGGGAGGGATCGGGTTCTGGGAGCTCTCTCAGGACAGGAATGCGGTGTTGATCCAAAGCGCCCGCGCGGCCTTTATGGGCGGGGCCTTTACCGACGTGGCTCCAGGCGACTGGTACCATGAGGCCGTGGAGTACGTTCGGGAGAGGGGCCTGATGGATGGCACCTCCGCCGGGGTCTTTTCCCCAAGGCGGCCGGTGAACCGGGGTATGGCGGCCGTCATTGTGCACCGGCTGGAGGGGAGCCCTTCCGCGGGAAAGACGCTGTTCTTGGATGTGGCGCAGCAGTCCTATTGCCGCGAAGCGGTTTCCTGGGCCGCCTCCAAGGGGATTGTGGGTGGCTACGGGGATGGCCGCTTCGGCCCGGACCATACACTCACCCGGGAGCAGCTGGCCGCCATACTGTACCGCTATGCCCGGTACAAGGGCTATGACGTGAGCGGAAGAGCCAATTTGACCGGATACACCGATTCCGGCGAAATCGGAAGCTATGCGAAACCGGCCATGGCGTGGGCGGTCAGCAGCGGCCTGATCCATGGCCTGGCGGACGCCCGCCTTGCGCCCCGCGGCATCGTTACCCGCGCTGAGGCCGCGGTGATCCTGATGCGTTTTTGCGAAAGCGCCGCGGATTGAAAGCGCCGGCCACAGAATATGAAAAGCTGCCGGACGACCTCCGAGCCGCTTCACCTGACGGTTGCATTTCCCGGCGGAGATGCTATACTGGAGAAGCATTATTTGACATATTCGAGGGGAGACAGGCAGATATGATACTTGATTTCCATTCCGATATCTGGACGGATGTGAGCCGGCGCCGGCTGCAGGGGGAGCAGGACGTCCTCCGGCGGGAACACCTGGAGAGGCTGCGTCGGGGCGGCGTGGAAGGCTCGGTCTTTGTGATCTGGGCTGAGCCGGACGATCCGGCGGGGGATACCGTGCGGATCATGGCGCAGGTGAAGGAGGAACTGGCCCAGTGTGATGCGGTGCGGGCGGTGCACACCTGTGAGGAGATGCGCCAGGCCGTCCGGGATGGAGTATTTTACATCTGGCTGGGCGTGGAGGGCATGGCCGCCATCGGCGACCAGGTGGAGCGGATCGACGAGTACTATGATTTCGGCGTCCGCACGGCCATGCTGACCTGGAATGAGGAAAACGCCCTTGCCACCGGCGCCCGGGGCAGCGCGGACCGGGGCCTGACGGAGGCCGGCCGCCGGGCGGTGCGCCGCATTCAGGAGAAGAAGATGCTGATGGACGTGTCCCATCTTAACGAAAAGTCCTTTTGGGACGTGGCGGATGCGGCCTCGGCTCCCATCTGCGCCTCCCACTCCAATGCCAGGGCGCTGTGCGATGTGCCCCGGAATCTGACGGATGACCAGCTCCGGGCCATCCGGGACTTGGGTGGTGTGGTCGGACTCAATTCCTGCCGCGCCTTCATCGCCCCGGAGCGGGAGGCGCAGACCGTACAGCAGCTGGCCCGCCATGCGGTCCATATGATCGACGTCATGGGCATTGACCACGTGGGTTGCGGCTTTGACTTCTGCGAGTTTATTGATGAGCCCGGCTCTCCGCTGTTGAGCCAGGGGGTCTACACCTCTGGATTTGAAAACGCCTCCCGGATTCCCAACCTGTTTGAAGAATTCACGAAAATGGGTATGAGCGGCAGGGAACAGGAGAAGATCGCCCGGGGAAACTTCCAGGCTCTTTTGGAGCGGACTGTGGGCTGAGCAGCGAGCGCAAAAAAGCGCGCCGGATGATTCCGGAGCGCTTTTTTACGTTTACTGGACCAGCCGGTCCACGATAGTGGCAATCTGATCATCCGTCAGCGGGAGGCCGGTGCGCAGCGACAGCAGCATATCCTCATAACAGAGCACATAGTACCCCTCAAAGAGGTCGCCGTGGTAGGGGTTGAGGGCCCGTTTCTGGTAGGCGGCGTCCGCCCGCCAGGGCGTTGGGTCAATGGGGGTCATCTCGTAATCCACGCCTATGGACTCAAAGGAGCGGGTCAGCTCCCAGCGGCAGACGCGGTAGACCAGCGGCAGCTTCGGTGTCAGCCGGGCGTAATAGAGCTCCGGGCCGTCGCTCCCATAGAGCACAGAGGTTTGCAGCCCCGCCTCCCGGCGGAGAAAAATGCTCTCCTGATGGTCCGCGGCATAGGAGTAATACGTATAGTCTCCCTCCTGCAGGTCCTCTATCGTCAATGGAAGGTCGTCGTGGTATATGTCGGCGGTATAGGTTTGCCCGCGGTCGGTGGTGATGGTCACAGTCTCCGGCGGAGACTCCTCAAGGACGCCGTGGTCGATGGACCAGAAGATCACCTTGGTCAGGACCGCCATGGCCGCAATGCTGACCACTATGGCGGCTAAAAAGGTGAACACCATGTTGGTGGCGCGGTCGATCTTCAGCTTTTTGCAGATGTGTTTTACCCCAAGGACGGGAACCAGGATTGCCAGCATGTAAAAAAGACCGTAGATCAGATAGACCCATCCGGACCGGCCGTTATTGTGCAGGAAAAAGTACTGGATCTGGGAAAGCAGCAGCAAAGCCACGGCCACGCACCCGCTCCACTGGGGCCATTTGCTGGAGCTGGCCACGCAGGGCCCGCCCTGGGCCACAGCGGCGGCGGTGGTCCGTTTCCAGTGCCAGTAGAGGAGAAGGGAGCCGCCCAAATGAACAGACAGAAAAAGCCAGAGGATAAAGTTGGTCAGCGCGGTGCCCGTGGCCAGGCTCATGATGGGGCTGTCGAAAAAGGTCTGACCCTGGGTAAACATCTGGAGCAGGCAGCAGCCAAGGAGCAGGAGGTTGCCAGGCAGATAGTTTTTCTTCATGGCGCGGCAGATGGCTCGGAACTTCTCCTGTTCATCCGTTTCGATGGGCACCGGGTGCTCCTCTTCCGAGCAGAAAATCTGCATCTGGGCGCACTGGGCCACGTAGTGCCACCCGGCCTGGGCACAGTAGTCCAGATAGACCTGCTGGTTCTCTGTGGGCCCGGGGTCAAACTCTGATGCCTCGGGGAAATAGGTGACGGAATAGGTGAGGCGCTTTGGCTCCGCCCGGCGGTAGCGCCAGCTGAAGGAGGTGATGGCCTCCAACTGCCAGCCCCGCTCGGCCATTCTGGTCAGGTGGCGCTCAATATCTGCGTACTGATAAAAAAGGAAGCAGGGTCCCACACTGCGTTTTTTATTCCGCATGGCCATTCAACTCCTTTCTCCCGTAGGCGCGGTAGGCCTCCCGCAGCAGACCCAGCCGCCGGTACTCCTGCTCCAATGCCTCAAGACCTGTGTCGGTGATGAGGTAGCTGCGCTTTCGTCCCTCCACCTTGGTTTCCCGGATCATGCCGGCGGAGAGAAAGCGGTCCAGCAGGTTGTAGAGCGTGCCGGGCCCCACGCAGACCCGGCCCCCGGTCATGGTGCGGATCCGCTCCATCATATCCGTGCCGTAGCACTCTGTCTGCAGGCAGAGCAGAATATAAAACATCTGCTCCGTCAGCGTCTCAAACTGCTCCCTTGCCACTGTTCCACCGCCTTTCAAATGGAATATCGAATATCGTTAATCTATTTGAACACAGCATATCATCGATTATCGATATTGTCAATAGCCGGAGGAAAAATGAAGGGAAGAGGAGTTTGCCGTAGGAGCACCCCTGTGATGAATTCCGGCCAGGACGCTTTCCTCCCGGCATCCTTTTCCCTTCACCAAAGGATGCGTTGAAACGGACAGAAAAAGGCGGCCGCCTAAAACAGCAGCCGCCCGATCAATTGGTATTTGGAGAGGATGGTTGTCTGCTCCGGCTCCGCCAAAGGGAATACACGCCGCCTCCAAATGTCGAAAGTAAAAAGAAGACCCAGGTAATCCTGCTTCCACCCGGCGAGCAGAGTCCAAGCACAAAGCCCGAAAAGCCCCAGGCCAAGGCCAGAAGCAGCAAAAGCAGCCCCTCGGCCAGCCGGGCGGCTCTCTGGCCTTGCGCCCATAGTCCAATCAGAAAAGTCCCAAGAAAAATCGCCGCCATCATACCGTTGAGGGCACACTTCAAGCTTTGGTGCACCGCATAGCTCTCCCACTCGGAGCCGCTCAGGATTCCAACGCAGGAGAGGTCTCTAAATTCCTGAACATTCATCCAAAGGCACAGAAGCTGTAAAATTGCTGTGAATAGGACGACCCACTTATGCCACGGCCGCTTCCAATAAGTAAAAGGTTCCGCTTGCCCCGTAGTCCGCACGAATCGCTCCCCCTTTCCGCAAGGCCTGCTTGCGAACTTTTATCTGTCGGTTTCGGCTCAACCGCATTTTGCGTTATGAAACGCCGGAAGCAATCCCCCAATCCGCAGCCGGCCAGCAATCCGCCCGGTATGATGGACTGTCATTTTACCATCGGGGCGGAGGGAGTTCAGGATGGGCTTAAATTACCGGGGGTGCTCCGTGCGCAAATCGGGTAAGGTGTTTCCCGCTGTTAAGCAAGGCCTGTGGACATGCTCAGACCGACGAACAGGAATCTGATGATATCATTTTTTCATGGCATTCGCTGCATTCCCTGTCGTGAATCGATATAACGCCGCCGCATTTTGGACAGGTGTATTTCTGTTTCTGCAGTTCCATAAACATTTCTAATCCGTACCGCCGGATAAATTCGCTATTGGCCATGAGACTTGTCTGATATCTTTTGTTATAACTTTTTTCGAGATTTTTTATCAGTTTACAGGGATAGCCGGAACATTCAAAGCAATAGGTCAACCCGTTTCCCTTGATGCAATCTTTTATCTTACAGGTACGACAGTGCTCCGGTTTTCCCGCATCGCCGTTCAGGCAACCGGCACAGGGCTTTTTGTGATAACAATGCTTATAGCAAACCATACAATTCATCCCGCAAGGAGCAAACATAGCTGACTGGATAGCTTCTTTTGGCATTTTCATGTCTGGTTCCTCTTATCAAATTTTGTTTTTCAATATGATGAATATCATTATAACATAATTATACTGAACTGTTATCCTCACGGCAAGTTTTAGAAACTGCCGGAGGTTTGCGGCCAACACTTTGCTGTAGCGGCAGCTTATTTGCCTCCCTCTTGCGGAATTGATTCAATAAGTGGTATACTATAATCTGTATGACGATTCCACAGAACAGGAGCTGAAAATTATGAGACGAATGGAGCTTGGACAGGGAGTGTATTTCACCTACCTGCCGTCCGATAAATTCAAGACCAGCTTTCTCTCCGCCCAGTTTGTGACGCCTCTGCGCGCTGAGACGGCGGCTTCCAATGCGCTGATCCCTGCGGTGCTGCGCCGGGGAACGGCCCGCTATCCGGATATGCAGAGCCTTTCCGCGGCGCTGGACCTGCTCTACGGCGCAAGAGTGGAATACACGGTGCGCAAAAAGGGCGAAAACCAGTGCGTGGGCTTTGTCTCCAGCTTCATCGACGACACCTACACGCCGGGCGGAGAGAAGCTGCTGGAGCCGGTGGCCGGGCTGATCGGGGAGATGATCCTGTCCCCCGCCACAAAGAACGGGCGGTTTATCCCCTCCTATGTGGAGGGGGAGAAGGCCAATCTGATCGACGCCATCCGGGGCATTGTCAACGATAAGCGGGACTATGCCGACCGCAGGCTGCTGCAGGAGATGTGCGCTGAGGAACCTTACGGCGTCAGCCGCTTTGGCGAGGAGAAGGATGTGGAGCGGATATCCCCGGCAAAGCTGAACGAAAGCTACCGCAGATTGATCGCCTCCAGCCGCCTGGAGCTCTTTTATATCGGCAGCGCCTCTTTGGAGCGGGTGCGCCTTGCACTGGAGGAGGCGCTTTCCACCCTGCCCCGGGAGGAGGTGGCGGAGCCGGCGGTGACCACCACCCGGCCAGCCCCGGAGGAACCCCGCTATGTGGCGGAGGAGATGGACGTGACCCAGGGGAAGCTCTCCATGGGCTTTCGCTGCGGCAGTGACGATACGCCCGCCATGCTGATAGCCAACGCCCTCTTTGGCGGCACCAGCAACTCCAAGCTGTTTCTCAACGTGCGGGAGAAGCTGTCGCTGTGCTACTTTGCAACCTCTCAGTATCACCGGAAGAAGAACCTGGTCACTGTGTCCTCCGGCATTGAGACGAAAAACTATCGCAAGGCCTACGACGAAATCATGGCACAGCTGAAGGCGGTGCAGCAGGGACAGCTGGAGGACTGGGAGGTAGAAGGCGCCAGAAGCACCATGACCAATGCCTTCCGCACCATGGAGGACTCCCAGGGCCGGCTGGAGGACTTCTATCTTGGACAGGCCGCCACCGGGCAGAGCGAGACGCCGGGAGACATGATCGCGGAGCTTGACGGCGTGACGATAGAGCGGATACTGGCCGCCGCCGCCCAAATCCGCCTGGACACGGTGTATTTCCTGAAGGGAAAGGAGCAAACGGCGTGAAGAAAACCAACTACGACCGCATCGGAGAGTCCGTTTACGAGACGACGCTGCCCAACGGGCTGAAGCTCTATGTGGTGCCCAAGGAGCACCATGCCAAGAGCTATGCCTTTTTTGCCACCCGCTACGGCGGCATGGACCTCCGGTTTTGCCGGGAAGGGCAGTGGCTGGACACCCCGGCGGGCATTGCCCACTACCTTGAGCATAAGATGTTTGACACCAAGGAGGGAAACGCCCTTCAGGAGCTGGCAAAAAACGGGGCGGAGCCGAACGCCTTCACCTCCAACGCCATCACGGCCTACTATTTTGACTCCACCAAGCACTTTGAAGAGAACCTGAAAATCCTGCTGTCCTTTGTGACCGTGCCATATTTCACCAAGGCCAGCGTGGCCAAGGAGCAGGGAATCATCGGCCAGGAGATCCGCATGATCGAGGACAACCCCGAATGGCAGGTCTACACCCGGATGATACAGTGCCTCTATGAAAAGAGCCCGGCGCGGGTGAGTGTGGCGGGCACGGTGGAGAGCATTTCCTACATCACCGCCGAAACGCTCTACGACTGCCATAAGGCCTTCTACACGCCCTCCAATATGGTTTTGTGCGTGGTGGGCAACGTGGATCCCCAGCGGATCATGGACCTCGTTTACCAGGAGCTGCCCGGCCGGGGAGCCGCGGCCCCCATTGAGCGGGATTACGGCGGAGCGGAGCCGGACGCGGTCGGCCAAAAGGAGACCGTGATGCGGATGGAGGTCTCCATGCCCATGTTCCTCAGCGGCTATCGCTGCACGCCGCCGCACAAGGGGGAGGAGCTCCGGGAGAGCATTGTGGGCGAGATCGCCTGCGACGTGCTGCTTGGTGACTCCAGCCCGCTCTATGCAAAGCTCTATGACAAGGGGCTGATCAACGGCACCTTTGGCGGCGCCTTTGAGATGCTGCCCGGCGCGGCCTATCTCTACGCCGGAGGAGACAGCAGGGACCCCGGGACTGTGGCGGAGAGAATCACGGAGGAGGCCGGTCGGCTGGTTCGGGAGGGAATCGACGAAACCTACTTCCAGCAGATCCGCAAGTCTACCTTCGGCTCCATGATCCGGTCCCTGAACTCCTTTGAGAACATCGCCATGCTGCTGTCGGAAGGGTATTTTAAGGGATACGACGCCTGCCGCTTTCCGGAGGTCTTTGACACCGTGGACCGGGAGGATATCATTCGTTTCCTGCGGGAGAACATTGTGGAGAGCCGACGGGCGCTGTCGATGATCCTGCCGAAGGACTAAGGAGGAACGCAAATTGACCGCATTAAAAGACATGCCCATCAGTTTTCCGGGACTTTTCGGGGACTGGGAATTTACCGCCAGTCCCAAAATGCTGAACATTGGCCACGGGGTGTACTGGTATGGGTTTCTGATCGCCCTGGGGCTGATGGTGGCGCTGTGGTTCTGCATGAAGCAGTCCAAACGCTTTGGAATCACGGAGGACAATGTGCTGGACCTGGTGCTCTGGGGCACGCCGGCGGGAATCTTGGGCGCCCGCCTCTACTATGTGATTTTTTACTGGTCCCTGTTCCAAAATGCCGACGGAAGCCCCAACTGGGGAAAGATCGTAGCCATTTGGGACGGCGGTCTGGCCATCTACGGCACGGTGATCGCCGCGTTTTTGACGGCGTTTGTCTACTGCCGGCACAAGAAGATCAAGCTGTGGGCCATGACCGACCTTTGCGTCATGGGCTTGCTGATCGGACAGGCCATCGGCCGCTGGGGCAATTTTATGAATCGGGAGGCCTTTGGCGCGGAGACGACACTGCCCTGGAGGATGCGACTTTGGACCAGCGCCTATCGGTATATCGAGGTGCACCCCACCTTTTTCTATGAGAGCCTGTGGAACGTGGTGGGGCTGCTCCTGATCTTTTTCGTAATCACAAAGGCACGGCGGTTTGACGGGGAAAACACCTGCTTCTATTTCCTGTGGTACGGCCTGGGCCGGCTGTGGATTGAGGGGCTGCGGACCGACAGCCTGTACCTATTTGACTGGATGCTCTTCGGCGAGCCCATCCGGGTGTCTCAGGCGCTGTCCCTTGTGGTGGCGATTCTGGCGGCGTTTTTCCTGGTCTACCACATCAGACTGCATCCCCATGATCCGGCGGATCTGATGGTAAACCGGGTGGCATCACAAAAGGCGGAGGCGAACACGGACTCTGGGGCAGATACGGCGGAACCGGCCCCGGAGGAGGAATCCCATGTCTCCGGAGAGGAGGATGCCGATGGCGATTTACATTGACGGAAAGGCGCTGGCCGCCAGGGAAAAGGAGCGGCTGATCGAAGAGGCGAAGAAGCTGCCCCGAAAGCCGGGGCTGGCCGTGATCCTGGTCGGGGACGATCCCGCCTCCCGGGTATATGTGAACAATAAGGAAAAGGACTGTGCCCAGTGCGGCTTTCTCAGCCGGGAGTACCTGCTGGCGGAACAGACGCAGGAGGAGACGCTGCTGGAACTAATCCATGAACTCAACCAATGCGGGGAGATCGATGGCGTTCTGGTCCAGCTGCCCCTGCCCAGGCAGATCAGCGAACAGCGGGTCATCGAGGCCATTGCCCAGGACAAGGACGTGGATGCCTTCCATCCGGCCAATGTGGGGCGCATGATGATCGGTGACCCCTATTTTCTGCCCTGCACCCCGGCGGGAATCATGGAGATGTTCCACGCCTACGGCATTTCCGTGGCCGGCAAGCGGTGCGTGGTGGTGGGCCGCAGCAACATTGTGGGCAAGCCCATGGCTCAGCTGCTGATTCAAAATGACGGTACCGTAACCACCTGCCACACCAAGACCAAAAACCTCTCTGAAATTACCAGACAGGCGGATATCCTTGTGTCGGCCGCCGGACAGAGGAACCTCATCACCGGCGACATGGTCAAAGAGGGCGTGGTGGTCATCGATGTGGCCATGAACCGAAACGAAGAGGGGAAGTTCTGCGGTGATGTGAACTTTGCCGAGGTTTCCGCCAAGGCCTCCTATATCACTCCGGTGCCCGGCGGCGTAGGCCCCATGACCCGGGTGATCCTGCTGCGCAACATCCTCACCGCGGCCCAGCGCCATCTGGCCAAATAGAAACTTATCATATCAAGATAAAAGCTCCTCCCGAAACCGGGAGGAGCTTTTTAATATGTATTCTGTTCTGATCAGCCCAAGCGCTTTGCGCCCACATAGTAGGTGTTGTAGTAGTCGTCGTAAAGGCTGCTGATGATGACCCCGCCGCTTCTGGAGGAGGAGGAGTGAATGAACTGCCCGTCGCCGATGTAGATGCCGGCGTGGGAGCAGGCCTTGCCGTTGGAGCGGCTGGGATCGCAGAAGAACACCAGATCGCCGGGCTGAATCTCGCTGCGGGACACCTTGGTGCCGGAGGAGGACTGCCACTGGCCGGTTGCGGTGTGGGGCAGGGAATAGCCGTACTGCTGGTAGACATACATGGTGAAGCCGGAGCAGTCAAAGCCGCTGGGGGAGGCGCCGCCGTAGACATAGCGGGTGCCCAGGTACTGCTTGGCGGTGGACACCACCTTTTTGCCCATCTCGCTGCCGGAGGAGGAGTCGGTGGTCAGGTCCACAAAATCGCTGCGGACATAGCCGGTGGTGCCGTACTTGCAGGTGACGCTGTACCAGCCGCCGGTGAAGCCGTTTACCGTGAGATAGGTGTCCTTGGAGAGGGCGGCGGCCACATCGCTGTCGGTGGAAGCCGCCGCGCGGACATTTACGCCGTCGCTGTTGATCCGGCCATAGGAGGTGAACACGCCGTCCTGATCCTCAATTAAGTAGTCGGCGGACACATAGCCGGTGTAGCCTTCAAAGCTGACCTTGTACCAGCCGTCCAGCTTAGCAAGGATGGAAACCGCCACGCCCTTGTCCAGATAGGTGATGGTGGTGGAGGAAGTGCTGGGTTCCGAGCGGAGCCGCAGGGAAGAACCCGTGGTGGCGCCGACGCCGATTCCAATGTCGGCGGCCAGAGCGGATACTGCCAAACATGCCGTCATAATGGCGGAAACAATCAAAACTTTGGTGGCCTTTCCTGCGAAACGTCTCATCTTCTCTTACGCTTCCTTTCAACTTTTGTATAGATTGGGAGTGAAGTTACTTGCCGCTCAGCGCACGCTCCAGCCAGATGGCGGCAACGTCCATTGCGGCGTAGAGGCTGTCTTTTTCGCTCTTTTTGACAACCCGGTCACGGGATTTCAAATCGGGATCGGTCAGCTGCAGCTGGACGGAGACCTTTGTGGCCACATCCAGATCCTGCTCCTTTTTGCTTTCCAGAACCTGCATCATGATGATATATTTATCGGCCATGGAGCCATAGTAAATCAGATTGTCCACCCGGCGGAGCGGATGCCCTTTGTACATAAGACCTTCCTGCTTGGCGGTTTTGCTTTCTGCCATTGTTACACCTCGCTTTAAAATTGTAACCAAATTGTAACAGGTTTTTTCCGATTTGTCAATTCTATGTTGCCTGTTTTTTACCGTCATTTTCACGGAATCGAAGGAGAAAGATTTGAGAATATGACGAAAAAGAAAAGATCCCGCAGTGCTTGAAAAAGGCACTCTTGTAACCTTTCCCCAAACACTGCGGGATTACTCTGATTCAATTTGCTACTGCCCCAGATATTTGCGGACCAGAACCTGCAGCAGCTCATCCCGGTCGATTTTTCGGATCAGCGTGCGCGCGTGGTTGTGATTGGTGATATAGGTGGGGTCCTCGGACAGGATATAGCCGACGATCTGATTGATGGGGTTGTAGCCCTTTTCCTCCAACGCCCGATAGACAGTGGAGAGAATCTCGTGGATTTGTTCGTCACGCTCCTCCACAAGGTTGAATTTGCGGGTAAAGTCGTCCATACAGACACCACCTTTTCTCTGTTTGCTGTGCGGATATGCCAAAAATACTGTCCTTAGTATACTCGTTTTTCTCAATTCTGTAAAGGGGAAAAGCAAAAACTTCGCCGGTTCGGCCGCTCAGCGCAAAACAGCGTCCAACTCCGCCTTAAGCAGATCAAGGATGCTCTGCACATCCTCGTCCGCCTCCTGGGCGGTCAGGTTCCGCTGGTCGGAGCGCAGCTGCAGGTTGAAGGCCACGCTCTTAAAGCCCTCGGCGACGCCCTTGCCGGTGTAGATGTCGAACAGGGACACATCCTTCAAAAGGCCCTTGGCGCCCCGGCGGATGCAGTCCTCCAACTGGCCGACGGTGATCTCCCGGCGGCAAACCACAGCGATGTCCCGGGTGACGGAGGGGTACTTGGGCAGCGGCGTGTAGATGGGATCGGCGCCCTTGTGGGCATAGAGGGCGTTGAAGCTCAGCTCAGCGGCGTAGACCTCCATGTCCATGCCGTAGTTTACGGCCACGCCGGGATGAATCTGGCCAAAGACGCCGATGACCTCTCCGTCCACGCTGACCTGGGCGCATCGTCCGGGGTGATAGGAGGGGTTATCCCGCACAGCGGTGTAAACCGCTCCGCTGATGCGCAGGCCGCTGAGGACGGCCTCCACGGCACCCTTGAGATGGAAGAAGTCGCAGCCCTCTCCATAGGCGCCTAAGGAGAGCACCTTGGGCTCGTCGGCCATGCCGCTGCCGTCGTTTTTGGCAAAGTAGACCCGGCCCAGCTCATAGAGCCGCGCGGATTTGTTGCGGAAGCTGTAGTTCCGGGCCAGAATCTCCAGCATGGAGGGCAACGTGGTGGTGCGCATGATGGAGGTGTCCTCGCCCAGGGGGTTGAGAATTCGCATGGAGCTGCGCAGCGGGGAGTCGGCGGGGAGGTTGATCTTATCGTAATAGGTGGGGCTGATGAAGGAGTAGGTGATGATTTCGCTGTAGCCCAGGGTGCGGCACATCGCGCCCACTGAGCGCTCGGCGTTCTGGACGGGACTGTAGCCGCCCCGGATGGTGGCGCCCCGCATCAGCGTGGTGGGAATCCGGTTGTAGCCATAGAACCGGGCCACTTCCTCGGCGATGTCGGAGTAATGCTCCACATCGCTGCGCCAGGAGGGCACGCGGATGAGGTCGCCCTCCAGTTCAAAGCCCAGGCTCAGCAGGATGCGGCGCATCTCCTCCTTGTTCACGTCGGTGCCAAGAAGAGCGTTGATCTTCTCAGGTTCCAGGCGGACGGTGACGGGATAGGAGTCCTTTGCGATCACGTCCATGACGCCGTCCACCACCTCTCCGGCTCCCAAGAGCTCCACCAGCTCACAGGCGCGCTGCACGGCCTTCATGGTGTTCATGGGGTCCAGTCCCTTTTCGTAACGGGCCGACGCGTCGGTGCGCATGCCAAGGGCGGTGGCGGTGCGGCGGACGGAGGCACCGTTGAAATTGGCGGATTCAAAGAGCACCTGAGCCGTGTCGCCCACGATTTCAGAATTGGCGCCGCCCATCACGCCCGCCACGCAGACGGGCCGGTGCTCGTCGCAGATGCACAGCATGGAGGTGGTCAGTTTGCGCTCGTTGCCGTCCAAGGTCTGGATGGTCTCACCCTCCCGGGCGGTGCGTACGATGATTTTACCGCCCTCCACGCAGGAGAAGTCAAAGGCGTGCATGGGCTGGCCGTATTCCAGCATCACATAGTTTGTGATGTCCACGATGTTGTTGATGGGCCGCACGCCGCTGTTGCGCAGCCGCTGGCGCATCCACTTGGGGGAGGGGGCGATTTTTACGTTTTTCACCATCCGGGCGGTGTAGCGGGGGCAGAGGTCGCCGTCCTCGATTTCTATGTCCACCAGGTCCGCGATGCTGCCGCCGCAGCCCCGGATTTCCGGGGTGTGGAGCCGGAGCTCGCGGTCAAAGGTGACGGAGGATTCCCGGGCCAGGCCGATGACGGAAAGGCAGTCGGGGCGGTTGGGGGTGATCTCGAACTCCACCACCTGGTCGTCCGCGCCCATGACGATGCGGATGTCGTCGCCGGGCTTCACATCCTCCTCCTGAAGCACCCAGATGCCGTCTTCGATGCAGTGGGGGAACTCCTCCTGCTGGGCATGGAGGTCGGAAAGGGTACAGATACGGTCCCTGGCCGTGTCGTAGGCCACCAGATCGCCCTTGTGGAGGTTCTGGCAGTCGGTATCGACCATGGCGGTGGCGTCGTTGATATCCAGAACGACATGATAGGAGTAATCCGGCTGTGCGGCAGCTTCCAGTATTTTTGCAGCCACCACTTTGCCGAAAATCTTGTAACCGGGCTGAACGTCTGCCGGGATGGAGGGCTTTTCCTTGTCCAGAGGGTGATAGTCGTTCAAAAGCGCGGCGGGACGGATCACCGCATAGGGGAAGTCGTGGGCCGCGGTGAGTCCCAGTTCTTTCAAAGAGCACAGCATGCCGCAGGACGCCACGCCCCGAAGCTTGCCCTTTTCGATCCTGACGCCGCCGGGCAGCAGAGCCTTGTGCCTGGCCACAGGCACAAGGTCGCCCTCGTGGATGTTCCAAGCGCCGGTGACGATCTGGACGGATTCAGCCTCGCCCACGTCAATCTGGCAGACCCACATGTGGTCGGAGTCGGGATGGCGCTCCATCCGGAGGATTCGGCCAACCACTACGTTCTGAATCTCCGCGCCCAGGTCCTCCGTGACCTCCACCTTGGAACCGGAGAGAGTCATCGCCTCGGCGAACTCCCGTTCGCCGATGTCCCGGACGTCGACGAATTCATTGAGCCATTCTCTGGATAACTTCATTTCTCTCTCCTCCTTTTAAAACTGCTTCAAAAACCGCATGTCGTTTTCGAAGATCAGCCTGAGATCGCTGATCTTGAACCGGCCCATGGCCATCCGCTCCAGGCCCATGCCGAAGGCAAAGCCGGAGTAGACGTCCGGGTCCACATTGCAGCCAAGCAGCACCTTGGGATGGACCATGCCGGCGCCCAGCACCTCGATCCATCCCTCGCCCTTGCAGGTGGGGCAGCCCTTGCCGCCGCACTTGTGGCACTGCATGTCCATTTCACAGGAGGGCTCGGTGAAGGGGAAGTGGTGGGGGCGGAAGCGGGTGACGGTGTTCTCGCCGTAGATGGCGCGGATCACCGTGTTCAGCGTGCCCTTCAGATCCGCCATGGTGATGCCCTTGTCCACCACAAGACCCTCGATCTGATGGAACATGGGGGAGTGGGTGGCGTCCACCTCGTCCTTGCGGTAGACCCGGCCGGGGACGATGACCCGGATGGGGAGGGGCAGAGTCTCCATGGCCCGGATCTGCATGGGGGAGGTCTGGGTGCGCAGAAGGGCCTTGGAGTCGTTGTCAAAATAGAAGGTGTCGGACCACTCCCGGGCGGGGTGGTCGTCCGGTGTGTTGAGCCTGGTGAAGTTGTAGTCGGACTGCTCCACCTCAGGGCCGTCTAAAATCTGAAAGCCCATGCCGATGAAGATGTCCTTGATCTCGTCCAACACCTGATACATGGGGTGGGCGTGGCCCATCTCCTGGTGAGCGCCGGGGATGGTGACGTCCACCGTCTCCTGCTCCAGCCGGTCGGCCAGCGCCTGACGCTCCAGCGCCGCGGACTGCTGTTCGATGGCGGCCTCCACAGCGGAGCGGACGTCGTTGGCCAACTGGCCGATGATGGGCCGCTCCTCGGCGGCCAGCTTGCCCATCTGCTTCAGGACAGCGGTCAGCTCACCTTTTTTGCCCAGGTACTGCACCCGCAGCGTTTCCAGGTCAGCGGCGGCCCGGGTGGCGGAGATGGACGATAGCGCAAGGTTTCGGATCTGCTCCAATTGCTGCTTCATATTGACACTCCTCTTAACGCTCCGCAGCGGACTGCGGAAAAACTGATGATAAACTGCTTGGACGGCGGGAAAAGCTAAAAAATAAAAGCCCTCCGCCCAATCAAAAATTGGGACGAAAGGCCATCTTCCGCGGTACCACCCAAATTCACGCAGGATGACTGCGCGCACTTGCCGCCCGGATAACGGAGGGCATTCCGGCCGTGTCTCCACGGCGGCTCCCGGGCGAACCAAGCAGCACGTCCCAGGCCGGCTTGCAGCCGGTGACCGGCCCTCTCTGAAGGACGTATGTTCCGCTATTTTCCCGTTCATAGCTGATATCAAATATCACTTATAACATAAAAAAAAGAGAAATGCAAGGAGAAAATTCAAAACAGTCCCTGCTGGCGTAAATATCAACATTTATTTACGAACATCCACAAACTATTTTTAAAGTTTTATGAACAAGAAAAAGGTGGGGTTTCAAGCATACCTTTACGAACTATTGGTTATTTATATCATGGAAATATTTATATCTCTTAACTACATCTAATATAAATCGTTTCCCCCTGTCATCAAAAGAAGTAATTAAAGATAATACTTCTTTTGATATACTATTATCATTTGCATTTATATTATCATATAGTAAGCTGTCTACTGTTACACCTAAAGCATTTGCAATATCAACGAGCGTTTCAAGACTTGGCTTTCCCTCTCCACGCTCTATTTGACCGATAAAGTTAATACTTTTGTCCGTTCTTTCCGCTAACTTTTCCAATGTTAATCTTTGCATAAGCCGCTCATCTCTTATGCGTTTCCCTAACAAAACATAATTCATTTAATCACCTCTGCATTATTTTATGGTGATTACAGACGTTATAAAACAAAGTATAAGATTAAAAAATATTGACTAAAAGATTAAAATATGCTATATTGTAGGAAACGCAGTCGAAAAATAAAAAAATGAGGAGTGGCGCAAAATGGGATTTATATTACCAATAATAGGTGGACTTGTTCTTTATGGCTTTATTTCTTTCTGTGTGAAATTGCCGGGAAAAGGATTAAATGCACAGTTTGTCGAACTGGGAAATCTTAAAGGAAAATCGTTTAAAGAAATTACTGACAAAGTTGGTATGCCGAGCAGTATATCGTCAATGGGAGATGGTACGACACTAAAGCAATGGATGGCCACTGGATACCATATTGCACTCGAATTTGATGAAAATGATATTTGCTTAGGAATATCATCTGAAACGTCAGTATAATCTTAATTTACGAAAGCGGCTTGCATATCAAATGCAAGCCGCTTTTCTTCCTTCAGACGGAAAGTGTAGAGCTCTGGAATGTCTGGCTGTCGGGGTATTGGGCGTATGAGGACAGACCCTACATTCATAAAAAGACAGTCCGCATGGATGAGTTGACCGTTGCCCACATTAAGGAAATCAACGATGCGGAGACCTGGAACAACAAAAATCAAAACCGGCCATCATTCTACTGCTTAGAGATTATTCGATATATCGGGTATTTCGGGGATAGACGCATAGATGCAGAGCCGACCATTTTTTCAAGAGCTGCCTCCTCGTGGGGGCAGCCCTTTTACGCCTTTGAATGAATAAATCACATCAGCTTCTGCTGACCCCGCTTCGGGAATGCAAAAGGGAATTAGAGGTTAACCGCTTCGGCGAAGGCCGATTCACCACGCCTGAAAGCAATATTTATCCACAGCAGGGATATTCAACAATCCTCCGGGAGTGACCATCCGACAAAACGGCCCCGCCGGATGCCGGACGGGCGATACGTCTAAAAAAGGGAAAAGGCGCCCTGCAAAGGCGCCTTTTGGAAAAATTGACTGCGGCAAACAGACGCCGGTGAGACGGAAATCAGGCGGCGTTGCTGGCAGCACTGGCTATGGCGGCCTGGGCATAGGCGTCGGCGATGAGGTCCAGCACCGCCCGCTCCTCCTCATTTTTGGGGCTGTAAGAGTCCACCAGGTCCTTGAAGGACTCCTGCTCCGGTGGAGTGAGCCGATAGACTCCGTTGTAGCCGATAATGGGGGCCACCCGGGTTTGCCAGGCGGAGCATAGCTGGGCCAGCGTGGCCATCATTGCCTCCGGCGCCTCTAAGAACCGCTGGAACAGAAGGTCGCCTGGCGCCTCGGAGTAGGCGCCGTCGGCCTTCAGAAGATAGCAGCACAACTGCAGGTCGGTGTAGTCTGCAAAGTCTGTGGAGTGGAAGGTATCCGCGTCATAGGAAAAGGTGAACACGGTGTCCGCCTTCAAATCCAAGTCGTCGGAAGGGCAGAAGTCCGGAAAGCACCAGCGCCCATCCTTGTACTCATAGGTGAGCACCCGCTGGGACAGTCCGGCGGTGAGCTGAGGCGGATTGAAGTCATCCCAGGCGTAGAAGGTCACCGTCACCTTCCAGGTCCCATCCTCGGACCGGACGGCCTCCGCCCGCTTATCCAGCAGATAGAGATTGAATCCTCTGCCGCCCTCGGCACAGTAGAGCTTCCCGTCGATCTCCCGATAGGTGCCTTCAGAGAGCAGCCGATCCGTCAGATCATCGGAAAAAAGCGTTTTTAGATGCGCGCTTAAATCGCTCAGGGTAGTAAACCCGGGCTGATCCACCATCCGGTATTCACGGCCGGCCACCGCTGCCGCGTCGCCGGTGCAGGGCATGGTGGCCAGGTTGAACCAATCGTATGCCTCACAGGCGTCGTCATAGGCGGCAAGCACCTCCGATGCCGTAACAGTGGGCGTTTCTCCGGAGGAAGCGCCGCTCTGGGCAGGGGGCTGCGCACCGCAGGCGGACAGGAACAGAAGGACCAGGGACAGCAAAAGCCCGCTTTTGCATGTCATGAGAAACACCTCATTTCTTCTCTATAGTATAGGATCAGCAAAGCGGCGCGTCAACAACAATCCGGTGACAGGACTTTGCAAAGGCCCCGCAATATGGTATACTCCCGAATCATACGGATAAGCTGTCAGATGACTTGGGAGGTGCTTACTGTGCTGATCGCAACAACCGCGCAGATGAGGGAATTGGACCGCGCTGCCATTGAGGAGTGGAAGATCCCTTCCACAGAGCTGATGGAGCGGGCGGCGGAGGGAGTGGCGGAGGCTGTCCTGAAGGAGTTGAAGGGGCGGCCGGGCAAGTCCGCGGCCTCCATTTTCTGCGGCACGGGAAACAACGGCGGAGACGGCATTGCCGCCGCCCGGCTGCTTGCCCGCTCCGGCATGCAGGTGCGGGTTTTCCTGGTGGGCGGCTATGAGAAGATGACGGAGGATGCAAAGGAGATGACCCGGCGTCTCAGCGACGCGGGGGTGAATCTGGAGCAGTGGCGCCCGGACGCGGAGCTCTGTCAATTTGTGCGCCGCAGTCAGGTGATCGTGGACGCGCTCTTCGGCGTGGGCCTTTCCCGCCCCATCCGGGATCCGGTGCTCGTTGAGCTGGTTGAGCGGATCAACCGCGCAGAGGCCCTGGTGGTATCGGCTGACATTGCCAGCGGAGTGGAGGCGGACACGGGACGGATTCTTGGAACGGCGGTACATGCCGACAGGACAGTTGCCTTTACAATGCCAAAGGCCGGGCATTTTGCGGGAGAAGGGAAGCTCTGTACTGGACGGCTCCAGATCTGGGACATCGGGATTCCACCCGCGCTTATCAGGCAGGGGACCTATTGGACCCAGAGCATTGACGCAGACTATGTGAGCGCGGTTCTGCCCCGGCGCAAGCCGGACGGCCACAAGGGCGCCTTTGGAAAGGCCTCCCTGATAGCGGGGAGCGTGGGGTATACCGGCGCGCCCGTGCTTGCGGCGAAGGCGGCGGTGCGGACGGGCTGCGGTCTGGTGACCCTTGGGGTCCCGGAGAGCATCTACGCCATTACAGCTGGAAAATGCGACGAGCCCATGCCCTATCCACTCCCCGATACAAAAGGACAGTTTAGCAAAAAGGCTTTACAGAGCTTTCGGCAAAGAGCCTCCGGGAGCGACGCTGTGCTGATCGGTCCGGGTGTGGGCCGCGCTCCGGAGGCGGCCTGGCTGATGCGCAGCCTCCTTGAGGAGCTCAGTGTGCCAGTGGTGGTGGACGCCGACGGCATAAATGCACTGGAGGGCCATATAGATGTACTGGATCGCCGGAAGGGCAGGGTGACGGTGCTCACGCCCCATGACGGGGAGTTTGCCCGGGTGGGAGGAGATTTGAGCGGCGGCGACCGATTGGGCACCGCCCGGGAGTTTGCCCGGGCCCACGGCTGTTATCTGGTGCTCAAGGGCCACGCCACGGTGATTGCCTCGCCGGAGGGGACGGCGCTGATCAACACCACCGGGAACTCCGGCATGGCAAAAGGAGGCAGCGGAGACGTGCTGGCGGGGATGATCGTCTCCCTCCTGGCCCAGGGGGCCGGACCCATGGCCGCCGCCGCAGCGGCGGTGTGGCTCCATGGGAGGGCGGGGGACCTGGCCGCCCAGGCACTGACGGAGTATGCCATGACGCCTCAGGATATGATTGGCCGTATTTCCGCCGCCTTCCAAAGCATCCGAATCTGAAAATTGAAGGGGGAGACCGTGTGCGCAGGCTGATGCTGCTTTTTTGCGCACAAATGATGCTGGTTCTCTGTGCGTGCGGCGCCGCGCCGGAGGAAGAGGAAAGTCTGCTGGAGCGCTACCGCGCGGCGGACAGCTTTACCATGGAGGCGCAAATCACCTTTGGATCGGAAGAGCAGGTCCAGTCCTATACCCTGCGCTGCGCATGTGACAGCGATGGCACCGGCCAGGTGGAGGTGGTGGAACCGGAGTACCTGGCCGGACTGAAAGCCTCCGTGGAGGGAGAGAATCTGACGCTGACCTACGCGGACATGGTGCTGCCGGCCGGGACGCTGAGCAGCGAGGAACTCTCCCCCGCCATGGCGCTTCCGCTGCTGATGCGCTCTCTCCGGGAGGGCTGGCTGATAGAGGAGAGCCGGGAGGACTGGGGAGAGACGCCCTGCGTGCGGGTCTGCTGCGATCTTACCGGGGAAAACGGAGGAAAGCTGGTGTCCACCGTCTGGCTCAGTGTGGAAAGCGGTGCGCCGGTCCATGGGGAAATTGCGGTGGATGAGGAAATAATTTTACAAGCGGAGTTTACGGATTTTGCATTCGGTGGTACAATAGAACAGGAATTGACACAGCAGGAAGCGTCGTAGGATGCGGCGCCCTTCGGATCAGAGCAAGGGGAAATGGAAACGATGGAAAAAACGCTCAGGCGCACGTGGGCGGAGATCAATCTGGACCACTTGGCATACAACTATCAGGCGCTGCGCCGTCAGGCCGGGCCTCGGGCAAAATTTCTTGGCGTGGTCAAGGCGGACGCCTATGGGCACGGCGCCGTGCACGTGGCCCGGAAGCTGGAGCAGATAGGCGCGGATTATCTGGCCGTATCCAACGTGGAAGAGGCGGAGGAGCTGCGCCAGGGGGAAATCCATCTGCCGATCCTTGTGCTGGGGTATACCCCGGCGGAGATGACCTCCGTGCTGATCGCGCACGACGTGGCTCAGGATGTGCCGTCCCTTGAGATGGCCCGGGCCTATTCCAAAGAGGCCTCGGCGGCGGGCGGCACTCTCAGAGTACACCTGAAGGTAGACACCGGCATGGGCCGGCTTGGCTTCCAGTGCGATGAGGCCCACTTTGAGCGCAGCCTGAATGAGATATTGCAGGCGGTGGAGCTGCCGGGCCTGGAGTGGGAAGGCATCTTCATGCACTTTTGCGTGGCCGACGAGCCGGAGCGCGCCGATCACCGGGCCTTTACCGAACTCCAGTTTAAGCGCTTCCGCCAGATGGCGGAGGAGGTGGAGCGCCGCGCCGGCATGCGCTTTCCCATCCACCACTGCGCCAACAGCGGAGCCACGGCCTACTATCCGGAATTTGCCTGGGATATGGTGCGGCCCGGCATTTTGCTCTACGGCACGGGCCAGGTCTCCCGGGACCTGGGACTGAAGCCGGTGATGGCGCTGAAGACCGCCGTGGGGCAGGTGAAGGAGTTTGAGCCCGACACCTCCGTCAGCTATGGGCGGACCTACTTTACGGGCCGGGGCATCAGCCGCATCGGCGTTCTGCCCATCGGATACGCCGACGGGTTTTTCCGCTGCCTCTCCAACCGCTGGCAGGTACTGACCAGGGAGGGAGAGGCGCCCATCCGGGGCCGGATCTGCATGGACATGTGCATGGCCGACCTGACGGATCTGCCGGGGGTGGGCCCGGGAGACGAGGTGGAGGTGTTCGGCGAACACAACTCCGTGGACCGTATGGCGGAATTAGCGGGCACCATCACCTATGAGCTGCTGTGCGCGGTGTCCAGGCGGGTTCCAAGAGTCTATCTTGAGGACGGCAGGGCCGTCGAGCGAAGCCTGATGATGCAGCTTTAACACAAGTGAATCAAGCACTCTGTCCGGGGCCCGCGCATAGAATGACTCGGGGTCTGGGAACGCTGGAATTTTCAACAGCCAAAGTATAAATTCCGCGGATGCGTGGGAGAATGAGAGTGGCCTCATTCCTGCTGGGGAATGACGGGTACTTCTTTCGGCGGAGTGTGAACTTTGTGGATACAAGCGTAAAGCGCGGCGACATTTATTACGCCGACCTCAGCCCGGTGGTAGGCAGTGAGCAGGGAGGCGTCCGTCCGGTTCTGATCATTCAAAATGACACGGGCAACCGGTACAGCCCCACTGTGATCGCGGCTGCGATCACCTCACAGACGGGAAAAGCCAGACTGCCCACCCACATTGAACTTTCTGCTGCCCGTTCCGGCTTGACCCGGGATTCGGTGGTGCTTCTGGAGCAGGTCCGTACGCTGGATAAGCGCAGGCTGCGGGAGAAGATGGGAAAGGCCGACGATGCGGTGATGGAGCAGATCGATACGGCGATAGCGGTGAGTTTTGGTCTGCAGCAGCACGACCAACTGGTATAGAGCCGAGCGCCGCGAAAAAGAATACATACTCTTTTTCGCGGCGCCTTACAAAAGAAAGGGAGATCGCCATGAAGAAAAACAACTGGATATTTCGCGCGGTGTGCATGACCATCGCCAGCCTGATTTTGACGGCAACCGTTTCAGTGGCCGCGGACGTGGGCTCCTCCGAGGACCCGCTGGTGACGCTCAGCTATCTGAATGATACATATTTCAACGCCATCCTCAGCAGGGTGGACAGCAAGATCGCCGCTCAGGGCGGAGGCGGCACAGCAGGCACAGCCTCCACCTTCACCCTGGTGACGCTGAGCAGCGGCCAGACGCTCAGGGGCGGCATTGGCTGTGAGGTCATGCTGCGGGTGGGGACAGCCACCTGCTCCGCCTCCTCCACGCCGGGCCTTATCGACACAACCGATGCCACCACGCTGAATAACGGCGGCGCCCTGGTGAAGAACCATGTGTATATGATGACCATTGAAGACCGGGGCGTGAAGGCCACGGCGGCCACGGTCAAACTGATGGTCCGGGGCGAATACACCATAAAGTAACCGTATAGAAAAGGGCGTTCGTGCATAGACATAGCACGGACGCTCTGTTTTTATTTCTCCGCACCGCCGGGAGGCGGAGAACCGGCTGCATTCGAACCATATGCAAAAAGAGCCGGGCTATGTTCTGTATGGGAGGTGAGGTCCATGGAAACCTATCCGCTGTATCTGGACGGGACCCTCTTGGGTAAGCTGATCTGCCGCCGGGACGGGTTGTATCTGACCTTTGAGGTCTACTGCTTTCGTCCCGACAATGGGCTCTACCGCGCATATGCGGTGGGGGAGCGGGGGGAACTGACGTTAGGGGTGATGGAGCCAAGGGGCGAGGACCTGTACCTGGCCCGGCGGCTTTCCTGCCGCGAGGCGGAGGCGGCGGGGCCGCTGCGCTGCTGTGAGGCCCGGGCCGTCCTGCCGCGGGCGGAGGAGGGATGGAGGCCCCTGGAGCATCCGGAGGACTTTTTCCGCTCGGGCTTTTTCAAGGGCCAGCTCCGGGATGTGGAGGGGGCGCTGTGGCGGGAGAGGGATGGGGGGCGGCAGCTGGCGCTTCCCTTTGACAGCCGCAGGCCGTTTTTGCTGACGGAGCTCTTTTGCTTTGCCAGGATCCGCCTCCTCCAGGGCAGGCAGTATGCTGTCTTCACCTTTGACCGGCAGGATCAGCCTGTCATTTTATGAATGTCCGGGCCTGCTGCCCGCAAGCGGCCGATGCGGAGGCCGTTATGCCCGCCGCTCCGCGCATGGAGAGAAAAAATTTGATTTATGTATACCACTCTCTGTAGTGATGTGATATAATGCCGATAGCTGTATCTGGTGGATATCCCGGCTATCGATCTTTGACAAAAAAGAAAATTATGGATGCGCAAGATACGAAAGGATGAGGAAGATGAATTGTCCCTATTGTGGTTATGGAGAGAGCAAGGTGATCGACTCCCGTCCAGCGGACGAGGGAAACAGCATCCGCCGCCGCAGGGAGTGCCTCTCCTGCGTCAAGCGCTTCACCACCTATGAAACGGTGGAGAGTCTGCCCATGGTGGTCATCAAAAAGGATGGCAGCCGGCAGAGCTTTGACCGGAGAAAGGTCCTGGGCGGCATGATGCGGGCCTGTGAAAAGCGGCCTGTCTCCATGGCGCAGTTAGAACAGATCGCGGAGGAAATCGAGCAGAATCTGCAAAACTCCCTGGAGCGGGAGATCAGCACGGAACTGATCGGCGAGCAGGTCATGGACCGGCTCAAGACGGTGGATGAGGTGGCCTATGTCCGCTTTGCTTCCGTATACCGCCAGTTCAAGGACATCAACACCTTTATGAGCGAGCTCAATAAGCTGCTGGAAAATAAGTGAGCACATTTTTGGCGCTGAGCTGTTCCATCTCCGCAAGCAGGGCAAGCTGCGAACGCAGGTCCTGGGATTCGGTGAGAAAGTCGCTCAGCTCCTCCCGTGCCGCAAGAGCGGCTGCGCGCAGGAAGAGGGTTTCGGCCTGATCCAGTTCTCCGTGGCGCTCCACGATGTGGAGATAGGTCTGCTTTGCACCCCACTGCTGATAGCACTCCTCCACCGCGCGCCGCGCTCCGTCCCAGTCCCCCTGAAGGGCGCTGTCCTCCGCCTGGAGCAGCAGGGCGTCCCATTGACCCACGGCCTTGCTGACCAGAGCGCCGTTGAGAAGCGAGAACGTCAGGATCAGTGCCAGCAGAGAGACGGGGACCCAAAGTGATTTCATTTAATTGTCCTCCTTTGGAATGCAGCAGACCGTACCCTCCTGGTCCAACGTGAGAAGAAAGACCTGGGAGGGGTTTCGGAGCTTGTGCTTTTTCAATTCCTTGTGCAGCCAGTTGGCGCTTTTCCCGCAGGCGTTCAGGTTTGTGGTCATCACCCGGCCGTCGTTGATCAGGATCACTGGCAGCGTGGCCCGGCTTGCCGGCGTGATTCCCATATCCCGTGGCGTCACCGGGGCGTTGGCCGGATAGGGGAGAACCGAAAGCTGACCCGAATTTTCCAAAATGGCGTATTTTACGGTGGATAAATCGCCGATTCCCTGGCCCCGGAGCTCCTCTATCAGTTCGTCCAGCGTAAATCGGTTCTTGCGCAGCACGTCCTGGCAGATGCGGCCGTCTTCAATTAAGATGGCGGGCGTTCCGCAGACAAAGGCGCGGAAGCGGAGACTTTTCAAAGAGCAGTAGGAGAACAGGGTGGAGAGGGCCAGGAGCGTCAGAATGGGGATGACTCCGGCCAGCAGGGGAATCCCGAAATCCTGCATGGGTACGGTGGCCAGATCGGAGATCATCATGGTCAGAGCCAGCTCCGCCGGTTCCAGCTGGCCGATCTGCCGCTTTCCGGTCAGGCGCAGCCCCAGCATAATCATCAGATACAGAATCACCGTTCGTAAAAATGCGGTTGACATAGCGAATCCCTCCCGCATACAGTATCTGCGGGGAAACGGAAATTATCCCTGCGCCCGCGGTCAGGGCGGAGGGCTGCATACGCAGAAAAGAAAGGAGGAACATGGGTCCGTCCCATCAAAAGCGCCATGTGCCTGTTCTGAGAAGTCAGAGGCAGGATAACGAGGAAAAGAGTGTATCGAGAATTCGGCGGATGCTCTTTCGTACCGTCCACGGGTGCGTTACGCAGCTGACAAATATGCGGGTGACTGCAAAACAAAGAGGCTGCGGCCGTGAGGAAGCGACAAATGTCTGCGCGTTTGTCCTGTATGACCGAATATCATTCAGGAGGAGTTCAGAATTTTATGTGTGGAATTATCGGATATGTGGGCGGCGAGCAGGTGGCGCCCATTTTGCTTCAGGGCCTGCGGCGCATGGAGTACCGCGGCTATGACTCGGCCGGCGTGGCCATCTGCTCCGCTCAGAAGGGGCTGCAGGTGAAAAAGACCAAGGGCCGCATCCAGGCTCTATCGGACATGGTCCACGGCGGCAGCGACCTGGAGGGGACGGTGGGCATCGGCCACACCCGCTGGGCCACCCACGGAGAGCCGTCCAATGTCAACGCCCACCCCCATGTCAGCGAGTCGGGCAAATTTGCCCTGGTGCACAACGGCATCATTGAAAACTATATGGAGATCAAGGAGGTGCTTCAGAAAAAAGGCGTCCAATTCACCTCGGACACGGACTCCGAGGTGGTGGCCCAGCTGCTGGAGTACTTTTATCAGGAGTCCGGGGATATGTTGGAGGCGGTCTCCCGCGTGTTGGGGCGGATCCAGGGGTCCTACGGATTCGCCATTCTCTGTGAAGAGGACCCGGATACCATGATCACCGCCCGGAAGGACAGTCCCCTGATCTTAGGCTATGGCGACGGGTTCAACTTCGTGGCCTCCGACGTGACGGCCATGATCCAGTACACCCGGGATATCAGCTACATGGAGGACGGGGAGATCGCCGTTTTGACCCGGGATGAAATCCAGGTGTACAATTCACTGCTGGAGCCGGTGGAAAAGCAGCACAGCTATGTGGACTGGGAAATCTCCGCAGCCGAGAAAGGCGGATACCCTCACTTCATGCTCAAGGAGATTATGGAGCAGCCCGAGGCCTTCCGCAAGGCGGTGTTCCCCCGCATTAAGGACGGCCGTGTGGTGTTGGAGGACCTTCACATCACGCCGGAGTACATCCGGAACATCCAGAAAATCGACATCATCGCCTGTGGGTCCTCCTATCATGTGGGCATGGTGGGCAAATACAACCTGGAGCGGCTTTTGCGAAAGAGCGTGGAGGTGGTGCTGGCTTCAGAGTTCCGCTACTGCGACCCTCTGGTGGATGAACACACCCTGGTCATTGTCATCAGCCAGTCCGGCGAGACGCTGGACACCATGGCCGCCATGCGGGAGGCAAAGCGCCTGGGCGCCCGCACGCTGTCCATTGTCAACGTGGTGGGTTCCTCCATCGCCAAGGAGTCCGACGACGTGCTCTACACCTGGGCCGGGCCGGAGATCGCGGTGGCCACCACCAAGGCCTACTCCACCCAGCTGGCGGTGCTGGACCTGGTGGGGCTCTATTTTGCCGACATCCTTGGCACCATTGAGGCGGAGGAGTATCGGGCCATCGTCAAGGAGATGCTGTGCCTTCCCGCCAAGATGGAGGAGGTGCTGAACAAGACTGAGGATGTTCAGTATTTTGCCTCCCGGTACTTTAACCACGCCTCCGTGTTTTTCATCGGCCGAAACCTGGACTATGCCCTTGGGCTGGAGGGCTCGCTGAAGCTGAAGGAGATCTCCTACATCCACTCTGAGGCCTATGCCTCCGGCGAGCTGAAGCACGGCACCATCTCCCTCATTGAGCAGGGCACCCTGGTGGTGGCCCTTGGGACCTATGCGCCGCTGTTCGACAAGGCCATGAGCAATGTGGTGGAGGTCAAGGCAAGAGGGGCCGAGGTCCTGGCGCTGACCACGGAGAGCTTCCGGGAGAAGATGGAGAAAACGGCGGACAGCGTCCTGTGCATCCCGGATACCCATCGGATGCTCCAGCCCTCCTTGGGCGTTGTGCCGCTGCAGCTCTTCTCCTACTATGTGGCGCTGCAAAGAGGCTGCGACATCGATAAACCCCGGAACCTTGCAAAAAGTGTGACGGTGGAGTAAAAACAAGATCCGGAAAAGAGTCCATGTGGAATCCAGAAAAAGTTCCGCAAATGGCAGCCATTTGCGGAACTTTTTTGAGCTTGAGTTCGACAAAATACCAAAGAATTCGTACAAAGGAAAGGAACGGCTATGGGGAAGACACTACGGGTGACGATTGTGGGAGCGCTGTTGGCGGCACTGCTTTTGGGCAGCGCGCAGGCCAGCTTCACGGATACCGAGGGCCACTGGGCCTACAGTGCCATCAGCAAATGGAGCGAACAGTACGGGATCATCAAGGGATATGAAAACGGGACCTTCCAGCCCAACAGTTCCATCACCCGTGGGGCGTTTTCCGTTATTTTGGATCGGGTGATGCACTATCAGACCACCTCGGCGGCGGAGACCTTTACCGACACGCTGGGCACGTGGTGCGAGTCTGAGGTGCTGAAGCTGAACGCCGCCGGCGTCATGTTGGGCAATGAGGGAAGGGCGCTGATCTGGGACACCATCAGCCGCCAGGAGGCGGTGACCATGGTGGCCCGCGCCTTTGGGATTCCCGAGGCGGAAGAGGAGTCCGCCTATGCCGACGCTGGTCATATCTCCGACTTTGCCAAGGGATACGTGGCCGCCATGGCCCGCTATCTCACCGACACCGGGGAAAATCTTTTCCGGCCTCGTGATGCCATCACCCGGGCGGAGGTGGTCAGCCTGCTGGACAACATGGTCTCGGTCCTCTATCAGAAGTCGGGCTCCTATTCCGAGGAAGTGAACGGCAATTTGATGGTCAACGCGCCGGATGTGGTTCTTGCAAACATGCATATTGCGGGCGATCTGATCGTGGCGCCGGGAGCCACCACTGCCGTGACCATGAAAAACGTCTCAGTGGACGGGCACATCCGCAATTTCAGCAGCCATGAGGTGGCGGTGGACGATACACCCCAGGTTCCCGACACGCCTGTGACCCCGCCGAATCCGCCCGCGCCCACCGGGTCGGCCCTGACGCCCACCGGAAATGTCACCGGAGAGACCATCGCCTACAGCGGAAAGCAGATTCCGGTGCTTCAGGGAGTGAAGGCAAATGACTTGGACCAGAGCGGCTTCTACTGGGAAAACGGCCGGCTGAACTACGGCGCGGGCAACTACACGGCCCGCTTCGGCATCGACGTGTCCGCCTACCAGAACCGGGCCTGTCCCGACACCACCATCGACTGGGAGGCCGCTGCCGCGGACGGCGTGAATTTTGCCATGATCAGGGTGGGCCTGCGGGGCACCTCCAGCGGCAAGCTGAACGCGGACGCCTTCTATGCCAAGAACCTGGAAGGCGCTTATGCGGCGGGAATTGAGGCCGGAGCCTACTTCTTTGCCCAGGCCGTCACCGTGGAGGAGGCCATTGAAGAGGCGGACTTTGTCATCAGCCTGCTGGAAGGCCACAACGTCACCGGCCCTGTGGCCTACGACTGGGAGATGCACGACTCCTCTTACCGGGTCTACGGCACAGACCCCGGCGTGGCTTCCGCCTGCGCCCTGGCCTTCTGCGACCGGATTGCCCAGGCGGGTTACCAGCCCATGATCTATGTGGGCAACTACGTGGGCTACATCAAATACGGCGAGTACATGGACCAGCTGAGCAAGTACCCCCTGTGGTTTGCCGAGTACAAGACCACAGCGTCAGAAAAGCTCTACCCCACCTTCTACTATCAGCCCAACTACTGGCAGTATTCAAGCAGCGGCACAGTGGCCGGAATCACCGGCAACGTAGACTGCAACCTTCAGCTGATCCCCCGGTGAAAAGGATAGAGAAAGGCCCGTCGTTTTATACGCCGGGCCTTTCTTTTTCAGTTTGATTCGCCCCAGCGGATATCCTGAAGCAGCAGGAGGACCTGCTCAAATCCAATAAATACCATTCCGGATAAAAACGCCGCTACCCAGTACGGCAGGGCGTCTGAAAGGACAAAGTGCCAGCTTACCGTATCCGGCGATGAGGCGTATGATTGGCTTGCGGCGGATATACCAAGCAAAAGCCCCGCAACAAACAAAATCACCGCAACGGTCCGAAAACTGCGGGGAGAAGGGTTTCCCACGGACGCTCTTTTTTTGGCGGGTGGGTAGAGAAGGTCGTTGGGGCTGGTCTGGAGAACGTCGCTGATCCTTGTCAGCAGCTCCAGGTCCGGATAGGAGTTCCCGCGCTCCCAGCTTGAAACCGTTTGCCGGGTTACCGCCAGGCGGCCCGCCAGCGCCTCCTGGGAAAGACCGGAGCGCTTTCTCAGGCGCCTCAAATTGCTGCTGAAGTCTGACATGCAATACCCCCTTATAAGTTTTAAAAGAAGGGTACCACACCGCTTCATACCATGCAAGCAAAGATTCTTTGCCACTGGGAGATAATTGACTTTTTATTTCCCATATGGTATGATCCCGCTACTGAATTGAATGAAGACCACGGATGAAGTCCGGATTTTACTTAATACGCATGGATGAAAAGTCTGTTTTTGAAATGAGGTGCAATATAATGTTTCCTGAGCTGAGAAGAAAACGGCAGTCGTTGCCGCTGGAAGCGTGTGATGCGATCCTGAAAAGAGGGACCTCCGGGGTTTTGGCGCTGATCGGAGAAGAGGGGTATCCCTATGCCGTGCCGTTGAGTTATGTCTGGGATGGGGAGAAACTCTATTTCCACTGCGCGAAAAACGGACACAAGATGGATGCGATCCGGAGAGACCCCAGGGCATCCTTCTGTGTCATCGACCAGGACCAGGTGGTTCCGGAGGAGTACACCTCCTATTTCAGAAGCGTCATTGTGTTCGGTACCGTGCGCATTCTGGAGGAGGATGGGGAGAAGTGGGCCGCCGTCAAGAAAATCGCGCTCAAATACGCGCCGGATGACAGTGGGGAAAACCGGGAAGAGGTCATCAAGCGGGAGTGGAAGGCCCTTGGCATGCTGGAGCTGACTGTTGACCACATGACAGGCAAGGAAGCGATTGAGCTGGTGTCCGCAAAGGGAAATCAGTGATCTTACGACAATAAGAGAGCAGCGCCGAATTTATTCGGCGCTGCTTTGTTCCTGTTCGGGAACAGGGTCTTGTACCGGTTCGGATTTTGGACGCCGCTGGGCCACGACCACACCGGCGGTGATCAGTCCCGCGCCAAGAACGGCCGCAAAGGAGATGGGTTCTTTTAACAGCAGGGCGGCTGCCACGATGGTGATAAAGGGAACAAGATAGATGTAGCTGTTTGTCTTCACCACGCCAAGCCGCTCCACCGCTGTGGCCCAGAAGACATAGCACGCGGCGCTGCCCACCAGCCCTAAGAACAGCAGACAGAACAGGGGCGTGGGCGCTTTCAGTGCGGAGAGGTCGAGGGGTTTTCCCTCAATCAAAATCAGGGGCAGAGCGGTGAGAATTCCCCAGAGCATGGTGCGCCGGGTCACCAGGAAGGAGTCGTACTTGCTGGCAAAGCGCTTGAGCAGCATGGAGTAAACCGCCCAGGAGATCGCAGCGCAGAGGGAGAGAAAGTCCCCAAGGGGATTGACTTTCAGCACATAGGCGCCGTTGCATACCACCAGCACCACACCGGTGATGGCGATGAAAAAGCCCCAGACCGAGCTGGAGCGCAGCTTTTCATCCCGGGTGCAGAAATGGGCCAGCAGAGCGGTGAGAATGGGCGCGGTGGCTACGATGATGCTGACGTTGGAAGCAAGGGTGTAGACAAGAGCGGTGTTCTCCGTATAGAAATAGAGTGTTCCGCCGAACACCCCCATCAGAAGGAAGCAGAGCTCTTCCTTTTTACTCAGTCGGAGGCGGCGGGGGCGAATGATCCAAAGGGCGATGTAGGCCAGGATAAAGCGCATAAAGAGAATTTGCAGCGGGGAAAAAATGCCAAGCAGTTTTTTGCTTGCAATAAATGTGGTGGCCCACACAGTGACTGTGACGATGGCCAGCAGATGCGCCGTGAGCTTGCGCTTGTCCATTTTGGTGATCACATCCTTCCAGCCTCCTGCGTGCCGCCGCGATGCGGCCTGCTCACAGGAGTCATGCATATATATCTACAGATTCAGATCATCATATCATACTCTGCCTGCCCTTACAAGCAAAAAAGAGGGAACGGCTGAATTTGCCGTTCCCTCTTTTGGTTACTTGTTGCGGTTGTTCTGCTGATTGCTGTTCTGGCTGTTGTTCTGCTGATTGCTCTTGTTCTGGTTGTTGTTCTGCTGATTGTTCTGCTGATTGCTCTTGTTCTGGTTGTTGTTCTGCTGATTGTTGTTCTGGTTGTTGCGCTCGCTCATCAGAGCACCTCCTTTCGCGGATCACTGAGTACGAAACTATTCTTGCCTGAACGGAAGAAATTATACCGGTGGGCTCAAAAAAATAGAAAAGACGCAAAAAAGTCAGAGGAAGCTGTGCGGGACGCCCGCCGGCTGCGCCGTGCGCCGTAAATGTAATCCATTTTCAAAATTTTGATTGACAGAAGGATTTTTGTTTGCTATAATAACTGAGCAAAACAAAGAAGGCGCATCCGCCTCACCTCCAGCGATCAGCAAAGAGGTTAACAGTGTAATTGATCTGCCGTAAAGGGGCAGATTGTTGTTGCGCGGATGCTTTCTGAAAGTATCCGCGTTTTGCTATTTTTGAATGGAGGTGCTTCGACCATTAGTAGTGTAATGCATGAACTGAATGAAGAGATCTGCGATAAGGAGATCCGCCTGATCGGCTCCGAAGGGGAACAGCTTGGCATCATGTCCTCGGCGGAGGCATTGAAAATTGCTGATGAGCAGGGGTTGGACCTGGTAAAAATCTCTCCTCAGGCGCAACCCCCTGTCTGTAAGCTGATGAACTATGGAAAGTTCCGCTTTGAGCAGGGCAAGCGTGAAAAAGAGGCCAGAAAGAATCAGCACGTGGTGGAGATCAAGGAAATTCGCATGTCTCCGAGCATTGACATTGGGGACTTCAATACGAAGCTCAAGAATGCCCAGAAGTTCATCGCCGAAGGCAACCGCGTCAAGGTCTCCGTCAGATTCCGCGGCCGTGAAATGGCCCATACGGATCTGGGCAGGGCGCTTTTGGCCCGGTTTGCCGAACAGTGTGCCGAAGTAGCGACATTGGATAAGGCCGCCAAACTGGAGGGCCGGAATATGTCCATGTTCCTCTCCCCCAAGGCTGGCAAGTAACGCCGCGCGTTTATTTTATCCCAACATACGGAAGGAGATTTCAAACATGCCCAAGCTGAAAACCCACAGTGGTTCCAAAAAGAGATTTAATCTGACCAAAACCGGCAAAGTCAAGCGCGCCAAGGCTTATAAGAGTCATATCCTGACCAAGAAGGATACCAAGCGCGGAAGACGCCTCCGTGCCGGCGGCTATGCGGATGTCACCAACGAAGCGACGATCCGCAAGATGATTCCCTATAAATAAGCGATAGAGAAGGAGGCTATTCGAAATGGCAAGAGTAAAAGGCGCGATGATGACGCGCAAAAGAAGAAATAAGACGCTGAAACTGGCTAAGGGCTACTGGGGTTCCAAGTCCAAGCATTTTAAGATGGCCAACCAGGCTGTCATGAAGTCCCTGACCTACGCTTATGTGGGCCGCCGCCTGAAGAAGAGAGACTTCCGTCAGCTGTGGATCACCCGCATCTCCGCCGCCTGCAAGATGAACGGCATGAACTACTCCACCTTTATGCACGGCCTGAAGGTAGCCGGCATTGAAATCAACCGCAAGATGCTGGCTGAGATGGCGGTCAATGACGCCGCCGCGTTCACTCAGCTTGTCGAGGTTGCCAAGAAGGCTGCCTGATCCCAATTGAATTCAAAAAAGCAGCACAGGAATTTCCTGTGCTGCTTTTTTATTTTCCCTTGCGCCATCCGAAAGGCAAAGGGGGCGCTCTGGTTTATAGATACAAAGGCCGATTGTTTATAATGACGAACCGGGCTGTGGACATTCCAGAAATGAAGGACATTTAACACAAAAAAACCTGTAAAAATTTTCAATATATGACAAAAGTGGGGAACGGATGGAAAAAGAGGGCAAGATGGCTTGACAAAACGGGATAGGGAAACTTATGATAAATGCATGATGTAAAACGTTTACACGGAAACGTTTTACATCAACAAAAAATAGGGGGGATTACATGGCGGGAATCCGGGAGATCGCTGAGATGACAGGGCTGTCCGTGGCGACAGTGTCCCATGTGATCAATAACACCCGGCAGGTGTCCAAGCGGAGCCGGGAGCTGGTGGAAAAGGCTATAGAGGAAACCGGCTACAAGCCCAACCGGGCGGCGCGGATGCTGCGGACCCAGCAGTCCAAGACCATGGCGATGATCATACCAAGGGTGCGGCCCGGTATGTCCACCAACGTGTTTTTTATGGATGTGCTCAGCGGCGCCAAAGACTATCTCCAGACCAAGGGGTACAACATGATCGTCAGCACGTACACCGAGGAAGAAGGGGAGGGGACGGATGAGCTGCGGGATCTGGAAGTCCTGAAGCAGCAGTGGGTGGACGGCATCCTCATCGTACCCAACAAGAAAAAGCAGACCCTGTTCGCGGACGTGATGGAAAGCGGTATTCCTTTTGTGGTGATAGACCGTCTGGTGACGGATATCCCCAGTCCCTGCGTATGCTCAGACAATGTTTCGGCGGCGCATAAGGCAGTGAAGCTGCTCTATGACAGCGGCAAGCGCCGCATTGGATATATCGGCGGCAGCCCGGATTCCTTCACGGGCCACGACCGCTATCAGGGATATTGCGACGGCCTTGCGGCCTGTGGATTGATGCTGGATGAAACGATAGTCAGCCTCTCTCAGAAGCACACGGTCCGCTCGGGCAGCGAGGGAGCAGAGCAGCTGCTGGAGCATCAAGCGGACGCAATTTTTGTGGCCAATGACGTAAAGGCCGTGGGCGTGCTCAAGGCTCTTAATCAAAGGGGGGTGAAGGTGCCGGAGGATGTGGGCGTCATCGGGTTTGACGACTATGAGTGGATGGAAATATCCTCTCCGCCCCTGACCACTATCCGGCAAAGCCCCTATCTGATGGGACAGGAGGGAGCGCGGCTGCTGCTCCGGCGCATTGAAGACCCCAACTGCACGGAGCGGATCGTGCTGGAGACGGAAATTGTCCGCCGCCGCTCCCATGGGAAAGGGGAATAAACAATAAGGAGTTTTTATGAAGATCTTGTTTGTAGGGGAATCTGCCATAGTGCACACCGTCGAATACAAGGGGTACGACAGCTTCTCCGCCACCCGGTACGGCGAGGCATTTCCCGTCATGGGGCAAATGCTCCGCAGTCTGGGACATGAAGTGACCCACATCCCCTGTCACCTGGTGTACCGGGAGTTTCCACGGACCCTGGAGGGACTGCAGGCCTATGATGTGATTCTTTTCTCCGATGTGGGCAGCAACACGTTTTTGCTGCTGCCGGATATGCTCTCCACCGGAAAGCCGGTGCCCAACCTCCTGAAGCTGGTCTGCCAGTTTGTGGACGAGGGAGGAGGCTTTGCCATGATCGGCGGATACATGACCTTCCAGGGAATGGACGGCAAGGGAAAGTATAAAAATTCCGTGCTGGAGAAAATTCTGCCTGTGGAGCTCTACTATGGAGACGACCGGCAGGAGACGCCGGAGGGAACCTATCTCAGGTGCGTGCCGGACAGCCACCCGATTCTGGCGGGTATCCCGGCGGAGATGCCCTACATACTGGGCTATAACAAGCTCAAAGCGAAAAGCGGCGCCCAGGTGCTGATCAGGGAGGAGGGCGACGCCATCCTCTCCGCGTGGCAGTGGGGCAAGGGCCGGGTAGTGGCCTACGCGCCGGACTGCGCCGCCCACTGGGCGCCGAAGGCAATGACGGAGTGGGAGTATTATCCCCGGCTGTGGGACAACATGGTCCGTTATCTGGGCGGGCAATTCTGAGAAGGTGTTTCTAAGTGGCCGAGGCCAATTGGAAATAAATATTTGAGAGGAGTATGAAAATGAAGAAGTTGTTTTGCAAGAGACTGTTCCTTGCCGCCATGGCTGTGGTGATGCTGTTGGGCGTCCTCACTGGCTGCGGCGGGACCGGAACCACCTCCGGAGGCAGCGCCAGCGCCGGTTCTGGCTCCGCCAGTCAGAGCGGAGAGAACCAGAAGGACCCCGCCGATTACAAAGTTGCGGTTTTGACCATCCGGAAGATGACTACCCCCGCCGACCTGAACACGCTGGAGGGAATTGAGAGACTCCGCGATGAAATGGGCATCGACTGCAAGATCGTCGAGTGCGTGGAGATCGCCGAGTACAAAGAGCAGATGCAGGCGGTCTGTGAAGAGAACTACGATGTGGTCTATTTCATCTACGACAACTTCCTGGAGGCGGCCAAGGAGCTGGCTCCCCTCTATCCTGAAACTTTGTTTATCGGACTGTGGATCGATCTGGGCGAGGACAACGACATCCCCAACCTGAAGCCGCTGCACTTCCGCTCTGAGCAGGGCGCCTTTATGTGCGGCGTGGCCGCGGCGCTGAAGACCGAGACCGACCAGGTGGCATTCTTAGGCGGCGGCATCAACCCTGGCATCGTCACCTTCCTGGCCGGCTATGAGGCTGGCATCAAGTACATCAACCCCGACTGCGAGCTGGTGGTCTCCTGGGCCAACACCTTTGACGATCCCCTCAAGGGCAAGGAGCTGGCCAGCAGCCTCTACAGCCGCGGCGTGGACGTCATCTTCCAGGCGGCAAACCAGACTGGCCTGGGCGTGTTCGAGGCGGCCAAGGAAGCGGGCAAGTACGCCATCGGCGTGGACGTGGATCAGTCCGACCTGGCCCCGGAGAACATCATCTCCTCCTGCCTGCTGGATCACGGCTTTGCCACATACGACTCCATTTCCAAGGCCTACAACGGCGAGTTCACCAATGAGCAGGTCTATTACGGCCTGGCGGAAGGCATTCCTGTCATCGCGCTGAACGAGGACCTGCTGGATGAAGAGACCCTGACCACCATCAAAGAGGTGGAGCAGAAGATTATCGACGGCGAAATTGAGATTCCCAAGACCACTGAGACCAAATAAGGCACGGCGGAGAGGGGCGGATTCGCCCCTCTCCGTACCAGCGGAGAAACGGAGGAAGCTATGAGCGACGTCATACTGGAGCTTCGCGGTATCACGAAAATATTCCCCCACCCGGAAAAACCGGTCATTGCCAATGACCATGTCTCGCTTACGCTGCGCAAGGGAGAAATCCACGCGTTGGTGGGCGAGAACGGAACCGGGAAAAGCACTCTCATGAACATCCTCTATGGAATCCTGCAGCCCGAGGAGGGAGAGATTCTTCTGAACGGGGAGCGGAAGACGTTCAAAAACCCAAGGGACGCCATTGCGGAAGGCATCGGCATGGTCCACCAGCACTTCATGCTGATTCCCTCCTTTACGGTGGCGGAAAATCTGGTCTTTGCCTTTGAACCGAAAAAGGGCATGTTTGTGGATAAGAAAAAGGCGGCGGAGATTGCCCGGGAAATCTCCGGGCGGTATAAGCTGCATATTGACCCGGATAAAAAGATCAGCGAGTGTTCGCTGAGCATGCAGCAGCGGGTGGAAATCCTGAAGATTCTGTTCCACGGCGCTGAGATACTGATTTTTGACGAACCGACGGCCGTGCTGACGCCTCAGGAGTCGGAGGAGCTGTTCAAGGCGTTTGAAGAGCTGAAAAAGGCCGGAAAGTCCATCATATTCATCACCCACAAGCTGCGGGAGGTCATGCACATAGCCGACCGCGCCACTGTGATGCGTAAGGGCAGGGTGGTGGACACGGTGGAAATCTCCAGGAGCTCTATGGAGGACCTGGCGGAGAAGATGGTGGGCCGGCGCATCGACGTGACCACGCGAAAGATCGCCAACAGCGATTTCCCCCCGGAAAAAGAGCGGGAGAGCGTATTGACCTTGGAACATGTCTCCAGCGGCGTGACGCCCTCGGGAGAGCAGCTGAAGGATATCTCTTTGAAGCTTTGCAAGGGGGATATCCTGGGAGTCGCCGGAGTGGGCGGCAATGGACAGGGGCTGCTGGTGGAAGCGGTCAACGGCCTGCTGCGCAATATAAAGGACGGAGCCATCGCCTATGAAGGGCAGGATATCACCCACAGCCAGGCATACAACGTGCGCCGTTTGGGCATTGCCCACATCACCGGTGAGCGCTACATCCGGGGCGTGTCCGCCGATTCCAGCATCCATGAAAACATGATGATGGGACCCCACCGCCGCAGCCCATGGAGCGGAAAGGTCTTTCTGCACGTTAAAAAGCTGCGGGAGCTGACGGGGTCGCTGATCCGGACTTTCGACATCAAGACCAGTTCTCCCGACGCCTGCATCATGGAGCTCTCCGGCGGCAACATCCAAAAGTGCATTCTGGCCCGGGAGATCAACCTGGCCCACGACCTCATTGTGGCGGAGGAGCCCACCCGGGGCGTGGACATCGGTTCCATCGAGTTCATTCACCAGCAGCTGGTGGACAAGGCAAAAGCGGGCTACGGAGTGCTGCTGGTGTCCACGGACCTGGACGAGGTGCTCTCCCTGAGCACCCGGGTGGTGGTGATGTACGAAGGGGAGATTATGGGTGAAGTCAATCCGGAGCTGCCGGATGCCCGCAGCCGCATCGGCCGGCTGATGGCGGGCGTGCAGGCATCCTGAGGAGGCGTCTATGAAAAACGAATTGAAACAGTCGATCCTGCGGCTGCTCATTGCTCTGCTGATCGGCCTTCTGGTCAGCAGCGTATTCATCCTCTTTGCGGGGGAAAATCCCTTGGCGGCCTACGCGACCATGCTGAAGGGCGCCTTCATGGGACAGCTCAAATTCATGACCACCCTGCGCTGGACCGTGCCCTACATGCTGGCGGGCATCGCCTCCGCCGTGGCGGTCCGGGCGGGGCTGTTCAATATGGGCCTGGAGGGCTGCATCTATCTGGGCGGCCTTGCGGCCGGACTGGTGGGCGCCTATGTGGATGGCCTTCCGCCCCTGCTCCATGTGGCGGCGTGCCTTGCGGCCGCCATGGCGGTGGGCATGCTCTGGCTTTTGATCCCGGCTTTTTTGAAGGCCTATCACGGTGTAAACGAGGTTATCATGACCTGGATGCTCAGCTACATCGCCGTGCTGCTGTGCCAGTTTTTGGCGGCCAAGTTCCAGCGGAGTGAGGACATCACCAGCGCCGTCCAGCAGGTCCGGACCCCGGAGATTTTAGGCAGCGCCGCGCTGCCCAAGATTGTGGAGCGCTATCAGCTGAGCGTCGGCATTTTCATTGCCATCGCAGTGTGCATTGTCTACTATTTCTTTGCCAACCGCTCCAGGGCGGGGTATGAGCACAAGATGGTGGGGTTGAATTCCAAGTTCGCCGAATACGGCGGCGTCAATGTCCGGCGGGTCCAGTTCTGCTCCCTGCTGGCCAGCGGCGCCATCGGAGGGCTGACGGGCGCGGTGGAGGTCTTGGGCGTCCACGGCCGCTATGTCCACGGGTTTGCCCTGGACATGGGCGCCAACGGCATCATGATCTCCCTGATGGGACGGCTGAATCCGGTGGGGGTTCCCCTGGCGGGCTTTTTCATGGGAGCGGTGCAAAACGGCGCCCGTGCCATGGCCCGGGAGATGGACGTGTCGCTGGATACGGTGCGCATCCTGATTGCCGTCATTGTGATCTGCATCACAGCCGAGGGGCTCTATGAACTGCTGCGGATCAAAAAGAAGAACAGGGAGGGAGACTGATATGCTGGAAATCATCTTCAGTGAGCACACCCTCATGACCGGACTCAGCCTTGCCACTCCGCTGCTGCTGTGCGCGTTGGGCGGCGCCGTGTGTTCCAAGGCGGGCAACTTCAACATCGCCCTGGAGGGGTTCATGCTCATCGGCGCGTTTTTTGGCGTGGTGGGAAGCTACTACCTGCACAGCGCCTTTGCGGGCGTGCTGACCGCGGTTCTGGCGGCGGTATTGGCGTCGCTGCTCTATGGACTGTTCCTCATTCAGCTCAAGGGCCATGAGGTGATCCTGGGCTTTGGCTTCAACATGTTTGCCATCGCCATCACCGGTTGGCTGCTGGGCCCCGTGTTTGGCGGCAAGGGCTCGTTCTACGATCCCGCCACCCCCTCTCTTGAGAAGATCAACATTCCGCTGCTTCAGGACATCCCGGTCCTGCGCACCCTCAGCGGACACAATATCATTGTATATCTCTCCTGGCTGGCGATTGCAGTGCTGTTCATCCTCCTCTATAAAACCGCACTGGGCTATAAGATCCGGGCGCTGGGAGAAAATCCGAAGGCCCTCTCCGTCAACGGCCTGAGCACTGTGAAATACCGCTATCTGGTGGAGATGATCGTGGGCGTGGCCTGCGGCCTGGCGGGGGCGTTCCTATCCATCGGAAACCTCTCCATGTTCACGGAGAATATGACGGCCGGACGGGGCTTCATCGCCGTGGCGGCGGTGGGCTTCAGCAACGCCTACATCCCGCTGACGGCGCTGGCCAGCATCCTTTTCGGCATTGCCAACGCCGTGGCCATCCAGTTGCAGGGCGTGGGCATGCCCACGGAATTTGTGGATATGATCCCATATGCCATGACGATTTTGATGCTGCTGCCTGCCATTCGACAGAATCAGAAAAAAGCGTACAACTGAGAAAGGGAGCTGCGTATGAAAACGTATTTGAAAGCAAGGCTGCTGATCGACGGGACCGGCGCGGACCCGATTGAAAACCCGGTCCTTGTGATGGAAGACGACCGGATCAAAGAGGTAGGGCCGGCCTCCCGGATTGAGATTCCCTCCGGCGCCGCTGTGATCGACCGGGGAGACGAAGTGCTGATCCCCGGGCTCATCGACTCCCACTGCCATGCGGGAGAGGACTCCAAGCGGGGAGAATCTGTCCGTGAGCAGCATATGAAGCCCGACGCCCACCGGGCGCTGAGAGGCTATGTGTCGCTGCACAACGACCTGATGTGCGGCGTGACCACCATGCGGCTCCTTGGGGATGGCGGCGGATTCATCGACAAGATCCTGCGGGATTCCATCAACTGCGGGGAGATTGAGGGTCCCCGGCTGCTGGTGTGCTGCCTGCCCATCCGCCCCTCCCACGGCACAGCGCCGGAGATCGCGGAGTTTGTGGGGGCGGACGGTGTGGACGAGGTCCGCAAGCGGGTGCGCCAGGCCATTTTCCACGGCGCGGACGTCATCAAGCTCTTTACCTCCAACATTTCCAACGGGGACACCTTCCTTGATTATCTCAAGGGGGATCTGACCGGAGTGGCGGCCTACACCAAGGAGGAGATGGCCGTGGCGGTGGAGGAAGCCCATCGCTGCGGGAAAAAGGTGGCCGCCCACTGCATCGGCGGTCCGGCCATCCGCTGGGGCCTGGAGGCGGGCATCGACTCATTGGAGCATGTGAACCTGCTGGAGGAATCCGACATCCCCTATTTCCTGCAGTACGGCGGCTACATCAGCGATCCCAACCTGCACCTGTTCTTTGATCCCGTCAAGGGTTTTGAAAGCCCGCTCAACAAGTCCTGGGTGTGGGACGATCTGCCGGACTGGTGGCACCAGAAGGTGTGGAAGTCCCGGGAGAATACCCGCCGCGTCATGGGCAAGGCTTTGAAGGAAGGGGTCAAGTTCGCCCTGGCCACCGATCTGAATCACGGCGGGCTGTGGCTGGAGGCCAAGTACTTTGTCCAGGAGATCGGCGCCACGCCCATGCAGGCATTGCAGGCCTGCACCCGCAACGGCGCGGACTGCTGCGGAATCCTGGAGGAGACAGGCACGCTGGAGGCGGGCAAGTACGCGGATGTGGTTTCCCTGTCTGGTAACCCGCTTGAGAACATCGAGCATCTGAAGGACGTCCGCATGGTCGTCAAGCAGGGGACCCTGATCCGGCAGTAAGAGCGGATACCTTATTTAATATATAGATAGAAGAGAAAGTCACCGGCGGCATTCCATCATCGTAACAATGGAATGCTGCCGGTGAGCTTGTTGATTTTTTTTTTTGGGCCGCAGATGGCGAGCCCAAGATACTGCAGCTGAGATTCGCTGGATTGCGCCATCTTCTGCTGAAACTCGGCGTAGGTCCTGCATTGCTGGGCAAGGTCGGAAAAGTCCACCGCCGTCAGCTCTTCAAAGCCGGGCTGATAGAGCGCTTCCCGGATGGCACGGATGTCCTCCGCACTGCCTTGCAGGATTGGCACCGGAAACCTGATGATGCCCAGGTGGTCTTTACCGCTCTGGTCTTTTACATCGCTGCCCACCACCTCCGGCAGGTGCTTGCCAAGGGTGATGCCCAGGATGGCGGCGGTGTTTGCGATGATCCCTGTGGGAAGAGTCCTGTCAAAAATCATCACGCATTTTTCACTTTTCTGGTCCATGGTGGTCTCCCTCTTTTTTTAGAAATATGTCCCGGTAGACGCCGGGCGCCACTCCGATGAACATTCGAAAATAGTTGGTGAAATGGCTCTGATCAGAAAATCCGGTTTGCAAAGCCGCCTCCACCGGGCTGACGCCCTGCTCCAAAAGAGCTTTGGCCCGGTTGATCCGCAGCGTTTCCAGATACCGGTACGGGGTGATTCCCCGGTATCTGGTGAAGGCCCGCAGCAGAGCGGACTTGCTCAGGTTCGCGCGGCGGCAAAGACAGTCCAGGGTAATCCGCTGATCATAGTGCTCCTCCAAAAAGGCGCACACCGCCGCCACTTCCTCCCGGCACTCCGGAAGGCTGGCCGCAAAGGGCCGGCTGTAGCGGGTCAGGAGATTCTCCATCAAAAGAAACAAGCGCTCCTCTTTTTCAAGTTCGCTGGAGCCGTCCAAAATTGTCTGATGCAGTGTGCGCAGTTCTCTGGCAAGGTCCGGGTTTTGGACCACGCACTGGGTGAAGCAGGGCAGGGGAGAGCCCAATTCCCGGGCGATGCCCTCCATCACAGGGGAGGAAATATTCAGCATGCGGTAGTCCAGCAGCGCGGCCTTTCCATATTGTTCGCAGGTGTGGCTGTCTCCAGGATTGAGCAGCAGCATATCGCCGGGGCGGAGGAGGTAGTCCCGGTTGCTGCAGCACATGCGCCGTGTTCCCTGTTCGATGAGGCCGACCACGTAGTGATCGTGAAAGTGGGCGGGGAAGGGCTGCTTGATTCCGGCAAAACGGTAGGCCTCCATCTGCAGCGCTTCATCGTATCGAACGCTTTTCCTCCCTTGCTCCAAGACGCATCCCTCCTTCCACCGGTAGTATAAGGCAAGAAACAGCGGCTGCCTTGTAAAATATCTTCATTCGCCCATTGAAAAATAGGCCGACCGTCCACAGACAGCCGGCCTATTTTGTTATTCTGTCCGAGGCTCTTCCATGGGAACCATGGTGGCGACGCACCGGTTGATGGGCAGCCCTTCGGCAAAAAACTTGGCTTCGTAATCCGTCATCACGCCCCAAGGGCCGTTTTCATGGAGGTTCCGGGTGAGCTGAGACAGCTCAAACCCAAACCGGGGGAACTCCTCCACGGAGAATTCGAACAGTGGACCGTTGTCGGTCTTGAAGTGAATCTGTCCGCCGTCCTTGAGTACCTGGCGGTAAAGCTTTAAAAAGTTTCCGTGGGTCAGACGCCGCTTGGCGTGTCCCTTTCCGGGCCAGGGGTCGCAGAAGTTGATATAGATCCGGTCCACCTCGCCGGGGGCAAAGAGACCGGGCAGCTGGGCGGCGTCGATGTCCACAAAGAACACATTGCGCAGTTCTTCCGCGCAGGCGCGCTCCATGCCCACCACCATGGCGTCCGGGACCCGCTCCACCGCGATGAAGAGCACGTCCGGCTCAGCCCTGGCGGTCTCCACGGTAAAGCGCCCTTTTCCGCATCCCAATTCCAGACGCAGTTCCTTTGCATCGGGCTTTAAAGAGCGCCAGCCGCCCCGCAGGGAGGCGGGATCGGAAATGAGACAGGCGGAGCAGCGCTCCATGCGGGGGACCAGATTCTTTTTCTTACGCATACGCATGGGAAATCCCTCCGGAAATCATCAATTGCGGCTATTGTACCACAGAAGCAGGGGAGTGTAAATCCATTTCTCCAAGAAGAGAGGAGCCAAAACATGCATGAAAAAATTTATCCCGTTAACAAATTAACAAAATCATCAAAAACAACGTGGATTTTTGTGAGAATCGTATAATTCGTGCAAAAGCCGATTTTCCGAAGGATTTGTACTTGCGAAATGTTAATTAAATAACTATAATAGTCTTTGTGAGTGTGTGGGCGTAGTCTGCCATTCAGGCGCCTTCCGCGGAGGGCGAATCAAAGGAGGAAAAGAGTATGGCATATGTTGAATTTACTGCCAAAGACCACGTTGGCACTTTGACGATCAACCGTCCCGAGGCCCTCAACGCCCTGAACGATGAGGTGATCCGCCAGTTGGATGCTGTTCTGGACTCCATTGACTGCGCCCAGGTGCGCTGCGTGATTGTCACCGGAGCGGGGCAGAAGGCGTTTGTGGCTGGCGCGGACATCGCCCAGATGAGCGCCCTCTCCAAGGAGGAAGCCCAGGCCTTTGGCAAGCTTGGCAACGATGTGTTCCGCAAGATGGAGACGCTTGGCGTTCCCACCATCGCGGCGGTAAACGGCTTTGCCCTGGGCGGTGGCTGTGAGCTGGCCATGAGCTGCGACATCCGCATTGCTTCTGAGGCGGCGGTGTTTGGGCAGCCGGAGGTGGGCCTTGGAATCACCCCGGGCTTTGGCGGCACCCAGCGCATGGCCCGCCTGATCGGGCCTGGAAAGGCCAAGGAGCTGATCTACAGCGCCCGGAATATCAAGGCGCCGGAGGCTCTTGCCTGCGGACTTGTCCAGGCGGTCTATCCGGCGGAGGAGCTGATGGACCAGGCGGAGAAGTTGGCCGCACGCATCGCGGGCAACGCACCCATCGCCGTGCGCGCCTGCAAGAAGGCCGTCAACGACGGACTTCAGGTGGATATGGACCAGGCGGTGGAAATTGAGGAGCAGCTGTTCGGCTCCTGCTTCCAGAGTGAGGATCAGAAGAACGCCATGTCCGCGTTTTTGGAAAAGCGCAAGCACGATCCGTTTATAAACGCCTGAGTTCCGGCGCTTGTAAAATAAAGAGAAGTGACCAAAAAATTAAAATAACAGGAGGATCAACAATGAAGGTAGCGATTTTCGGCGCAGGCACCATGGGCAGCGGTATTGCTCAGGTGTTCGCGGCCAAGGGCCACACCGCCCTGATGTATGCAAGTTCCGTGGCTTCCGCCCAGCGCCACAAGGACAAACTGGCCGCGTCTTTGGAAAAGCGCGTCCAGAAGGGGAAGATGACCGCGGAGGCGAAGGAGGACCTGCTCAGCCGCGTCCTGGTGGAGGAGAAGTCTGCCGCCGCGGATGCCGATCTGGTCATCGAGTGCGTCAAGGAGGAGATGGGCACCAAGCGCGAGCTGTTAGGCGAGCTGGACGCCATGTGCAAACCCGAGACCGTGTTTGCCACCAACACGTCCTCTCTCTCCGTCACGGAGATGGGCCTGGGCCTGAAGCACCCCGTGATCGGCATGCATTTCTTCAATCCCGTCCCCAGCATGAAGTTAGTGGAGGTCATCCGGGGCGCCAACACCACCCAGGAGACCTTTGAGTTCATCTACAACCTGTCCAAGGAGATCGGCAAGGAGCCTGTGGAAGTGGCCGAGGCCCCCGGCTTTGTGGTCAACAAGATCCTGATTCCCATGATCAACGAGGCCATCGGCCTGGTTGAGACCGGCGTTGCCTCCGTGGAGGACATTGACAAGGCCATGCAGCTTGGCGCCAACCATCCCATGGGCCCCCTGGCCCTGGGCGATTTCATCGGCCTGGACGTGTGCCTGGCCATCATGGACACCCTGTACAACGAGACCTGCGATCCCAAGTATCGCGCCGCACTGCTGCTGCGCAAGATGGTGCGCGGCGGCCTGCTGGGCAAGAAGACCGGCAAGGGCTTCTACGATTATTCCAAGTAAAGTAATAAAGAAGGAGTATAAGGTATGGATTTTCATCTGACTAAAGAGCAGTTGATGCTCCGTAAGATGTACCGCGAATTTGCCGAGAATGAAGTCAAGCCTCTGGCGGAAGAGATCGACGAAGAAGAGCGGTTCCCCATGGAGACCGTCGAAAAGATGGCCAAGTTAGGCATGATGGGCATTTACTTCCCCAAGGAGTACGGCGGCGCGGGCGGCGACGTGCTCTCCTACGCCATGTGCGTGGAGGAGCTGGCCAAGGTCTGCGGCACCACTGCCGTCATCGTTTCCGCCCATACGTCTTTGTGCTGCGCCCCCATTTTTGAGCACGGCACCGAAGAGCAGAAGCAGAAGTATCTGCCCGACCTGCTCAGCGGCCGCAAGATCGGCGCGTTCGGTCTGACCGAGCCCGGCGCCGGCACCGACGCCTCCGGCCAGCAGACCACCGCTGTGCTGGAAGGGGATCACTATGTCCTCAACGGTTCCAAGTGCTTCATCACCAACGGCAACGTGGCCGATACCTTTGTCGTGTTCGCCATGACCGATAAGAAGGCCGGCAATCACGGCATCTCCGCCTTTATTGTGGAGAAGGACTTCCCCGGCTTCTCCCAGGGCAAGCATGAGAAGAAGATGGGCATCCGCGGCAGCTCTACCTGTGATCTGATCTTTGAAGACTGCATCGTGCCCAAGGAGAACCTGCTGGGCAAAGAGGGCAAGGGCTTCAAGATCGCCATGATGACCCTGGACGGCGGCCGCATCGGCATCGCCGCGCAGGCCTTGGGTCTGGGCGAGGGTGCCATTGACGAGGCAATCAAGTACACCAAGGAGCGCGTCCAGTTCGGCCGCCGCATCAGCCAGTTCCAGAACACCCAGTTCCAGCTGGCCGACATGCACACCCGCATGCAGGCCGCCCAGTACTTAGTCTACGCCGCCGCCTGCAAAAAGCAGCTCCATGAGGACTATTCCATGGATGCCGCCATGGCCAAGCTCTTTGCCGCGGAGGCCGCTTCCGACGTCACCCGCCGGGCCGTTCAGCTCTTCGGCGGTTACGGTTACACCCGCGAGTATCCCGTGGAGCGCATGATGCGCGACGCCAAGATCACCGAGATCTACGAGGGTACTTCCGAAGTCCAGCGCATGGTCATCTCCAGCCGTCTGGGCGTGAAATAAGTAAGGAGGTAAAGGTAAAATGAAAATTATTGTTTGTGTAAAGCAGGTTCCCGATACCTCCGGAAAGGTTGCCGTGAACCCCGATGGTACTCTGGACCGCGCGTCCATGCAGACCATCACCAACCCCGATGACCTGAACGCGGTGGAGGCCGCCCTGAAGCTGAAGGATGAGACCGGCTGCAAGGTGGTTGTGGTCACCATGGGCCCCCCGCCCGCAGAGGGCATGCTGCGTGAGATCCTGGCCCGCGGCGCCGACGAGGCCGTTCTGGTTTCCGCCCGCGAGTTCGGCGGCAGCGACACCTACGCCACCTCTCAGATTCTGGCTTCCGCCATCAACCGCATCGGTCTGGAGCAGGATGACGTCGTGATGTGCGGCCGTCAGGCCATCGACGGCGATACCGCCCAGGTCGGTCCCCAGATCGCCGAGAAGCTGCATCTGCCCCAGGTTACTTACGCTGCCGAGATCCACAAGGCCGGCAACGCCATCACCGTCAAGCGCATGCTGGAAGACGGCTACATGACCATCAAGGTGAAGACTCCCTGCCTGCTGACCTGCATCAAGGAGCTCAACGAGCCCCGCTACATGAGCGTGTCCGGCGTATTCGAGGCCTATTCCAAGCCCATGGAGGTCTTCAACTATGAGACGCTGAAGGACGATCCCCTGATCGATCCCACCACCATCGGCCTGAAGGGCTCTCCCACCAACATCCTGACCTCCTTTACGCCGCCGCTGAAGGGTGCCGGCGTGATGCTGGAGGGCGCTGACAAGGAAACCTGTGACAAGCTGGCCGGTCTTCTGGCCAAGAAGCACATCATCTGATTGAAAGGAGAAAGATACAATGGCTACTTTTAATAATACGGATCTTGCTGCTTTCAAGGATGTATGGGTCTTTTGTGAGCAGCGCCAGGGCAAATTGATGCCCACTGACTTTGAGTTGATCTCCGAAGGCCGTAAGCTTGCTGACGAGCTTGGCGTGAAGCTCTGCGGACTGCTGTTGGGCGACAATGTCGAGGGCCTGGCCAAAGAGCTTGGCGGCTATGGCGCCGACGAGGTGATCGTCTGCGAAAGCCCCCTGCTGAACGTCTACACCACCGACGCCTATGCCAAGGTGATCTGTGACGTGATTGAGGAAAGAAAGCCTGAGGCGTTCCTGATCGGCGCCACCAACATCGGCCGTGACTTGGGTCCCCGCTGCGCGGCCCGTCTGCACACCGGCCTGTGCGCCGACTGCACCCACCTGGACGTGGACATGGACATCTACAAGGACTTCCTGAGAGAGAGCTCCACTCTCGCTCCTGAGAAGGTCGACGGCATGAAGACCGCCAAGGTCTTGGGCGAGGACCACGATGTGTCCCGCGACCTGAAGATGACCCGTCCCGCCTTCGGCGGCCACCTGATGGCCACCATCATCTGCCCCCGCTTCCGTCCCACCATGGCCACGGTGCGTCCGGGCGTTATGAAGAAGGCTCCCTTTGATCAGGCCAAGGCCGACGCCTGCAAGATCACCAAGCCCGTCGTGAAGCTGACTGAGGACGATATCGACACCGAGGTCGTCGAGGTAGTCAAAGCCGCCAAGAAGCTGGTCGATCTGATCGGCGCGGACTTCATCGTCTCCGTGGGCCGCGGCATCTCCAAGGATGTTGAGGGCGGCATCAAGCTGGCTGAGGAATTGGCCGCCGAATTGGGCGGCGTTGTGGGCGGCTCCCGTGCCACCATCGACTCCGGCTGGCTGAGCGCTGATCATCAGGTGGGCCAGACCGGCAAGACCGTCCATCCCAAGGTCTATGTTGCTCTGGGCATTTCCGGCGCTATCCAGCATAAGGCCGGCATGCAGGATTCCGAGTGCATCATCGCGGTCAACAAGAATGAGACCGCGCCCATCTTTGAGATTGCCGACTACGGCATCTGCGGCGACCTCTTCAAGGTTGCTCCCATGCTGACGGAAGCGATCCGCGCGGCAAAGGCTGCAAAGTAAGGTTTCACAAAAAAGGTCCCGGCGTGAGTCACTCACGCCGGGACCTTTATGCCGTTAAGCGCCGGACGCCACGCCGCAGCCGGCGGGCGGCCTTTTGGACGGATGTGTTGTCAGAATGAACGGGAGAAGCGCTCCCACAGATGCTCCGCCGCATAGCAGGTCAGCTCCACCGCCTGTTCCGCGTCGGAGAGGTTGACAATCTCCACCGCACTGTGGGTGTAGCGGCAGGGGATGGAGATTCCGCCGGTGAGGACTCCGGTGCCATCCAGGGCGAACTGGTCGGCGTTGGTGCACCCGGAGAGCAGGTCGTACTGGTAGGGAAGAGACAGCGCCGCGCAGCCACTCTCAAGATACTCCACCACCTGCCAGGGAACCACGTGGGCAAAATGGCTGACGGCGCTCTTGTCATAGAGCTTGATGGCCGGCCCCTTGCCAAGGACAAGAGGTGCTTTTTGCCGCTTGGCATAGGGGACATCTCCGCAGGAGCAGATGTCGTAGACAAGGCAGACATCCGGGGTGGTGTGGAAAAACTTCCGGAAGCCGTTGTAAACCGTGTTGCTTCCCCGCAGGATCAGTTCCTCCTGAACGGTGAAGGAGGCAAGGATCGTGCTGCGGGGCGGGTGCTGGGCAAGCCGCTCCAGCGCCTTCAGCACCACCGCGCAGCCCACCCGGTCATCAAAGGCTTTGGCCATGACATTTCCGGAGAGAAGTTCAATAAAGGGCTCGTCGAATACCACGGGCATCCCCGGCTTGACCCCGCTCTCCAGGGCGGCCTCACGGTCCCGGGCGCCGATGTCAATCCACAGGTCCTCCTGGGATATGATGCTGCCCTTTTCTCCGGCACCGGAGGAGTGGAAGGAGTTGACGCCGAATCCGCCCTTGACGGCGCCGGTTTTGGTCAGGATGGAGACCCGCTGCCCCATGAGCAGGTTGTCCGCCATATAGCCCAGGGGAGCGACAAACACGTGGCCGCCTTCATCGATGTAGCGGACGATGAAACAGGGCTCATCCATGTGGGCGTCCAGGTGAAGGACGGGGGCGTTTTCCTCAGTCCCTGAAATCCGGGCGCAGAGGTTTCCCAAATTGTCGGTAAACAGGTCCCGGACCCCCGCCTTTTGCAGTCGGCTTTCAATATAGGATTTTACCAGCCCTTCAAAGCCGGGAGGGGCGGGAAGCTCGGTCAGAGCATGCAGAGTCTCTTTCATGTTCATCCATTACTCCTTTTATTCCGTTATACCAGGGGCGCAAACGCCCGCAGGACGCTGAGGAAGAGCCGTTTGGGCAGGGACAGCGGGCCAAAGGACCCCACCTCCTGACAGGAACTCAGGGTCAGCAGAAAGTCCTGCTTGATCTTCTCCACCGCACTGGAGCGGTAGAGCCAGGAGGCGCATTCGAGGTGGAGGTACAGGCTGCGGTAATCCAGATTGATGGTGCCCACCACGCCGTACTGGTCGTCGGATACAAAGGTCTTGGCGTGCATGAATCCCGGTGTATATTCGTAGATCCGCACCCCCGCCTTTTGCAGCGGCTCATAATAGGAGCGGGTGAGGAAGAAGACGAGCTTCTTATCCGGGATGTGGGGCGTGATGATCCGCACATCCACGCCGCTGCGGGCGGCCAGCTTCAGGGCGGAGAGGGTTTCATTGTCCAAGATCAGGTAAGGGGTAGTGATGTAAATATACTCCCTGGCCCGGGAGATGATGTTGAGATATACGCTCTCACCCACCAGCTCACTGTCCATGGGCATATCCGCATAGGGCTGGACGTATCCGTCACTGGGGACATCCTCGGGGGCGAGAGTGGGCTGATAGCGGGCAAAGTCGTCCTGATCCCCGGTGGTCATGTCCCAGATGGAGAGGAACAGCGTGGTCAGGCTCCAGACGCCTTGGCCCCGCAGGAGGAGGGCCGTGTCCTTCCAGTGGCCGTACTTGGGGAATTCATTGATATACTCATCCGCCAGGTTGATGCCTCCGGTGAAGCCCACGTTGCCGTCAATGACGCAGATCTTCCGGTGGTCCCGGTTGTTGAAGCGGGGAGAGAGGATGCTGTTGAAGGGGTTGAACACACAAGCGCGGATCCCCTTTTGGCGGAGGGTCTTGACATACCCGTGGGGCAGGGTAAAGAGGCAGCCCAGATCGTCGTACATCACCCGGACGTCGACGCCTTGGCGGACCTTGCGTTCTAATATATCCAGAATGCCGTCCCACATGACGCCCTCTTCCACAATAAAATACTCAAGGAAGATGAACTTGCCGGCGGATTCCAGCTCCCGCAGCATGGCGGCGTACATGGCCTCGCCGATGGGGAAGTATTCGGTCTGGGTGTGGTCAAAGGGCGGCGTGCCGGAGGCGCGAAGGATGTACCGGGCATGGAGCGCCGCCTCCGGAGACTCCTGTTCCAGCTGCTCCATGGCGTTGGGAACCGCCGTGCCGGCCTTGCGCCACTGACGCTGGATAGCGGCCGACGTCTGCTTTTCCCGCTTGGTAAAGCGGTACTTTCCAAAGAGAAGGTACAGCAGCCCGCCGAAGATCGGAAGCAGCAATATGGGGATCAGCCAGGCGATCTTGAAGCTTGGGTTGCTGTCGCTGTTGAGGATATGGACAGTGGCCACAATGGACAAAAGGATGCAGAAGAAATAAAAGTAGGCAAATTTATCCCAGAAATAGATAAACATGAAGATCAGGATCGCCAGCTGAATGGTCACAAACAGAGCAATATAGATGATCTTGCTCACGATGATGTCATGTTTTTTCAAAAGCGGGCTCCTTTCGACGTTTGCTTCAGTATAGCAGGCTTTGGCGGAAAAGGAAAGCGCGGGCAAAACATCAAAAGCCGCTGACAGGCGTCAACGGCTTTTGGAGCTCCGTCAAAGTACGGGGCGGGAAAGGCCTGCGTTATGATTGTGGAGCGGGATGGTTCCGCCGCTTCCACTGGATACACTGAACCAGCGTATTGCGCAGCTGCTCTATGGAGATGGGCTTCATCAGGTGGCCGTTCAATCCGGAAAGCTTGGTCTTCCTGACATCCTCCGCAAAGGCGTCGGCGGTCATGGCGATGATGGGCAGCTCGTTGATGCCGTCCAGGTGGCTGTCCCGGATTTGACGGGTGGCCTCATAGCCGTTCAGGTTGGGCATGCGGATGTCCATGAAAACGGCATCATAATAAAAGGGGGGATGGTGGAGAACCGCCTCCACCGCCTGGCGTCCGTCTTCCGCTATCTCCACTTCCACACCAAGCAGCTTCAGCATCTCCAAGGCGATTTGCTGATTGAGGGCATTGTCCTCCGCCAGCAGAATACGGACTCCTGTAAGGGAGACCTCTTCATAGGAGGCCGGAGCCGCCTGGGCCGGGGAAGCGGCTGCCTGGGCAAGAGAGAGGGTGATGGTAAACCGGGAGCCGCGGCCATACTCGCTCTCCACCACAACGGAGCCGCCCATCAGGGAGACGATATTCTGGACAATGGTCATCCCAAGGCCGGTGCCGGTCACTTTATGGGCATCGTCGGCCCGGCTGAAAGGCTCGAAAATATGCTCTACAAACTCCGGCGTCATCCCGATGCCGTTGTCCTCCACCATAAAGCGATAGGTTCCCATCTGGAAGGTGTTTTTCTTGACCTCCTCCAGCAGGAGACGGATTTCTCCCTGTGGGGCCGTGTACTTGGAGGCATTGTCCAACAGGTTGACCAGCACCTGACAGAGCCGCTGTCTATCCCCCAGCACCTGACTGTGAAGCGTTTGATCGATCTGCACCACAAGATGCTGAGCCTTGGACTGGACGGCCAGCTGCACCATTGTCACGGCGTCCCGCACCAGATCGCGGAGGTCGAACTCCGACTCATCCAGTTCCACCGTGCCGCTTTCAATTTTGCTGACATCCAATACCTCGTTGATGAGCCCCAGAAGGTGGGCGCTGGAATCGGATATTTTTTCCAAATACTCCCGGAGCCTGTCCTCATTTTGAATGTGGTGCTGCGCCAGCTCGGTCATCCCCATAATGGCGTTCATCGGGGTGCGGATATCATGGCTCATGCGGGAGAGAAAGTCGCTTTTTGCTTGGCTGGCCCGCTCCGCCTTTTGCAGGGCCTCCTCCAGCAGCAGCTTGCTCTGCCGCTCCCGCTCCAGGTCTGCTTCCTGCCGCCGGCGCTCTTCGTCGATGCACTTGGACATGGCCATCACAAGAACGTCGTCCGTGGCGTCGCTTGGAACCAGCATCACCTGCATAAGGGTCCAATGATACTGGTCGTCCTCTCCAAGCTGCCGCAGCTCAAGGGAGACGGACTGCCCGCCCTGGGCAAAGGCCTCCAGCAGGTGCTGCCTTGAAAACGTTTCAGCATATATGGTCTGAAATTCCGGGGCGGCGATAGAGATTCCCAATTGCACCAACTCATCAAAACAGCCGGATTCAGGCGCCTTACAGAAGTGAAGGCGGTCGTATTCCAGCATGCGGTAAGTATTTTGCGTCAGATTGATGGAGATCAGCATCTGGTAGGAGACCTTGGCGGCCATGGCCAACTGGGCGATGTCCAGGTTCATCTTCTGTTCCAGCAGATACTCCTCCTGAATGTCCCTGTAGATCAAAACACACCAGCAGTCCTGATCGTCGAACCGCTCTAACTGCGTGGCGGTAAACTCCACCATGTGATAGGTGCCGTCGCCGGTCAGACGGCGGAGGCGCTTTGTTATCTGCCTGCGGCCGCTGGCGAACAGACGCAGCATGGATTCTCTTGAAAAATTGTCCTGAAATTGAGAGAGGTCGTCCGGATGGACTGCCTTTTTGGAATAGGTGAGATTTTCAGATCCAAAGCTGCCCTGGTCCGGTATGTCTGTCCACAGCGAGTCCTTTTGACAATTTACATAGTAATCCTTTGTCAGGTTTGCAATGATACACTCGCTGAATACAGTTACCAAACTCTGCGCGTACATTTCTTTGACCTTTTTCTCCCCCTGCTCCTCCTCAAAGTTGAGCCTGTGGGGAGTGGCAGTGATCACGACGGCCGGGATATGCCCGTCCCAGAGGATGCGGTTGGCTGTGGCGTCCACCGTGGTTTTCAGCAGGGGATCATAGCAGACGATGTGGCTGGAGGTTCCGGTGCCCATCTCCGCCAGCGGACAGTTGGCGCACACTTCCGGCCAGACGTCGCAGCACCTTGCTCCAAGTTTGGCGCGCCCGCGTCCAAGCTCCCGGCAGCGCTGGTTAAAATACAGCAGTTTCCGGCTTTCCGCTTCGATTACATAGACGGAGGTTTCCGTCAACGCATCCAGAAGATGCTTCAGATTGTCGTTGCACATAGTGTACCTCCTAACATGGCCTAAAACAGAAATCCGGCTTTTTTTATTATATACCGGAATGAAGAAAATAGGAATATTGAAATCAGAACTATTTTCTCAACGGCTGATGATACTTGAAAGGCATCGGCGCCCAAAAGCTTTACGAGCGGAGTCTGCATCAAAATGGCGGCGCCATGCTTGAAACTTCTGATAAAAAGCTTCAGATGGCGGCAGAAGAGCACCACTGTGCGCATATATGCGCACAGTGGTGCTCTTCTATGGGGCTAAGTCCGCTCTTTCTGCTTTGCAATCAGTTCATCGTAATTTTCAGGAAGGCATACCTTACGGGATGTCGCTGGAGCGATGTATCCGGATTGCATGAAGCCCTTGCTCTGAGCGCGGGCCGGGTCACCGGCCACAATGATCTGAAGGGTTTTGTTATTGAGAAATACGGGGATGGGCCGCTGCGGATCGTTGGATTCGCCGTAAACAGGAGGAATCTTTCCGTTTTTCGCACGGGCGTACATGTCGAAATCCAGACCGTTAAAATCGTGCCAGTGCCGTTCCATCTGCCCGGCTGTCACATGGGAATTCCGGTAGAGATAATCACGCACATCCTGCTTGCTCAATCCATGTTCCGCGAAAATCTGAGCCACAGGCGGCGCTAACATCAAAACTGGTTCAAGACGGAAGGTGTGGACGCCCCATGTGGAAAAGATGCCGAACTGTTTTTCGCAAATTTCCTCGGAAAGAATCTCCAAATGCTGCTCCGGCTCATCGCCGGAGGTATAGCAGGGCGCGCTGACATAGGCGGAGGAAAGCACCGTTACGCACGTGTCCTCAGCGGAAAATCCGCGTTCCTCCTGATAAGTCTTCCATCCAAGCTCCTGAACAAAGTCCTGGTTTTCAGCGATGGCCACATTCATGCTCTGGCCGAGACTGCCTTTGTCGCCGCTGCCGGGCGGAATTCTGAATCCGCCCACATTTCGCAGAAACAGCTTGAGGAAGCGGCCGAAGCTTGTGTTTGCCTGCCGGCCAAAACGCAGAGCGCCTTGCCCACAGTTGAAATCCAACTTTTTGACCAACGGTCCGCTGACAATGATCAGAGGCTCCCAGCCGGGTGAGGTGCCGGTATCCTCAGCTCGCCAACCCTGATCAAGAAGGTTTCCGGGGATGCCGGTATAGGAAATGGCCTCTACCGCTGCAAGCAGCAGGGGCATATACTCCGGTCTGCAGCCAGCCATCACGCCGTTTACGGCAACGGACCAGACAGTTGCTTTCCGGTTTTCGTGAGGCAGCTTTGCAATGACCTCGTCCGCAGGGCGGCTGGTGAACTCCATGAACCGGTCGACTTCTTCCAACGTTGGGGGAATAATGGGAAGGCCGTCCGTCCACAAATTTTCATAAAAGAACTCATTTACTTCAGATATGGAACCTTCAAAGATGATGTCGCGGAGGTTCGGCTCCCTCTTTTTCCGCGGTTTGCGGGGAGGAGGCGTTTGGGTAAGACTGCGGACCACGTTGTCACAAAGAACTCCGACAACCTTTTCCCGCAGCTCCTCATCCGAGTCAGTCATCATGGTATCGGGGTATTCGGAGATGGGAAGATCGGGGAAGCCCTGGGAGGCGGCAACCAACTTTGCCTGGGGAATAAAGCCGGTGATGATCATGGCGGTTGAGGGAATCCCGCAGGTTTCCGCATACGACATTACCCGCGTCACGGCGGGTGCACAGGCTCCTCAGGCCCCCATGCCGCCCACGGCGGCAGTTATATGATGCCTTTCAATAAAATACTTCAGGCCAGGCCATTTTTCAGCCTCGTAGCCGCCGAAGTTGCGCATGTCGCGGAAGTCGCCTATGGTATCCCAGGGAATGATGGTGATCTTAGGGTACCTGCGCTTTAACTCCTCTCTTAAAATCGGAAAAATCTCCACGCCGCGGTAGTGCATGTGGTTGAATTCCAATATGACGGCCTCATTCATATCTTTGACACGTGGCGAGAGCCGGACGTCCGGAATATGGACCTGAGAAGACGGCCATACGACTTGATACTGTTCAGACATTTTCTTTCACTCCTTTTTACTCGGCCGTTCAGGCGATGATACCGGCGGCACGGGCCACAATGGGAAACAGAATGCTGATCTCAACAAGCATCATCGCACCGCCGATGCGTGTGGAAATGGTGGCGTAAGGCAAAAGCTCCATACGGTCGCAGACGTAGCAGGTCTGTACATCGCCGGAAGCTCCAATGTTGCAGGCGCAGATCGCGGCGGTCAAGGACGACTCGTAACGATAGAGACCGAAAAGCTTGGCGCCGACGCCTGCCCCCACGACCGCGCCGAGAATGGCAAGGACGATGATGACGACATTGGAAAGCTGGAGCGCGGAACTCATACCGCCGCCGGAAGAGGAACCCATGCCAATGCAGGTGGTCAATATGATCACCACATACTTTTGCGACATGTTGCTGAAATAATACGCCTGACGGCAGAACTTATCAGGAACCAGGTTGAATATCTTCAAGATAACGATAATGATGAGCGTCCAGGCGATATAGACGATGGCGGAAATGAAGTGGTTGAAAATGGAGCCAAGCACCATGAATGCGCAGGCAATGAAAACGCCGCCCATCAAATCTCCATAGTCTGAAGAAGACTGCTCATAGACAACGGCGGTTTTCTTTGCCTCCTGCAGCGCGGGGGATTCATTGCGAAGGATTTCCCCATTGCCGTTGCCCATTGCTTTTGGAAATTTCTTTGCAAGAATATTCATGATGATCGCCATAATCAAAGAGAGGTATGTGCCAAGCAGCGCTACCGCGTAGAGCTGCGCTGCCATGCCGGTCATATCGGCCCCCAAAACTGAAGAGTACAGCGCCGGCAAAGTAGAGATCGCGCCGGAGGTGCCGCCGGTCATGCAGGGCGCTGCAACAAAAAAGATCGCCTCATATACGGAGCGGCCGGTGAGCTTTGCCGCAAGGAAGCTGAAGCCAATGGCAAAGACTTGGGAAATCAGAAGAACCGGGATGTAGCGGATCACGCAGGCTTTTAAAAAGCGGCTGTCCGTCGCAAGAATCGCGCCCGCCACCACAGCCGCCACGAAGAACATCTGAAAACCGTTCTGGGTGAAAAGGTCGGCGGAAGTGCTGAAAATCTCACTCAAAACACCTTTTTTGACAAGCATGGATGCACCAAGCAAAGGGAGAAGCAATTTGCCGCCAATTGATTTGAGAATCGGCGTGACTTCACCGATCCAGCTGAGAATGCCGCCCACCGCCATGACCAGGGCGAAAGCGGTGATAAAAAGATCCGAAGGGACCCAACCCAAACGACCGGCCGCAATTATGATCAGCGCGACGGGGACAAAGAACTTGACCGGAATACCGAAGATCGCATCTACTTTTTTAAATTGGTACCATTTCTCTTTTGCCATACTGATCTCCTCCTAAAGTAATTTTACTGGGGGTTTTTGTTTCGCGGCCTGATCTTACAGCTCCACCTCGGCCAGCAGGCGGTATTGCTGGCCGTAGTGCATATCGCGCTCGTAGCGGTAACCGCTGGGATAGGGACGGGGAAAAGAAATCTTGATTACAAAAATGTTGGGAATATAGAAGATCTGCACATCGGATTCCTTGGTGTGATAGAGCCTTGCAATGGTTGCGGCGGATACATTTTTGGAAGCCTTCACCTGCTCGTACTCCCTCTCACCGTCGCAGAAGATTTCTAAAGTGACCCAAAACGGACCGGCGTTTTTGCTGCGGATATATTTTGTAACTTCTCTCAGCTTTGCCATGACCAATGCCTCCTTTTAATACACCTTATAATTGATGCGGACCAGCTCCAACGGGTCGTCCACATCCACCACATGGTGAAGAACAAATTCGTAAACAGGCCCGCGCGGCGTATCCACAGGGGAGAAGGGAAAGGCAAATGTTGGAAGCAGATCTTTTGCGCTCTGGTAGTTTTTGGGCAGATGCAGCAGATAGGGGTTGAAATCCTTGGCAATTCCCGTTGCAATTTCCTGTGTATCGGCGGTCACGGACAGCAGAAGGCCCACTTCCCTTGGAATAAAGTTTTCACCATCCGTCAGTGGAACCACAGCGTCATGGCCGAAGCAGCGCAAATCAAAGGAATAGGTGCTGCGGTCGAAACCGTGCTTGTCAAGAACGGCCTGCACATGGGAGCGCATGAAGCCGATCCAGCTGTCAAGGTCCCGCAGGATATCCCGATCCGCCACGCCGACAAGGGAGATGTTCTGATAGCCGGCCAGGCGCGAGCCCTCCAGTTTCATGGTATACTGGCCTGCGCGTTCAAAACGGCTGCCGGTCACACGGGTTGCCTGGGGCGTAAGCTGGGTGTATACAGCGTCGTCCGTGATAAAGGACCCGCCCGGCTCCGTCAGGCGGAAGGGATTTGTGTTCTCATAGAGCAGATGGGCGGAAACCGTATAAGGGGTGCAATGGGCGGCCGGGTCGGTAGGATAGACGGTAAAACCCTCGTGGTCCAGCTCCAGCATGACGCACACGCCGGCAGTATCCGTACACTGCGGCCCGCATTCCACCACCTTGGCGCCATGCCAGCAGGCCCCTTCATTCATTCCGTTCATCAGGCCAAAGGCGGCGATGACGCCGGTATCGGTGGCGCGCCCTCCAAGTACGATTTGCGCGCCGCTGCGATATGCCTCGATGAATGGCTCAGCCCCCATCAGGCCGACAATATTTTGGCAGCTGGCAAAGACATCCCGGGTGATCTCCGGCGCGCCGGGGAGCGCGTGGATTTTTCCCTCATCCCATTTCTTTTCCAGCACATGGGGATCCATCTGGGAAGAGATCGTTGCAATTTTTATATGGTAGCCGTGCTTTACAATGATTTGTTCCGCGATCTCGGCAAAGTGCGCAAGGGAGCTGTCTGTTCCACAGGTGCCGCAGCTGCCAATGAAAAGCGGGATATTGTGTTCGACCGCCGCAACAATGGAAAGCTCCAGGTCGTGCGCGATGGATTGCTCGGAATACTTGCACACGCCGTTTGCAAGATATGCGGGGCCGGAATCTGTGGAGCCGGCATCCATGGCGATACAGTCCGGATTCATCGCCATGCCCATTTCAAAGGCGTCGTCATGAATCCCGCCGCCGCAGGCACCCACGGGGACGAAAATTTTGCAGGAAGTCATGCTTGGTTCCTCCTTCTTATATTCAATGATTGTCGATATATCGGCAGGCCGCCAGAGCCGCCACCGCGCCGTCACTTGCCGCTGTGGTCAGCTGACGGACGGCCTTTTGCCTGCAATCACCCGCGACAAACAGGCCTTCTGTCTCTGTAAAGCAGCTCTCATCCGCAATATAATAACCGCGTTCATCAAGCTTTGCCACCGGGGAAAATTGCTCATTCTCAGGAACCAGGCCAACCGCCAGAAAGCAGCCGTCACAGGCGACCTCGCTGAGTCTCCCGTCCGTTTCGCTTTTCAGCGTCAGACCGGTGAGCTTCCCGCTTTCAACCTTGTACTGAGAGACAACTGTGGAATAAATAATTTTTACATTGGACCTGGACTCCAAAAGGTCGATGAGCTGCTGCTCGCCGGTGAGGAACGCCAAGTTCTGCACGATAAGCAGTTCAGCCGCAAGCTCCGACAGCATGACCGCCTCCTGAAGCGCTGAATTGCCTCCACCAATGATGGCCGCCTTTTTTCCGGCGTAGAGGTTTCCGTCACAGACGACACAGAAATGAACGCCGTTTCCGATCAATTCCCGTTCACCGGGCAGATCTAAGACGCGGTGCTTTACGCCGTTGGCAAGAATAACTGCCTTCGCTGAGTAGCACTCGCCCTCCTCGGTTGTGACGCTTTTGAAATCGCCTTCCTGCGCGACTGCCGTCACAGTTCCCAAGACAAACTCCGCGCCGTTTTCCATCGCTTGGTGCAAAAGGTCGTTTGCGAAATCGCTGCCTGCCATGGAAAGCCTGCCGGGGAAATTCTCCACCTTTGGGGAACTGGTGATCTGTCCTCCGAATTTTTCCTTTTCAATCACAAGCACGGTTTTGCCGCTTCTCCGCGCATAAACCGCAGCGGTCATGCCGGCAGGGCCGCTGCCAACGATGATCAGGTCATAATCCGGGCCGCCAAAAATAAACATGGTACAAGCCTCCTGATTGAATAATAGGTTGTTCTGCTTATATTGTACACAGCGGATGGCGATTGGTAAAATACCTAAAAATGCATTTTAACGATAGGTTTTTACCTATTGCGATGCGCGACAAGCCCTGCTATAATCAAAAAAGGGGGCAGGGTGCATATGAATGACCGTCAACTGCAATATATATTGGAGATCGCCAAGGAGGAAAATCTTACAGCCGCTGCGAAGAATCTATATGTTTCACAACCTTCTCTGTCCAATCTTCTTGAGCATGTGGAAAGCGAGCTGGGACTTAGATTGTTTGAGCGGAGACCGGGCTGTATGAAGCTTACCGCAGCGGGGGAGCGCTATGTTGCCGCCGCCCGGAAGATCATGGGGACTATGGCCCAGTTTGAGCGGGAATTGGTGGAAATTCAAGACGAGGAACGAGGCAGGCTTACCATAGGCTGCAGCCGCAAAAAGAGCGCTTCGATTTTCCCCTACATCGTTCCGCGGCTGCGAGAAAAGTATCCGCTGTACAAGTTTAACTTGGTAGAAGGTTCTATGGAAGCCCTGGCGGAAATGCTGACATCCGGGGAGATCGACGTTGCTTTCCTTTATAAGGATTTCAAGCTCAGCCACATCCAATCCTATACCTGCTCCAAAGAGGAGGTCTGCATCATTGCGCCAATCGATTTTTTCTCGGACAAGATTTGCCCCCAGGAAAACGGCATCGATATTCTTACAGACCTCTCTACTCTGGCAGATAAAGAATTTGTGCTTTTCAAAAAGGGGCTCAGCCTTCGTGCGCTGGCAGATGAAATTTTTCGGCGGTGCGGCATCTCTCCTGTGATTGCGTTGGAAACGGAAAGCTGGCAGACCTGTATTGCCATGGTGGAATGCGGCGCGTTTACACTGCTCCCCTTTTCTCCATTGGAGAATGAAATCTACCTTCGAAACAGGGGAGGGAAACTGCTATATAAGCCCCTGATTCCTGAGAAAAACTATTACCGCATTTTGCGCGCCTGCTATCGGGAGGAGCTTGTAGGAAGCCGTATCCTGCAGGACTTCCTTGCAATCTGCGCCGCCATGGAGCAGTCTTCCGCCCGCTTTGGTGACTGAATAGAAATTCTACATGTGGGACCTTCTGAAAATTTGTGAGAATAATTTAATACAAAAAAGGCGCAGCTTTAAGCTGCGCCTTTACATTGATCCTGCTCCTGTTGGACGCTGCGGTGATCAAGCTGTTGGACGGGATTGTCCAGTTTGCCCTTCAGCGCCGGGCAAAGCGCCGCGTCCGCTCATCCAGGCTGATTTTGGGCACTGGAGCCCCGGCTCACCAAGGCGGTTAAGATGAACAACACAGGGGAAAATATAAAGGGCGCCCCGGGGAGATCATTTCCCCGGGGCTTTCTTGTTACATATACATAATAATACAAATTTATAAAATAAACATGCCGAAAAGAGTAGTGTGTCCACGGTCATACCAACATGTTGCGCCGGACCTATGGCACGGCGGCGTTTTGCAGCGTAATGGACTTGCTTATCATGCTGCGGGAGACGCTTTTGGCCGCCGGAGAGCAAGAGGAGGCGGGCGGATCATAAAATCATCGGAAGAGCTGTCAGAAACTCCCTCCTCAAATGCTGAATTCCGCTATGCCCTCTCCGGCATAGGAGGAAAACCGCCCTATTTCTGAAAATGTGCCGCCATGCCCGCCCATGTGCCCCCCTGCATACTGGAATTATGACGGGCATAGCCCTGGATACAAAAGCTGGCAAGCTTGCCTTATGGCGCATGTATGATTCGAACTATATAAAATGGTGCGTCTCGGGTGTGGAGCCGCCGCTGCATGGCATATTGTATTCCTTGGTGTGGCGGGGAGGCAACTCCGCGGCCTTTATCGCAACGCAATCGTCCGCCATATCCAACGCCGTCTTTCTCATTTCATATAGGTGGACTGTTGATATGCCTGCTCCAACTCCTCCATGATCCGATTCTTTAATTCTCCCTGCAAGGTAATCGCAGGACGCTTCTGATCTCCTATGCTTATCAATGGCAGAGAAATCTTTAGCTGCCCGGCGTCCTTCCGGAGCAGAATGTTGGAAATTGTAAATCCGCCGCTCTCCACCTCCACATGAACGCTCCCTTTGGCGCTGGAGGGGGAAATTTTATTGATCTTGACCTCTATGTGATCCATTGTTCGCTCCTTCCGTATCTATTTTCCCCTCCCGTCCCGTCAAACGTTTGACGGGACGGGAGGGGGACGAGGCTCCGCGCCCTCTTGCTGGGGATCATTGTGCGCTGCGATACATAAAGGTTACGATTTGACCACGCGTGCAGTCCGCCTGCGGGCTGAATGTGGTGGTGGATGTGCCGTTGGTAATACCCTCGTTCACAGCCCAGGATACGGCGCTGGCATAGTAGGCGTCGACGGGGACATCGGCAAAGGAGCTGCCGCTGGCCGCCGGGGATCCTGCCGCGCGATAGAGGAATGTCACAGTCTGGCTCCGCGTCACGGCAGCGTCCGGGGCAAAGGTGGTAGCGCTGGTGCCGGTGGTGATGCCGTTCTCCACGGCCCACAGCACCGCGTCATAGTAATAAGCGCCGGACTGGACATCTGCAAAGGAACTGCCGCCGCTCTTGGGAGACGGGGAACCAGCCGCCCGCCAAAGGAACGTCACCATCTGAGCGCGGGTGCAGGAGGCGCTGGGGCTGAATGTGGCGGCGGATGTGCCAATGGTGATGCCTTGCTCCACAGCCCATGCCACCGCGTCGGCGTAGTAGGCGTTGGCGGGAACATCTATAAAGCCGGTGCCGGGCTGCTTGATCCGTGCAAAGACGGCTTTCACGGTAACTTTGCTGCCGGGCATGGTAAAGGTGTACTGTGTATCGCTCTTTTTCGTGAGCTTCACGGTGTTGCCGTTCGTGTCTGTGACGGTCAGCTCATGCAGCGTATAACCATCGTCCGGCTTTGCGGTGATGGTCACGGTGCTGCCCTTGCCGGCGTTTTTGGGGCTGACGGAAAGAGAACCGTTTTTAACGTTGTCCGCGCTGACGGAGTAGGTGCTGGAGCCGGAGCCGCCGCCGGAACGCCGGGAGACGGTCAAGGTACCGGGTTTATAGGTGATGGTGTAGTTGTCACCAGCTGCCGCCCCGCTGACAGTGATGGGATAGGTGCCCGCCGTGCCGGCATCTGCGGTGGGGCAGGTTACGGTGGGTTCGGTGGTGAGAATGTCATTCCCAACAAGGCCGGATACCGTATAGGTGTAGGTATCGGGCAGTGCGCTGCCCAAGTAGATGGACTGGTTATCGGCGGCTATGGTCAGTGTGGCGGGGGTGAGGATGACCACTGCCGAGCCTGTTACCGCGCTGCCATCCTTCTCGGCTCTCCAGTAGACCACATAGGTGCCGGCGTCGGTATAACTTGGATTGGTTTCCCCTAAGCTCTCGCTGTCCTCTCCATAGGTTATGGCCGCGCCCTCGGGAGCGGAGACAGCAATTCCATGTTCGGCGGCATCATAAACACCGGTGTAGCCCTGCGCGGAAGCAGTCAGGGCTGTATCGCTCACGGTATAGGATGCCTCCGTCGTGCCGCTGTAATTTCCCGTAAACGCAATCATGAATTTATGGCTGCCGTCAGATGTAATTTGTTCCACAGTGTAATCCGTGCCTCTGGCAAGCACTTTATCGCCATAGACAATCGCGATGGCATCCAGCGCCGCAGCTGCGGCTTCGTCTGAGGCATAGCTGCTGTTGACGCCGGTTACGGTCACGTCGTCTGCCGTCAAAGCCTTGGGGTCTATCGTAATGTCCTCGCTGGTATAAAAGGACCGGCCATTCCAGGCAAAGGACGCCTTGGCCATACCGGCCTTGGTCAAGGTCACTTCGCCGCCGGCCAGGGCAAAAATGCTCTCAGGCCCAACGGTGAGGGCGGGCAGAGCGCCGCCGGTGAGGAGGTGTTCTGTGGTATCGCCAAAGCTCTTTGCCCCGGCCAGCACAGCAGTGTCAAGGACGGCAGTACCGTCAATTGTAGAGACAGGCGCGTTCGGAACTCCTTGTTTCCTACCAACGGCCGCCTCGCCGCTTCGGGTGACATAGACGGAGTTTTGGGCCTCTATATCGCTTTCCTTTGTCATATAACCGATCAGGGCGCCTGTATAAATTCCGCTGTCAGGTACATTGACGCCGACCGCCGTGTCGCGCAGCCGAAGGGGCGCGTTCTTCATGTTTGCGTATCCGATCAATCCGCCGTAGTATCCGTTGTTGACGGTATAGGACACGTCGATCCCGTCGCTCAGCACGCAGTTTGCGATATTTACAATGCCGGTTGTGTCAACATATCCAAACAAGCCGCCGGCATGCCTGCCATTCAGCACAAAGGGCCCCTCCACAACAACTCCGTCCGCCGACACGCTTACCACATCGGCGGCGGCACTGGAAGTAGTATGGTAGCCGATCAGCGTGCCGATCTGGGCAGTTGCGCCGCTCATGGTGATGGCATGGCCGGTGCTGTTTTTCACCAGGAGGCCGTCCAATGTGTTAGAAGACCAGGAGTAGCCCATGATGCCGCCGATTCTGGGAGTTGGGATATTGTTGGCATTGATGCCGTTGCCGCCGATAAACTCGACGCTGCCTCCATACTGTCCATGGCCCGCGAAACCGCCCACATAGAGGGAGCCGACCTTTTTGTTCGCTTCGGCCGCCGGCCAGTCCGCCGTGATGGTGCAGTCTATTTTTACAGTGGGGCACGTACCCAGCCATGTGAATTCCGCACCGAAGCAGCCGCCGGCATTCACGCCTCCCTGGCTGCCGGCCCCCTGGTCGCCATTCTTGGACAGATTCATCTTCTCTAAAGTCACGTTCACATTGTCCAAGGTAACGCCGCTTGCGTAGCCGGCAAGGCCGCCCACATAGGCGCTGTAGCTGGCATCCATGGGAAGAGACAGGTCGAAGGAGCTGACGATGTTCAGGTTCCGTACCTCCACCACACCGTCAGTCAGCGGTAACATGCGTCCGAATAAACCAAAATAGGTATTTTCCGCCAGGGACGGTACGGTCTCTGAGATGGTGAGGGTCACGGTATGCCCTCCGCCGTCGAAGTGCCCGCCGAACGAATCCATGTCGCCGATGCCGGTAAAGCCGTTTTCCCCCGTGACGGCCACATCGTTTTGCAGCTTGTAATAAGCGGAGCGCAACACGATCCTGGCGGTCTCGGAATCCAGGTTTTCAACACTCTTGCCGCCCAGGGTATACAGTGCTTTGATGGCAGCCTCATCTCCATCGTTGATGGCCTTTTGCATCCACAGCAGGTGTTCGGCAGTGGAGATGGGCAGGGCGGTCGCCCAGGAGCTGAAGGGCAGCGCATCTGTAAAGGCGTCCTCGGTGCTCAGCTTTGTGGTGAAGGAGGTGTTGCGCAGATCGTACAGGAACAAACGGCTGTCCCTGTTGACCGCAAAGTGCTCATCCTGCATATATTTGCTGTAATTGCGCACGCCGTCTTGGTTATAGTAGACAGGCAGTTCAAACACCTGATCGCTGGCCTCACGATAGGTGTAATTGATGCCAGCATCCGCGTTGACAATGCGGTCGCCCGCCTTGCCGGTGATGGTGACGCGGATGACATTCCCATCGGCTTTGACGCAGTCCGTTCTCATGCCGCTGAAAACGCTCAGGGTACCGACCTGCGAACTGACGCTGCCGGAGGACACACAATTTTTGTAAATGGGGGAACTGCTGGTGCCCATTAAATCACCGGTGGTCAGCGGGCCGGAACCGGTGGTTGTGATCGTTCCCTCATTGGCGCAATCTTCCAACTGAAAACCGGTGTAGGCGTGCCCCACCAAGCCGGCAACGCGAGGCGCGTTTGTGGTGGGATTTTCCGAAGCGGCTGTGAAATTGCCCTTGTTGACGCAATTTTTCATGGTCACAGAATATCCGCGTCCCACCATAGCGGCAATGTAGGCGCACTGACTGACCCCCAGATCCACAGTCATGTCAATGGTGGCGTCGGCGGTGATATTCTCCAGCGTGGTGGGTTGGGCTCCATTGGACGTGGCGCCGATCAAAAGGCCCACGTCCTTCAGCGTGGCGGTGGAGATTAACGTCAGCGTCCCCGTTGCCTTGCCTGCCAGCTTCAGATTTTTGATGGCGGCCTTTTCGGTATTGGCAAACACGCCGCCGATGCTTTTTGCCTCGGCAGGATATTTGCTGAAATCCATATCCAGCGTGATGATGTGCTCTTTGCCGTCAAAACTGCCTCCACAGAAATTGGGTATGCCGCAGAAGCCGTTGTAAGTCCCATCTGCGTCGCGGTTTGAAAGCGTGATATCAGCGCTCAGCTCGTAATACGCGCACTGGATGGCTGTATAGGCCGCTTTGTAATCGCTCAGATAGCCGAACAGAAGATAGTCCGCCTTGAGTTGATCGCTCAGAATTTCATCGCTGTCACTGGCGGGCTGTTTTTCAAGGATACGCGCCAGCGCATAGATATGCGCTCCGTCGCTGAGTACATAAGGGGACTGCACTGTTCCCATGCCTGAGACATCACCGCGCTCTACCCACTTGGCATAGTAGGTCTGCCCGGCGGCGGGAGACGTAACAGCTTCACCCCACTCGCCGCTTACACCGTCCCGTGTGTACCAGCCGCCGAAGGCATAGTCCTCTTTCACAGGCGCAGCCAGTTTGCCGGATTCAAACACGGCTTCCGGTGCAAACGTGCCGCCGTTGGTAATCGCGATTACAAATGAGCTTTTTGCAACAGAAAACTGGTTTTCAGCAGCTGTTGAATTAAAATAAATGACATTGGAGCTGTTACTGTATAAATTATAAACAGAGTTTTGCGATGCTGCTGCATTGTCTTTGATTCGGCTAAAATCGAAAACAGAAGCATTCGCATTCAAGCCAAATGTATGCTGACCAACCGTTGTAACAGTATCCGGAAGCTGGACGGTGCCAAAAGATGCACCGTAAAAAGCGTAGTTGCCGATGGTCTGCAATCTGGAATTTGCGCCAATGTTTATTGTTTTCAATGAGCTTTCCATTCCTGCCTCGGCGGACTGACTCATTCTGAACGCATTTTCTGCTAAAGTGGTTACAGCGTCTGGAATCGTAATTTTTGTGAGGGCTGTTTGGTAGAACGCATTATAGGGGATTGTGGTCAAAGGGGTATCATAGCTCATTGGAAAAGTTGTAAGCCCTGTCTGATAAAAAGCATACTGTCCAATGCTGCTCAAATTTGTAAATGTGGTGCCGCTTGCAGCAATGGAATCCAGTTGTGTACATTTCTCAAACGCATGTTCCCCGATGGATATCAGCTTATCTGTAAACTGCGCAGAGGTCAGTGCTGCACAATTCTGAAAAGCATAGTTGCCGATTGCCGAAACATTGGTGCCGCCGGAAACAGCCGTCAAGTCTGAACAGCTTTGGAATGCATTGTTGGAAATCTCAAGCGGCCCACTGCCGATGATTAAATTCTTGATTTTGGAATCGTTAACGGCATAGCTTTCGACACAGGCCAATTCATCATTCAAGGTAAGTATTTCCAGATTTCGGGTTTCCTGAAAGGCGGAAGCCGAAATGGTTAAAGTTCCTGATGGGACTGTATAAGAAGTACCACGCTTGCTGATTGGATATTTGATCAGGATTGTTCCGTCTTTGGTGAACAAGACGTTGTCAATAACCTTATAAAATTGGTTATCTTCCGGCACAGTGATACTCTCCAGGGCATATAACTTCTCCAGCGCCGGAAGATGTGGGATATTCTGCAAAGTAGAGGGCAGTGAAAGCGACGTTACAGCCTCTAATTGTCTAAAGGTTCTCTCTCCCAGAGAGGTAATGCCTTCTTCCACAACAATGGCGGTAATCCTGGCGCGATTTGGATATCCGTTGCCTCCTAACCACGGCTGAGCGTTTGTCGAAGGAAAATCTGCCATTGTGCCCCTGCCGGAAATGGTGAGGGTATAGGTGGGATTGCTGATATCCGCATTATTCTGTGTCAGCGCCCACTGAACGCTGCTTTCGTTCTCTGCGGCGCCGCAGTTTCCGGACGCCACAGGTTGCATATCGTAAACCTCGGTGTCATGTGGCGGCTCATACCCTTTCAAATCCTTCGCCAGCTCGGTCAAATCGGCAAGTTTTGATACCAACTCCCCGTCCACCGCAGCTTGTTCTTCTTCAGACAGGGCATCGTAGGCAGCTTGTGCCGCTTCAATGTCCTCCACGTCGTCCGGTACCGCGTTGGCATACTCCGGCAGGGCCGCGATGAGCGCGGCAACCCGCTTCGTTGCCGCAGGCTCGGCGCCTTCCGGCTCATCCACAAGGACTACATATAGTGGGCAATCCTCTTTATGGATTTCCGCCGTACAGCCATCGCCTTGTGTGCAGATATTCGGTGCCTCGCCTTCCGGCGCTCCCTCTGTCGCCAGTGCCGTGGCGGGTAATACTGTCATTACCATGCACAGTGCAAGCAGACTTGCCAAGAGTCGTTTTTTCATTCTGTATCTCCTCCTTTATTTGCCGTTATGAATTGCCTCATCCTGAGGCCGGGATAACAATGTTGTCAGTCGTTCCTTCGCGGCTTGCAAGGTGGGTTTCGGGGGCGACTGCGCCGGATAATCCAGTGCGTCGCTCCACTCAAAGAGAGACGCCTGACCCGGTTCGATTATTTCAGTGGAATGGGCTGTACACGCCCGCCGATCATCGTCTATGTACCGCAAGTCGGACAGGTACTTGTACCTTGCTTTGGTCATAATCTCTTCTATCAGTGAATGCCGCCCTTTAAATATATATGTTCACCCCTCACAGAGGTCCCCCCTACGCACGCGATACCTCTCAGCATGTATCGCTCAGTGGACAGACATGCCAACCCTTTTTTATGGTTTCGTAGGAAACGGCGTCTTCCGGCTTTTTTCCTGCCCAGCGTGGTTATACACGAAATCAACATTCTGTTCAGTCTCCGGGCATAGTAACTGCAAGGTTCGGCGCAAAAGCATAAAAAGCAGATAACCATATCCCCTATATGGGGACCAAAGGCCGCACAAAAGTAAACCACAAAAAAGTTTTCTTTTCGCGGCTGGGTTTTTGCACCCATTTTCCGGAAAAAATCTTGATTTTCTGGCTTAAAGCTGGTAAAGTTTCTATATAAATATGTAGCTTTGAAAGTTTGGAGCCTGGAGTGTTGGGGCGGAATGTTGAATCCGCCTAAGAGACGAGTCCCAATCGGTCAAGTTGGCGCTGGTGCTCCGCGCCTGAGGACAAGAGATAAATGCGGGTGGTTTCAATGGAGCTGTGGCCCAGCATATCAGCAAGCTTTGCAATGTCCTTGTAAGCCCGGTAATAGGCCACCGCAAAAAGATGTCTCAGGTTGTGTGGAAATACCTTGCTTGGCTCCACACCTGCGTAAACGCAGAGCCGTTTCATTTCCGACCATATCTGCCGCCGTGTGACACCCCTGCCGTTTCCAGTGAGAAAAATCTCGCCGGAAACGATTTTTTGTTTTTTGGCGTATTTGAGGAGCTTGCGGCACAGTTTGGCAGGAATGAGGATCACGCGGATTTTCCCTTTCATTGTAATCTCCGACCGGCCCTGCTTGGCGGCTTCCACGGTGATAAAACGGACTTCGCTCACCCGGACGCCGGTGGCGCAGATGGTCTCCATGGTCAGAGCCAGCCTCTCTCGGCCCATACCCCGGGCCGTGGCGGTGAGTTTGTCGTAGTCCGGGCGGGTCAGCTCACGGGCCGAATCCCGGAACATCCGCCGCTGGATTTTCAGGAAACGGGCGCGGCAATCCTCCCAGCCCAAAAAACGAAACAGGCCGTTGAGTGCGGACAGGCTGGCGTTGACCGTGGACGGGGAAAGAAGGTGTTCTGTCAGCAGATGTTCCCGCCACGCGATTACCGACTCTTTTGTCACTGCTGCGCCATCCAGCCATGTTCCGAACTGCCGCGCGTCCCGTAAATACTTTTCCATCGTGGCGGGGGCACGTTCCTCGCGGGCCAGATGCGCCGCAAAATCTTGTAAAATTCCCGTTGTAATTGTTCGTTCCATATGGAACCTCCTTAATAGTAAAAACTGTTTCTATTGTACCTGTTGGTCCTGCCTTTATGTAAAAAACACAAAACGCCCGGTCTACCGCTTTCAAAGGGTAGACCGGACGCTGCCGGCGAAAAAGCAAAATTTTTTTGTAAAGAGCCTTGCGTTCACACCCAAATGCGTAAGCTGCCGGCAAGGCAAAAAACCAGTGCAAAACGAAAACGGAACATACAGGAGGATGAAAACAGGTAAAGTTACAGCCAAGCTGCGGGAAGCGGTGCCGGTCTGCCTCAGGGCATAGGACGGCAAGGTAACGTGGTATAAAACATCGGCCTGCTGCCGGATGAGTGGAAGGAACTGGCTATGGCGGTAAGCGACTACACCGGCATAGAAGCTGTGTACAAGGCCACCCTCACTTTTGCCTTGGCTGATCCGTGCCGCGGCAAAAGGAAATGCCAGAACACTTTCTAATATCAAGGATTTTCTGTCATAGATACAAAAATAGCCTCCCCAAAAGGGAAGCTATCTTTGTATCAAAATCTGGCTTTTGATATGGTCCGAGTGGCGGGATTTGAACCCACGGCCTCTTGGTCCCGAACCAAGCGCGCTACCAACTGCGCTACACCCGGAGACGTTACATATTATAGGTGGAGTTTGCCTCAATGTCAAGACATATTCCGTATCGTGGCCTCATAAGGTGGAGACAAAGAAAGGAGGCGGGCCATGACGGCGGGAAAGATCGGAGCGCAGATCAACAGGTACTCAAAGAGAAAGGCAGCTTATAGCCGGCAGAGAAAGGGATCGGCAATGGGAAAGAAGGAGCGCCAGCGCCTTACGCAGCTGGCGATCTGCGCCGCAGTCTTTTTTTCCATGGTAGTCATCAAATTGGTACTGCCCCAACGGATGGTACAGCTGCGCGAAACCCTGAACAGCGTGATGGAGCAGAATATGGATGTCAAGGCCGTCTTCTCGGCGGTGGGCCGGGGTATCTCCGGAGAGCAGGGGCTCAGCGGCACACTGGAAGAAGTGTACCAGGCGGTTTTTCATCCCCAGGACGGGGAAGCGGTGGAAACCGCGGCCTGGGACCTGGGGCTGGAGGAAACCCAAGCGCTGCTCAATCAAAGCGCCCAGGGATGGCAGCCCGCTTCCTGGCGGGTGGAGACAGGGGAGGGGGAGGAGACTACTGAAAGCGGCAACGTCACCCAAGAACCCGAAGAATCCGCACAGCCTGTGGAGAGCGGGGAAACCGCTGGGGAGACTGCCGGTCAGGCAACGGTGAGCCAACTGGTCTATACCAACCTGCCTGAGGGTGTCCGCATGGAGCAGGCCGTTTTGGACTTCTCCTACTGCTCGCCCATTGTGGGCGTTCTGTCCTCCTCTTTCGGCTACCGGGAACACCCTATCGAAGGGGAGGAGAAATTCCACTATGGGGTTGATCTCGCGGCGGACACCGGTACGGCGGTGGGATGCTTTGCGGACGGCACGGTGACGGCGGTGGGTGAGAGCAGCTCCCTGGGCAAATATGTGACTGTGACCCATGAAAACGGCTACTCCACATTGTATGCGCATTGCAGCAAAACAATAGTCAATTCGGGAGCATCCGTCACCAAGGGAGAAAAGATCGCAGAGGTGGGGGAGACGGGGATGGCCACCGGCCCGCATCTGCACTTTGAGCTGCACAATGGAAGTGACTATCTGAACCCCATCTATTATGTCACGCTGTCTTGAGATCATCTCGCCTGGATTTCTGCTGCTGGTCACAGCTTTTGCCCTTCAGCAAAGCGGAGAGCTGCTGGCCTCAATCCTGCTGGCCTCCGGACTGCATGAGATAGGACATTGGGCCGCGCTTCGATTCTTCGGCGTCCGGGCGGAGCGCTTCCGCCTGGCGGCCTGGGGGGCCGGGATGGTCTGCGGAGCGGGACTTTCCTATGGGCAGGAGCTCATCGCGGTGATAGCCGGTCCGGCGGTAAACCTGATCTGCGGGGTTGCCTGCGCCCGCGCTGCTGAACACATGGGGTGGACATCAGGCTATCTCTACGCCGGCGCCCATGTGATACTGGGCGCCTTTAACCTTCTGCCCATCTCTGTGCTGGACGGCGGACGGGCGATAGAGCTGATCCTGTCTCTCTGGGCAGATCCGTGGCTGGCCCGGCGTATTGTGAGCATATTGAGCATTTTTACGCTGGTGCTTTTGACCTCCGGCGCCCTTTGGCTGAGTGTGCAAAGCGGAGGAAACGCCTACCTTCTGGTGGGAATTCTGGGAGTATGGAGCATGCTGCTGCGCAGGGAATGACCCGCGCAGCAGCATGTTTCATGTGACATTTAAATGTATATCCGTTTGATCCGGTCCGGACAGGAGGAGGTATAGGCAGTGTAGATCTGGCCGTATCTGGAAAACTCCTCCGGGGAGAGATAGGCCTGGTGGCTGGGGGAATAGCCCCAGAAGGTCACCGGGTCGCCCACCTTGCAGTCGATGCCGGTGATGTCAATAAAGCACTGGTCCATGCAGGTGTCGATAAAGTGGGTTCTTGTATCGTTGACCAGGACCGCGCCCTGCTGCTTTACCATGGGACAGAAGAGTCCATCGGCGAAGCCGACGCCCACAACGGCCAGATCGGTGGGCCGCTCCGGCTTAAAGAACTGGTCGTAGCCCACGCTTTCCCCGGGAAGGACATGCTTGATATGGTGAATATAACTGCGCCAGGAGAGCATATCCTCAACGCCGATCGGGTTGGACCCGTCGGCAATATCGCTGTAGCCAAGAACCAGGCTGCCCACACGGACATGGGTGGAGCAGGATACGGCATCTTTGAACCACTCTGTGGCTCCGGTATTGCAGCAGTGGATGTATTGCAGGGTGAACCCATTCTCCTTCAGCTGTTGAACCCCGGCCTGAAAGCGCTGGAACTGCTGCTTGGTAAATTCGTCACCGGGATACTCCGCCTGGGCAAAGTGGGTAAAGGCGCCGGTGATTTCAATGTTGGGACACCGGCGGATGGCCTGAATCAGAGAATTCAACTCCTCCCCTGGATGTACGCCGATGCGGTTCATCCCGGTTTCGATCTTGATCTGGGCCTTGACCCGCCTTCCCTGGCGGGCGGCCTCTTTGGAGAGAGCATAGGCTCCGTCGGGAGTAAACAGGGGAATCTGCAAATCCCAGTGAACCACATGGGGGAGGGTCATATCTATCACCGGGCCAAGGATCAGGATGTCCGGGGTGAATATGCCGTTTTTCCGCAGGACAAGCCCCTCATAAACCTGGGAACAGGCGATGACCGGGCAGTTGAAACGCCCCACCAGAGCCTGGGCGATCTCCAGTGTGCCCATTCCATAGGCATTGGCCTTCAGCACAGGCATGAGCGCGGCGGGAGAGATATAGGTTTCGATCTTTTCGTAATTGGAAAACAGCGTTTCAAGTTTGATCTCGTAGTATGAATTGTAGCAGGACAGTTCCATACAGGATCACTCCTTCATATCTAAGAATGGGGTTTTGTTGACAGAATCGTAAATCTTCTATACAATTGCTATCAAATAAGAAGCGGGGTGATTGGGTGGACGAAAGAGCGCTCATGCGCGGAATCTTGATGGGGGAGTTCCCCTTTGCCCTTCCTCACCTGGAGCAGTATTTGAATCAGGGGGAGGAGATCAGACTGTTTTCAGGGGAAAAGCTGGATCAGTCCATCATCGGGCGCAAGTTCCTTCTCTATGTACGGCAGGGGAAGGGGGCCTGTGTGATCACGCGGCCCGACCGGACCACCTTCCGGTTTCTGACCATGGGGGAGAAGATCACCTGCTTTTCCAATATCATAACGCCCTATACGGAATACTCTCAAAGCTGGGATATCACGGCCCTTGAAAATACGGTGCTGATAGCCTTTGAAAAGGAGCAGGTCTATGCGTTTCTCAAAGAAGACCCGGCCCTCGCTGAGGAGTACATGGAGTTTACCTCAGTTTATCACACGGTGATGCAGCGCCGTGTGCTGCTGACGGCCAATCTGACCTCCAGCCAGCGGGTGTTGACGTGGCTCTACGGCCTCTGTGCCGGCTGCTATGACCAGAAGACCTGCGAAATCCCCTGCGCGCTGAATCAACAGGAGATCGCCGATATCCTGCTGCTTCACATCAGCACCTGCAACAAAATATTTGCCTGGCTTCAGACAAACGGTGTGGCGGTGAAGACAAAGAGCAGGCTGTGCATCGACGTCCCAAAGCTGAGGCAGTACATTATGAATGACTGGAAGATCTATTGAAGACCTGATTTCCCGTTGCGCCTGCTGAGAGGAAGCGAGCGGCTTTTGAAAGAAAAAGCGCTCGCTTTTCTCCTGTCCGGACAATGGAGCTATTTGGTGAATTCATACAAAGCAGACACCACTCCTTTGTCAATTATTGCTTGGCAGAAAGCAAAAAATTGAGTTCCTCCGATTAGATTGCTGTGAAATCATTATATAAAATTGCCAAAAGAATAGGCTATACGCAAATCGGTCCTGTACTTTTTTATTTTTCTTTTATATAGTCATCCATATGACAAGCAGAAAGATAGAATTTTACGAAATGAAAACATGTTGATAAAAGCAAATGAATTTGATAATTCTGAAAATAAAATTAGCAGTTAAAATATTTATTTTATAGTATATACTAAGTTGTTGACGGGAAAGACAAAATTTGGTAAAATAAAACAAATTCTTGAAACGCTTGCCAAGGAAAGAGGTGATACCATGGAGAAGACAGCTGCCTTGCAAATCCTGTTTGGCAGGCTGCCGCCGCTGGAAGGGCGTTTTGACCAGTATCTGGACCAGGGCAAATGCTTGAAAATATTTCAAAACGAGCGCATTTCCTTTGACCGGGAAGCTTCGCAGGAGCCGGGGGTGTTCTACGTGCAGACGGGACTTTTAAAGCTCTCCGTGCACCGCCCGCTCAGCGCCACGGGGCTGGATTTCTGCTATTATGGGGAACGGACCATACTGGAGCGCCGAACGGCGGCATCACTGTCCGGATGCGGAAGGATGTACATCGAGGCCTGTGAGAACACGATTGCCTATGCTTTTTCCCAAAGGGAGTTTTTTGAACTTTTGGGGAAGGACAGGGCCCTTCTGGAACAGTACCATCAGCTGTACGCCGCCCAGCTTTCCCTGCTCTTTCGGCGGATGGAGCTGACCGCCTGTCTGGATGCGGAACAGAGGGTGGTGGGCTGGCTCATTCAGCTGTGCCGCCAGAGTACGCCGGATGGGGAGGGAGGCTGCTTTATCCCATGCCGGCTGACCCAGCAGGAGATTGCGGATTATCTTCTGATCCATGTGACCACCTTTAACCGTGTATTCAGCGAACTGAAAAAAGAGTCCATTGTGGAAAAGAAGCGCAGCGGATTCCTTGTTCATGACGTTGAGCGGCTCCAAAGATTTGAAGAGCGACTGTCGATTTGAGAAGAGAAGGGCCCGCCTGAACAGGCGGGCCCTTCTCTTTCAGGAAACCCTTTTTTGACTTTTGCCGTTTCAAGCATATCTTGTAAACCTGCCGTTGAAATGCACAAAGCAGGCGGTTATCCTTGCGGAGCCGCCTGCTGTTTGATGCCTTGTGCCAATAAGACGAATAAAATCCGCCCGGCAAATGGAAATTTGCTTTCTTACTCTTTTTTATCAAATATCCCCCATATTGCAACAGCGATACCGGCAACGGCAATACCGATAAAGATGTAAAACGCCGGCAAAATCCCGTATTGCGACATATTCCAAAAGGAGGATAACCGCCCGTTTGTTGTCCAATCATTTGCCATCGTTCCGGATAAAAGTATCGCGGTACAAAGCGCACCCGCCAAAAACATAATGGAACCTAAGATCACTTTTTTCATCCCAAACCCTCTTTCTCAATCTACAAACTGCTGGCACACCTTATCCGTCGAATGTGCACTTTTGAGCAAACATAACATACAAACCGGCTCTGCGCAACGGACTTATCAATATCACCGGAGCTTTGTTGCTGCAAGCCGATCATATAAACGATTCGTCATAATAGGAAAAATAAGGGCGGCCGCCATTTTATGGCAACTGTCAAACTGGGAAATTAACAGTCCATTTCAAAAACCAAATCCATATCTTTAATTTTTCCATAATCACTGATATTTGTGGGAATATACCCTACATAGCGATATCCTTTTCCTGCATATTCATCAATAATCGCCCGATGCTCTTCTGATTTTGCACCGCAGAATTTTCCAATATGAACATTCACATACTCATATCTTTTCATGTGTTGCTGTCCCCTTCAAAACAAAAATATGGTTCCTATTTTAAGGCTTTATTAGTACGTATTCAAGAAAGACTTTGTTAAATTGGTGGAGTTTACTCCAGCAAGAAGTATCAGAAAAGGGAGTCCTGGAATTAGGACTTGTAAAAAAAAGTCATACACGGTAAAATAAATTAATTCGGAAGAAAACAGGGCGCTTTTGCGCCAGACTGGGAGAGCGATTGTGGACAAGAGACTGGAACGCATCCTGCCCCGGGTGCAGAAGCCTGCGCGCTATGTGGGCGGCGAGTATAACGCGGTGGAGAAAGACAAGGCGGAAGTGGATGTCCGCTTTGCATTCTGCTTCCCCGACACCTATGAGATCGGCATGTCCAATTTGGGGATGCGGATCTTATACGGCATTATGAACAACATGGACGGAGTCTGGTGTGAGCGGGTATTCGCTCCCTGGGGAGACATGGAGGAGGAGATGCGCAAAGCGGGCATCCCGCTCTATGGGCTGGAGTCCGGCGACCCCATCCGGGACTTTGACATCATCGGGTTTTCCGTGGGTTACGAGATGGCCTTCCCCGGTATTTTGAACATGCTGGATTTGGCCGGCGTGCCGGTGCGCGCGGCGGACCGGAAGGCCCTGTCCCCGCTGGTGATCGCCGGCGGCACCGCCATGTACAATGCGGAGCCGGTGGCGGATTTCATCGACATCGTCTCCCTTGGCGAGGGGGAGGATGTGACGGTGGAGCTCATTGAGCTTTACCGCAGGGCCAAACAGGAGGGCTGGGACAAGCACCGTCTGCTGGTGGAGGCCGCCCAGGTGCCCGGCCTCTATGTGCCCAGTCTCTACGAAATCCGTTATCACGAGGACGGCACCGTGGCGGAGATTCTCCCCCGCCACGGCGCGCCCCGGCAAGTGACCAAGCGGATTGTGGAGGACATGGACAAGGCCTATTACCCCACCCACACCGTGGTGCCCTCCACGGAGATTGTCCAGGACCGCACCACGCTGGAGCTTTTCCGGGGATGCATCCGGGGCTGCCGGTTCTGCCAGGCCGGATATGTGTACCGTCCGGTGCGCAGCCGCAGCAAGGACCTCTGCGCGGCCTACGCCATGGAGGCCCTCAGCGACTCCGGCTACGAGGAGATGACGCTCTCCAGCCTCTCCACCAGCGACTATCCGCCCCTGGTGGATTTGTGCGACGATTTGGAGGAGTTCTGCGACAAGCGTCACATCCATCTCTCGCTTCCCTCGTTGCGGGCGGACAACTTCTCCATGGCCCTGATGCAGCGGCTGCAAAAGGGCCGCAAGGCGGGGTTGACCTTTGCGCCGGAGGCCGGCACCCAGCGGCTGCGGGACGCCATCAACAAGAACCTGACGGAGGAAGACCTGCTGCAAAGCTGCCGCACCGCCTTCGAGGGCGGCTTCAGCGCGGTGAAGCTTTACTTCATGTTGGGACTGCCCACGGAGACCGACGAGGATGTGTTAGGCATTGCGGAGATCGCGGCCCATGTGATGCACACCTGGCGGGAGTATGCCTCCAACAAGGCCCGGGGCATCCGGATCACCGTTTCCACCTCCTGGTTTGTGCCCAAGCCCCACAGCGCCTTCCAGTGGGAGCCCCAGATTTCCAAGGAGGAGTATGAGCGGCGGGTCAAACTGCTGCGGGAGGCCATCCGCACCAAGACGGTGACCTACAACTGGCACGATTCCGACACCAGCTTCATGGAGGCTGTGCTGGCCCGGGGCGACCGGCGCATGTGCGCCGTCCTTGAGTCCGTCTGGCGCAAGGGCGCCCGCCTGGACGCCTGGGAGGAGTACTTTTCCCTGGAGCGCTGGCTGGAAGCCTTTGAAGAGTGCGGCCTGGACCCCCATTTTTACGCCAACCGGACCAGAGAGAAGGATGAGCTGATGCCCTGGGACATGATCTCCAGTGGCGTCACAAAGGATTTCCTCTGGCGGGAGCGGGAGCGGGCCCACCGCTCCGAGACCACGCCGGACTGCCGTACCCAGTGCAGCGGCTGCGGCGCAAACCGTCTGGTAGGAGGGAAGTGCGATGTCTAAGCTGCGTCTTCTGTTTGTAAAAGAGGCTCAGGCCAGCTACATCTCCCACCTGGACCTGATGCGCACCTTTCAGCGGGTCTTTCCCCGAACGGGACTGGAGATCAGCCATTCCCAGGGGTTCCACCCTCATCCCATTTTGTCCATTGTGCTGCCCCTGCCCGTGGGGCAGAGCAGCCAGTGCGAGCTGCTGGACTTCACCGTGGAGCAGGAGACAGACGGCGCCGGCGTGCCGGAGCTGTTGAACCCGGGGTTTCCCAAGGGGCTGCGTGTATTGGAGTGTTATCCGGCGGTGCGACCGGTCAAAGAGCTTGCCAGCATCCGGGCGAAAGTGGAATTCCTTTACGATAACGGCGTGCCGCCCGACACTGTGGAGCAGCTTGGCGGCCTTTTCTCCCGGGAGTCCATTGTGATCCAGAAGAAGACAAAGCGCCGCGCTCTGGCGGATGTGGACATTCGACCCATGATTCGGGAGCTGACGTTTACGGAGCGGGAGCAGGCCGTCAAGGCTCTGGCTGTGGTCCAAGCTCAGAACCCGGGGCTGAACCCGGCATTGTTGGGGGAGGCGATCCGCAGGGAGCTGCCGGAGTGCGCGCCGGACTTTGTCCGGGTGCGCCGTCTGGAGCTGATAGATCAGGAAGGAGCCATTTTTCGCTGAGAGCAGTCCGCTGGGTGCAAAGCTGCATTCATTTGCGGAAAATCCTGCCCATTCGCAGTGGGAAGATGAGGGGAAAGCGTATTTTATACAATATTTTCAAATTTATCTGCGAAAAGCCTTGCATTGCGCGGATTCCTATGGTATCCTAACTAAGTTAAAAAGGGCGTTCCTCTGCTGTGCGCGCGCCGAATGAGCGCTGATGCGCCGGAGAAAAGCGGCATGAACACCTAATAATAGGAGGAAAGTACCCATGGATCTGATTAAAGAATTGAACAAGCAGCAGCTTGCTGCCGAAGTGTCTTCCCCGGATGTGGGCGACACGGTCCGCGTCCACGTGAAGATCAAGGAAGGCTCCCGCGAGAGAATCCAGGTCTTCGAGGGAACCGTCATTGCCAAAAAGCATGGCGGCATTGAAGAGACCATCACCGTTCGCCGCGTGTCCTATGGCATCGGCGTGGAGAAGATCTTCCCCCTGCACTCCCCCTCCATTGCCCAGATCGAGAACGTGCGCCACGGCAGCGTCCGCCGCGCAAAGCTCTACTATCTGCGCGACCGTGTGGGCAAGAGCGCCAAGATCAAGGAAAAGCTTTAATCTGCCCTGAAAAAGAGAGGCTTCGGCCTCTCTTTTCTTTTGCCCTGTATAGAGGCGCATTGATTTCGGCAGCGGCCGGAAGGCCAAAAAAATCTTATTTCCCGGGAAAATCCCTTGTTGTTTCAGGATCTTTTTGCTATACTGATCCAATAGATTATCATGGCAGTTTATTGCTGCTTAGGAGATGCTTCCATGGATGAAAGAGAGATCCGAACCGATCCGGGCGAGGGAAATGACAAGAAGGAGAGCTGGAGCCTTTTTGAGTGGTTTCAGGCCCTGGTGTGCTCTGTTCTTGTGGTGGTGCTGCTATTCACCTTTGTCATCCGGCTCATTGGCGTGGACGGCCTTTCCATGGTGCCGACCCTCCAGCACGGGGACCGGCTTTTGGTGGTGAACTCTCTGCTGTACCACGACTACCGGCAGGGGGACATTGTCATCGCCCGGAAGGAGAGCCTCACCTCCGATCCCATTGTCAAACGGGTCATTGCGGTGGGCGGGCAGAAGGTGGATATCGACTTTTCAACAGGCACCGTCTATGTGGACGACGTGCCGCTGAAGGAGGACTACATCAACGAGCTCACCCTGACCGACGAGGGAACGCGGTTCCCGCTTTGGGTGCCGGAGGGATCGGTCTTTCTCATGGGCGACAACCGCAACCACAGCAGCGACAGCCGAAGCGGGCGATTGGGCACGGTGGACACCCGGTACCTGATCGGCAAAGCAGTGCTGCTGCTCTATCCCGGCGAGGATTCGGTCAGCGGGAAACGGGAATTTTCCCGCATCGGCCTGATAGGATAGGGAATACTTCAAAGAAGGGGGGAGATGCGTATGGAAAACAAAATGACTATCCAGTGGTATCCCGGGCACATGACCAAGACCCGGCGCATGATTGCGGAGCAGATCAGAAACGTGGACGCGGTCTGCGAGATATTGGACGCGCGGATCCCCATCTCCAGCCGGAACCCGGATGTGGATGAACTGACGGCGGGGAAGCCCCGGCTGGTGGTTTTAAACCGCGTGGATCAGGCCGACCCAACCCTCACCCGCCGCTGGGCCGCTTATTTCCGCTCCAAGGGCTATGCGGTGCTGGAATCCAACGCCAGGCAGGGCGTCGGAACCGGGAAATTTGCCGCCGCCATCCGGGAGCTTTTGGCGGACAAGCTGCGCGCCTATGCGGAAAAGGGCCAGGTGGGCCGGGTGGTGCGGGTGATGATCTTAGGCATCCCCAATGTGGGAAAATCCACTTTCATCAATCAGGTGGCGGGACGGAAGACGGCCAGGGCCGAGGACCGGCCCGGCGTCACCCGGGGAAAGCAGTGGGTGCCGGTGGACCGCCAGCTGGAGCTGCTGGACACGCCGGGCATTCTCTGGCCCAAGTTTGAGGATCAGAGCGTGGGGCTGCACCTGGCTTACACGGGCGCGGTGAAAGATGAAATCCTGGACATTGAAACCCTGGGCTGCCATCTGATGTCCTATCTTGGCGCCCACTACCCGGACGCGCTGCGGACGGGATATAAGCTGCCTGATCTGCCGGAACGGGAGGCGGAGGAAAACGATGTGGCCTATGGCTACCGGCTGCTCCGCTCCGCCGGAAGAAAGCGGGGCTTTCTCATCTCAGGCGGAGAGATCGACACGGAGCGCATGGCGAAAATCCTGCTGGATGAATTCAGAGGAGGCAAGTTAGGTTCCTTTACAATGGAATCGCCAGAGGAGATTAAGGAATAAGCACAGGGGACAGAGCAAGGCCTTTTTGATCTGCGTCCCGAATAGCGGGGCAACCCTGCCGCGCTGTATCCGGGCACGGCGCTTGGCACCGTAATCAGATTGGATTACGTAATCGGCCTGGACTATTGGAGATGAAAATGAACGGTTGGATATTTGAAGAGGAGCAGTGGAGCAGCGGCGTCCGCTCCGTCTGCGGCGTAGACGAGGCGGGAGCGGGACCTCTGGCAGGGCCGGTGTATGCCGCGGCCGTGATCCTGCCGCCCCACACGGAAATCGAGGGGCTGGACGACTCCAAAAAGCTGACGGAGCGCAGGCGCGAGGCGCTGTTTTCGGTCATCCAGGAGCGGGCGCTGGCCTGGTCGGTGGCCTTTGTGGAGGCGGAGGAGATCGACCGCATCGACATCCTCAACGCCCGTATCAAGGCCATGCAGCTGGCGATAGACGGGCTGGCCGTCCCGGCGGAGCTTGCCCTGGTGGACGGGAACCGGGACCACGGCAGCCTCAGCGCGCTGACCACGCCCCACCAGCTGATCGTCAAAGGCGACAGCCGCAGCGCCTCCATCGCGGCCGCGTCCATTTTGGCCAAGGTGAGCCGGGACCGCTTTTTGACCGGCGTGCTGGACCGGGCGTATCCCCAGTACCAGTTTGCACGCCACAAGGGCTACGGTACGAAGCTGCACTATGAGATGCTGGATCAATATGGGCCCTCGCCGGTGCACCGCCTGAGCTTTCTGAAAAAGTGGGAGAGGCGGCGATGAAGGGACTGGGCGATTTTGGAGAGGCTGTGACCGCCCGCTATCTCCGGAAAAAGGGCTATATCCTCCGCTCCAGCCAGTGGCGCTGCCGGTTTGGGGAGATCGACATCGTGGCGGAGAAGGCGGGCGTGCTGTGCATCGTGGAGGTCAAGCTGCGCGGCAATCTCTCCCGCGGTCTGCCGCGGGAGGCAGTGGACTGGCGCAAGCAGCGGAAGCTGCGCACCGCCGCCTCCTGCTATGTGAGCGCTTATGGGCTGGACCTTCCGGTGCGCTTTGACGTGGCCGAGGTCTATACCGATGGCAAAGGGGGAGTCACCGACTTCCAATACATAGAAAACGCGTTTACCTGTGACTGACTTTTCCATAAAGAGGAGTTTTGAACATGAAGTACTATTCCACCCGCGACAACAAGCTGCGCATCAGCGCGGCGGAGGCCATCAAGATGGGGCTGAGCCGGGACGGCGGACTGCTGACACCGTGTGAAATCCCGCAGATTGACGAGGCGTTTTTGAAAAAGCTGCTGCCCATGCGCTACCAGGACCGCTCAGCGGCGGTGATGGGGCTCTATCTGGAGGACTACTCCCCCCGGGAACTGACGGCCTTTGCTGAGAACGCCTACGGCCCTGACAAATATGATTCTTCCGCCGTGGCGCCGGTGCGCACGGTGGACGGGCGTACCCACTGCCTGGAGCTCTGGCACGGCCCCACCTCCGCATTCAAGGACATGGCGCTTCAGATGCTGCCACAGCTGCTCTCCGCAGCCCTCCGGAAGACCGGGGAGGAGAAGACCGTGTGCATCCTGGTGGCCACCTCCGGCGACACGGGAAAGGCGGCCATGGAGGGCTTCGCCGACGTGCCTCAGACCAAAATCCTGGTGTTCTACCCCAAAGACGGCGTCTCCGCCATCCAGGAGCTCCAGATGGTCACCCAGGCGGGGGACAACGTGGGCGTGTGCGCCGTGGTGGGCAATTTTGACGACGCCCAGACCGGTGTCAAGCGCATCTTCTCCGATGCGGCCATGCGGGAGACGCTGGAGGGAAGGGGGTATTTTCTCTCCTCGGCCAACTCCATCAACTGGGGACGCATCCTGCCCCAGGTGGTCTATTACATCTCCGCATACTGTGACTTGGTCCGGGATGGAAAGATATCCATGGGGGACAAGGTGAACTTCTGCGTTCCCACCGGGAATTTCGGAGATATTCTGGCCGCCTACTATGCACAGCGCATGGGCTTGCCGGTGGGCAGGCTGATCTGCGCCTCCAACTGCAACGACGTGCTCACGGATTTCCTGCGCACCGGCGTCTACGACCGCAATCGGCCCTTCCACACCACCATGAGCCCCTCCATGGATATTCTGATCTCCAGCAATTTAGAGCGCCTGCTTTTTGACCTCTCCGGTCAGGATGACGCTCCGGTGAAGGAGTACATGGCCCAGCTTGCGCAGAGCGGCCGCTACGAGGTGAGCGGCGCGGTCCGGGAGAAGCTCCGGTCCCTCTTCTGGGGCGGGTTCTGCGGCGAGGAGGACACTGCCGCCACCATCGCCCGGTACTACCGGGACCACCGCTACCTCATCGACACCCACACCGCCGTGGCGGTCCAGGTCATGGAGCAGTACCGCCGGGCCACCGGCGATGAGACGGTGACGGTGTTTGTATCCACCGCCTCGCCCTATAAGTTCTGCAACCACGTGCTCACTGCCATCGGCGAGACGCCGGAGAGTCAGGGCGTGGAGCTGATCGGCCAGCTCCAGTCGGCCACCGGTGTGGCCGCGCCCCGCCGCCTTGCGGAGCTGAAGGGGAAGGAACGCCGCTTTGACCGCTGCACGGAGAAGGGCGGCATGGACGGCGTGGTCCTCTCCTTTTTGAGCTGAGATAGAAAGGAGGCGTTTCATGGCGCTTTACGCCATCGGCGATCTGCACCTGTCTCTTGCGGTCAACAAATCCATGGAGGTCTTTGGGGACGGGTGGGCCAATTATGTGGAACGTATCCGCCAGGCTTTTTCCCGGCTGGGACCAGACGATGTGACCGTTCTCTGCGGCGACACCTCCTGGGGCATCTCACTGGAGGAGGCGGCGGAGGACTTTCGCCTGATTGACAGCTTTCCGGGGAAAAAGCTGCTGCTTAAGGGAAATCACGACTACTGGTGGAACACGGCCTCCAAGATGAAGGCCTTTTTTGCGCGCGAGGGCATCACCAGTCTGGAGATCCTGCACAACAACTGCTTTTTTTACGGGGACTACGCACTGTGCGGCACACGGGGCTGGTTCTTCGAGGAGGACCAGAAGGATCAGGACGCCAAGGTGCTCAACCGGGAGGTTGGACGGCTGGAAACCTCCCTGCAGGCGGCCGGAGATCGGAAAAAGCTCTGCTTTTTACACTATCCGCCCCTGTATCAGGGGTATCAGTGCCCGGAAATCCTGAAAAAGCTTCAGGAGTATCAGGTGGCGCAGTGTTATTACGGCCATCTCCACGGCGCAAGCCACCGCCTCGCCATCCAGGGTTCCCGGTTCGGAACGGACTTTTTCCTGGTGGCGGCCGACTACCTTGGGTTTATTCCAAAAAAAATTTGCGATTAACGGAAAAAACTATGGAAATTTCGTTTTTTTTCTGTTAAAATAGGTATTCGCACCGGCCTGAAACCGGTGATGAACGGAGGAAAAGAAATATGAGTGTGAAAAGTTGTGAAAAACTGGAAAAAAGTATAGTCGCGCTGACCGTCGAGGTGAGTGCAGACGATTTTGAAGCTGCTGTCAACAAGGCCTATCTGAAGGCCCGTAAGAAGATCAGCGTCCCCGGCTTCCGCCCGGGCAAGGCGACCCGCAAGATCATTGAGGGGATGTACGGCACCGAGGTCTTTTATTCTGACGCAGTCGATATCGCGCTTCCCGACGCCTATGAGGCTGCGGTGGAAGCGGAAAAGCTGAGTGTTGTGGGTTATCCCACCGTGGAGCTGGAGGGAGAGGTCACAAAGGACGGCTTTACCTTCAAGGCCACCGTCCCCGTTTATCCCGAGGTCAAGCTGGGACAGTATAAGGGCCTCTCCGCGCCCAAGGCTGAGGTGAAAGTCACCGCCGCTGATGTGGATAGCCGCATCAAGGAGCTCTCCGACCGCAACACCCGCCTCGTGAGCGTGGAACGTCCTGTGGAGAACGGCGACACCGCTGTCATCGATTTCGAGGGCTTTGACAACGGCGTTGCATTCGACGGCGGCAAGGGAGAGAACTATCCCCTGGAGATCGGCTCCGGCAGCTTCATCCCCGGCTTTGAAGAGCAGGTCGTGGGCATGAACGTGGGTGAGGAGAAGGAGATCAACGTCACCTTCCCTGAGGACTACCAGAAGGACCTGGCCGGCAAGGCGGTGGTCTTCAAGGTCAAGGTCAATGAAGTCAAGGTGAAGGAAGCCCCCAGCCTGGACGACGAATTCGCCAAGGATGTGTCTGAGTTCGACACCCTGAAAGAGCTGAAGGCCGATCTGAAGAAGAAGATTGCCGCCGAGCGGGAAGAGGCGGCCACCCGCTCCTTTGAGGATGCTTTGATGTCCAAGGTGGCCGACGGCATTGAGTGTGATGTGCCTGACGCCATGGTGGACAGTCAGGTGGAGAAATTCGTGGAGAATTTCAAGTCTCAGATTCAGGCCCAGGGCATTCCCTATGAGCAGTATCTGAAGATGACGGGCTCTGAGGAGCAGAAGCTCAAGGACGACGCCCGTGAGCCCGCCCAGCGCCAGGTTCGCCTGGATCTGGCCGTTGCCGCCATCATCAACGAAGAGAAGTTAGAGGCCACGGATGAGGACGTGGAGGCCGAGTATAAGAACCTTTCTGAGAAGTACAGCATGGACGTGGAGATGGTGAAGAAGTACCTGCCCCGCGAGCAGATCGAGGCCCAGGTGCTCAACGAGAAGGCCATTGCCGTGGTCCGCGACAGCGCCACTGCGGAGCCTGTTGAGGAGAAGAAAAAGAAGGCGCCCAAAAAGAAGGACGAGGGCGGCGAAGAAGGCGGGGAAAAGCCGGTCAAAAAGAGCGCCAAAAAGAGCGCCAAGAAGGAAGAGAAGGAACCGGAGCCGACCGAAGAGCAGAAATAAGGCGTACATTTTTAACAGATTCGACACATTCTCTCATGGTGCCTGTGGTATCATGAGAGAATGGTTTATAGGCCACAAATGAACGGAGGTTTTCAAAACATGAGTTTAGTACCTTACGTAGTAGAACAGACCAACCGCGGCGAGCGGTCTTACGACATCTTTTCCCGCCTGTTGAATGACCGCATCATCTTCTTGGGAGAAGAGGTCAATGCCACCACTGCCAGCTTGGTCGTGGCGCAGCTGCTGTATCTGGAGGCCCAGGACCCGGACAAGGACATCAGCCTCTATATCAACAGCCCCGGCGGTTCTGTTACAGACGGTATGGCGATTTATGACACCATGCAGTATGTCAAGTGCGACGTGTCCACCATCTGTGTGGGCATGGCCGCCAGCATGGGAGCGTTTTTGCTCTCTTCCGGCGCAAAGGGCAAGCGCCTGGTGCTGCCCAACGCGGAGATCATGATTCATCAGCCCTCCGCCGGCACCCAGGGCCAGATCACCGACATGGCCATCCACCTCAAACGCTTGGAGACCATCAAGAAGAAGATGAACCACATCTTGGCCGAAAACACGGGCCGGACGGTGGAGGAAGTGACCGCCGCCTGCGAGCGCGACAACTTTATGAGCGCGGAAGAGGCCAAGGAATTCGGCCTGGTGGATCGGATCATCTACAAGAAATAACAAGGAGAACTCTATGAGCGACGAAGGCAAGAAACCCATCCGGTGTTCCTTCTGCGGCAAGCATGAGCAGCAGGTGCATCGGATGATCCAGGGCCCGGGCGTGCGCATCTGCGACGAGTGCGTCCAGCTCTGTATGAATATTTTGAATGACGGCTATGACGATGGGCCCAATGCGGATCTGGACGATATCCCCGACCAGCTGCCCACTCCTCAGGAAATCAAAGCGGTGCTGGACGAGTATGTGATCGGACAGGAATCTGCCAAAATCGCTTTATCTGTTTCGGTTTACAACCACTATAAGCGGATTTTCTTCGGCGGGGACGAGGATGTGGAGCTGCAAAAGAGCAACATCCTGATGATCGGCCCCACCGGCAGCGGCAAGACGCTGTTTGCTCAGACACTGGCCCGCATCCTGCGGGTGCCCTTTGCCATTGCAGACGCCACCACGCTGACGGAGGCCGGCTATGTGGGCGACGATGTGGAGAACATCCTCCTGCGCCTTTTGCAGGCCGCCGACTTTGACGTGGAGCGGGCGGAGCACGGCATCATCTATGTGGATGAGATCGACAAGATCGCCCGCAAGAGCGAGAACACCTCCATCACCCGGGATGTCTCCGGCGAGGGGGTGCAGCAGGCGCTGCTGAAGATCGTGGAGGGCACGGTTGCCAATGTGCCGCCCCAGGGCGGGCGCAAGCACCCCCATCAGGAGTTTATTCAGGTCAATACCAAGAACATCCTGTTTATCTGCGGCGGGGCCTTTGACGGCCTGGAAAAGATCATTGAGCGCCGTCTGGACAAGAAGGGTATCGGGTTCGGCGCTGTGGTGGAGAGCAAGAAGGAGAAAGACGTGGGCAAGGTCCTCAAGGAGGTGCAGCCCCACGACATCCTGAAATTCGGTCTGATTCCGGAGTTGGTGGGCCGTCTTCCCGTGATTGCGCCGCTGGAGGCGCTGGACCGGGAGGCTCTGGTCCGGATTCTCACGGAGCCGAAAAACGCGCTGATCAAGCAGTACCAGAAGCTGCTGAGCTACGACGAGGTGGACCTGGTCTTCCAGAAGGACGCTCTGGAGGCCATTGCCGACAAGGCCATCGAGCGCTCCATCGGCGCCCGCGGACTGCGGGCCGTGATGGAGGGAATGCTGACGCAGCTGATGTACGATGTGCCCTCCGACCCCACCATAGAAAAGGTGACCATTACCCGCGAATGCGTGGAGGGGACCGGGAAGCCGGAGGTTGTCCGGAACCCTGATAAAGTGAATTATGCAGTGAAGCTCAATTCCGGGAAGAGCGTTTCCGGAACTCCCAAAAAGGCTTCTGCTTCCTGAGAGAAGAGGCGCCGCTTGCGACGCCCCTTTTCCATTCTGAAGTGAAATGAAAGGAAATTTTTCCGCCATGGAACCTATGAACATCCCTGTGCTGGCCCTGAGGGGACTGACTGTTTTTCCCCACATGACCATCAACTTCGATGTGGAGCGGCCGATCTCCATCCGCGCCCTGGAGCGCGCCATGGAGCAGGACCAGGAGATATTCCTTGTGACACAGCGAGAGATCGGGACGCCGCTGCCCGCGGAGTCCGACCTGTATGAGGTTGGCACAGTTTCCCATATCCGGCAGATCCTGCGGATCTCCGAAAGCGCCGTCCGCGTCATGGTGGAGGGCATGTACCGCGCCCGGATGCGCCGGCTGTGGCAGACGGAGCCCTTTTTGCAGGCCAATGTGGAACAGATTGAAGAGACTCCCGCCGCCACCCGCAGCACGCCCCGCACCGAAGCGCTGATCCGGCAGACCTACGGCTTGTTCGCCGAATACGCGGACCTGATCCCCAGCCTGCCCGACGAGGTGCCCACGACGGTTCTGGACTGCCGTGAGCCCGGATATCTTGCCGACTACATTGCCCAGAACATCAGCATCCGCTATCTGGACAAGCAGGAGATACTGGAGGAGCTGCATCCCTTCCTGCGGCTGAAGAAGCTCAACGCGCTGCTCAGCCGGGAGATCAATGTGCTGAACTTTGAGCACGAGATGCAGGAGAAAATCCGGGATCAGCTGGCACAGTCCCAGCGGGACCAGATTCTCCGCACCCAGATACGGGTCATGCAGAACGAGTTGGGGGAGAGCGACGACTCCGACGATGAGCTTCAGGACTACCGAAGCCGTATCCGGGCGCTGCACCTGGGCAAGGAGACCGAGGAGAAGCTGCTCAAAGAGGTGGACCGCATCGCAAAGCAGCCCTTTGGCAGCGCGGAGGCCGCTGTCTCCCGAAACTACCTGGATGTCTGCCTTGAGATGCCCTGGAACAAGACCACCAGGGAGCGGGTGGACGTGGAAGCTGCCCGGAAAATTCTGGAGCGGGACCACTACGGCCTGGAAAAGGTGAAGGAGCGCATCCTTGAAACCATTGCCGTGCGTCAGCTGAACCCGGAGGGGCACGGCCATATCCTCTGTCTGGTGGGCCCTCCCGGCGTGGGCAAGACCTCCATTGCCATCTCCGTTGCCAAGGCGCTGAACCGGAAGTTAGGCAGATTGTCTTTAGGCGGGGTCCGGGATGAGGCGGACATTCGCGGCCATCGCAAGACCTACATAGGCTCCATGCCTGGCCGCATCATCGAAGCCATCAGCCGCAGCGGAAGCATGAATCCGCTGCTTCTGCTGGATGAGATCGACAAAATGGGCAGCGACTATCGGGGAGACCCCGCCGCGGCTCTGCTGGAGGTGCTGGACAGCGAGCAGAACTATGCCTTCCGGGACCATTTCCTTGAAATTCCGGTGGATTTATCCCAGGTGATGTTTATCACCACCGCCAATACCACCGAGACCATTCCCCGTCCGCTGCTGGACCGGATGGAAGTGATCGAGCTGTCCAGCTACACCGACGAGGAAAAAATCCAGATCGTCAGGCGCCACCTGCTGCCCAAGCAGATGAAAGAGCACGGCATCTCCAAGAGCGCCCTGCGCGTCAGCGACGGGGCCATCCGTGGGATCATCACCGGCTATACCCGCGAGTCCGGCGTCCGCGTGCTGGAGCGCCAGCTGGCTAAAGTGTGCCGGAAGGCGGCCATCCAGCTGGTATCAAAGGATATAAAGCGATTTACCGTTACAGAAGAAAACCTGCAGGAGGTCTTGGGCGTCCGGCCTTACAGTCCATCGCTGCACACAGAAAAGGAAGAGGTGGGCGTTGTCAACGGCCTGGCCTGGACGGAAGTGGGCGGCGAAATTCTGGAGGTGGAGGTCAATGTGATGGAGGGCAGCGGAAAACTGGAGCTGACCGGAAATCTGGGGGATGTGATGAAGGAATCGGCCCAGACGGCCCTCAGCTGCCTGCGCAGCCGGGCCTCCGAGTTAGGTATACAGGGCGATTTCTACAAGACCCGGGATATCCATGTTCACTTCCCGGAGGGTGCGGTGCCGAAGGACGGCCCTTCGGCGGGTATTGCCATTGCAACCGCCATGCTCTCCGCCCTGACTGGCCGGAAAATACGCGCCGAGCTGGCCATGACCGGCGAGATCACCCTGCGGGGACTGGTACTGCCCATTGGCGGGCTGAAGGAGAAGACCATGGCCGCCCTGCGCAGCGGCATCAAAACCGTCATTATCCCCAGGGAAAACCTGCGGGACCTGGAGGAGATCGACCAGACTGTGCGCAAGGGACTGCGCTTTGTGCCGGTGGAGACCGTGGATGCGGTGATAGCAGAGGCGATCTGTTATCCGGAGACGGCCGGGCAGCGCCGGGAGGACCCGGTGGCGGCTTTTGCGCCGGTCCACCATGAGAGCGCGCCGGGCGACGCCCTGCGGCAGTAAAGGAGAAGCATGGCACTGAATTTTGGAAACGCCGAATTTGTGCGTTCGGCTGCCGGCCCGAGCCAGTTTGTCCGGGACGGCGCGCCGCAGATCGTGTTTGCGGGCCGGTCCAACGTGGGGAAATCCTCCGTTATCAACCGGCTGCTGGGCCGGAAAAACTTTGCCCGCGTGGGCTCTGCACCGGGAAAGACCAGCCAGATCAACTATTTCCGCATAGACCGGCAGGCGTATCTGGTGGATTTGCCGGGATATGGGTATGCCAAGGTCAGCAAGACGGAGAAGGAGCGCTGGGGTCAGCTGATGGAGTCCTATTTTCAGGACGAGGGAGAGTTGATTACCCTGGGCGTGCTGATTGTGGACGCCCGCCATAAGCCCACCGCGGACGACTGCGTGATGTGCGATTGGTTCCGTCAGAGCGGCTGCCCCATGATTGTAGTGGCCAACAAGGTGGATAAGCTGAAAAAGAGCGAGGTGGAAGCCAACCTCCAGCTGATCCGCGATACGCTGCAGATGGCGGAAGGGGAACCGATGGTGGCTTTTTCCGCGGAAAAAGGAGAGGGGAAGGAAACTCTCCTGCGGGAGCTCTCCCTTCACTGCGGATAAAAGTGACCTCACTTGGATCAAAGAGAACACGGGATGGATTCGTCCATCCCGTGTTCTCTTTGATTGCACATGCTGCCTGAACAGCGTAAGAAACTGCAAAGACCGGCCGCATGTTCAATAATCCGCATAAGAAAAATAGGGATAGCCGCTTTTATAGGACAGCGCATACCTGCACCCATCGATCTCCTGAAGATTTGCGGCGCAGACATTGGTGGCGACGACTCTTCCGTCATCCAGCGTCAGCGCAAACTGCCGCATATCCGGCGATATATACAGACGACGCTTGATTCCCACAGAAACTCGCGCTATTCCGGGGCTATAGTAGCTGATCTGCTGAAACCCTTCCCGGTCATAGGTAATATATGCGCTGACGTCCTTCCGCCCGGTCTTTTCAACACATTCGATGGAAAAGGTTCCCTGAAAATTCTTCCTGCCGATCCGCTTCAGTGAACCGTCTATTCGTACGACGGTTTCCCCAACCGCCTCTCCGCCCTCGTATATGGCCGCGGGGACTTCAAGTTGGACGTCTCTGAGGAATGCACCGGTATAGTCTAAAATTGCAAAGAGGAAAAAACCAAAGAACACGGTCAGGAAGATAGACGCAACGGTTCTGCCGATGTTTTTTCGCATCTTCCTTTTGTATTGGGCGCAGACGGCCTTGATGGCGTCCCGGACGGCGCGGTCATCCTGCACCGTGTGATCGCCGCTCTCAGGTTCGCCGCTCAGAAGGCTATGGACAGAAATCCCAAGCGCATCGGAGAGCGGCTCCAGCAGCGTCACGTCCGGAAATCCTGCGCCCCGCTCCCATTTGCTCACTGTGCGGTCCGAGACATGCAGCATTTCGGCAAGCTCCTTTTGCGTAAGTCCTTTTTCCTTTCTTGTATCGCTGATCAGCAGTCCTGTGTTCCTTGTATTCATAGTTCCCTCCTGTGTTTCTCCCGATCATTGTAGCAAATATGCCGCGAAAAAGAAACAAACGCTGCGTGGAGTCGGTATGGCGGAGCTGCCGGAGGTGAAAAACAGCCGCCGCATATTGCGGCGGCTGTTTTTTAAACCATTGCTGTTACAGCAGCATGATCCCGGCCTTTTCGCAGGTCTCCTGGGTATCATTGTCCCAGAGGCTGACCTGCACCTCGCCGATGTGGCAGGTGCCGATCATCAGCATGCACAGACGGGACTGGCCGATACCGCCGCCCATGGTCAGGGGCAGCTGTCCGTCCAACAGCATCTTATGGAAGGGGAGAGCCCGGCGTTCATTGCAGTCGGCCAGGTTCAGCTGCTCATCCAGAGAGGTCTCATCCACCCGGATGCCCATGGAGGAGATTTCAAAGGAGCGGCCTAACACGTCGTTCCAAAAGAGAATGTCGCCGTTGAGCTTCCAGTCGTCATAGTCGGGGGCGCGGCCGTCGTGGGGCTTGCCGCTGCGGAGCTTGCCGCCGATCTGCATGAGGAACACCGTGTGGTGCTGGCGGCAGATCTCATTTTCACGCTGGTGGGCGTCCAGATCGGGATACAGGTCCTCCAGCTCCTGGGAGGTGATGAAAAACACGTCCCGGTCCAGCTTCACATGCAGGCTGGGGAAGGCAACATCCAGCGCCTCGGAGGTTTCGCACACGGCGCCCACAATGCTGCGTACCGTCTCCTTCAGGTACTCCGTCGTCCGGTTTTCACGGGAGATAATCTTCTCCCAGTCCCACTGGTCCACATAGATGGAGTGGATGTTGTCCACCTCTTCATCCCGGCGGATGGCGTTCATATCGGTATAGAGGCCCTTGCCCGCATGGAATTCGTAGCGCTTGAGCGCAAGGCGCTTCCATTTGGCCAGAGAGTGCACCACCTGCCCGTTGGCGCCCACATCCGGGATATCAAATCCCACAGGGCGCTCATAGCCGTTCAGGTTGTCGTTCAAACCGGAGTTCTCATCCACAAACAGCGGTGCGCTGACCCGTCTCAGATTCAGCGCATTGCTCAGATTCGCCTGAAAATTGGACTTGATAAACTCGATGGCACGCTGCATCTCGTAGTTGGAGAGCGGAGATTGGTATCCCTCCGGAATATAGACTTTACTCATGTGCTCAACCCCTCTATGCTTCAATTTAAGGCGTTCGGCTGCCTCCGCCCTCTGCCATCCCCATGAGGATTGACGGCTGCGGGACAGCTAACAATAAAAATCATTATAAGCAAAATCCGGCGTAAATGCAAGCACAACCTTGGCGGCCCCTTTTCTAAGACAGGTGTTGATACCGCTCTATTTTCCAAACGATCGATCGGAGCGCCCAAAAAGAGCCGCCTCAAAATAAAGGCAGCTCTTTCGGGGAGCGATCATTCGTCAAGCAGTGTCAGATAGCAGTCTCTCATTCCACTTCAGAGGGATTTACATGGATCATAATATGCTTGATGTCTGGGAAGGCCGTTTCCACGTCGTCATGCACTTGTTCGGCGACAGCATGGCTTTCCCTCAGAGGCTTGTCGCCGTCCACCTCAATTTCCAAATCCATGTAAATCTTGTTTCCAAACATCCGGGTACGAAGCATATCAACGCGCACAACCTCCGACTGCTTTTCAATGAACTGCCGAAGCTCCGCCTCATAACTCTCGTCACAGGCCGTATCCAGCATTTTGGAAATGGCGTCCTTTAGAATATCATAGGATACTTTCAGGATAAACAGGCAGATGACCACACTTGCCACACTGTCTAATACGGGGAAGCCAAGCATAGCGCCGCCGATCCCAAGCAAAGAACCTATGGATGAAAACGCGTCGGAACGGTGATGCCAGGCGTCCGCCATAAATGCAGAGGAATTGATTTTCTTGGCATAGTACCGCGTGTACCAGAACATGGACTCCTTTACCACGATGGACACGACGGCCGCCGCCAGAGCGATAGCGCCGGGAACCGATAGGGTTTCATAGTTGCCGGAGATAATATTTTTCGCTCCCACTGCGCCGATACCCAGCCCAGTGCCCAACAGGATTACTCCAAGCACCAAAGAGGCCACGCATTCAAATCGTTCGTGGCCGTATGGATGAGAATCATCCGACGGTTTTTTCGACAGCTTCACACCCAAAAAGGCGATGAAGGTGGCGAACACATCGGAGCATGAGTGGACGGCATCCGAAATCATGGCCCCGGAGTGGCCGGCGATTCCGGCAATGATTTTGAAGCCTGAAAGCACCGTGTTTCCAATGATACCCACAAGCGACAGCTTTCGGACAATTCGTTTTTCCTCCGTTGCCGGCAGCGCGGAGTTTACGGTTGTTTGATTTTCTTTTTTGGCTGTCATAAAAGAATCCTCCCTTTGTCCGTATAAGCGGAAATGATGATTTCTCTTATTGGCACCCCATTAGAGATAGACTGTTCCAAAGTGAATAAAAAAGCACACCTATGGAACATACAACTGTCCCACAGATGTGCATAATACACCCTGCTACCGCTTAGTGCGGCCCGGCCCCATGAACTTGAAGGTTCATTGCCTGCTCAGTTTGTACTGTTGATCTCGCATTCCCGAAAGAATGTAATGCAGTGCAAAGAGTATTTATTATTATACACCATAACCTATGCTCTTATCAATAGTTTTGTGATAGAAAGATTACCCGATTATCCGGGTGGGATAGAAGTGTTAAAAAGGAGGGCGGCATCCACTCCCTTATATGGATTCACCTTTTGCAAAACTGCCGAAGTTCGTCAACACGAATCTTAAAAAGGGACCTTGACGGCTTTGCCGCCTGTGCTATAATAGCCGGAGAGATTCCGCGCCGGGCGGCGGTTTGCCGGAGGTGCCGCCCGCGTTGGAAGACAGTCCATGTTGGGTGCTGCGGCGGGCGATATCACTTTGGAAAGTGAGAAATGGAATATGAAGAATTTGACCGCTGCCGGGCTGGCGGTGACTTATGCGGGTTGTTTCTTAGGGGCCGGCTATGTGTCGGGACAGGAGCTCTGGCAGTTTTTTGGAAGCTTCGGCAAGATGTCGGTGCCGGGTCTGCTGCTGGCCGTGGCGCTTTTGGCCGCGTTTGGCATGATGCTGCTGCGCCTTGCACAGATGACGGGGATCGAGGAGATGGACCGTTTGGTGGTCCGGAAGGAGTGGCCTTGGCTGAGAAAGGCACTGTCCCTTTTTGAGTGCGTGTTTTTATTCGGTGTGACAGCCATCATGTCGGCCGGCGCCGGGGCGCTGACGCAGCAGCTGCTTGGCATCCCATCCTGGCTGGGGGGAATTTTGATGACCGCGGCGGTGGTGCTGATAGCCTTTCGGGGTCTGCGGGGGCTGGTGTCCGCCTTTTCCATCCTGGTGCCGGTTCTGGTGCTGGTCACAGTTCTGGTGGCTCTCGCGGCGCTGATCCGCTTTCCGATGGCCCAGGCGGCCTTTGCCCCGGTTTCTGAGGGTAGCTTTTTGATGAAATACTGGCCCACGGCCGCCATCACCTTTGCCTCCTACAATGTGTTGGGCGCCGTCGGCGTCCTGGCGCCCCTTGGAAAATACGCGGACCAGAAGAAAACCGTGTGGAGAGGGGTGGCCCTGGGCTGCGGTTTGCTGTTGCTCATTGCCCTGAGTGTGATCCTGGCGCTGCGGGTCTGCCCTCAGGCAATTTCTCAGGAACTGCCCATGCTTGCACTGGCCTCCGCGCTGAGCCCGGCGCTGGCCTATGTCTATGGGGCGCTGTTGCTGTTGGCAATGTTTGGTACGTCCCTTTCCAGTCTGGTGGCCGTGGTCACTCTGCTGAGGCAGAAGTTCCCACTTGTGGAACGGAGCCGTGGAAAAACGACCGCGCTTTTGGGAGCCGCCGCCGCTTTGGGCAGCCTGATGGGGTTCGGCGACCTGATCAGCGTGCTCTATCCGCTGTTTGGCTATTTGAGCGGAATTTTCCTGTTGTTTATGGGGTCCCACTACCTCTGGTGCAGGCGGAGGGAGAAAGGGCAGGTTCAGGAAAACTGCCAGTAGAGAAAAGAAACAAGGAGCCGTCCTTATGGACGGCTCCTTGCTGTTTACACGGAGAAAAGGATATCGCTGTAGGTGGGATAGGGCCAGTACTCTTTGGAGGTCATGGTCTCCAGATCGTCGATGACCGTGCGGGCCTCGTTGAGCAGCGACAGCACGGAGTCGTGGTAATAATTCGCCTGCGCATACCCCGCGTCCTCGCCCGGGGCCTGATCCACAGCCTTCTGAAGCCTGAGCGTGAGATCCAGAAGGGCGCTGTTTTGACGGGAGAGTTTGGAGATCAGGGTTTCCTCCACCTTGAAGGAGGCGGTGGGGACAGCCTCTTTTCGGTGCAGCAGGGAGGTGGAGAGCGCGTCGGAATAGCGGCTGACAGCGGGAAGGATGTTTCGCTTCACCATCTCGATCAGCGTCAGCGCCTCGATGTGGATGACCTTGCAGTAGCTCTCAAGGTGGATGGCATTGCGGGCGGTCATCTCATCTTTGGTGAAGATACCGTTTTTGGTGAACAGGTCCACATTTTTTTGAGAGACATAGGCCGGCAGACAGTCCGCGGTGCTGACCAGGTTGGCAAGGCCCCGGCGCTCCGCTTCCCGGGCCCAGGACTCGTCGTAGCCGTTGCCGCTGAAAATGATGCGCTGGTGGTCCTTAAAGGTTTTGCGCAGCAGCTTCTGAAGGTCCGCCTGGAAGTCCCTGGAGTTCTCCAGCTGGTCGGCAAACTGGCGCAGCTCCTCAGCCATGATGGTGTTGATCACGATGTTTGGCCCGGCAATGGACTGGGTAGAGCCCAGCATGCGGAACTCGAACTTGTTGCCGGTGAAGGCCAGAGGAGAGGTGCGGTTTCGGTCGGTGGTGTCCTGCGGGATATTGGGCAGCACATCCACGCCGATCTGGAGGTTCTTTTTCTTCTTGTCAACATAGGCGGAGCCGGCCACGATGGAGTCGATGATCTCCACCAGCTCGTCGCCTAAGAAGATGGAAACGATGGCGGGAGGCGCCTCATTGCCGCCCAGCCGGTGGTCGTTGCCGGCGGAGGCCACCGTGGAGCGCAGCATCTCCTGATAGTCGTCCACGCCCTTGATGAAGGCGGCTAAAAACAGCAGAAACTGGGCGTTCTGGCTGGGGGTCTTGCCGGGCTTAAAGAGGTTTTCCCCAGTGTCGGTGGTCAGTGACCAGTTGTCGTGCTTGCCGGAGCCGTTGACGCCGGCAAAGGGCTTTTCGTGGAGCAGGCACACCAGGCCGTGGCGCTCCGCCACAGTCTTCATCAGCTCCATGGCCAGCTGGTTGTGGTCGCAGGCCGCGTTGGCGTTGTTGTAGATGGGGGCCATCTCATGCTGGGCCGGCGCAACCTCGTTGTGCTTGGTCTTGCTGAGCACGCCCAACTTCCAAAGCTCCGTGTCCAGGTCCTTCATGTAGGCTGCCACCCGGGGGCGGATCACGCCATAGTAGTGGTCGTCCAACTCTTGTCCCTTGGGCGGCTTTGCGCCGAACAGCGTCCGGCCACAGAGCTTCAGATCGTCCCGCTTGTAGTAAACGGATTCGTCCACCAGGAAATACTCCTGCTCCGCGCCTACCTGGGCGGTGACCTTCTTGACCGTATCGTTGCCGAAAAGCCGGAGAATCCGCACCGACTGGCGGCTCACCAATTCCATGGAGCGCAGCAGAGGCGTCTTCTTGTCCAGAGCCTGACCGGAGTAAGAGAAGAACACCGTGGGGATGTACAGCGTGCCGTCCTTGATGAAGGCAAAGGAGGTGGGGTCCCAGGCGGTGTAGCCTCTTGCCTCAAAGGTGGCCCGCAGCCCGCCGGAGGGGAAGCTTGAGGCGTCGGACTCACCCCGAACCAGTTCCTTGCCGGAGAACTCCATGATGACGTGCCCGTCCTCCGTCGGCGTGATAAAGCTGTCGTGCTTTTCCGCGGTGTAGCCGGTCATGGGCTGGAACCAGTGGGTGAAGTGGGTGGCGCCCTTTTCCACGGCCCAGTCCTTCATGGCGTTGGCGATGTCGTGGGCAATGGAGCGGTCCAGCGGGGCGCCGTCGGCAATGCATTGCTTCCAGGAAGAGTAGACGGTGGGGGAGAGGCGCTGCTTCATCACGTCCTCGTTGAACACCATGGAACCGAACAGCTTTGGTACATTGACAGGGTCCTGAATCATAGAAATACTCCTTTTGCCGCAAGCGGCATCAAATTGGAAGAAAGAACGAGGTCAGATAGGGGGTGACATACGCCTCCATCAGCGCGGCGACGGCTAACAGAGGCAGTACAGGAAAGAGATAGAGCCGGGCGGCGTCGGAAAGACACTGGAGTATGGGCGGGATGCCCTCCCGGCCGAGGCACTTCCAGGTGATCTGGCGGCACAGCTCCAGCCCCGCGGTGAAGGAGATCATCAGGGCGGGCAGCTCAAAGATGCCGTGGGGCAAAAGCGCGGCCAGAAACAGCAGCGGCGAAAGGCCGCTGACGGCGTAGTAAGCCGCCATGGCGCCGATCAGCATCGCGTTGATCCCCAATGTGGCCGCCGGAAGATAAAGAAAAGGAATCAGACCGTAGCTGATGGCATAAAAGCAGGCGGTCAGGTTGTTGCGAAGAAGGGCACCGGCGGAAACAGCGCCGGTTTCGCTCATAATGTCGCCATCCATCAGATACCCCATGAAGAAGTCCATCACCCGGTTCAAAAGCTCCGGGAAGGCCAGGCCGACGCCAAACCCGATGGCCGTCAGAATCAGGAAGGCGATTCCGGTGCGCGCCAGGGCGGAGGAAAACCCGCCTCTCCATTGCCGGCGCAGCAATGTCCATTGCTCCGCAATCATTTCAGCATGGAGATCCCGGCGTTCAGACGGCGCAGGGTCTCTTCCTTACCTAAGATGTGGCAGAGTTCCACGGCTCCGCCGGGTGTGACTATCTTGCCGGCGGCGGCGATGCGCACCGGCCACATCAGCGTGGCGTTTTTCACCTCCAGCTGAGCGGCAAGACCGGTTAGGGCATCGTGGATGGCCTCAGAGGTCCACTGGGGCAGGGCCTCCAGAGCCGGAATGGCCGCCTCTAACATCCGCGCGGAGACAGCCTCGTCAGTTTTGGACTTCTTGTTGACATAAAACTCCTTCCCGTAGGCGGGAAGCGCGTCGAAAAAGTCCACCTTCTCCGGGATGTCGCTGAGCCGCTCACACCGGGCCTGGAGCAGCGCGGCGATCTCCGAAAGATCGAAGCGGGAGTCCTTCACGCTCTGGCGGATATAGGGCTCCGCCACTTTTGAAAAGTCCTTGGGAGAGAGGCTGCGAAGGTAGATCGCATTAAAGTGATCCAACTTTACAATATCAAAGATTGCAGGAGATTTGGAGATGCCGGAGATATCGAACGCCTCCACCAACTCCTGGAGGGAGAAGATCTCCTGCTCAGATCGCTCCCCCTTGGGGGACCAGCCCAGAAGCGCCACATAGTTGAGTACCGCCTCCGTCAGATAGCCCCGGGCGATCAGGTCCTCATAGGAGGGATCGCCGTGGCGCTTGCTCATCTTGTTCTGGGCGTCCCGCATCACGGGAGAGCAGTGGACATAAGTCGGAATCTCCCAGCCGAACGCCTCATAGAGCAGGTTGTATTTGGGAGCCGAGGAAAGGTACTCGCTGCCCCGGACCACATGGGTGATGCCCATCAGGTGGTCGTCGATCACGTTGGCAAAATTATAGGTGGGCAGTCCGTCGGACTTGATGAGCACCTGGTCGTCAAGTGTCTCATTGTCCACGGTGATATCGCCGAAAATGGCGTCGTGGAAGGTGGTGGAGCCGCCTCTTGGAATCTTCTGACGGATGACATAGGGCTTGCCCGCGTCCAGATTGGCCTGAATCTCCTCCTCACTCAGGCGGGAACAGCGGCCGTCGTATTTGTGGATGGAGACGCCGTCCGCCACATCCACCTCCGCCGCATCCTCTTTATTACAGAAGCAGCGGTAGGCGGCGCCTTTTTCGATCAGCAGCTCGGCGTACTTCCCATAGAGATCCCGGCGCTCCGTCTGGATATAGGGGCCCACGGGGCCGCCCACATCGGGGCCTTCATCGTGGTCCAGGCCGCATTCGGCCATCGTCTTGTAGATCACATCCACAGCGCCCTCCACCAGACGGCCCTGGTCGGTGTCCTCAATGCGGAGGATAAAGGTGCCGCCGTGACTGCGGGCGATGAGCCAGGTGTAGAGCGCAGTGCGCAGGTTGCCCACGTGCATATAGCCAGTGGGAGAGGGGGCGAAGCGGGTACGGACCTTCCCCTTGGGAATGCGGGCCTCCATCTCGTCGAAAAAGGCTTTATCGATTGGCATGAACGGTTCCCTCCATAGTTGGAATTTCTTCATAAAATTGAACAGTTTACATTATCGCTTTTGCTGAGTGGAATGTCAAGAAAAGCTTGGCTCCGGAGGCGATACATCATTATAATAGCACAAGCGTCCCGCTTTTTCAAAGCCTCCGCACAGGATTCGGCAAGATGCTTGCCGATTTTTTCCAAAGGGCGTATAATACCTGAATATGCTGAAAAAATGCTGCGGAAAGGAAACCGATTCCATGGAACTGAACGATTACAGGGACTTTTTGCTGAATACGGCAGAAACGCTGCTTACCATTGACTCGCCAAGCGGCTTTACCCACCAAGTGACGGCGAAGGCGGAAGAGATCGCCAGGAGCCTGGGCTATGAGACCCGCCGCACCAACAAGGGCGGCCTGATCATTCTTGTGCCTGGACGGGAGAAGGGAATGCGGATCGGCCTGTGCGCCCACATCGACACGCTGGGCCTCATGTGCCGGGCCGTCACCGAACAGGGAGAACTGATGTTCACAAAAATAGGCGGGCCCCAGCTGCCGACCTTGGATGGTGAGTACTGCCGGATTTACACAAGGGACGGCCGGGTGTACACCGGGACCATCCTCTCCCTTTCTCCCGCGGCCCATGTGTTTGACGACGCGCTGACCCGCCCCCGGGACGAACAGAACATGTACGTGCGGTTGGACGAAAAGGTGCGAAACAGCGCCGACGTACAGGCGCTGGGGATCGAGGTGGGGGACTATATCTGTGTGGACCCCAAGACCACGGTGACGGACAGCGGATTTTTGAAATCCCGCTTTCTTGACGACAAGGGATCGGCGGCCTGTCTGCTGACCCTCTTAAAGCTTATGTCGGACAGCGGAATGAGACCCAGGTATGATACGGAGTTCCATTTCACCGTCTATGAGGAGGTGAGCCATGGAGCGGCCACCATCCCGGCCGATCTGGACGAGCTCCTGGCGGTGGACATGGGCTGCGTGGGCCTGGACCTCACCTGCAGCGAGTACCAGGTGTCCATCTGCGCAAAGGACTCCGCCGGCCCCTATGACTATGAGCTGGTTTCCAGGCTGGTCCGTCTGGCCAAGGACAACGATGTGGACTACGCCGTGGATGTCTACCCCCACTATACCTCCGATGTGGCGGTGGCCTGGCATGCCGGCGGCGATATGAAGGCCGCCCTCATCGGTCCCGGAGTCCATGCTTCCCACGGCATGGAGAGGACCCATGCGGACGGTATGGCGGAGACGGTGAAGCTGACCGCGCTCTATTTGGAGTGCGGCGTACCCGATGAGAGCATCCAATAGAACTGTGTAAAGGAGCAGGCGAAAGCCTGCTCCTTTTTATTGGCCGATTGCCAGGAAAGCTGTGCCGGATGGCCCCATGAGTTTTGCAGCAGCGGTGTACACGGTGTAGAGAGATGCCGCTGAATATAGAAAACCGAATACACAACGTTCCTCCGTTCACGATTTGAAATCAATCAGGAGGATTCCCTCCTGCCGGCGCGGCGGCTGCCTGATTTGGCCCTTGCAAAAAGGACCACGGCGCTGATAACATCGGCGCAGAATACAAACTGAAGCAATCCAATCCAAATGGCAAACCGCCTGGAAATCTTTCCCTCCGCATAGCACCTTACCGTACCGGCAACCCCAATCAATCCTGTCAGAAGGATAGACAGGAGGTCGAATAGGAGCAAAAAAACAGACAGCCCCATGGTAAAGAGTGTGCTGAAGGACAAAAGCCCCAGGACGAATATGAGTCCATAGGCCGGGATTTGCACGATTTTAACCATCATATTGCAAAAGGATATCTTCTCCGAATCCCATTTCCGTAAGATGCTCAGAATGAGAAAAGCAATGCTGCAGGCAAGGGACAGGAGAAAAAGATAGGGAAGGAAGCCAAACACCTCACCTACGTTTCCCAACCCCTTGAGGAAGCATAGCAGCCCGACCAGCAGCGAGTAGGGAAATACCGTGCATGGCAGTAAGAAAATCCATTTTTTCATACCGTTCCACCTCATATCAATTGAAGACTACTGCTTATTACTCCTTTACGCCGCTTTTCCAGTTCCATCCTATCATATCACCGTGCCTGACTCAAGGCAATCCGGTGAAATCGACGGTTTGATTCTTCAATGTCATTTAAAGAGGGAGTTCTGCCGGAATAGATTGCGCTTTCCCCTATATTGTGCTATACTATTTTGGATTCATTTTATGGACGCGACGCTGATCTGGCGTGGGGCCGGGAGGAGGACAGCCTTCCGGCGATCAATCAAAACGAGGTGCTTGCAGTTATGGACGGCGAAATGAGAAAAAAGCGGATTTTCAGCGGAATTCAGCCCAGCGGGGAACTGACCCTGGGCTCATATATGGGAGCGATTAAAAACTGGGTGGCGCTGCAGGAGGAGTACGAGTGCGTGTACTGCATCGTGGATATGCACGCCATCACCGTGCGCCAGGTGCCGGCGGAGCTGCGGCGGCGGAGCGTGGCCCAGCTGGCCCAGTACATTGCCTGCGGCCTGGACCCGGAGAAGAACGTCATGTTCATCCAGAGCCATGTGCCCCAGCACGCGGAGTTGAGCTGGGTGCTGGGCTGCTACACCCAGTTCGGCGAGCTCTCCCGGATGACCCAGTTTAAGATGAAATCCAAGCAGCACGCGGACAACATCACCGCGGGGCTGTTCACCTATCCTGTTCTGATGGCGGCGGACATCCTGCTCTATCAGGCGGACCTGGTGCCCGTGGGCGAGGACCAGAAGCAGCATGTGGAGCTGTGCCGGGACATTGCCCAGCGCTTCAACGGCGTGTACAGCGAGACCTTTACCCTTCCGGAGCCCTTCATCCCCAAGTTAGGCGCCCGGATCATGAGCCTGGGCGATCCCAGCAGCAAAATGAGCAAATCCGACCCCGACGGCTGCGTTTACCTCATGGACAAGCCGGAGGAGGTCATGCGCAAGTTCAAGCGGGCTGTCACCGACAGCGAGACCGCGGTAAAATATGACAAGGATGCCAAGCCCGGCATCTCCAATCTGCTGACCATCTACTGCGCCGCCACCGGCAAGACGCTGAAGCAGGCGGAGGAAGAGTTTGCGGGCCAGGGCTACGGCATCTTCAAGCCCGCTGTGGGCGAGGCCGTGGTGGAGTTGCTGCGCCCCATCCGGGAGGAGAGCCAGCGCCTGATGGACGACAAGGCCTACCTTGAGGGCATCTACCGCGCCGGCGCGGAGAAGGCCGGCCGCATTGCCGACAGGACCCTATCCAAAGTGTACCGCAAAGTCGGCTTTGTCGCGCGATAAGAGGACGTGGAAAATGGTTGAAAACAAACTCATGGCATACGTCATTCTGGCGCTGCTGGTGGCGCTGGTGGTCAGCTTTTTGATGTCTCCGCTGGTGAAAAAGTTCGCCTACCGGGTGGGTGCCATCGACGTGCCCAAGGACAATCGGCGTATGCACAAGGTCCCCATCCCGCGGCTGGGCGGCCTGGCCATTTTCATCGGCTTTGTGCTCAGCGCGCTGCTCTTTGCCGACATCACCCGCCAGATGCAGGGGATTCTCATAGGGTCTGTGGTGATTGTGGTGCTGGGCGTGGTGGATGACATCACCCCGCTGCCTGCAAAGTTTAAATTTCTGGTGCAGATTTTCGCCGCCCTGATCCCGGTGTACCACGGCGTGGTGATCCGGGCGGTATCCAATCCCAATTTGTTCAGCGACAATGCCTATTGGCAGATGGGCGGCTTTTCCATCCCCATCACCGTGCTCTGGATTGTGGCCATCACCAACTCCGTCAACCTCATCGACGGGCTGGACGGCCTGGCCATCGGCGTCTCCGCCATCAGCGCCACCACCTTGCTGGTGATCGCCCTGATGCTTTCGGACATGCAGGTCGCCATCATCATGGCCGCCCTGGTGGGCGCCTGCCTTGGCTTCATGCCCTACAACATGAACCCGGCTAAGATGTTCATGGGCGATACCGGCGCCACGTTCTTAGGGTATCTGCTGGCCACCATGTCCATTCAGGGACTCTTCAAATTTTACGCCATCATCTCCTTTGCCGTGCCGTTTCTCATCCTTGGACTGCCCATTTTTGACACGGCCTTTGCCTTCATCCGCCGCATCGCCCATGGGCAGAGCCCCATGCAGGCGGACCGCAGCCATGTGCACCACCGCCTTATTGACATGGGGCTAAACCAGAAGCAGGCGGTTGCCACGCTGTATGTGATCTCCGGCATTCTGGGCCTTTCCGCCGTGGTGCTGAGCACCAGCGGAGAGCTCAAGGCCATGGTGTTTTTGGTGGCGCTGTGCATTGTGGGCGCGGCTGCCGCCCGTGTGGTGTTCCCCAAGGAGATCAAGGAGGAGCTTCACGAGGAGATGGAGGAGCTGAAGGAGCACGGCCGCAAACACGAGGAGAAGGACGAAGCTTCCGCAAAGGAGGAGGATGAGTGATGCTGCGTGTGATGAGCGTGTTCGGCACCCGGCCGGAGGCGATCAAGATGGCGCCGCTGGTCAAGGAGCTGGCCGGCAGGCCTGAGATTGAAAGCTTGTGCTGCGTGACGGCACAGCACCGCCAGATGCTGGACAGCGTACTGGAGGTCTTTGACCTCAAGCCCGACTGGGACCTGGACATTATGACGCCCCGCCAGACATTGTCCACCATTACCAGCAAATGCCTTCTGGGAATGGACGAGGCCATCGATGCCCTGAAACCGGATATGATCCTGGTCCACGGCGACACGTCCACCACCTTCGCCGGAGCCCTCTCCGCCTTTTATCACCAAGTGCCTGTGGGCCATGTGGAGGCCGGGCTGCGAACCTATGACAAGTATTCTCCCTTTCCAGAGGAAATGAACCGCAAGCTGGTGACTTCCATCGCGGACCTCTATTTTTGCCCCACGGTGAACAACAAGAAGAACCTGCTGAAAGAGGCGGTGGGGGAATCGGGTATCTTCATCACCGGCAATACGGTGATCGACGCCCTGAAGACCACCGTCCGGGAGGGATACCGCTTTTCCACCGAAGAGCTGAACCATCTGCCCTACGGGAAGAAGAAACTTCTGCTGGTCACCTGCCACCGCCGGGAAAACTACGGTGAGCCCATGCGCAACATCATGCTGGCCCTGCGGCAGATTGCCGAGGAGAACGAGGACGTGGAGTTGGTCTATCCGGTGCACCTCAGTCCGGTGGTGCGCCAGGCGGTGGACGAATACCTGCGGGGAGCGCCCCGCACCCACCTCATCGACCCGCTGCCCGCCGACGAGATGCACAACCTGATGGCCCGGTCCTACCTGGTGCTGACGGATTCCGGCGGACTGCAGGAGGAGGCGCCGGCCCTGGGCAAGCCCGTGCTGGTGCTGCGCAGGGAGACTGAGCGGCCGGAGGCCGTGGCCGCTGGGACGGTGAAGCTGGCCGGGGTGGACCGGGAGAAGATCGTCCAAATGGCGGAGGAGCTCATCCGCAGCAAGGAGGCCTATGCCAGGATGGCCAGGGCCGTCAACCCCTATGGCGACGGGTTTGCCTGCCGCAGGATTGCCGACGCGATCCTCTGGTATTTTGGAAAAAGCCAGACCCGTCCGGAGGACTACCGCTGAGGAGCGAAAAGGAGGGACTTGTGAACCGGAAAAAAGACCTGCCGCTGTTTGCGGCAGTCGCGCTGCTTGTCCTTCTGGTCTGCGGGCTGCTGATTCGCAACAGCCTGCCCAACACGCCCCATCTTCAGCTGCCTGAGGCCGGGGCGTCCTCCTCTGCCGCGGAGGACCCGTCCGGGGAGGAGGACACCCTGATCCGTGTGGAGGTGACGCCGGAGACGGTGCAGGATGTGATTGCAACGTTGGAGCGGCCCACCGACTATACACGCTCCATCACCACGGAGACCATCTGGAGCGGGGGCAGCAGCAGGACAGAGCTGACGGTGACGCTCAGCAGAGGGTGGACCCGTGTGGACGCGGTCCTGCCCAGCGGCACCACCCGCCACTCCATCACCGATGGAGAGACCACCTACGTCTGGTACGACAGTTCGCTCTCCTATTTTACCGGAAAAGCGGGGGACATCTCCTCGGACAACGAGCAGCACATCCCCACCTATGAGGACATCCTGACTCTGCCGGTGGAGGAGATCGCGGCCGCCGATTACCGGAACCTTTCAGATATTTACTGCATCTATGTGGAGACTGTGCCGGATGAAAACGGATACGTGCTCCGCTATTGGGTGGAGGTGGACACGGGCCTTCTGATCGCCTCGGAATGGCTCCAGGACGGCGCTACGGTCTACCGGATGGGTTCGCCCACGGCGGACAGCGCCAACATCACCGAAGAGCGGTTCACTCTGCCCGACGGGACGGTGCTCCACTCGCCCAACGCATGAGAAAAAAGGCAGCCGCTTTTCATAAGCGGCTGCCTTTTTACAGGATCAGCATCAGCCCCAGAGCAATCAGGAGCTCTTCTTCCGCGCCTTCTTCAAATAGAAAAAAAAGGATCAGCAGCAACAGCAAATCCCCGGTGTCCACATTGTCCAGATGCAGCTGGTCCAGGAGCTTGCGCAGCGCTCCGGTGATGAAGCCGGAGCGGGGGTCCCGCCCGCTGTGATGAGGCGGCTCCTGGTGGGGCGGCGCTTTTTCGTGGGGCGGCGGTTCGTGATGTTGCTGCCGCTCCTGCTGCGCCTGTTCCCGCGGCCCCTGGCGCGGAGTCTCCTGGTGGGGCGCTTCGTCCCGGCCGGGAGGAGAGGGCTGGCGGGAGGCGGGTTCCTCCTCCTGCACACGGGTATAACTGCCCTGATCGTTTCGAATATAGCGGTTATACATCCTCTAAGCCTCCCAATTGGTAAAGAACTGCTTTGCCAGGTGGATCATCCGCGCCAACTGTAATGCCCGGTCCACTTTGTCCTGCCGCTCCGGTTTCAGGAAAGGGCGCAGCGCGTACAGCAGCTGGGCGGATTCGCTGTTGCCTCCGGTATTTTGCAGCAGGGGAAGCAGTTTCCCGATGAGGTTTGGGTCCAGTCCGCCCAACAGTCCGCTCAGGGGAGAAGGATCGGCCGCGGGGGGCGGCGCGGCCGCAGCAGGTGCGGGGGGCGGCGGAGGCGGCGGTGCGGCCGAATTCCCGTTTTGGGCGGAAAAGGACTGGGCCAGCTGCATGATCTGGGCCATGCTGGAGGGATCATTCAGCAGCGCATTCAGTTTGTCTTCAAATTCAGCCACACAACCCCGCCTTTACTTGGGAATAGACTCGTTGATCCTGCGGATCAGATCTGCGCCCTCCGGACTTTGCATCACTTGATTGACCATCCGCACCATGTCGGAGGTATTGCCTTTTGCGGCGGACATGGCGGCCTTTTGCAGCGCCGCGCCTCCGTCTGCCTGGGTCAGCCGCTGCATCAGTGCCTGGCCGTCCCGCGAGCGCATCAGCGCCTGCAGCGCGGCCTGGTTGCCCTTGAGCTTTTCAACCAGTTCCTTGTTGTCCATGGAAACACTCCTCTCTGTAGTACAGTCTATGCCGGAAATGAAAAAAAGTGTCTGCCGCCACGGCAGACACTTTTTGTTTGGACCAAATTTATGGAAAAGGACGGGGCGTTCCGCAGCGGCCTATTTCTTTGCCTTGGCATAGGCGCAGTCCCGGCGGAGGGTGCAGCTTTCGCACTTGGGGCTTCTGGCGGTGCACACGGCGCGGCCGTGGAGGACCATGCGGTGGCAGAAGTCGGAAGACTCCTCCGGCGGCAGGCAGACGCGCAGCTGGCGCTCCACGGAGAGGGGATCTTTGCTGCCGTCCGTCAAACCCAGACGCCCGGTAATGCGGATGCAGTGGGTGTCGCACACATAGGCGGGCTGGTGGTAGATGTCGCCCAAGATCAAATTGGCGGTTTTGCGGCCAATTCCCGGCAGACTGGTCAGCTCCTCCATGGTGCCGGGCACCTTTCCGCCGAATTTGTCTACCAGCACCTTGGCGCACTCCACCAAGTCCCTGGACTTGGTATTGAAAAAGCCGCAGGAGCGTATGTACTCACCCACCTCCGCCGGGTCGGCCTCGGCAAAGCTCTCCAGCGTGGGAAAGCGGGCAAAAAGCGCCGGAGTGACCAGATTGACCCGGGCGTCGGTGCACTGTGCGGCCAGGCGCACGGAGAAGAGAAGCTCATAGTCCTTTTGGTAGTCCAAAGAGCAGAGGGCATCCGGATAAAGGACCTTCAGCTCTTCGATGATTCGTTTGACAGATGCTCGCAATGCAATCACCTCATTTGTAGAGTTTCCAGGCGGCGGCAGCTCCGCGGAGATATGTATG